>JAYODK010000080.1:0-4152 GCA_038106225.1 Opitutales bacterium | reverse complement strand
TAAGGGGGAAAATTTCACGGTATGCATGTGCTCTGCCTGCATTACTTTCTCCCTGGTACCAAATGGCACCTCTTATTCCAAAACCAATCACAGGATAAAGCACACCATTGTAGAGGTTGGCAGGCCTGTGCTGCCCCGTCATCTGGTTTCTTGGTGGCCGGGGGCGATGAGCCTTTGCATTGCCTGACTTATTTTCTGCTTCCCATTCTTTAAGCTTATTTTCGTAGGTCTTGTAGACCGAATCAAAGTCATAATTTCTTTCCTTTTCTTCCCATTCCTTCATGTAGGGTTGAGCTAGAGGATGATTTTTAAATTTATCTCTTGGTATCCAGGCCTCACAGGCAGAACCGCCCCATGAGTTATTAATTAATCCTACTGGTATACCAAGGATCTGATGCAGTCTGCGTCCAAAGAAATAACCAACTGCAGAAAAGTTTTTAGCACTTTCGCGGGTTGCCGGTTTCCAGGATCCTTGGAAATCAACCTGTGGTTCTTGAGTGCCCACCTGAGGAACAGTAAGCAGGCGAAGATTTGCATAATTGGCGGATAAGATTTCAAGGTCACTTTCCTGAGAACCGTTCACCGTCCACCCCATATTTGACTGTCCAGAACATAGCCAAACTTCACCAATCAAAATATTTTTGTATGCGAGCGATTCAGGCTGGTCTTTTAAGAGAGCAAGGGAATCTTTTTGTTTGGCTGAAATTCCGCCTGGTATGCCTTTGGCAATTACCATCTCCTTGGGGTTACTGGATGCGGATTGAGGTTCGATAAGAATCTTCCAGTTTCCCTTGTTATCCGATTTAGTTTGATACAGTTTCCCGGCAAAATTTAGGGCAATTGATGCGTTAGGATCTGACCATCCCCAGACAGGGCAGGGATGATCTCTTTGTAAAACCATATTATCGCCAAATATGGCAGGCGTCGATAATTTGGCCCAGGCAAAGGTTATGCAACCAAATGAGATAAATAAGCTAACGACTGTTTTGTTCATAAGTTGTAATCAATAACAAAGACATCATCTAGCAGTGGTTTGAGAATATCAACGAATGCTTGATGACTGGGGTGGGGCAGGTAAGAGGAGCGGGCATCTTCGCCATTAAAAGTTACCACAAAACAGTGGGTAAATCCTTTATTTAATCCCTCCGGACTGTTGTTTGTTCCCCATTCAATAGAAACGATTCCGGGGATCAAACTCTTGAGCATAGGGAATTTTTCTTCAATTAATCCGATTTCCTCTGGTTTAGTTCCATCCCTGAACTTTAGGCATACGATATGGCGAATGTGGTTACATTCCACGGGCATGTCTGGATTGTTTGGTGAAATCATCCCTGCTAAGATGCAAATGTTGGACTTAACGGCGAGGGAAAGTTGCAAAAATAACAAAAAATTCTCGGGTAAGTACCAAATGAAAAATTTTAGGATGATGGATTTCTGTAGATTTCATCAAAAATTTTCCCAGAGGAATTCCTCCTCCTTGACTTAGGCACTTAGATCAACATGATTATTGAAATGAGTACTGAATTTGATTGGTTTATGGTTACCATGCCCATTTTTGCGATTGTTGTCTATATAATCGTTATGATTGGATCTATGGAGAAGCAGCCAAAGTTCCTCGAAACTGAAGGAGTTAAGAAATTAACCAGTTTGGTCTTTGTCGGTTTGTTTGGAATTGGTATCCTTGTGTCCCTCTACTACATGATCGTCCGCTTTATTGATTTGCTCGCAAATTACTGATCATATTTTCCCATAGATGCCGATTTACGAATTTACCTGTCTTTCCTGCTCGAAGGATTCCGAGCAATTAGTTAGGTCGGTTAATTGGCAAAAAGAAGCAAAGTGTCCGGATTGTGGTTCGGAAAAGTTAGAAAAGAAACTTTCCGTGTTTTCTGCTGGCAATTCGGACCCCCAGTCAGTTGACCTCCCCCCCTGTTCAGGCATGCCCAGTAATTGCGGGCGTTGCTCGCTTGATAACTAATCTAGCTTCTTGCTGAGGGCATTGTGCTTTCAATAGAGTAATGGAAGCCTGGCAAACCCTGGAACACACCCTTCTACGCTGTGGCGTGGCATTGGTGTTAATTTCCGTTTGGACATGGCGTCTGAACCGCCCCACCTGGTTCAGGGGAAAAAGAGCAAAAACAATGGAGGAAGAATTTAAGGTTTATGGACTGTCCAAAAAAACAATGTATATAATCGGGTTCTTAAAAATCCTTATCTCCATATGCTTTCTTTGCGGTCACTGGGTACCTTTTATGATTAGGCCAGCCGCAATGGTGCTTGCTCCGATAATGTTTATGGCTGTTCTTTACCACCTGAAGGTGGAGAACAATAAATATTTAAAAGTTGCACCTGCTTACCTAATGCTTCTTTTTGCCACCTATCTGATCATTATGTGACTTTTAATTGCTCCCTAAATTTACGGATTAAATCTGTTTGGCGGGCTAAAGTTTTATTGTTTCTTATGGCCATGGCATAGGCTGCCGGGTCTCCCACAAAAACAACTTTTTTCTTTGCCCGGGTAAGACCTGTATATACCAGGTTCCTTTGCAGCATCATAAAGTGTTGTTTCAATAAAGGAAAAATCACCACAGGATATTCACTGCCTTGGCTTTTATGCACCGAGATGGCATAGGCCGGTTGGAGGTCGGTCATCTCCATTCTCTCATACCTTACCAATCTACCCTCGAAATTAATTTCTAGGATACCATTTAAGGAATCTACTTTTTCGATAATTCCCAAATCCCCATTAAACACATCCTTATCATAATTATTGCGTGTTTGTATGACTTTGTCACCTTCCCGGAAAAGCATACTTCCCATCATATGGGTGGCACCGTTTGGATTCAGGGCGTCCCGTATTTGATCATTCAAATTTCCGATGCCTCCAATTCCCCGGTGTAAGGGGGCGAGCACTTGCAGATCAATCCTTGGATCGATTCCAAATGTGTTGGGCAAGATTTTCTGGCAAAGTTGACATACCACAGTTACACATTCCTCAGGGGATTCTGCTTTGATGAAATGAACATCAAAATTGCGGGGTAATTTTGAAGATGGTTCAAGTGGAGTAGGAGGGCCTGATTTTCCGGAGAGAATGGAATGAGCTAGTCCAACGATCCCACTGTCATCTGATTGTCGGAAAGTTATCTCCAGTCGGGTTACCGGAAGTTCATTGCAGTCGATAAGATCTTTAAGCACATTTCCTGATCCTACTGATGGTAACTGATCTGCATCCCCTACCAAAAGTAAGTGAGCATTCGAGGGAAGGGCACGCACGAGGGCTGCAGCCAGACGGATGTCCAGCATACTGGACTCATCCATAATTAAATAATCACATACCAAAGGGTTGTGCTCATTCACACTGAATCCGCCTTGTGAAGGGTCGAATTTAAGCAACCGATGTACTGTCTGGGCGAAATGAGAGGTGGTTTCAGACATCCGTTTTGCCGCCCGCCCAGTGGGGGCAGAGAGAAAGATTTTTGCTTTTTTTGCCCGTAAGATCGAAACCAAAGACCTAAGTATGGTGGTTTTGCCAGTTCCCGGACCACCCGTCAGAACAGAAACTTTCGAAGACAGAGCCTGCCTTATCGCATCTGTCTGAGCATCTGCAAATGTGAAACCTGCTTTTTCTTGAGCCCATTCAATTGCTTTATCAATGAGAATAGATGGAAGACTGGATTTGCCTTTGAGCAAAAAATTCAGGGATTGTGCGAGGGAGATCTCGGCCCGGGCGGTCGATGGCAATTGAATCCAGTCTGTTTTAGAATTTACGATTTCTCCCTGACTCAACAAAGTATCTATCCGATTTTCCACTTCATTTGAATTTGCCTCCAGTAGCTCGGTCGCCTGCAGTGCAATCTCCCGGCGTTCAAAGTGGGTATGTCCCTGGTCCTCACACTCCTGCATGGTATGCAAAAGACCAGCATCGATACGCGGTGGACCATTGCTGGCAAGACCCAGGTTGAGAGCAATCCGGTCCGCTGTCTTAAAGCCTATTCCTTTCACCTCGCGAATAATCCGGTATGGATCTGTCTCGAGGATCGTTTTGGCCTCGTTTCCATATTTGCGGACAAGTCGCAGGCAAAGTGCATCGGTTACCCCATAGGTCTGGAGGAACATCATAACCTCCCTGACTGCTTTTTGCTCTTCCCATGC
>JAYODK010000079.1:0-4180 GCA_038106225.1 Opitutales bacterium | reverse complement strand
GTGTATCGGAATTTATGGAAATACTACCCTAAACCCCTTACTCTGGTCTTTCAAACCGTTTTACCCCACATGTCAAACAACCTGACTAAAAGACAAATCGTCCAATCCATATATGAGGGCGCCAATTATAACCACAAACATGTAACCGAGATTGTTCAAAAAACTTTGGATCATATCTGTGAGGGTTTAGTAAACGGACAGAATGTGGAATTACGAAACTTTGGGGTATTCGAGGTACAGGTCAGGAAATCCAGGATCGGTCGTAATCCAAACCAGCCGGAAAAAGATGTGGTCATCCCCCGCCGAGCAGTGGTCAAGTTTAAGGCGGGCAAAGAAATGAAGGCTGGGCTCTCCAAGCTCGACCTCGACTCTGTCTAACTTTGCATATTCCCTGTCTTGCAGGGAAGAAATATACTGTTAGGATAGAAAGTATGTTCGACACCTTACCCGGATTTCGGGATTTCCCCCCCGATGCATGTGCCCAGCGAAATCATTTATTTCGTGTGTTCCGCACCGTAGCCCGTGCTTTTGACTTTCAGGAATATGATGTTCCTATCCTGGAACCCCTTGATCTGTATTTGGAAAAATCAGGTGAGGAAATTGCCAATCAATTGTTTCATTTTCAGGATAAGGGTGGAAGAAAAGTTGCCCTTAGACCGGAGCTAACCCCCACCCTTGCCAGGATGGTTGCTGCCCAGGCAAATTCCCTCCCTAAACCGGTAAAATGGTTTAATATCGGGGAACACTTTCGATACGAACGCCCGCAAAAAGGAAGGGGGCGTTCGTTTTACCAATTTAACGCGGATTTGATCGGCGAGCCGGGAATCGATGCCGATGCAGAATTGATCGCCCTGCTCTGCTCTATTTTCGAAACCTTTGGATTGGGCAGCAAGGATGTAACTGTGCGGTTGAGCGACCGGGTTACCTGGGTATTATTGCTCGATCAATTAGGGATATTGGAGGGTGCCCGCCCCCCTACCCTCGATGCGATTGATAAGAGTGAACGTCGAAAACCTGAGCAAACAATTGAATCGCTCGAATCTGCCAATCCGGGTCGCGGAGAGGAACTATTTGAAAAAATTCAGGAAATCAAAAACCTGGAAAACCTGGATAATGTTATTGATCGCCTGCAAAGTTGCGGGGACGAAGGTATCGAAAGATCAAAACAATGGCAGGGATTGATGGCACGATTGGAAGCTCATGGTTGTCACTCGATGATCAAGGTCGATCTGTCCATTGTCCGAGGTCTGGCTTACTACACCGGATTTGTATACGAGGCCTTTGAGGCAAGTGGTGAAGGTCGTGCCCTTGCCGGGGGAGGAAGGTATGACCATCTTATCAAAAAGCTGTCTGGAAATTGCGATCTCCCTGCAGCAGGTTTTGCGATTGGAGATATTACCCTGAGCGATTGCCTGGAATCAAAAAGTCTGCTTCCCCGATATGTCATATCACCCGACCTCTTTCTGGTTTTTGGAGAAACAGAAAGGGACATTGGTCTGCGTCTTGCCAGTCGTTTACGCAAGGCTGGACACTCAGCGGGTTATTCCCTCAAGTCCTCTGGCTTTGGCAAACAATTTAAAGAAGCCGGAAAATCCGGTGCCCGCTATGCAATCATTCTGGGAGAGGAGGAGGTGAAGCAGGCAGAAGTAAAAGTGAAGGATTTGAGAAGTGGTTCCGAAGAGATTTGTAAAATTACCAGTCTGGTCGAAATGATTGAGCATTGGGACAGCGAGGGCGGAATTCCGGAAAAATCATGAATAAAGACACTCCGGACTATCATCGGGAGCTTGAAAAAAAGCGGGCAAAACGCCAACAGAAGATGAACCGTAGGGAATGGATCAAATATTCCCTTCTCGGAGGAACCGGCATCCTCGCTTCTGCGGGTTATTTATCTTTTGAGTCACAGTGGCTCGATGTTTGCGAAAAGGAAATCATGCTCAAAAGATTGCATCCCAAAGCCAATCTTCGTTTGCTCCATCTCTCCGACCTTCATCTTTCCAAGGTGGTATCTCTGGAATACCTGGAAAAAGCATTGCAGGCTGGACTGGACCAATCGCCAGACGCCTGTTTTATCACTGGGGACTTTATTACCGATCAACCAGAAATAGAAAAGCTCAAGGAGTATGCAAAACTTCTTGGTTTTTTTGCCGCCAAAGTACCAACCTTTGCCTGCCTCGGAAATCATGACGGTGGAAAATGGGCAATCGATAATGGTGGATTTTCCACAAATCAAAAAATTAAAAATCTCTTACGGTCAGCCAAAATTACTGTCCTTGAAAATGAGAGAAAGGAGATTTATTTAAAGGGACAACACCTCGACCTGGTAGGCTTGGGGGATTTATGGTCTCAGCAATGTCGTCCACAAATTTGCCTGGAAAAATTACCGGCACCCAAGAAATCGAGCCCTCGGGTAGTAATCCTGCTCAATCACAACCCAGACGCCAAGGAAGCCCTATTGCTCTACAAGTGGGATCTGATGCTTTGTGGACATACCCATGGTGGACAGTTTAAAGTACCATTTGAAAATGACGCCCCTTTTGCACCGGTAAAAGACAGATCCATGATCGATGGAACCTTTTCCTGGAAAGGAAGAATCATTCATATCACCCGAGGTGTGGGAAATCTCTATGGTCTGCGTTTTAATTGCCGACCCGAAATCAGCCTGCTTAAAGTAAGCGGCATTTCCTAGAGTTCAGAATAGATTAAGCTATGGGATTGGTTCTGCTGGATAATCATAATCCGGAGCTTTTTCCTGACCCAAAATTATCGGATGATTCCGGTCTGGTCGCACTGAGTGAGGGATTGGGAACGGATCGATTGGTGGCTGCTTATCGGCAAGGTATATTTCCTTGGGTAAAATTGGAACAACCTCCCCATCTATGGTGCTGGTACTCACCCAATCCAAGAATGCTGCTGTATCCAGAAGCATTCAAAATTCCCCGCAGCCTGGCCAAGGCAATCAGGGAAGAGACCTTTGAAATTAGGATCGATTGTAACTTTGAAAAGGTTATGCGCTCATGTGCCGGTATCCCACGTCCCGCTCAGGAGAGTAGCTGGATAGAACCGGATATGGAGATCGATTACGGCACTCTTCACCAGCAAGGAATCGCTCATTCCATTGAGGCTTATCAGGAGGGAAAAATGGTGGGTGGTCTTTATGGATTATGTATTGGCAAAGCATTCTTTGGTGAGTCTATGTTTCACACATCCAGCGAGGCCTCCAAGGTATGCATGGCTAAATTGGTGGAAATATCAAAAGATACGGGTCTCCATTTTATCGATTGCCAGGTGCCTAATCCTTTTTTGCGTAGCCTGGGCGCAACGGAGGTTAGCAGGGACCTCTTTCTTGACCAACTAAAAGAGGCCTGTGAAGCTACCGGCTCTGCGGTCGACTGGGCTGGACTTTCCGGAAAATAATCCCTGAGTTTGCCTTGCTCCCCAGCAAAGATCTTGAAATTATAAAATTCTTTTCATGAATTCAGAAAACCCAGAACATATCAACCTTACAGAACTTGGAAAAGGGGGTACCCAGCCAAGCCGTGCCCTGGAAACTTTTCCCAATCGCAATCCTGAGCGTGACTATCTCGTGGAGTTGCAAACCAGTGAGTTTACCTGTCTATGCCCGAAAACCGGACAACCGGACTTTGCCAATATTTTGATCCGGTACGCCCCGGACCAAAAAATTGTCGAATCTAAATCTCTCAAACTCTATCTCTGGACCTATCGGGATGAAGGGGTGTTTCATGAACACTTTGCCAATTTATTGCTTACTGATTTGGTGGATGCACTCGATCCAAAATGGTGCCGGGTTGAGGTCGATTTTAATGCCCGTGGAGGGATTGGTATCGTGGTGACTGCAGAGCATGGCACCCCACCTGAGATCGCATTTTCATGAATAAACAAAAGATCATTTCGGTTGGCCAAATAAAGATCTCCAACGAGCTTCCTTTTACCCTATTCGGAGGAATGAATGTGCTGGAGTCCCGGGAGATGGCACTGGAGATTGCCTCATTTTATAAAGAGGTTACCGACCGGTTGAATATTCCTTATGTTTTTAAGGCATCCTTTGATAAAGCCAACCGCTCATCGGTCTCCTCCTTTCGCGGGCCGGGACTTGAAGAGGGTTGTGAAATTCTTGCGGAAATAAAAGAGACATTCGGGGTTCCGGTTATTTCAGATA
>JAYODK010000078.1:0-4185 GCA_038106225.1 Opitutales bacterium | reverse complement strand
GGGTGAGGGTTTCTGCACCACTTTTCCAGCGGACCTTGCCCGTTGTCTGGTCAAATCCAATCATGCTTTGATCTTTGCCCCCACCGCATACAATTACTAAACCATCCACCAGCAGGGGAGAGGATGCATTTTTCCAGGTTATATTTTTACCATCGTGCTCACTGATGATATCGACTGCCCAGATAACTTTTCCTGATTTTGAGGACAAACAATGAAGGGTCATTTCGGAGTCATACACAAATATCCTGTCCTTACTTACCGAGGGGGTGGAGCGTGGCCCATCGCCACCGGAATTATTGCTGGTTCCTGCATTTCCACCACTATGTCCATAGGATGCCCTGCCTAGTTGAATCTGCCAGAGTCTACGGCCAGTCCTTAGGTCCAGGGCAATACAGACTTCTCGGAGCAACCCGTCTTCATCTTCCTCTGCAATCAGGGTGAAGGCTTGGTTTTGGTTAGTTGAAAAGGAGCTGAACCCTAATGGGGTGGAGGTGGTCCAAAGAGGCTTTTTCCCAAGGGAACTGATTTGATTGAGCAAGGGTGCCTCGGTTGACTTGTCGAGCAAAGGGCCATGATATTGCGGCCAGTCCGCACATAAAAATATCGAGGGAAGGAGGCATAGAAAGAGTAACTTTTGCATGGTGACATTTTTCCCGTTATTCAATCAATCGAGCAAGTGCCAAATGATGAAATTTTTAAGATTGCTGGCGATGGTTTGGGAAAAGGCTTGAACGATGCAATAAGCCTGACAATCTAGACCCTTTTTTATCCTCATGAATGTTCACGAATACCAAGCAAAACAATTGTTTGCAGATGCCGGTGTTGCCGTGCCCAAAGGCACAGTGGCACAATCTGCGGATCAATTCGATCAAGCACTATCATCTTTCTCATCCGACCAGGCAGTCGTGGTAAAGTCACAAATCCATGCAGGTGGTCGGGGCAAGGGAACTTTTACCAATGGTTTTCAGGGGGGAGTGCATGTGGTTTCCTCCCCTGCAGAGGCAAGGGAAAAAGCTGAAAAGATGCTCGGCAATACATTGGTGACCAAGCAGACCGGCGAAGAGGGAAAAGAAGTGGGCACGGTCTATTTTACCGAAGCCTCAGATATCGATAAGGAATTTTACCTTGCCATCCTCATGGACCGGGCAACTTCTAAGCCTGTGATCATTGCCTCTACCGAAGGGGGTGTGGATATCGAGGAAGTTGCCGAAAAAACTCCCGAGAAAATCACCAAGGTATTAATCGATCCAGCACTCGGAATTAGGCCTTACCAGTCCCGGCAAATTGCTTTTTCACTTGGATTATCCGGGGATTCTTTCAAGCAATGTGTAAAATTAGTCAGTAAATTATACGATTTTTTCTGGACCAAGGATTGTTCACAGGTTGAGGTAAATCCCCTTGTGCTAACTCCCACTGGCGATGTCATCGCCCTGGACGCCAAGGTAAACTTTGATTCCAACGCCCTTTTCCGTCATCCCGATGTTGTGGAACTGCGCGACCTTACCGAGGAGGACCCCAAGGAAGTGGAGGCCTCCAAATTTGACCTCAATTATATCGCCCTCGATGGAAATGTTGCCTGTATGGTAAATGGAGCCGGACTGGCCATGGCCACCATGGACATCATCAAGCATTATGGTGGTTCTCCTGCCAACTTTCTTGATGTTGGAGGGGGTGCCAATGAGGAACAGGTCGAAAATGCCTTCCGTATCCTGGTCTCCGATGATGCGGTGAAAGCCATCTTGGTTAATATCTTTGGTGGTATTATGAAATGCGATGTCATTGCCACCGGCATTGTCAATGCCGCCCGCAAACTCGATATGAAAGTTCCCTTGGTTGTACGCCTCGAAGGAACCAATGTGGAACAGGGAAAACAGATACTTGCCGATAGTGGGCTGGCACTGGAGCCGGCAGACTCCCTGGCCGAAGCGGCAGAAAAAGTGGTCAAATTGGCTGCTCAATCCTAGAAAAAGAAAGAATTTATTATGAGCGTACTCGTAAACAAGGATACCCGGTTGGTGGTTCAGGGAATCACTGGAAGTGCCGGTAGTTTTCACACCATTCAATGCATGGAGTATGGCACCAATGTGGTGGCCGGGGTAACTCCGGGCAAGGGTGGGCAAAAATTTCAGGATTCTGTGCCGGTGTTTGACACCGTGCAGGAGGCAGTGGACAGGGAGGGGGCAAATGTGGCCGCAATTTATGTGCCACCACCGTTTGCTGCCGATTCTATACTGGAAGCAATCGATGCGGAAATCCCCCTGATTATTGCCATAACCGAGGGAATTCCCGTGCGTGATATGGCCGAGGTAAAAGCGAGACTTGCCAACTCAAACTCCCGTCTCATCGGACCGAATTGTCCGGGGATCATCACCCCGGGCGAGTGCAAGATTGGTATCATGCCTGGATACATTCATAAACCCGGTAAGGTTGGTATTGTATCCCGCTCCGGTACACTTACTTATGAAGCAGTCTGGCAGATCACCTCGGCCGGGCATGGACAATCAACCTGCATCGGCATAGGTGGCGACCCAATCAATGGAACCAGTCATTTGGATGCGGTGAAATTATTCAACGAGGATCCCGAGACCGAGGCAATCATTCTAATTGGAGAGATTGGTGGAACTGCGGAGGAGGAAGCCGCAGCTTTTATCAAGGAACATGTAAATAAACCATGTGCCGCCTTTATTGCGGGTCGTACTGCGCCTCCTGGCCGCAGGATGGGTCATGCCGGTGCCATTGTTTCCGGCGGTAAAGGAACCGCCGAAGCCAAAGTGGAAGCCCTGCTCGATGCGGGTATCTCGGTTGCCGAGACACCTTCTCACATGGCTGAAGCTCTTTTTAAAGTTTGGAATCCCTGATTGACTCCCTTTTTTATGGGAGTTGTTAAAGTTTGAAGTGAATTAAATACTTCTCTCCAAGTTCTGCTTCTGGCAGTAACTCGTCCAAATTCCAAATTTTAGCGGGCGTAAGCCCAGAGTGATCTAATTCTTCCGTGTAATCTCCGCCCTTTAGATAAAGAATTCCGTTAGCCGGAGAGTTTTTCGATCCCTTGGCCACTTTGTCCCTTACCCAGCCAAAAAATACTGGCAGTGAGGTAACTGCCCGGCCGAGTATAAAATCATAGGTTTTTTTCTTGGGCAATTCTTCCACTCTTCCGCGACGGACATCCACATTTAACAAATTTAGCCGCTGGGCAATATCTTCCACCACCATGGTTTTCTTGGCGATGGAATCGATCAGGGTAAACTTGGCCTGCGGATAACATATGGCCATGGGTATTCCAGGTAACCCCCCGCCTGTGCCAACATCAAGAATCCTGGCTTTCGGCATCAGCCGTAAAAATTTTGTAATGGTCAGACAATGGGCAAGATGCTTGGTTTCCAGCCTGTCCATATCTTTTCGGGAAACCAGATTAATCTTGGCATTCCATTCACGGAGCAAAGCTGTGTATTCCTTGAGCTTTTCCCACTGCGTCTCAGTAATATCGGGAAACCAACTCCACAAAACCGGCCATGGATCCTGTTGTTCGCTCATCGGATAAAAAGGGTTCAGGGAACCGGGAGGAATAAATTATTCCACCTCAATTTCTGGTAAACTCTTTACCAAGTCGTCCATTGCTTTTGCCTGAGCCAAAAACTCCTCCAGTTTATCGAGGGGCAGGGCACAGGGGCCGTCACATTTGGCTTCAGACGGGTTGGGGTGAGATTCCAAAAACAATCCACCTATTCCCTGGCTCATGCCTGCGAGCATGAGTTGAAAAACTGCCTGCCTGCGTCCACCGGCCGAGTCGCTCCTGCCTCCTGGTATCTGCAGGGAATGAGTCACATCAAAAACAACCGGACATCCAGTCCCTTTCATGATACCAAAATTCAGGGGGTCAACCACCAGGTTGTTGTATCCAAAAGAACTTCCCCGCTCGCAGAGCAGGACCTGCTCATTTCCAGCCTCGGCAAATTTTTGGATGATATGACCCATTTCATGGGCGGCAAGAAACTGGGCCTTTTTTACATTCACCGGTCTGCCGGTCTCCGCCAGTGCCACCACCAGATCAGTCTGCCGGCAAAGAAAAGCCGGGAGTTGGAGGACATCTATCACTTCGGCGGCAGGCTTTGCCTGATAGGGTTCATGGATATCTGAAATAACCGGAACCCCGAATGTCTCTTTTATTTCCGCAAGAATTTCACA
>JAYODK010000020.1:1943-27976 GCA_038106225.1 Opitutales bacterium | reverse complement strand
AATCGCCCGCTTCGCCTACGCTAAGAAAAAAAAATCTTCTGAATAAGAAAAGAGGGTTACATGAGCGAACATTCCTCTGATTCCCAAGAATCCAATTCATTGGAGGTTAATTTTGACTCCGACTCCTGGAAGACTGAATTCTATGAGGAAATAAAATCTGTACGTTTAAACGGACAAAAGATAGCTGAGATAAGGGATTTGATGACTGAGATGAAGTCGCTCAGAGACACCACAGACCGTAAAATTCAAGCACTGATTTTTACAATTTTTCTGCTATCCATCCTGAGCCTGGGAATTGTCGTGCTTGGGGTTCAGCATCTTAACAAGCTCAAAGCAGAGAAAGTAAATGAAATAGTCGAAGCAGGTATCCACCGTTTTGATATGACTGACCAGACTTTTATGCCGGTGGAAGCGTTTAGGCAGTTATCAGAATTTAATCAAGCCATCTACTGGGATAAAAACACGGAACGCTGGTATATCGAACGCTATAAAAAAGGAACCAAGCAGAAAGTGAGCGACCTCATATTATTTCCTCATTTGGCTTACAATCATTTACCAAAAACTGGATTAGAATTAAAAAACAATCGATTCCATCCAACTTCCAAAGGCCTGCCCGTCTCTCAAGAATAAGAAATCAGCCAATGTCAGGGGGAAAAAAATCTGTTGATGAATCGAGTACTTATGAGGATGAACTCGATCAAGGTAAGGATGCACCAAGAAACCTGGTAGAGGTGGAAACCTCTTCCAATAAATGGAAGACTGAATTCGAAAATGAAATTTCTTCCATTCGCATCAATGGCGAAGAAGTGACCAAATTACACCAGGCGGTTAGAGACTTAAGAAAACTCAGGGAAAAAAGCAATCGGTCGATAAAGATATTAATGTTTTTGATCATCGTACTGATAAGTTCAAGCCTTGTGTTTTGTATCTATGCTTTTGATTACCTTCTGCAATTTGATGTGGAAAAAATTGATCATGCTTTGGATTTAAATATCGAAACCATTGAAAAAAGCAGCAAAGGTATGGTAAGAATGCCTTCCAAGTCTTTGGTCATGCTCAAAGCTCATAAAAATAAAATAATCTGGGATGACAACAAGTCACACTGGACATTTTTAAACTCCTTCAATGGAAAGACCGAACTCTTAACCAACGAATACTTTTTTTATAGTCCGATTCGTCTTGAGGAACTCCGTGAAATGGGGATTTATTGGAACGGGTCTGAATGGAAAAATGAGCGAGCAGTCAAATAATCCAAAGGAAAACAACTCTCTGGAGGTCGAATTTTCCCCGGAATCGTGGAAGACTGAATTTCATGACGAAATTACATCCGTCCGTTTAAACGGCGAAAAGATAGCCGAAATTCGTGACCTGATGGATGAGATGAAATCGATCAAGGAGAAAAATGACCGCACTATCAAAGGACTTTCCATTACCATTATTAGCCTGACCATTATTGGGCTTTTTTTTCTTGGATTTGGGCTGAACTATCTAATGAGGTTCAAAGTCGACAAGCTTGATGAAATGATCAGCGAAGGAGTTGAACGGTTTGATATGACCAATAAAACCTTCATTCATACCGATGCGATCGTCCAGTTGAGCGACACCTGGCACCCCCTGCTTTGGGACCGCCAGTTGCAAGGCTGGTTTGTACGAAAACCAAATGGGGCAAAAAGGAATTTCTATGACAATATCATATTACCAAAAAAAGCGTACCTCGAATTGAGCCAATCGAGCCTGACCTGGAAACAGTCCAAGTGGCATGCACCCAAGGATTTCCCCATTCAACAAACTGGGAATAAGTAATAATATGGCAGAGGGGAAAGATATTTATGTGGCAATCAACGGGCGGGTGACGAAGTCCGTTTATCAAAAAATGCAATATCTTGCCAATGTGCTGGATGTCAGTATGTCCACCCTGATTGCAAATTCGGTGGCAGAGTACATTCATCAGGTAACCGATGAAAAAGACGGAACTCCCTCAGTGGATATGGAAATTGCCAGGTTTGCATACTCCAAGAAGAAACCTCAGGAGGAGAATCAATGAAGGACGGCGAGGTAATTGAAGAGGAACCGGAGGAGGAACAGGAACAGGGCATTCCATTGCCTTCGAATTTGGTTGAGGTCGAAACACCATCGGAAACCTGGAAAACAGAATTTAAGAATGAAATCTCCTCCCTTCGGATCAACGGGGAAGATGTTTCCAAAATTCACCGGGCCATGGAAGAGCTTCGTAAAATGCGCGATTCCAGCGACCGTAGTCTGCGCCGCTTAATCATTTTGATCACCCTGTTACTTTGTTCTGGTCTGGGGATCGGGGTCTATTCCCTGGATTATCTTTTGCGTTTCAATGCAGACAAAATTGACGAGGTGATCGACTTAAATCTCCTCGCCATTAAGAAGAGCAAGGAAGGCATGATCAAAATTCCCTTGGTCGCAATCTCTTTACTGGAAAAACATCCCAATCAATTGCGTTGGGATGAAAACCGTTCGACTTGGACTTTTCTTGATACTTTCACCGGTAGCAGAATGGATTTCTCTGATGATCTCATGTTTTACTCCCCCGATCCTATCGAACAATTAAAAAATGATTATGGACTTTTTTGGAACGGTTCTTCCTGGAACTGGCCAGAAGGCTTTGAACCAAAGAATTAATTTTCCAGGTCTTTAAGAATTTAAACTTCGTTCAAAGTAAAATCAGGGAAGCCAATCCCAGGAAAGCAAAGAATCCGACCACATCGGTTACGGTGGTTACAAAGACACCGGAAGCAACCGCAGGGTCAACCCCGGCACGGTCGAGCAGGATGGGAAGAATGATTCCAGAAAGCCCGGCAACAATCATATTGATGACCATGGCTCCGGCAATAATCCCACCGAGGAGAAGGGAGGATTCTCCATAATCTCCAAAAATAAATATAGTCGCCAGTCCGGCAAGGCATGCAAAGAGCAGACCATTCAATACCCCCACCAACAATTCCTTACGGATCGCCCGCATGGTGTTGTAGGAGGTTAACTCTTTGGTAGCCAGTGCACGCACAGTAATGGTCAGCGTCTGGGTGCCCGCATTTCCTCCCATTGAGGCAACAATTGGCATAAGCACGGCAAGAGCAACCATTTGTTCAATGGTGGCATCAAACATACTTATGACCACAGATGCAAGGGCGGCGGTTACCAAGTTTACCAATAACCAGGCAAATCGTTTGGCAGAGGATTGGAGCACGCTGTCGTCCATGGTTTCCTCCCCCACCCCACCAAGCAGCAAAACATCCTCCTCAAATTCCTCCCGGGCAACTTCCATCACATCATCCACCGTGATCATACCAAGCAGTTTCCCCCCTTGATCGACTACTCCGGCGGTGGTGAGGTCATACTTTTCGAAAAGCAGGGCGACTTCTTCCTGTAAAGTCTCGGCAGGAATGAGCACCTGAGTCTCATCGGCAATTTCCCGCATCAAGGTATTTCTGGGTGAGCGAAGAATTCGGGAGAGCGAAATAATCCCAACCGGACGAGCCTCCTCATCCACCACAAACAAATCAAGGAATTCCTCGGGCAGGTCGCTCTCTTCACGCAGATAGTCAATCGTTTGCCCAACCGTCCAGTTTGTTCCCACGGAAACCACATCGGTTTGCATCCGACGTCCGGCACTGTCCTCAGGAAAGGCAAGTCCCACCTCTATATCTTCGCGTTCTTCACGAGGCACAGAACTGAGGACCTCTGCCCGGTCATCCTCATTCATATCCTCAAGAACCTGAACGGCCTCATCCGAATCCATCTCGGTGATGACTTCGGCAACCTCCTCAGGTGTCAGGCTGTCGGTAACTTCTTTGCGCAAATGATCTTCGAGTTCAAAAAGCAGATCGGGATCCAGTTCCGGTTTGACCAATTCAATCAGCCGTTTGCGAAGGGTACGCTCAAGCAATCCAAATGCATCCGCCAGATCAGAATGGTGAAAACTTTCCAAATGAAGTTTCAATTCCTCATCAGTTCCATTTTCAAGCAGGCGGACAAGTTCATCAAATCTTGCCCCTGACTCACCACTTTTCTCAGGTTCTATTCGATGAATAATCTCTGGACTTTCCTGAATATTTGACATGAATCGGAAGAATTAATGAACCGGGCATGACCGCGGCAAGAAAAGCTAGCAAGTGGTTTGATAAACTACACCTAACCTCAACATATGACAAGAGGTGATAACTGGCTCAATCCAATTCGACCAAAAGCAGTTCCTTAGTTAACGGTAATACCTTATTGGGGTACCCAGGTAAGGGCGTGACAAAGGGCAAGACCAAGCGCATCTGCCTGATCAAATGGCAATGCCTGGGGAAGCCCAAGCATTTGAGCAAGGGTACTGGACATTTGCTCCTTACTCGCCCGGCCAAAACCAACCACTGCCTGTTTTACCCTTAGGGGTGCGTATTCAAAAACCGGAATATCATAAATGGCTGCGGCAGAAAGTGCCGCACCCCGGGCAGAACCCATGATCTGGGCAGTCTTAAAATTTTGCACATAAATTGTCTCTTCACAGGAAACATGACGGGGTTGCCAAAGTTTGATCAGATGAGCGACTAATTCGTGAATTTTGCCAAGGCAGGAAATGGAGGAAATTTTATTTCCGAGTTTAAGGGTTTCGGAATGGAGCAAGCGGTAGCTACCTTTTTCACACTCAAGAATCGCCAATCCTGTGCCACGCAAACTTGGATCCACCCCAAGAATTCTTCCCTGAAATGGCTCTTTTTTTAGCAAAATCTTTGGATCCACCCCCATGTTAGCCTTGGTCGATTGCCCGGCCAAATGCTTGGCCCATAACTTTCTGGACGATTTATTCACTTAATATCTAAAAGATCATGCGCAACCCGGCGATTACGATAAAGAACCAAATCAAACGCTCAAACCAGTCCTGTCTAATATACCTTACAATTTTGGGTGCAACAATTGCACCTAGAATTGCTGGAGGAAATAGCCATGCACTCACGCTAAAAATTTCCTGGTTCAAAATTTCCAGTTCGATCATCAGGGGAACCTTGGAAACATTAACAATTAAAAACAACCATGCGGAGGTGCCAATAAATGCATACTTCGGCAACCTCATTGCCAGTAAGTAAAACTGGGCAATGGGACCAGCTGCATTGGCAAGCATGGTGGCAACACCTCCAAATATTCCTAGTGGAGGACCGTAAAACAAGGGAATTTCCACGGAATCTGAGTTTTTCCTCTTTGCTATCCTCAGGGTAATAAACCGCAGGGCCGTTATTCCTAAAAGAATTACTCCAATTAGGACCTTAAGGGTGCGGGCCCTTTCCTCGGATTGAAAAAAATCAAAGACCCACCAGCCAGCGATTACTCCGAGCATAAAATAAGGAAGTAATCGGCGGACGTGAGCCCAGTCCACATATTTCCTGTAAACTATGGTGGAAACGAGGTCAGCTGAAATAAGAACGGGAAGTAGCAAACCTACGGATAAAGCAACCCCTGCAGGTCCCAAGGCATCTTCCAGCACCAAGGCAAATAAGGCCACGGTGAGGTTTCCGGCACCGGGTATCCCCCCTTTGCTTAATCCCATAATGGCGGAGCCCAAGATAAGCACAGCCCAATGAAAGGGAATTAATTCATTCATTTTTTGTCTCGGGAATCAAGGGATTAAACCTGCCAGAATCCACCTGAAAAGTTTCCCAAATTTCTTTTTCCTCATTTGATGGATAACTCGTTCCCGTAGCAAAGGTCTGGGCACTTGGAGGTAGAAGTTTTCGAAAGTTTGCCCGGCGCTTAGCATCTAATTCACCAAGAACATCGTCTGCAAGAAGTATGGGAATCATACCCAGTTTTTTGTGCAGGTAGTCAAATTCTGCAAGACGCAAGGCAAGAACCAATCCTTTCTGCTGACCCTCCGAACCATAGTGCCGGGCATCCCTGCCATTTAAGAGCAGAGAAAAGTCATCACGGTGTGGTCCCTTGCGGGTGGAACCTATTTGTCGATCCCTAAATCTTTCCCTGTTAAAAAAACTTTTCCATTCCTCAATATTTTCAGCCTGATAATCCGGAAGGTAGGATAATTGTGCGGATTCCGAATTATCACTCAGTCTGGCATAAGATTGTTCAAATGTATTATTAATTAAGGGAAAAAGCTCTCCCCTTACTTGCTGGAGGATATGTGCGGTTGAGGAAAGGGTATGCTCAAATGCCAAAATCTCTCCATCAGTTGCCCCTTTTTTCAGGAGTACATTTCGTTCTTTCATCGATCTGTAATAACCCTGCAATGCACGCAAATATTCGGGCGAGGTGGATGAAAGCACCAAGTCCATCCACTTCCTTCGATCGGATGGACTTTCCCGAACCAGGCGAAAATCTCTCGAGGATAAACAAACCGTTGGAAACTGGCCAAGCAGATCCCCCAACCTTTTAGCCTGCTCTCCATCAATCTGAACTTGTTTAGATCCCTTTTTACCAAAACTTATCATGGCTTCACGTTCGGTCCCAACATCATCCAAAAAACGGGCAAATAAATTAGCTGCAGATGCCTGTTCCATAACCATGGATTCTGCCACTGATCCACGAAAGGAACGAAGGGTGGAACATAGCCCGATTGCCTCCAAAAGATTAGACTTTCCTTGGCCATTTGAACCAAGAAAAAATACCCGGTCGGTGGCAAATTCCAAGCTTAGGGAGCCAAGGTTACGAAAATTCTGAAGATTGATTCCTAGTAATCGCACTGCCTTGGCTTATCTTTCTTAAAGTTTGATGATACCTGAATTTTCCCGTTCCGAAAATAATTCTAAAGAGGCATCCTTAAAGGCTACAGCCAGACCCAGCCAGTCCACCTCAGGAGTATCGCTGTAGGAACTTACCCTAAGCAGACGACGACTTTCTTGATTACTCAATCCAATTGCACCGGATAAAGTGGATGGCTGATCGCGGGCAGTTGAACAAGCAGAACCCGTGGAAACTGTATATCCAAACTTATCAAGTTTGCTTACCCAACTTAAATTATCGAATTCTGGCAGGCACAAAAGAGTGGTATTCCACAACCTGGGTACACCCTTGCCAATTATCTTAAGGTCAGAAAATTGATTGCTTAAATAATCCTCGAATCGATCCCGCCAAACTTCACGGGTTGATAAAGAAGAAATTCTTGAGGACATAAGACCCCAAGCAATTCTCATCCCTTCAATTCCTGGGAAATTTTCTGTTCCGCCACGGGTCTCCATTTGCTGCCCTCCACCTTTGATAAAACTGATGGGCTTGGATGACACAAGCCCGCCAACCCCTCTGGGTCCACCAAATTTATGGGCTGAAAAGGAGAAGCTTGTACATTTATTAAGCCCAGCGTGGTCTAGTTTGCCCACCCATTGGGTGGCGTCGCAATGAAACCACACTTCTTGATCCTTACAGATTTGGGCAACTTCCTGCCAGGGTTGAATGACCCCCGTTTCATTATGCACAGCAATCAGTGCGACAAGATCTGGCTGTTTTTGCTCTAATTGTTTTTCAAATTCCGCAATTTCCACGATTCCATCTGAATTGACCGGTAGTGTGTGAATATTTTCGCCAAAATAAAATTGGGCAGGTTCTGAAATACTTGGATGTTCTATGGCTGAGATTAAAATTTTTCCAGAATCAATAGGGTGCCTGTTGGCAACTGATGACAGGATTGCATTGTTCGACTCCGTCGCTCCGGAGGTAAAGGTTAATTGACTGGGTGAAACAGTAAGATACTCAGCTATTTCCTCTCTGGCTTTTTCAATAAGTGCACGGACACGAGTGCCTGCAAGATGGGGAGAAGATGGATTAGCCCAGTTTTGTTCAGAGGCAAGATACATTCCATCCAATACCTCTGCGATTGGCCGGGTAGTAGAGTTGTTATCAAAATAGGCCATAATCAACCTCTAGCCAAGCAGGCCAATTCAGGGAAGCGGGGGCAAGCGGAGAGTTTGTCCAACCTTTAAGCTGTTTTTGCTTTTCAGGCTATCCCGGTTGGCAGAAAAGATGTTATCAATCTGCGAGGCATCCCCATAAATCTTTTTACTTATGGCATAAAGACTGTCCCCAGGCTGGACAATATAAGTGCGGGGGGGCTCAGGATGAGCCCTCGCTGGAGGTTCTTCAGCGGGAACCTGTGACTGAATAATTTCCTGTGGAATAGGAACAGCCGGTGCGAGTGGCGAACCCAGACGGGCCTGCAAATCTGCAATTTCCCGGCGCAATCGATCATTTTCATCTTTAAGATCAATACTTTCCAAATAATTCTCGTAAGGTTCACCGGGTAATTTCCGAATTATTTCCCGCTCAGCAGTTACAATTAATTGTTCAACCATTGGAGATTCACGGGCATTGGGTTGAAGGAGTAAAAATCTGCGGAAATGATAAATTGCTGCAACCGGATCTTTACGGTCGGTGAGCGTAAGTAGTAAGCGACCAGCCTCGAGATGAGAAACCGGTGCTTGCGTTACCCGCCTGGTAACAGAAAGAAACTCATCAAGTGCTTCCTTTTCTCTCCCCACCTTTAGGTAAGACCTTCCCCGCTCAAAGGCTGGATCATTGCCCTCCTCAATGATGCTTCCCGCAGGCGCACATCCAAAATGCAAGGTAACAATTAACCCAACAATGGTAATCAATGTAGGCGAAATTTTCATTGACCGAGATAGGTAAAAAGGACTCGCCGGTTGTGCGGGGAAGACCTGTGTTCCCATAAAAAAACTCCCTGCCATGTGCCAAGTTGCAAACGGCCATCAGAAAAGGGAATTTGTTCACTGGTACGGGTAAGAGCCATTTTTACATGCGATGGCATGTCATCCGGACCTTCATGGGTATGAATAAAATAGGGATAATCCTCAGGCACCAAATCTTCCATAAATCTTTCCAGGTCCACGCGGGCTGAGGGATCTGCATTTTCCATAATTACCAAGCTACAACTGGTATGTTGAACAAAGATGCTTACCAGCCCCTCAGAAAAGCCTGATTGCTTCAACCCATCGGCAATAAGCGAGGTAATTTCATAAGTACCCTTACCCTGGGTCCGCACTTCGATATTTTTCTTAGATATTCCCATTGATTAGGGAATAATTAAATTAAACTGAGCAAGGTTGGCAAGGGCTGAGAAGATTCTCTTCACAAATCAATCGACCCGTAACTCGGTCTCTGCGTTCATCCAAATTTTTAAACTCTCCAAAACCTCATATATTTTACTGTCCACAATCTTTGTCTTGTCTACGGGTAGTTTTAAGATTTCCAGTGCATCATCATGCAAATCTGGGGGCAGTCCAGCCAGCCATGATTCCTTGACCGGCAATCCTTCTTCACGGGCAAAACGAAAATATAATTTTAACAGAACAACTTTGGGAGCTATCACCCGGCTGAATGAATCGAGGGAAGAATATAATAATTTCAAATGAGGTGCCGGATCCAGAAGATGAGAACCATTGTTTAAATAAAAACGGGCAATCTCGGAGGCGGTTATAAAAAAAATTGGTTTACTTGCTAATTCACGAAATGAATGAACTCTTTTAAAATCGAGCACAAAAGGGATGGATGACTCTGCTTTTACTGGTTTTAAAATGCACTCAACAACATCAAAAAGGTCGGGTGGACTCGATTTCTTGTTACCCTTGGCAGGAACCGGAAACAAGGCTGCACTCAGACCTTCAGTCCTGTCAAATATACGAATCCGTAAAAAACGATCTCCGGCAGGATCTCTGGAAAGAACAATGCCTGATAATTCCCTCGAACCTGCCAATTTTATAAGGTTAAGTATTAGGGGGAACAACCGCTCCGCCGGAGATTAGCATTTTCATACCATCCCCCACCGAAACATCAATCCGGTGGATTTCTTTCTCTTCGACAAGTAATAAAAAACCGCTGGTTGGATTGGGAGTGGTGGGTACAAAAACATAGGTCATTTCTCGACCCAGCTTTTCAGTAACATGAGAGGAGGAATCTGCTGTTATAAAGCCCAAAGCATAACAGTCCTTGCGAGGATACTCGACCAGACAAACTTCCTTAAACACCGCCCGATTTTCTTTTCCAAATGTTTCGACGATCTGCTTAACCGAGCGATAAACCGCATTGATAAAAGGTACCTTATCCAGTATCTTTTCGGTCAGATTTATAAAAACACGCCCGAGCAAATACTTGGAAAAATACCCCAAGGAGGTAAGCAAAATTACACCAATAATTAAACCTGCCACGGCTAGAAGGGTTTCAAGCCCAAAAAATGAATTCTCCTCACTCAGACCCAACTGAAAGGCTAAGCGGATAGCCGGTTCTTTAAATAAATCCAGCAGGAAATCGATAACGAATATGGTGGTTCCAAGGGGGAGAAAGACCAATAGTCCGGTTAGAAAAGCATTACGGAAACGCCTGGAAAGACTGGGAGATGGAGGAGGCACAGTATGTTTTAGTTACTATTCACCCTGCTGCTGCGCGAGACGAAAATCCGGCCAAGCAGATAGTTTTTTTACATGATCCATGACCCGCTGTTCTTCCTGTCGCATAATTTCTCGGTCCACTTTTTCCAAATCATCAAACCCGACAAGATGTAACCATCCATGAATCAAATACAATGCAAGTTCATCAACCAAAGATAGATTTCTCGACCTCGATTCCTCAATTGCCTGATCCACTGACACACAAATTTCCCCAGCCATACCATTTTCCTGGTCTGCTGGAAATGTAATTACATCGGTGGGCCGGAAATCCTGCAAGTATTTGCCATGCAGGTTTGAATGAGAGGAACGATCCATAAAGACGATAGATAAATCGCCGGATAAATCATGCCGATGAACGGCAAAAACTGCCTCAAAAAAATTTCTTAATTTGGAGGGATCAAATTGAAGAGACGGATACTGGTTCGCCACCTCAATCTGAGGGTTTCTACAACCAGTACTAGGTTGCATTGTGGGGAAATGGATTGCGAGAATCTTTCTCTTCGTCAGGATATTCGATCCTCGAGTGAAGCATATTCAATGTGGTCTTAAGAAAGCTCTTTTTAATTGTGCTTACTTCTTCCAAGGTGAGCGGACACTCGTCGAGCTGTCCATCTTCCAATCGGTCCTGAAAAATAGAATCAAGCAGTTCCTCAACACTATGGTGGGTAACCTTGGACAAAGAACGGGCTGCTGCTTCCACTGAGTCAGCAAAAAAGATAATCGCACTCTCCTTGAAACGGGGTCTGGGTCCATCATAGCGGTAGGTCGATTCATCGGGTTCCTGAAGTTCCGTGTCCCCATATGGCAAATTTGCCTGTTTGGATTTCTGTTTCGCCTGAAAATAAAAATATTTCACCAAGGTGGTTCCATGATGCTGACGAATAACATCCCGAATGACCTTGGGCAACCTGTGTTCCCGGGCAATTTCAAGCCCCTCTTTTACATGACTTTTAATAATCAGGGCACTCATTGCCGGATTTTGCCGGTTGTGTGGGTTGGCAAAATCCCCCTGATTTTCTGTGAAATAATTTGGCTGTGTCATTTTTCCAATGTCATGAAATAATGCACATGCCCGACAAAGTGTTGGGTTTGCCTTAACTTCAAGAGCAGCATCCTCTGCCAGATTTGCCACCATCAAGCTATGATGATAGGTACCGGGTGCCTCAACCTGCATTCTACGAAGCAATGGATGATTATAATCGGTAAGCTCGAAAAGGGTGGCATCAGTGGCGACATTGAAAACTTTTTCAATCAATGGCATGGCTCCCAAAACGAGGGCTCCGGTAAAAACCGAAACCACAAAAGATGCCATAGCATGGTTGATGGGAACCATTCCCCCACTTCCAGAGGCAAAACCAATTCCAAGAGCAACCACCGCTCCAGTAACTCCGGCCATGGTTCCGGCCTTAAGTACGCTACCCCGCAATCTTACTTCGCGGCAAAAATAAACTCCTACCAAAGCAGTGCAAAGAGAACCAACCAGCATTTCAATTCCAATCTCCTGCATGGTTGCATGAAAGACGCATGTCATGATGGCCGATAAAGTAGCCATCCGCGGACCTACCGTAATCATTACAATCATAGGAGCGAATGCAATCGGCAGAAGAAAGGGTAATAACCCGATGAGAATAGGACTGGCCCCGAACAGATCAGTCTCCCCCAGTTCCATAATGGAACGTGAGATACCAAGATTTGCAATAATGCTAAGTGCAACAATGCAGGATCTTGGTCCATCTGTCCAGAATTTGGGCAACACCAGGCTTATATAAACCACTCCAAAGAGGAGGGTAACAATGGTAACAAAAATTCGCTTTGGCAAAAGCACACTTTCTTCAAGTATTAGATCCAAATACTCCTGGTATTTCTCAAGATCTCCCGCAGTAACTTTTTCTCCTTTGCGAAGAATAATTTCTCCTTCCTGGACTGAAATAACAATTGGCTCCATATCAATAATTGCACGCTCTTGGGCGGTAGTGGTAGCCATTCGGTCAATCGAGCGGAGTTTTAATCCTTTGAGTAGTATTTCTGCTAAATCTTCTGAAATGTCGTTGCGTAACTTCTGGGTATCAAGAGATACATTCTCATCTGCCAATTCAATGATTTTACCAACCCGTATAAAGGAATTTTCAGAAAGTTCATTCACAAGCCCTGAACTGAAATTAGAATCAATATTTTTCAAATAGGAGCTCAGGTCTGGATATTTATCGATTAGAGGTGTTACAGAACTACTATTCTTTTCAAGATCATAAACCACCAGTTGATTGGCAAACTCGACCATCTGATTTTTTATCTGGGAAGTGGCATTTGTCTCAGAGAGGAACTTTTGATCCACGGATGGGAATTTAACCACTCCAGTAAGATGTAGTTGGGAAAGTAGCTTATTTCCCAAATTGAAAAAACCTTCACCATGCATAAGCGAGGTATTTAGAATTGCCTTAGCTTCCTTATCGGAGAGAACAACCTGAAATTTAATTCGAATTTCTTCAATGAGGGACTGCAGGGCGAGTTCCCTGGATTCATCAGAAATCTCCACCACTGCAAGCATACCTTCACGCAATCGGACTATTGCTTTCGCGAAATTCTCCTCACCCATGAAATCACGGGTAAATTCTCTGGGAGTGCTGCTTCTTATCCAATCCTCTGCTTCCATTCTTCTGACCTCGCTCAAATAGCTAAAGGAAAGGTCACTGTATACATTTGCAGGGGCTTCTTCACCCAGAGTTCTGAGACCGGGAGGTTCCTGCCCAACAAAACAGATAATAATTATAGTTAAGCCAAACAAGATAGTTTGCAGAAGATACTTGCCCCATTTATTCCAGAATCCTGAAATTCCTTCGAGAGTTTGACCGTTTACATCCTCATCCCGCGAAGTCCTGCGACGTCTACCAACTCGCAAATTTTTACGATTCTGTTCTTTTTTTTCCTCCTTCACGGGTAATACAAAAAATGTTCAGCTTTAAACAACCGGACGGCTTTCCTCTTGATAGGCACTTATGATCCGACTGACAAGTGGGTGTCGCACCACATCTCCATGATCAAACTCATGAAAATACAATCCTTTTACCGTGGACAGTATTCTCCTTGCTTCCCGAAGACCTGATTCCTGCCTGGGGGGAAGATCGACCTGGGTAAGATCTCCAGTTACCACCATCTTACTTCCCTCCCCCAGTCTGGTAAGAAACATCATCATTTGTGACCGGGTGGTATTTTGTGCTTCATCAAGCAGAGCAAAACATCTGCTCAATGTTCTGCCGCGCATGTAGGCAAGCGGAGCAATCTCAACCACACCTGTTTCCACAAGTTTTCTAGCCTCCACTGGACCGAGCACTTCATCCATAGCGTCATAGAGTGGGCGTAAATAGGGAAGTAATTTTTCCTCCAAGTCGCCTGGTAAAAAACCCAGTGCCTCTCCAGCCTCCACTGCCGGACGGGCCAGTACGATACGTTCAACCTTACCTTCAAGCAAGGCATGTAAAGCAGCAATCATGGCAAGGAATGTTTTTCCTGTTCCTGCTGGGCCAATACCAAATACGAGATCATGTTTTAAAATAAGATCTAGAAATCTTCGTTGCCCTAGATTCCGAGGAACCACCGATTTCTTTCTTATTTGTAACCGTAAGGGGTTGGCCAATAAATCCTTCATTTCCTCGCCGTTCCCGGTGCTTACTTTTTCCAGAAATCTTAAAAAATCAAATTTTCCATGAATAAAACCCTGATCCTTTGCGGTTTGCAGGAGGGAGAAGAATTCTTCGCACCGGTCAAGGGATGAATCGTCTCCCTCCATATGCAAAAGATTTCCCCGGGCAACCACTTTTAAACCCAAGGATTTCTCCACCAACAGCAGATTCTCTGGATCTTCCCCATAGAGCTTGTGAAATTGACGCTCCGATTCAAACTCGATTGACCGGTCAGGCATGTTTACACCAATGGATTGGGTTAAAAAAAGGGAACAGGCAATTAGCCATGCCTGAGAGATGACTCAGGCACATTCATTACTTTGTTTAAAAATAAGAGATAATTCACAAACCCTTAAAATATCGATTCGCACCCTAGTTTCGCAAGCATGGAATAAGTTAATAAATCTATGCTTTCACATTGCCAAATTTCCTCAATCATACATCAAAAGACTTATTTTTTCTTACTTTTTATGAATGTTCTCTTTGTAAGTCCGGAAGTTAATCCACTGGTTCGAACTGGTGGCCTGGGCGATGTGGTTGGCAGTTTACCCATTGCTCTAAATAAACTGGGTATCGATGTGCGCATTATCTGCCCTCTCCATCGTGAATGTCAAAATATCGAGGCCCAGATTCTCCCGCAAAAAATCTCCATAAACATAGGCTCAGGCTTGTTTAAAGGATCCATTCGTCAAACAACCTTGGGAGATAGTAATGTGCCTGCTTATTTATTTGATCTTCCAGAATTTTTTGACCGGGGGGGGATCTACTCGGATGAACAGGGAGATTTTTCTGACAATCCACAAAGGGCATTCGCATTGTGCCAAGCTGCATTACAACTGGAAAAAATAACAGATTGGCACCCCGAAATTATTCACGCTCACGACTGGATGGCCGCCCCTGTATGTGCATATGTTAACGCCAAATCATTCAGTCGAAAAAGTAAGTCTAAGATACGGACCGTTCTCACCATTCATAATTTACAGCATCAGGGAGTCTTCTCCTATGAAGATTTTTTATCCTCCAAACTTCCCCATTACAATTGGGCAATGGATGGATTTGAAAAAGATGGTTCCCTGAATCTGCTAAAGGGTGGCATACAGAATGCAGATAAAATAACCACGGTTAGCCCTACCTATGCATCCGAAATTCGTACCGAAGCATATGGATGTGGGCTCGAGGCAAGTTTACAATACCGGGGAGCCGATCTAATTGGAATTCTAAACGGGATCGATCGAGAAAGTTGGAATCCTCAAATGGATAAGGCTCTACCTCAACCTATTCATCCAAATCGTCCCAAACCTGGCAAACAAGCATGCAAAATTGCCCTATTGGAAGAATTGAATATGCATGCTGACCCAGAGACTCCTCTCTTTGGGGTGGTCTCTCGTTTATACGATCAAAAAGGTCTGGATTTACTCATTGATATATTGCCTCAATTGATGGCAGAAACCCATGCGTCTTTTGCGGTTCTAGGGAGCGGAGAACCACAGCAGGAAAATGCAATCCGTGAATTATCTGCTTCATTTCCCAATCGGTTTGGTTGCCTGATCGGATTTGATGATCATTTGGCACGAAGAATTTTTGCAGGATCTGATTTTTTCATTATGCCAAGCCGTTTTGAACCATGTGGATTAGCGCAACAGTATGCCATGCAGTATGGATCCCTCCCCATAGCCAGAAAAACTGGAGGACTTGCCGACACCATAATTCCATTTAAAAGAGGAGAGAAATTTTCCAACGGATTTCTTTTTAATGATGCATCTGCAAAAGATCTTTGGGGAGCAATCAAGCAAGCATTGGAGGTATTTGCCAACAATAGAAAACTTACTCAGATGAGAAAAAATGCCCTTTCCAGAAAATGCAGCTGGGAACATGCCGCAGAGCAATATGCGCAAACCTACCACTGGGCATTGAATCTTCCTTGATTCGATTAATTTTTCTCCTTTTGCTTTGTTAAAGTAATCAACACAAAGCCCTGGTTTGTGGATAACTTTCGGGTGTTTTTAATCCTTTCCACTTGCACTGATTATTTTTCAGTCGCTAACCTGAGGTGAAGGAAACTCAGATTGGCTAATTAATGATATCTAACGGACCCTCCAGAACTTTTACCCAAGAAGCCGTAGTGGCATGGTTCAGGCGGCTCAGTACCACAGATTGGGAAAATTTCTTTTCGGCGGAACAATTAAAAGAAGCTCAAAAATATTACCGAGACGGTTACCTAAGCACTATCGACATTCAGGAAAATCAAGCGGTTATCACCAAGCGAATAAACCGTGAGGATACTTATTCGGTCGTTGAATGGGATGGAAAAGGTCCAGAAATTCGCACCTCCATGGATGAGGAAGATTCCGGGATTGTGCTGGCAACTGCTGGATTATACGAAATTGAAGAATTAATTTCTGAGCTTCACGAAGATGACCCCCTACTCGGTGAGGGATTTTTTGATGAAGAGAAAGAGGAGAATCTTGAAACTGTTGATGAAAATGATTCATCCACAGAATCTCCTACTGAGGAAGATGCAAAAATTAAACTTCTGATTCGCATGGAAGTCTCCGCTCAGAAAGGATTACGGGCTATCCCAGAGTGGCTGCAAAGCAATGAATCCAGCCGAATCCCGGTTTATTCAAACGATGCTACAAATCTGGAGAATTGTGATCGTCCCGCCCTTATGCGCTTTGTTGCAGAGGCAGGAAAATTTGGATTTCAGTTTCAAAAAAATTCCGGTGAATTTCACCTTTGTGATTGGAAGAAAGTTGCCAAATTAGCTGATGAATCTCTCGCTAACTGGGAGGATTCCTTTGAGATTGAATATTTGGGAGATGCTCATCTTTTAAAGCAAGGACAACGTACATTAAGCTGGGAAATTGTGGCGAGAAGCAGGGATCAAGAAAGTATGACTTTGCGTGAAAATTTTCGTATCGGTAACCGAAGGCTTGGAACCCAACATATTAGAAGAGTTACCAAAGCCAGGAAAGGGGCCACTTTTATTCGTGGCTATGGGCTGGTTAAACTCGATCAGGATCAAGTGGAGGACTTCGAATGGTGGCAACGTAACCGAGGGGATGCCAAACGTGCTCACTGGCCAAGGTACATGCTTTTCTCCTTGTTTGCCCGGAAGTATCTTAAAACCAGAGCAGATGGACACCTTGAACACTGGCGGGACTCGATCAAAAATTTGAGCACCAACGGCGTGGGAAAAAAATACTCTTTTTTACGCCCTTATCAAATGCATGGGGTTGCTCATTTACATACACTTCATCAACTTGGGTGTCATCCCCTACTGGCAGATGAAATGGGTCTGGGCAAGACCGTTCAGACCTTGGCCCTGCTGAGTTCCTCAAATTGTATCGAACTTCCAGATCTTGTTACCTGTCCGGCTTCAGTTGTTCCTGTCTGGGTAAATGAGGCTGCTAAACACTTTCCCAAAATACAAGTCCGGGTGCTTTGTAAGGAAGAAACTTTTGAAAATTCTCAGGATCCATGCTTGTGGGTTGCAAGTTATACTCAATTGCGCCGACATCGCCATCTTTTGGATCAGGTTGAATTTCGATATGCGGTACTGGATGAGGCACAGTTAATCAAAAACCCGAAGGCCAAAGTCACTCAAACCTGCTTATCGATAGGTGCCCGGCATCGCCTTGCTCTTTCTGGTACACCAATCGAAAATTCGGCACTTGATCTATGGACGATTTTCAGGTTTCTCATGCCTGGATTGCTCGGAGCTCGCAAGGAATTGGAAAAATGCCTGCTTGAAGATTCTGCAAAGACACTGCAACTGCTCAGGCGGCAGGTCACTCCCTTTGTCTTGCGAAGAATGAAGAATGATGTGGCTACTGAATTACCTCCGAAACTGGAAACAGAGTTGCCTTGTCCACTGAATGATGAGCAAAGAAAAGCATACCGTGCACTTGCTGATGGCGGACTCCAGGAACATGGCAACGATTTGCGGGAAGCAATCCGGCAATCCTCCATGCATGTATTCTCCCTGCTCACCCGTTTGCGCCAGGCATGTTGTGACCTTGGACTTCTGCCAGGTCGTGAACATCTTCCCGCATGTGGAGCGAAGAGCGATCTACTCATAGAAAAATTACACGATTTATCAAGTTCCGGAGCAAAGGTAATTGTTTTTAGCCAGTTTACCGCCTTTCTCTCCCTCCTAAAAAAACGCATCCAATTAGAAATCCCTAATTTGGAAGTACTCGAACTTACCGGCTCAACCCGCGATCGATCCAAACCAGTCAACCGGTTCGAATCCTCCTGCGATCCAGTAGTTATGCTCGCATCCCTTAAAGCTGCGGGTCTTGGAGTTACTCTAAAGTCTGCCGATTATGTTTTCCTGATGGACCCATGGTGGAATCCAGCAGTTGAGGAACAAGCCATTGACCGGGCACATCGAATTGGCAGAGAAAAACCTACCTTTATATATCGGATGGTTGCTCAGGGAACAATCGAAGAGCGTGTAAGAATGCTACAATTGCAAAAAAAAGAAACATTTCGGCAAGTTATTGGAGAACTGGAAAAACCAAGCGGATTGGCTGACCATTTTTCCTCACTTGAGGAATTAATTAAATTGAACGACTAGTTTGATCAATCGTATCTCCAGACTTAAATCTTAAATAGATTTCAACTTCTAGGTTGGATGATCTTCTACAGTTCCGCTCCCTTTTTTCTTTCTTAATCTACGGACATAAGACATTCCCGGAACCATCAGTAAGCCGGTTACCATCATATATGTGGAAGGCTCAGGCACAGCAGAATATTGCAGATAAAAAGCAGTGGTTCCAGTGTCGTAGTAGACACTCCATTCACCATAAGGATCATTTTTGTGGTAAAGCCATGCACTTGCATTGATATCAAAACCAGTTGTCATTGTACCAGATGAGCCGGGTGCATTTGACCAACTACTAACATCCAAAAATTTAAAACCACTCGTACCAGTCTTATTCGTCCACATCCCACCTGCAGATGCACCCATTGAGCCATCAGATTCCAACGGAAGAATGTTAACCGTAATGGTGCTCGAACTTGGATTAAAATTCAAGGTTCCAACATTGAGTAAATCCCAGTCAGAACCGGCGGTTGATCCGCTAAAATCACCAATTTCCCAATCAAAAACACCACCATCATTCAAGTTTAAGGTTGTAATGGTTAGGTCACCAATTGCATCATCAAGGCTTGTGTTTCGACCAACTTGCTGGGTAGAAGAACCAGCAGATGTGGAAGTAGAATGTCCGGAACCTGGCGAGATTGTATCTACCTCATTAGCCCCACTTCCCACAGTAACCGTGGTAATCGTACCATCACCACCTATCATACTTTTCCCCGAACCCCCAGAAATTGTATTACCTACAGTGTCTCCTGCCAAAACCTCAAGCTTACCCTTGTTAATCGTAATTGTTCCTGAACCTGCATCCGCATCGTTGCCAGCATTTCCAATTACAAGCGTACCATCATCGATATCTACTCCGCCAGAATTGGTATTATCTTCAGCAATAACCAAGCGACCAACCCCGGTTTTTATCAACTTATTGCTTCCTGAGATCACTCCGGTTATATTTTGTTCCAATTTGTAATCATCTTTAGCCGTACCGCTGGCTATTTTGATTGTTCTGTCACCCGTACCAACCAGACTGACATTACCATCAAAGGACTGGGAGGCAGAAGTGTTGGCAAATCCCAATTCAATAACATCCGTAGTGTTCAGTTCAAGCGTTCCACCAGAACCGGTAAGATATTCCACAGAATATGTTTTGCTTGAACCTGCAAGGCTGAGTGTGCCGTTGCTTATGTTGAGCCATCCAGTATTGGTGCCAGCTAATTTAAGATCTCCAGTTAATACTTGCGTCCCTGCACCAGTTTTGAGCAGCGTAGTTGCACCTGCGGCGTCACCTGCACCTTCAATATCACTTGTGAAAGTACGGTTAGCACCAGAGTTGGCGTTGAGAGTTAGCGTATGATCGCCCCCAACGGTGATCGCACCAGAACCATCCAAACCGCTTAAAATATGACTGGCAGTACTAGCAGTAAGAGCAGTGGAACCATCATGATAGGTAATTGTGGTCACAAAATCGTTACTGGTAATCTGGTTATCCCCAGTTCCCACCTTTGCCAAATTCGCAGTGTTTGCATCCGAATTATCAAATTCGAAAACGAGCGAGCTGTCTTTTTCAACAGTTCCACCATTTAGGTCCAGTAGGTCCAGAAAAACAACATCTGCCCAGTCTGTAACCCAGTTAGCACTCATAATTGTATTGTACTTCGTTGTGCCGGAAGTCTTGCTTGAGGTGTCGTAGAAACGAATGCCAAGGTAGACTGGATTACTGTTAGTAACCGACTCCGTATACAATGCATCAACCCGCTTATCAACCAGGTTATCCTGACTGAAGGTTGAAGGATCTAAATTCCCGTCAAGTATATCATCAGAGTTAGTGCTACCAATAGGGAATAAAGAGGCATCAAGGTTGTGCTGCACTTTGAGGTTGTCTTCCGACTCAGAGCCTTCGTTGTCAGGGTCAGTGCTGATCACAGATGTAAAAAAGAATTCACCAGCACCAACATCATTGGCAGTGTCCCAGTCTTCACCAATTTTAGTAATTGAAGATAATCTTGTCCAGTTACCGTCGAATAATTTTGACGAGTCTGAGTTTGGGCTAATCGAGGCACTGGTGTCCGTGTCAAAGTAACCGAGTTCAATTATGCTTCCCTGAGAAATATTTCCGTCAATTAAACCGACAGCGGTGAGGGATCTTAGAAAAACATCTTGCTGGGCACTACCAAAGCCAGTGTCATTCGAACCATAGGTATCGCCTCCTAAAAATTGCTGACTCCCAAAATCAGATGCGTGAGATCCCCAATGAATGTTCATAGTGGAGATAACTCCAGATGTTTCAAAATATAGAAGAAACGAAAAAGAAAAAATAAATCTTTGGGCGAGTCGATACATTATGGGCTTCTATAATATTGTTTAGGAAAATATTTTTTGTCAACCCATCTAACAATATAATTAATGTTCCCGTATTTTAAAACCAAAATTAAATCCCTTATTTAAGATTATGTGCAAATTTAATAATAGTTTAATTTAATTTATAATTATGAAGGTTATTTGCCCCTTGCAAAAACAAGTTTTTTAGACGAGATTAAAGTGTTAAAAAGCCTTTTAAACATTACATGTATTTTTTACTTAAACACCTCTTAACGAGTAGGTTTATGAAATCAAAACACTGTAATTTCCTGCCCAAATTTCCATAACATTGCTGTCTGTATTTTGCCCTCAACTCGTATAAATATCCTTTCTTTCACTTACGCGCGCCTGCTCGCATGTGCGTCCGACATGGATTTTTTTTCAGTCTCAAAAAAGAGAAAAACCTTCATTTATTTATCCATTTTCATAATTCTCTTTTCTGTCCCCCTATCTGCTGCATCCAAACTTTCCATTCTCTGGACATCTGAAACTGCAGACGGGGCCATCAATATTTTGAGGGATCTGAGTGGGAATCCTTTGAGTGCTGGTCAAGTGGGCAATGGAGATGGAGATCTAATCGAGCTCGGATATTTTTCGAATGCAACCACCTCATCTCCTTTTAATGGTGAATGGATTCCATTAACTCAAGGCACTCATATTGGAGATTCAAGTTCAGGGTACGGATTTCCCGATGGCATGTTTACCTTCAAAACTACTTTCACTAAAGACTCTAGCAGTGTGACCACTTATTGGGGTGAGCCAAAATCCTTCACCGAATCATTAAGTTTTCAGATTACTGGTTCTGTACCATCCTCTCAGACTCCCATATGCATAAGATTTTATGATGCTCCCACGAAAGGCGGTGCTCGATTTAATACAGTTACCGGGCCAAATTGGCGATGGCCAAATTTTCCTTCTTCCACAACAGTTCCCAGCAATTATTACTTCAAAGTTGCTCCAGGAGATACCCCGGCTAATTCAACTTGGCGATACGGTGCTATTTTCGAAGATCCAGATAATAACTTTACCACCAGCTTAACCAAGCCAGTCTCAATATCAGCAAATTTTTACCCTTCTGGCTCTGGGCAGGGAACTATTTCTGATATTAATGGGACAGATTATCAATGGGGAGACATTATCGATATTAATGCAAGCCCTAGTGAACATTCATATTTTCTGCAATGGCACGGAAATGGAATATTTGATATTTTTGATGAGAATACGAAATTAGAAATTACTGATGATCAGGAAATTTATGCCCAATTTGAGAGCATGCCCTATTTTCTCGATCTATCTTCCCAAGGGTACGGAACCACAGAAGGCAGTGGAATTTATGTTTACAATGATAATGTCACCATCACAGCTGAGCCTCAACCTGGGTACAGATTTACCCACTGGGAGTGGGAAAGCAATGGATCTCTATACAGTGAGGATTTGTCATTCTCTCATCAAATATCAGGAGATCTTCATTTAGTTGCAATATTTGTACCTCAGGAATTTACCGTGGCCCTTAATGTGAACGGTGCCGGAGCTATTTCTATCCTGGACGGGAACGGTTCGGAAGCGAATGAATTCTTTTACGACACTGAATACTTTCTATTTTTATCCCCTGAGGAACATTACCAATTCTCAGGTTGGTCAGGAGACACTCAATTTCTCAACCCAGACTATTCCTCCTTCTCTCTTCAAAATTCAATCATAGTAAAAGAGGATTTAGCCCTGACTGCCAGCTTTTCAGAAATGAGCTACTACCTGAACATTTTAGCATCTGCTGGTCATGATAATTTGGCACCATCTTCCGGTCATTTTGGTGCTCTTCAAATTGTCCCCATCTCCACCACTGCCGCAGATGGATATACATTTTTACAATGGCAGGATCCCTATGACATTTTATCCAATCGATATTCCAACCAGACAGATGCCAATATCAGTAAAATTGCCTACACCCATAACCCTTCAGTTACGGCACTATTTGAGCCAACACGCTACGAAAGTGGAGTGGATATAAATATTACATCTCAATCTTCCGGTCGGGTTGAGCATGAGGACATTCAATTTTATCAGCACTTCCAAACATACGATTTGGAGGCTATTCCCAATGCCGGGTATTTATTTGATTCTTGGAATTTTTCTTCAAGTAATTCTCAACTTGTTAGTCCTTTTTCATCTTCCTCCAACAAGTTACTTGTTAAAGGCCCTCTGTCGCTTGAAGCTACATTCACCAAGCAGGAATTCTTGATAAATCTAAATGACTCCAACGGTGGAAACATTTCAAGTTCTCAGCCTACCCTCACCATAGATGATAATAATTCGGTAACACTGAGGGCGGAAAGCTTAATTGGATGGGAGTTCAACAATTGGTCAGGAGACTCTCATTTACTTTCTTTTCCAAATAATGAATTCACCTACATCGTTTGGAATAATAACGAAGAGCTGGCAGATTTACAATTTGAAGCAAACTTCTCCCTCATCGAGTATCAAATAAATGTAAATATCGAGGGAAATGGCACATTGGATTATTTGCAGGGGGATCAACTAACATTATTTGGTTTATCCTCTATTTCTTCTACTGCCACCAATCTTGAAGAAATTTCTATCTTTTCAACTCCGGCTACAGGATGGTCCTTTTCAAGATGGGAGAAATTGCCTCAGGATGGCGAATATGATCCCGTAAATAATTCAATCCTATTTGAAACAAATGATTTTATTTCTTTGTCCCCAATTGCTGACATAAATATAACAGCTGTTTTCAGTCTGCTTGAATATAACAACTCTGAGGTAGTTATCTTGAGCGACTCAAATGGTACTCACTCATTGGCGAAAGAGGATGGTGGTGGATATCTGCATTTTGGTGAATATGATTTAATTGCTATTCCTGATCCTGGATATGTTTTTGTTAAGTGGGCAGGAGATGGGAATGAATCCCAACTAGCCTTTGGCCCGCACGAACCGATAAACAAATTAATGGTAGAGGGACCCATTACCCTGCAGCCCATTTTTGCGGTCAGGGAATATGATATTTCCATTGTGAAATCTGGACAGGGCACCACCACTGGAGATGGTTTTTACACTTTTGATGACAATGGATCCAATCTTATCGCAGCCTCACCCGCAACAGGCTGGTATTTTGATCACTGGGAAGGTGATACCGCATATTTAGATGATTCCAACTCAGCCACTCCATACATTTCTTTTCCCACCACAGGCTCTCTTACACAAGATATTAGTTTTACCGCGATTTTCACACAATTTGATCATGGGATTGATGCGAGTATATCTGAGGGTGCTGGTTTAATCTCACTTAAGATCGAGGATAGCGAATGGACATCATCCAATTCTTCCATCTCCACGCCGTTTGTCTCTTTATCAACCGTATTTTTGGAAGCCAATGCATCGGAAGGGTATGAATTCCTCCGATGGTCCAACCTGCCTGGCCCTTCCGATCTTTATGATGATAACTATTCTTTGAGCATCAATGAACCGGCTATCTACTTCACGCCCAATACTGATTTAAATATTTCCGCTGAATTTCAACTTTTGAATTATGATTCCTCGCAAATTACCATTACCGCAACTTCTAATGGAACAGTGCTATTTTCTTCCCCCGAAGATGGATTTCTTCACTTTGGGGAATACGATTTAAATGCCTCTCCGGAAACTGGGTATGTTTTTCAAAAGTGGACAGGCGATGGCAATAATTCCCAGCTTAAATTCGGTCCAACTGTGGCTAATAATGTCTTGGTTGTAGAAGGGCCAATTTCCCTGCAGGCAGTGTTCTCAATGAGGGAATATAAAATCTCACTATCCAAGACTGGGGAAGGTATTATTTCCGGAGAGGGCAATTACACTTTTGACGATAATGGCACCAGACTCATTTCTGCATCCCCTGTATCTGGCTGGTATTTTGATCAATGGGAAGGGAACACCAGTTACTTGAGCAGTGCCGAGTCCCAAAACCCTACTTTTTCCCTTCCTTTGACAGGCCCTGCTGAACAGGAGCTTAATTACCATGCAATCTTTTCTCAATTTGACCACCAGATTCAGGCTAATGCTATTGGCAATGGTACAGTAAGGTTAAAAATTGGTAATGCAAACTGGGGAGATTTTGACTCAAATGTAAGCGATTTTGTAAATGCACTAGGGACAGTATTTCTGGAAGCCAATGCCTCGGAAGGATATGAATTTGTTCGCTGGGATAATCTTCCTGATCCTGATGATCTCTACGACGATAATTATTCCCTCAACGATACCAACTCCTCCGTCTACTTCTCTCCAAGTTCAGACCATAATATTTCTGCCACTTTTGAACTGATTCATTACGATGCAACTGAGGTTAAATTGGCTGATTATTCCCATGGCTCGGCCATATTGGAGGCTGAACAAGGAGGTGGTTTCAAACATTTTGGCATCTACGATCTTAACGCTACCCCGGAAACTGGATATGTCTTTGTTAAGTGGGCAGGCGATGGTAATGTCTCTCAATTACTTAGTGATCCCACTGAACCAATCAATCAGCTACGGGTGGAGGGACCAATCATCCTCGAGCCAGTTTTTGCCATCCGCCAATACAACATCTCCATCGATACCAACGGTCAGGGCAATGTATCCGGTGAAGGAAATTATACTTTTAACAGTAATACTTTCAGTCTCATTTCTGCCGATCCTGCAACTGGGTGGTATTTTGATCAATGGTCTGGGGATACCTCTTATTTGAGCAGTACCAATTCACTAAATCCTTCTTTCTCTTTGCCCACTTCTGGTCCAAAAGATCAGAACCTTTCATACACCGCAAATTTCAGTCAATTTTCCCACAATGTTTATGCCAGCATTACCGAGGGTAACGGATCCATCTCATTAAAGATTGGAGACGACGAGTGGAACACATCCAGTTCCCCACTCTCTTCAGGGTTCCTCTCCCTTTCCAGAGTATTTCTGGAAGCCAATGCCTCGGAAGGATATGAATTTGTTCGCTGGGATAAT
>JAYODK010000020.1:0-1843 GCA_038106225.1 Opitutales bacterium | reverse complement strand
AACTCCTCCGTCTACTTCTCTCCAAGTTCAGACCATAATATTTCTGCCACTTTTGCCAAAAAGACTTTCACTCTAACCGTAGAAAATGTCGCTGGTCGAGGGGAGGGAAATGGTTCCGGAATTTATGAATATGGAGAAATAGTTGATGTTACTGCTCTGCCAAATGAACATTTTGAGTTCGATTATTGGTCGGGAGATACAGAATATCTGGTGGAAGCAAATGAATCTGCCGCCAATCAAATCATTATGCCACCGGATTCCAATGTTTCCCTTGTACCAGTTTTTAAACCCTTATTTTACAATGTGGTGGTTGAGTCAGATTTCAATGGATCTGTCGATGTCAATGTTTCTTACCTAGCTTCTTTGATTGATAATTTTCAAGTTGAGGAAAATTCATCTACTCTCAAGGAATATAATGCCACTTCAGATTTGGTCTTATTTGCCACTCCTGATGATCCATCCATTTATGCATTCGATAAATGGCAAATCATTAGGAATGAAGGAACTTCTTACAATATGTGGAATGCGAATCTCACGCTTAATCCTTATTTGGATGGGAATTATTCCATCAAAGCATTTTTTGAACTTCTTCCAGAAACTCCTTTTCTACTTTCATCTTCTCCAAGTATTGGCGGTAGTGCGGGGAGGGCATCCGATCATCCAACACAACCGCGTTTAATTGCGGAACCATCCATCGGATATGGTTTCCTTGGTTGGATAGTCGGGGGAGATAATACTGGCATACCTTATCCTGACTGGAGAAGACAGGAAATCGACCTCAATGTCTCCACAGACTCCAATGTTACAGCCCATTTCCAAAAACAAAGTTTTTTAGTTACCATTGACTACAATAACTCTCAAGGGTCAGTTGATGGGTTTTCATCTGGCGTGTCTGAAGATTTTGAATATGAGACAACTTTATCAACTGCATCAACCCCTACTGCAGATTATGAATTTTCCCACTGGGAAATTTTAAACGACATCGATTTTGTTGTAGAGTTTAACGCTTCCGAAATTAATTCAAGCATCCCAAGAATTTTTATTAATCAATTGGAAGCCCCTCAACTTACCTTAGTGAAAGGTTATATTTACGACTTCAATTATTCCTCCATTTCAGGCAATGATTTTCGACTATATTTTGATGAAGATGGCACATCATCTTTAGGGACAGACGATAATGTCAGTGTGGACACGACCAATAAGATATTAACATTTTCCATTCCCATTGATTTTTCGGATGAGGAAATATTTTATAAATTTGCCGGGTCCCAATATTCTGGAAATAAGATTAAAATTTTGGATACATCGGATGGTTTCTCATTAAATTTCCCCAATCAATCAACTCTATCTAAAACAATTTTTCACGATCTTCATTTAAAAGCACATTTTGAGAGAGGTTATCACCAGATAGAACAAATCCTTCCGGAGCAAAGTCCTGATGGTGGAACAATTTCCCTTTCTGGAAACTCTGACAGTGAAGATCTTTTCTATGGAGAAACTGTTACAATTACTGCAAATAATTTAACTCACTGGGAGTTTTCCCATTGGTCTGACAACTCCCAAAACGACAACCCCCGTACTCTTACCATCTCCCGAGACACTGAATCTATTGAGGCGATATTTAATACCTTGGATTATAGTCTGAATGGATTGAGTAACTCCGATTCTTATGGCAGTATATTATTGGGTGTGAATGAAGTTCCCTTCACCAATGGTTCATTCACAAATCAAGATCTTGTTACTCTAAAGGCCAACCCAGTACTGGGTAATGAATTTGTTTCCTGGCAGACAGATCAGAATATTTCTTTTTCCAGCGGTTATTCGGAGGCTAACCAGACCATTG
>JAYODK010000019.1:0-28666 GCA_038106225.1 Opitutales bacterium | reverse complement strand
ACAGTTATGCAGATCCTGACAAACTATCCATTGAAGTACAAAACTCCTCCCTTGCATTAGCAGCCATAGACGAAATGAACTTGGTAAATGTGGACATTACCACTGGTGGAAGTCTGGCTATTGCTTCCTTAGACGAAATAAATATCTGGTCCACAGATTCGATGGATCCAAATGTGTTCAAAGTTGGAGCTGATGATGGCAATGATTTTGAAGGCTTGTTCCTCTATGCCCAGGAACTCATTGAAATCAACGGACTGAATGTACAAGGAAGAGTAGACGATATCTACATGGAGGCATACACCATTAATTTGGAAAATGTTACGTTTCCATCTTCTTCTGCCGTGCTCATGCGTACCGAACTTGGCGGTTTGAATATTCTAAATGACGGTGGTTCTTTTGGACTGGGTGATGTCAATCTGGACAATGTCCGGCATTTGGGCGTCAAGAATAGTGCTCTTGTTCATGCAGACTTTTCTACAAATCCCTCAGGTGCTCATCAGACCATGCTTAATTCTTCTGGACGCCCTTACATGAAAGTAGAGTCATACAAATAATTAAATACTTATAATTATTCCCTCCCAAATTAACCGTTTTTTAAAATGAAGTTCATTAGTTCCCTCCTTCTTGCATTATCCATTGCATCTTTTGTACATGCTCAAAAGATTGACCAAACGACCAGAAATTTTGATGGTGCCCCACCCTCATCGGTTACATCCGGAAAATCTGGGGGCAACCAAGGAGTTGGTGCATCTGACACCGGTGCCCAGCGTCCTATCTTTTTAAATACCGAGCAAATCTCTGCCTTTGCTGGTTTTGATACAAAAGTGGTTTACCGATCAAATCCACTTACCCTGAGTGGTGATCTTACCCAAACCAAAACTGGGATCTGGCAAAATTCATTCTACGGTGGGGCTAGTCTTTCCCCTATCGATACTGACACTTCTGTGGTCACGCCTGTATTTGGTGGAAGTTGGACAATCTCTGACTATCTTAACGACGAACTTTCGTCCCTCAATGACTACGCAACCAGTGCCTATGCGTTGCTGATGGTTCAGCACGAAACGGGCATTGGTTTTCGTGGTGGTGTGAGCTATGCGAATGTTCGAAATAATGATACAGACACTGAGGATTATTCTGAGTTTTATCCCAATATCGGTGCGATGAAGACCTACGGATTAGGCCCTGACACCCTTGCCATTGTGGATGTTTCCGGTGGTTTCCACCTCACAACTTCAGACTCTCTGCTTGGAACTAATACTGAGTCTCTTAATAACTGGGACGCTTCCCTTTCATATAGTCTCCGTCATATGTTTCATGATTTTGTTATCTCACCAGGCTATCGCTTAGGATACAAAAAGTTTACTGAGGATGGTACGGTGAATGATGGCAGAAAAGATGTGACCCATACATTTTCTCTTAAAGTAGACTATCCAATTATTGAGAATGTAAATTTGAGTGCTAACTCATCCTACACTCGTAGAAATTCAAATGTTAGCTCTGATTACTCAAGTCTCGATGCCGGTGCCAATCTTGGTATCAATATAAAATTCTAATATCCCAGTCAGCCAAAATCCCTTTGTTAAAGGGATTTAAGTACATGGTTAGAATTATTCCTTTTTTAAATCTAGCATTAGCTACCTATTTCTGCTGCGGATTCCTCTTAGCAGGTTCTTACGAGGTAAAAGAATCAATTAAGGGTGTAGATATATTGTATGAAGTAGAAACCGGTAAGACCGCCACGAAGAAAGCAGAACCTGATACAAAATTTTCTCCTAATCAAATCCTTGCTACAGGACCAGGTGGACTCTGCAAAATCAATAACACCGAAGAAAAATCTGAAATAAGACTTGGCTCAAACACCATCCTTCAATGGAAAAGCAATGGTGATTGGCAATTAATTGAGGGTTCCATTCTTGTATGTAAAGATAGCAAAGCACCCTGGTTGCTTTCTTCGACCTCTGGATCAGCAGAGATAATTGGAGATTGTACATTTATTGCTGAAGCAACCAGTAACGGTGGATACAAATTTATCTGTTTATCAGGAAAACCTTTCTTAAAAACAAAATCAGGAAAGACAAAGATCCCAGCAGGGCGTTTAGTGCTTGTCCTTGGGGAGACCAATGCCCTTGGCAATGCTTATGATATTGATTTGTTGCTGCTTCTAAAATCCAGTTTATTAATCAATGCATTTGAAGAACCACCAGCAACCATGAGCAAGATTGGTTTGGCAGTCTACTCCCAGCAGTTAAAACTTAAGAATAAATACAATGCCCTCATTGGAGATGCACCTACAGATAAGAACTTACAAATGTGGGTGCTTGGATCCTCAAAAAACAAGGAAAAGGAATAATTTATATTTTGTTCTCCATAGAGAGGCAAAAAACTAGAAGCGAAAGTCGCCTTAACTGCAGTAGAAACTAGGAGTAGGAGTTAGTTAAGGGAACTGTGTGCTCCGTCGCAGAAAGGTCCATTATTGGAGTGCTTACAATTGCAAAGGGCCACTTTCTTATCTTCCTCGATAACAACTTTTTGGGGAGTAAAACTGCTTCCTTTATGGGAACCATCGCAAAAGGGCTGAGTTGAGGATTTCCCACAGGAACACCACCAATATTCACCCGGTTCCAATTTCATAACAGAAGGCATGCGGGATGCCACTACTGGTTTGTCTTCAGACATCTGTGTTAAATGCTCGAGTTACTCGCCTGTTTCTTCCCCATGATCGGAGTAGAGAACAGAATCGACATATGCTTTGGAGGCTAAAATTCCCAACAACAATACCGCAAACATTACCACGGGCACAAGAATGACAGGTAATCGCATGCGCGAATGCCCGATTTGTGGATCATCAATAAATTCGTGTGAGTTCATATATATAACTAACTATTATCTGAAATGATGAGGGTCAACCAGCTTTGGGATTTTTAAGAAATCTAATTATTCCACCACCCAGGAATTTTTGCCGGTGAGTAGTTCTTGAAGATTACCTTCTCCTTGTGCCTGAGCATTTTGGATTTGGGCGTGCAGAGCATCCTCATAGGTTTCTCTGCCTTCAATCTGACGAAGAATGCCAAATGGGGTGGGAAATGCTGGATAGGCCATCTGAGCAAGAATAGATGCATAGGCTGGATTAGAGGTCTTGGATTTATGAACCAATAAATCTGATTCATCAAACCCGACTCCTAGTTCCACAACCTCTGGATCAAATCCATTCAAACGAATACCTTTATTTTCACCAAAGCGGAGGGGTTGGCCATCTTCCAGCATTAATGCCTGCTCCCCGCGAACTTCCCTTCCAGTTACGGGATCAAATGTATGATTATTGAAAATTACACAATTTTGAAAAATCTCCACGAAGGATGTACCCTTGTGGGCATAAGCAGCTTTGAAGGTCTCCACCATGTGTTTTTGATCGGTATCGGTAGTACGGGCAACAAAGGTTGCTTCACTTCCCAGAGCAAAAAGTAATGGATTTATTGGATAATCAAGTGATCCAGCTGGTGTACTCTTTGTCTTTTTTCCAACCTCGGAGGTAGGACTGTACTGACCCTTGGTTAATCCGTAAATTCGATTGTTAAAGAGCAGGACATTAATATCCAGATTCCGGCGGAGTAGGTGCATTAAATGATTTCCTCCAATTGAAAGCCCGTCCCCATCGCCTGTTACCATCCATACGGAAAGATCCGGATTGGCTGATTTTACACCGGTTGCCACCGTAGGTGCACGCCCATGTATGGTGTGAAAACCATAGGTGTTCATGTAATAAGGAAAACGGCTGGAACATCCAATCCCACTAACCACAACAAATTTTTCTTTAGGCACACCAAGCTCCGGGAGGGTTCTTTGAACTGCGTTTAGGATGGCATAATCGCCGCATCCAGGGCACCAACGGACATCATTTTCGGTAACGAAATCTTTTTTAGTCAGGTTGGATTCTTCCGTATTCGTAGCACTCATAAATTACTTATTCAGGACAACTCCTTATGAAATGCATCCCTAAGTTCAGAAACCTTAAATGGCTTCCCCTGTACCTTGGTAAGCGGAATCGCATTTACTAAATATTTCGCTCGAAGAATTAAGCTAAGTTGGCCAAGGTTAAGTTCTGGTACGATAACTTTTTTGAACCTGCTGATGATGTCTCCAAGATCTTTTGGCAATGGATTGAGATGCCTCAAATGCAGGCTAGAAATCGAAAAGCCCTCAGCTTGCATCGCCTTGACTGCCGAAGTTATTGCCCCGTAAGTACCTCCCCATCCGACAACCAATAAGTCGCCTTCACCATCCCCATGAATTTCGGTAGGGGCCAGAGAGTCGGCAATACGGTCGACCTTTTCAGCCCGGAGGTGAGTCATTTTTTCATGATTGTTTGGATCGTAACTCACCCCACCATCTTCGGATTTTTCTAATCCTCCAATACGATGCTCCAGACCTGGTTGTCCTGGAATAGCCTGAGTACGGGCAAGTGTTTGGGGATCTCTCTTGTAAGAAATGTAAGGCTGGTTGGGATCAGCGAATTCTACATTTATCACTGGTAAATCTGAGGTATTGGGAACGAGCCAAGGTTCTGCCCCATTGGCAACATATAGGTCACTGAGGAAAATAACCGGGGTGCAGTAAGTAAGAGCAATCCGGCAGGCCTCAATTGCACAGTCAAAACAATCCGATGGGGAATGAGCAGCAATCACAGGCAAGGGACAATCACCATGCCTGGAGAATAGACTCTGCAGAAGATCACTTTGCTCTGTCTTGGTTGGCAATCCAGTACTTGGACCACCCCGCTGGACATTGCAAATTACCACAGGTAATTCAGTGATGCTGGCCAGTCCAATGAATTCGCTTTTAAGGCACATTCCAGGACCACTAGTGGCAACCACAGACAAATCACCTGCAAAACTTGCTCCGATTGCCACACCCATGGCAGCAATTTCATCTTCTGCTTGAACGGTCTTTACACCGAACTTTTTTAATGCGGATAGTCCTTCGAGCACTGGTGAGGCAGGAGTTATCGGATAACCTGAGTATAGAAGTTCCCTTTTAGCACACTTAGCACCGGCAACTAACCCGTATACCAAAGCTTCATTCCCAGAAATTTTCCGGTATACCCCAGGTTGCACAGGAGCTTTGGCAAGCTGATAACGGTTTCGGGCTGTCTCCATGGTGTCGCCTAGATTATGACCAGCCTTCAGAGCAGTTGAATTAGCTGCCGCAACATCAGGCAGACGCTTTCCCCATTTCTGTTCAAAAAAAGTAAGGGTGGGCTCAAGTGGACGCCCATAAACATAGCACATAAAACCAAGAGCAAAGAAGTTTTTGCACCTTGCTTTATCCGAGGGTTTGAGAGGACTGTCAGCAAGTGCGTCTTTGGTCAAAGTGGTAAGATCCAACTCGATTAGGTGATATTTTTTGCGAAATTCATCGTCGTCGAGGGGGTTGGCATCATAACCGGCTTTCTTGAGATTCATTGCCTTGAATGAATCTACATTAACCACCAATAATCCACCCTCGGGCAAATCAGCAATATTAGCCTTCAGGGCTGCTGGATTCATCGCAACCAAGGCATCTGGTTCATCTCCAGGGGTAAGAATTGTCCGGCTACCAAATTGTAACTGGTACCCAGATACACCAGCAAGGGTACCTGCAGGTGCCCGAATCTCTGCAGGAAAATCAGGCAGTGTGGCAATATCATTGCCAGCAAAGGCACTAGAGTCTGTAAAGCGTTCCCCAATCGTTTGCATACCATCACCAGAATCACCGGCGAAGCGAACGACTGCGGATTCGATTTCTTCAAAAGAATCGGTTGCTTGAGTCATTTGTTTATAGGGAGGGGAAGTTAAATAAAAAACGAATCATTTTATGAAGTTTATTATGCCATTGCACAACGAAATTTTTAGAAAAATAATTTCTTCATTATTGATTATCTAAATTACTGATTATCTGGATCATAAATTTTTTAAAGGCAATGGGAACGGAAATAAATTAAAAGCCATTGATAACCTACTTTTTTTTGAAAGATTTTTTCTCACCCCATGTGCCATCCATGGCTCAAAAAGTACCAGTTTTCCTACACTGGGCATAATTTCCAAGTCCACCTCCCCTTCCTTTCGGAAAAATAAATTCCCAGAATTAGGTTCACATAATAAGTAAACCACCCCTGAGAGAATTGATAGATGAGCATGATCATGCAGTCCGGTTGACTCCCCTGGTTCAGCTTGGTTGAACCAAAACGGGGCACGATTATCGGAGGATCCAGCCAAGGGTTCAAAAAGAATGACACTGGATAATCCAAGTTCTCTTTTCCCAAGATCACGGGCAAAGCGGATTGGAACCCTGGCTGCAGGAACATCTTCAATACTAAGATACAAATTTTCCCATCGCCCACTTATCTTATGCGACTTTTGAGCACTGGCCACATTTTGATGAAATTGAAAAACCAAATCAGGCACCCAATCCCTCCAATCAGGAACTTCTAATTCAAGTATTTTCCCGCCACCCCATGAAAAGAGTTTGTGCATCGATTTTCTAAGATTCCACAGGAGGGCATAACTTTTCAATTAAATCAGAATATTTTTCAAACTTAGCTTGAAGAGAACAGATATCGGGCCATGAAAACCCTGACTTAATAAAGCCTGGAGAAACCGAGCAACTGACCAGAGAGAAAGACTCTTCAGAATTTCCGTATGGAGTTACCCCAAACACGATTTTCGCCCCTACAGTGTACTGTGCGTGGAATTTAACATTTTGTGAAATGTTTCCAAGCAAGATGGAATCATACGAATCTTCTGAAAACAAATGAAGCTGCAAAGGATTCCCCTGATGGAAATACCAAGTTTCATCAGCGTCCAGATAGTGCAGTCGGGAAACCTCCCCAGGTTTGAGCAAATATAAAATTGAGCTCCCAACTGGGCGGCTTCCATTGAATGACTCTACTTGTAAATTTGATTGATAGGTTCGTTTGTACCACCCGCCCTCAGGATGTGGTTGCAAAGAAAACCTTTTTATAATCTCTTCTGCAGTAATCAACGGAACTAGACTAGGCCCATCAGCCTTTGCAGCAAACTGGCTGCGGTAAAAGGAGAAACCATATCACCCTGTACAGGAGCAAGTTCCACTAAATCCATACCCACACACTCTCTCCCTTTAAGGGCGGATCCAACTAAGTCAATCGCTTGATAAAAAGTAAGCCCTCCAGGCACTGGCGTACCCACCGCTGGCATGACCGAGGGATCCAATCCATCTAAATCAAAGCTAAGATAGACTAGTTCAGGAAAATCTGGAGATAATTCAATTTCATTTGTCAGGGAACGGACTAATTGCTCTCCATCCCAAAAAAGGATACGGTGATCTTTACGGAAGTTTTTTTCCTGCTCGCAAAGTGCACGGACGCCCAATGAGGCAAGCATATATCCTTCCTTAACCAGCAAACTCATAACACTGGCATGGGAGTGTGGATTCCCTCCATAACTTTCCCGGAGATCGGCATGGGCATCGATCTGTACGATTCCAATTTTCTGTTCCAGTACTTCAGAAATTCCATTGACCGCAGCCCAAGTGAGAGAATGCTCTCCTCCTAAAACGACCGGGAATTTTTTCTCTTCAACCACTTTGCTTACACGATTCCGCAATTCTGCCAGGCAAATTTCATGATCTACGGAACAATCAATTGATGGATGGGTGTAAATCCCCTGTTCACAAATGTGTGACCTTTCCAGTTCCTGGCTCGCATCAATGATCGCAGTTGGCCCCCCCGAGGTTCCAGACCCATAGGAAACGGTTTTCTCCATCGGGCATGGAATGATATGAAACCGGGAAAGATTCTCCTGATTTTCCATCTCGGAAAGCTCTGATTTCAAAAATTGCATGGTCTTACTCGCCTTCATGATAAACGGTTAACAAATTCATCATAACCAAATTCTTGAACCAATCTAAGTTCATCCGTTCTCGAATTCCACAAGGCAATAGAGGGCAGTGGTACACCGTTAAAAGTATTGCTCTTTACCATAGTGTAGTGAGCCTGATCCAAAAAAGCCACTCTATCGCCACGGTTCAAATGATAAGGTAAACGATAAGAACCAAAACTATCTGCAGTTAAACAACTGGATCCCCCGAGAAAATATTCATTCCCATTCTTAGGAACTTCTCCAAGTAAAGCGGGCCGGTAGGGAGCTTCAATCACATCGGGGGCGTGGCAGGTCGCACTAAGGTCGAGCAAAGCATGCTGCTTGCCTGCTTTCGTAATATCTAGGACTTGTCCCACCAGAATTCCGGCATCCAATGCCACTGCTTCTCCGGGTTCAATGAAAACATCTACCTCATACTTCTTGGAAATTTCTGAAAGTAAATCAATCAAGCCATCCCGGTCATAATCCTCCCGGGTACAATGATGCCCACCTCCCAAATTGATCCACTCAAATTGATGAAGAGTACTGCCCATTTGTTGCTCAACTTTTTGCCAGGTTTTTAAGAGAGGTTCAAAGTTTTGTTCGCAAAGGGTATGAAAGTGCAGCCCTCGGAATCCGGAAAGTTCATTGGCAGTCAACTGGCTCAACGGATAACCCAACCTCGAGTTCTCTGCAGATGGATCATACTTAGGATCAAGCCCCAGAGAAAGCTCCGGATTGATCCGTAAGCCGATCGAAACTCCAGTTTTCCTCGCATGTTCCAATCCAAATGCTTGAGGAGAGTTAAAAATCAGATGATCAGAAAGGGAACAAATTTCCTCAATTTCTTCAACCCGGAAGGCAGGAGAAAAAGTGGATAGCACTTTGTCTTTTCTATTGGGTACAAAACTTTTCTCTCTTGCCAGTTTTGCTTCCCACAATCCGGAAGCACAACAACCATCAAGATACTTATCAATTAATCCCGCCAGCGACCACATGGAAAACGCCTTGAGGGCAAGCAACACTCTTGCACCTGACCTATCTCCAATATCGCGAAGGATTTCCAGATTGGAACAGACTTTCTCCTCATCCACCACATAACAGGGAGTAGGCACTCGCCTTAAATTTAACTGGGCGAAGGCACCCGGTCCTCCGCTTTGGGTGGGTAGCATCAGAAATTTAATGGAGAGTCCAAATCGCGGACTTCCCAAGGAAGTCCATGCCGATTGAGCATTTCCATAAAGGGGTCCGGATCGAGTTGTTCCATGTTAAAGACTCCCCTGCCCTGCCAAGTCCCCTGAAGCATTAAAGCCGCTCCTATCATAGCGGGGACTCCAGTGGTATAACTCACCGCCTGACTTCCCACTTCCCGGAAGCATTCTTCATGGTCACAAACATTGAACAAATATTTGGTGATCTGTGAGCCATTCTTCTCTCCGGTAATTATATTACCAATACAAGTTTTACCTTTGGTTCGTTCGCCAAGTCCGCCAGGATCAGGCAACACCGCCTTGAGGAATTGCAATGGAATTATCTCCTGACCTTGATAAACAATCGGCTGAATGGAAGTCAGTCCAACATTTTGCAGAACTTCAAGATGGTTTAAATAAGCATCCCCAAAGGTCATCCAGAAGCGGGCTCTTTCAATCTGGGGAAAATGTTTCACCAAAGATTCCAGCTCCTCATGGTACATCAGATACATATTCCTGTCCCCCACCTGAGGGAAGTCGAAGGTCTGTTTGAAAGAGAGTGCTGGTGTCTCTACCCAGTCACCCTTTTCCCAGTGTCTTGCTGGAGCGGTGACCTCCCGAATATTGATCTCAGGATTAAAATTGGTGGCAAATGGATGTCCGTGATCACCGCCATTGCAATCCAAAATATCAAGCGTATCGATACGGTCAAAGTGATGCTTGGCTAGCCAAGATGTAAAAACATTGGTCACCCCGGGGTCAAACCCGGATCCAAGCAGAGCCATTAAACCTGCCTTCTCAAATCTCTCCTGATATTCCCATTGCCAGCGGTATTCAAACTTGGCCTCGTCTTTTGGTTCGTAATTTGCTGTATCCAGGTAAGCAACTCCAGTTTGCAAACAGGCATCCATCAGGGGAAGATCCTGATAAGGGAGAGCAAGGTTGACCAAAAGTTCTGGCTTTACCCGCTCGAGCAACTGGACGGTTTGCCCGACTTCATCCGCATCAACCTCAGCAGTTTCAATTTCTACTCCAAATCGCTGTTGGACTGAATCTGCTATTCTCTCACAGGATGAAACCCTCCGGCTTGCCAAAGTGATGGAGGAAAAAACCTCTGGCAACTGAGCCATTTTGTGAACTGCTACTGAGCCGACTCCACCGGCTCCAATGACCAATACTTTAGACATATTTTTCCTTTCTTAATCAGATTCGTAATAAGTGTATCCTCTGAGGCTTTCACGGTAAGTTGACACTAATTCTTTCAATTCCCCGAGGGTGGCTCCGTGCTGTTTTACCGCACATTCCGCCCGGATCTTAAATTTTTCAAGCAACCTCTTAGGCTCATATTCCACATAGCTTAAAACCTCCGAAACGGTATCTCCCTCCACTTCATCAAGAAGCTCAAACTCACCATCTTCTTTCAGACGAATGGTCACCACATTGGTATCTCCAAAAAGGTTATGTAAATCCCCCAGAGTTTCTTGATACGCACCGACAAAAAATGCTCCGAGGTAATACTCCTCATCCTCACGCAAACTATGCAGAGGGAGGCAATCCGAGACTCCTTCAGCTACAACAAAGCGGTCAATGCGGCCATCGCTATCACAGGTTACATCACAAAGCACTGCATTGCGGTCCGGCTTTTCATGGTGACGGGTAAGAGGAATAATCGGGTGTAACTGATCAATTGCCCATACATCTGGAAGACTCTGGAAAAGAGAAAAATTACAATGGTAAATATCCGCCATTCCTTGGACCCGCAGGTTCAATTCCTCACTCCACTCCGTATCGCTTAACTCGTCCATCCTTAACCGAATCTGCCCAAGTACGCGTTGATGTGCTCGTTCCGCACGGGCAAGAACAGGCAGGGAAAGCCTACCTCTGCGGAAGAGTGCCCTTAATTCATCCCGGTAGTAGGTGGCATCGTTGAGAGACTCCAGCAGATTTTCAGAATTCAAATTGTCAGAAATTTCTATGAGGGAACGCAGAAGTGGATGATCTCCTTCCTCGGATAGAACTATGCCATCGCTTTCATAACTGGTGCTTTCCAGAACGCTAAAAAGAAGCATTGAGGACTGGGCCACGCAGGCCCGCCCACTCTCGGTAACAATACATGGATGATCCACTCCAGCATCATTCATTTCAAACCCGACCGTTTCCACCAGACTGTAGCAGTATTCCTCCAGGGAATAATTGATCGAGTTAGGGCTGGAGGAATTTTCCCCAGTGTAATCGACACCCAAACCTCCACCCAGATCGAGGTACTTTAAATTTGCTCCCAGCTTGCCGATCTCGATAAACAGCCTGCTTGCCTCTTGGGCAAATTTTCGGATTTCGATCATATTGGGAACCTGACTACCCAAATGAGAGTGCTGCAGCACCAAGCAATCGAGCAGGTTTTCTTCCCTTAAGGTTTCCACTACCTCAACTACCTGAGCAATGGACAAACCAAAAGAAGAGCGATCCCCACTAGTCGCAGCCCAATTTCCGCTCACCATGTTGACCAGTTTTACCCGTACTCCGAGGGTAGGAGGAATTCCAAGCTCACGGGAGACATCGATAATTAATTTCAATTCCCGCACACTTTCCATCACAATAACGGTGTTCATTCCGAGCTTGGAAGAAAGTAAAGCAAGACGAATAAACTCCGAGTCTTTGTATCCATTACAAATAATCAAAGCCTCAGAATTAACATTCTGAGCCAAGGCAATCAAAAGCTCAGCTTTGGACCCTACTTCGAGTCCGAAATTAAACACTTCTCCATATTCTGATACCCGTTCCACCACATGTGCCTGCTGATTAACTTTGATCGGAAAAACTCCACGGTAGTCCCCTTGGTAATCAACCTGTTTTATGGCATTCCTAAAACTTTCATTGATCGCTTGGATCCTATGCTCAAGAAAGTTGGATACCCTCAGCAGTACGGGGGTTTGAATACCGCGCTGTTCCAGTTTTAAAATAACTTCGGCAAGATCTACCGGTTTACTATCAGGCAACAAGGGATCGATAAGGGCCACATTTCCATTTTCGAGAACTCCGACCAAACCGTCGCCCCATCGGGAGATGCCATAAATATCAGTTTCCATAAGAAAGTGCCAAGCCTGGTGATTCTTGAGTGGGGTTGAAATAGTATGGTCGGGATGGTGAGATTCGAACTCACGGCCTCCTGCTCCCAAAGCAGGCGCGCTAACCAGACTACGCTACATCCCGGAACCAAAAGAATCATCGTGAACCATTTTGGGAACTTTGGCAAAACCATTTCACAACAATTGGTAATCTACCATTTTTCGGATTTTGTTTGGCAAAACACATCAACGCATCATGATATATTGATACGTTTATGAAGAATTTTACCAAGATTCGTCCAAGTGAAAATGATATTCGTGATATTTTGAACAAACGAATATTGATTTTGGATGGTGCCATGGGAACCATGATTCAGCAGGAAAAGCTGGAAGAGGAGGACTTTCGGGGAGAATTGTTCAAAGAACATGATGGCGAGCTCAAGGGGAACAACGATTTACTTAGCCTCACCCGGCCTGACATAATCAAGAAAATTCACCAATCCTATTTTGCCGCAGGCAGTGACTTGGTGGAAACCAATACATTCAGTGCCACGAGCATTGCTATGGCAGATTATCATCTTGAGGAAGTCGTCCACGATTTAAATGTTGCATCAGCCAAACTGGCCAGAGAAGCGGCCGATGAAGCAATGCTTAAAGACCCTTCGCGTCCAAGATTTGTTGCAGGGGCAATCGGACCGACCAACCGAACCGCTTCTCTGTCTCCCGATGTAAATGATCCTTCGAAGCGCAATGTCACTTTTGATCAACTGGTCATTGCTTACTACGCTCAGATTGCTGCCTTGGTTGAGGGCGGGGTGGATATCCTCATGCCTGAGACCACTTTCGATACTCTCAACCTCAAAGCGGCTATTTTCGCTCTGGAGAATTTTTTTGATTCCTCTGGAAAACGGTTACCCGTAATTCTTTCCATTACCATTACTGATGCATCTGGACGTACCTTGTCCGGACAGACCACTGAGGCATGCTGGAATTCCATCGCCCATGCCAAACCACTTGGAGTGGGTTTGAACTGTGCCCTCGGAGCCGACGCAATGCGCCCCTATCTTCAGGCACTTTCACTTAATGCAGATTGTTTTGTTCATTGTTATCCTAACGCCGGGCTTCCTAATCCACTTGCCCCCACCGGCTATGACGAAAAACCAGCCGATACCGCCGGTGCTCTTTACACCTTCGCGGAAGAAGGATTACTAAACATGGCGGGAGGTTGTTGCGGAACAACTCCTGATCATATACACGCAATAGCCGAAAAATTATCGCAAGCCAGTCCCAGAAAAGTTTCTGCGGTAGACCCAGCCATGAGGTTGAGCGGATTAGAGCCCTTCGAAATTAAAGGGGAATCCAAATCTTTGATTATGGTAGGAGAGCGGACCAATGTGACCGGATCTCCCAAATTCCGGAAACTGATTGAAGATGGGGATTATGATTCCGCACTCAAAGTAGCCAAGCAGCAGGTGGAAAACGGGGCCAACATAATTGATGTAAATTTCGATGCTGCTCTTCTCGATGGCGAAGAGTGCATGACAAAATTTTTAAACCTTGTGGTTTCCGAACCCGACATATCCCGGGTGCCTATCATGATCGACAGTTCAAAATGGTCAGTCATTGAAGCAGGATTAAAAGTGATTCAGGGAAAATGTGTCATCAATTCAATCAGCCTGAAAGAGGGAGAGGAAATCTTTAAGCAACACGCCCGTCTTGCCATGAGATATGGGGCCGCAGTTGTGGTTATGGCCTTTGATGAAAAAGGGCAAGCGGCCACTTTCGAAGATAAAATCCGCATATGTGAGAGAGCCTACAAAATTTTGGTGAATGATGTTAATTTTCCAGCTTGGGATATTATCTTTGACCCAAATGTTCTCACCCTTGCAACAGGTATGGACGAGCACAATAGCTATGGTTTGGACTTTATTGATGCGGTTCGTGAAATCAAAAGGCGTTGCCCGCATGCCCGTACCAGTGGAGGCATCAGCAATGTCTCTTTCTCTTTCCGGGGAAACAACCTCGTACGCGAGGCCATGCATGCCTGTTTTCTATACCACAGTTGCCAGGCAGGCCTGGACATGGGGATTGTTAATGCAGGCATGCTTGCGGTGTATGACGAGATTGAGCCAGAACTCCGCAAACGTGTTGAAGCGGTGGTGCTCAACCGATCCTCGACTGCAGGGGAAGAATTGCTTGCCCATGCCGAAAGTATCAAGGATCAGAATGATAACAGAAAATCAGACGGTCCAGATCTGTCATGGAGAGAAAAACCAGTGGCGGAACGGCTCACCTATTCCCTGGTAAAAGGAATTGGTGATTTTGCAGAAGAGGATGCCGAGGAAGCACGTCAGTTACTTGGCCGCCCACTGGAGGTCATTGAAGGTCCGCTTATGGATGGTATGAAGGTGGTGGGCGATCTCTTTGGGGATGGTAAAATGTTCCTCCCTCAGGTGGTCAAAAGTGCCCGGGTGATGAAAAAAGCGGTGGCCTACCTCGAACCATTCATGGAGGAGGAAAAAGATGAATCCGGTTCCGGAAAGCGGGGAACCATGGTAATTGCCACCGTAAAGGGGGATGTCCATGACATTGGAAAAAATATCGTTGGGGTGGTTCTTGCCTGCAACAACTGGGAGGTCATCGATCTGGGCGTGATGGTATCCTGTGATAAAATCCTGGATGCGGTCGCGGAGCACAACGCCGATGTACTCGGCCTAAGTGGCTTAATCACCCCATCTTTGGATGAAATGATTCACAACGCCAAGGAGATGCAAAGAAGGGGCCTCAAAATTCCTCTTTTGATTGGTGGTGCAACCACCAGTCGGGCCCATACCGCCATTAAAATTGCCCCGCATTATGAACAACCCGTAATCCAGGTGGCCGATGCCTCCCTTGTGGTTAATGTATGCAATGATGTCTTGCATCCGGAAAAATCTGAGCAATATATTACCAACTTAAAGGCAGATCAGGTACGCATTCGCCAGCAGCATGAGGCTCAGGGTGAACGACCGCTTCTGCCTTTAGAAGAAGCCAGACAAAAAGCCCCTGTGATCGATTGGAAAACGCAGGAAGTTGCAGAGCCTCTGGCCGATAATCTGGGCACTCATTTGCTCACTCCATCACTCGAAGAGATTGTTGCATTTTTTGACTGGTCTCCCTTCTTCTGGGCATGGGAATTAAAAGGTACCTATCCTCAAATTTTCGAAAAGAAAAACACCGGCGAGGAAGCGAAGAAACTTTTTGATCAGGCCCAAGAACTTCTTAAGGAAATCATTGAGCAAGAACTCTTTATCTGTCAGGCGGTTGTGGGATTATGGCCCGCACATGCGATTGGTGATGATGTGGAATTATTTTCGGATCTGTCCAAGCAAAAGAGTGTTGGCAAATTCTGCTTTGTTCGTCGACAGCAGGAGATACCAAACCAGCCACAATTTTGCCTATCAGACTATATTGCACCGAAGGAATCTGGTCGCCTGGACTTCTTAGGTGCCTTTGCTGTGAATGCAGGACATGAGGTGGATCAACTGGCTGACAAATACAAATCAGATAACGATGATTACACCTCCATTCTAGTCAAATCATTGGGAGACCGCTTTGCAGAGGCCACCGCGGAATATGCCCACAAGAAAATTCGCGACCTCTGGGGATTTGGAGAATCAGAAGGACTGAGCAATGAGGAGTACATCGCAGAAAAATACCAGGGAATCCGGCCAGCAGCGGGGTATCCCTGCCAGCCCGATCATACGGAGAAGGATTTAATCTGGGAGCTTCTCGATGTGAAAAATCAAATCGGGCTTGAGCTGACGGAGTCCCGGGCAATGAATCCCGGATGCTCGGTTTCCGGTCTCTATTTCTCAAATCCACAATCACGCTACTTTAATGTGGGTAGCTTGGGCAGGGATCAGATCGAGGATTATGCAAAGCGAAAAGGATGGAGTTTTGAACAGGCAGTCAAATGGTTGCGTCCCAACCTAGGTTTTGATGCTTGATCAGATTTTCCTGCCAAAAGACCCCCCCCTTTGTCATTGCAGGAGATTGAAGGAAAAAGTATATCTTTTCGGCTATGAAGGAAATGTCTCCCCTTGAGGAAATACGCCATTCTGCCGCTCATGTACTTGCCACAGCGGTACTGCGGTTGTACCCGGATACTCAGCTTGATATTGGTCCACCAACCGATGCTGGTTTTTATTACGACTTCGACTCAGAGGTGCCCTTCACCCCTGATGTTCTCCTGCAGATTGAGGAGGAAATGAAAAAAGTGATTAAGGAGAACCAACGGTTTGAGAGACAAGAGGTCAGCAGGGAAGAAGCGATTTCGATAATTAAGGAAATGGGGCAAACTACCTACAAATTAGGAAGATTGGATGATATCCCCGAAGGAGAAACCATATCTTTTTACCGAAATGGAGAATTCCTAGATCTTTGTGCGGGCAGCCATGTTTCATACACCAAAAAAATAAAGGCTTTCAAATTGCTTCATGTGGCCGGTTCTTATCACCGGGGAGATTCCTCTCAAAAACAGCTTCAACGGATATACGGGACCGCCTTTGAATCAAAAGAAGAGCTTACCCAGCATCTTGAGCGCTTGGAAGAGGCAAAAAAGAGGGACCATCGCGTCGTTGGCAAAGATCTCGGCTTATTTCATATCGATGAGCAGGTTGGTCAGGGACTTGTGCTTTGGAAACCAAACGGTGCTATTATTCGTCAGGAACTAGAAGGTTTTATTACCGAGCAGCTCAACCTTCAGGGATATTCGCAGGTTTACACCCCTCACATCGGCAAACTTGATCTCTACCGCACATCTGGTCACTTCCCCTATTATCAGGATTCCCAGTATCCACCCATCATTCATCGTGAATGTCTCGATCAATTGGCCGAGGAAGGATGCACCTGTTCTGAACTATCCAACAAACTGGAAAAGGGAGAAATTGACGGGTATCTGCTCAAGCCCATGAACTGCCCTATGCATATCCGTATCTATAAATCCGAACAGCGTTCCTACCGGGATCTGCCGGTAAGATTAGCTGAATTTGGCACGGTTTACCGCTGGGAACAATCAGGAGAGCTCAATGGGATGACCCGTGTACGTGGCTTTACCCAGGATGATGCTCACCTTTTTATCCGGGAGGATCAATTACAGCAGGAAGTCCAGGGATGCCTCAGCTTGGTAAAACTTGTATTTTCCACTTTGGGAATGAATGATTACAGGATCCGCGTAAGCTTACGCGACCCTCATTCGGACAAATATGTTGGAGCACCTGAGGCCTGGGACAAAGCGGAAGCATCCTTGCGGGAAGCCGTAAGGACACTTGGTGTTGAATATGAGGAGGAGCTTGGCGAGGCCGCTTTTTACGGACCTAAGATTGATTTTGTGGTCAAGGATGTGATTGGCAGAGAATGGCAGTTGGGTACGGTTCAGGTGGACTACAACTTACCAGAACGCTTTAGACTAACTTATGTGGGCAGCGACAACCAGGATCACCGCCCGGTAATGATTCACCGGGCACCTTTTGGATCCATGGAGAGGTTTTGCGGTGTGCTGATAGAACATTTTGGCGGGAACTTTCCCACTTGGCTGGCTCCAGAGCAAGTGCGGGTTCTTCCTATGAACGATGAACTACTCCCCTATGCTGAGTCTTGCCTGCAACAATTAAAAGCGAAAAATATCCGGGCAAATATTGATGCTCAGTCCGCAAAACTCGGAGCAAAAATTCGCCGAGCAGAAACAGATAAAATCCCCCACATGATCGTCATTGGGAAACGGGAGGTAGTGGAAAGGCAAGTCTCACTTCGCTCAAGGAGCAATCCCGAATTTGATGGACCTCACTCTCTTGAAGATGCCATTCGTCTGATTTCCGAGGAGATTTCTTCAAAATCGCTACCAAAATTCAGGGCATCATCAAACTAAAGAGCCAAGATCGGACATGAGCAATTTGTCCAAACACGCTGCAGGCAATAGAAATCGGGGAATGGGGTATGCAATCGATTTAAACATCTTGGCACGAATAATTGCTTTCCCTTTTTTGATCGCAATTCGTATTTACCAGCTGTTTTCACCCATCAAGCAATTCATTTTGGGTCCTTATGCAAGATGCAGGTTTCATCCCACTTGCTCAGAATATGCTTTGCAATGTTTTCAAACCCTGCCCATCCATCGTGCCATCCCCCGCTCAATTTACCGTATTTTCAAGTGCAACCCAATGCACCCTGGGGGGTTTGACCCTGTTCACCAAGACTGCAATCAGCATCCTTACGCAGATCAATGAGCACAATTTTTCAAACCACCCCAATGCTATGTAGAGTCGGCGATGATCTTTCCGAGTACTTACACGGTCTAATCGGGAAATCAAAGTCGCTTAGGAAGAATCTAATCAGTTCCATTTCTTTTAAGGCAAGTTTCTCTGATCCGTTGGCACTCCTTGAGAAACTCCATCATGCCAAGCAACCTCACTGCTATTTTGAGAAAGCAACCGATGATTTCTCCATTGCCTGCGGTGAGTATTTAACCTACCGCGAATTCGCCGGGTCCAACCGGTTTCAATTGGCAAAAATCTGGTCCACTGAGCTTTTGCAATCGGTGGAGCACGCAGGAGATGCACCAATTGCTGGGTCAGGACCTACGATTTTTCTGACTGCTTCTTTTGAATCTGATTCACCTGAGAGAACAAAACCATCACTTTGTGTGTTTCTTCCCAAGTGGCAAGTGGTTCACCATGGCGGGGAGTACATGATTGTTCTGAATACCCAGATTACACCCGAATCTATTGCAGAAGAGATACAGTTGGATCTCAATACCCGTCTCAATTCCATGATGGGTCTGAAATACTCAAAGGTTTCTGAACATCTATATCAACCAACCCATCTTGGTGATTCCAAGGAAAACTTTATTTATGAGGAGGGTGTCGCTGAGGCACTCAATGAAATCAGATCAGGCAGGATTTCCAAAATTGTTCTGGCAAGGCAACTCACTTTCGGTCTCAATTCCTCTCTCTCACCATTTGCCATCGCTCATGCCTTGCGGGCAAAATTTCCGGATTGTCATGCCTTTTCTATCTCCCTTCCTGGACAGGGTAACTGGGTAGGGGCAAGTCCTGAGACGCTAGCACGCATTCGGGGTCTTTCTTTGCGGACTGAGGCTCTTGCAGGGTCTGCCCCTCGTGGACCTTCTGCCGGCAAGGATGCACACTGGGGCAAAACTATATTAGCCCGGGAGAAAGAAGTCCGGGAACACCGATTAGTCATTGAAAGTATCCATCGCCGATTATCCTCCGTTGGAGTTACTTCGCTTCACGAAGGACTTCCACGCCTACTCCGGTTGGCCAACCTGCAACATGTACGCACTCCCGTGCAGGGCAAACTTACAGGGGGATTACATCCTTTTGAAGTGTTGGCCGCACTCCACCCCACCCCCGCGATGGGAGGAACCCCCCGTCCCCCCGCACTCGCCAAACTTGCTGAAATTGAGAAAGCACCGCGTGGACTCTACTCAGGAGTGACTGGATGGATGGATTCACGGGGAAGGGCCGAATTTATTGTCCCCATCCGTTGCGGAAGAATACAAAAAAATGCCCTGACACTTTATGCAGGTGCCGGTATTGTCGAGGGTTCCATCCCCTGTGACGAAAAACAAGAAACTGATTGGAAACTGCAAGCCATGCTTGAAGTCATCACTGGAAGTCCTAATCTTCCAGAATGAATGACCGCTTCATCTAAGCAGACCGTAAAGGCAAATTTCCTGTGGGGAAATCTTATTGCCAAAGGTCTTGCCGACTTGGGAGTTACTACAGTTTTTTTCTCTCCGGGATCGAGATCCACTCCTATAATTATGGGTTGCGAACTGGAATCGAGACTGTCCTGTTTTCCAGTGCTGGATGAAAGAACCGCCGCGTTTATCGCACTTGGACATGCCAAACGGACCAGAATCCCACCTGCCCTAATCTGCACCTCCGGATCTGCTCTTACTCACTGGTTCCCAGCGGCCACGGAAGCCTCATATTCCGAAATTCCTCTCCTGTTCTTATCCGCAGACCGCCCCCCTGAATTGCAAGAATGCGGTGCAGGACAAACCATTAAGCAAACAGAACTATTTGGATCCTTTGTTAGGGGATTTCACCAGTCGCCGCTTCCCTCTTCGGACGAGAATGCCATAGAAGATTTACTGCAAATTCTCAAAACTGCTTTCTTGCAATGTATGGGCATTTCATTTGGGCCCGTGCATATCAACTTTTCTTTCCGCGAACCCCTCTGGCCAACTGAAACAGCTCCCCACCCGCCCGTATTGCCATCTCTAACCACACATTTATGTGCTGACTTAACCAATAAACAAGCCGGCCCTCCCACTTGCATCGATGTAGTAAATTCAATCAAACACTCAACCAGACCCGTGGTGATTGCCGGACTTAACACCCCCTCATCCCTTCCGGAACAATTCAAAAAGATTCCCATCCTTTGTGATTCACTCTGTTCGTTGCGAGAAACAGAACATCCCACACGGATACTGAGATTTGAAAACCTGTTAAGATGCCCAGAATTCAGAAAATCAGTACATCCTGATCAGTTTATTATTTTAGGTCCCCTGCCAACCTCCAAAACATTGCGTTCCTGGATCGAAGACAGTGGTGCTCCCCGTTTGGTGCTTGAACCAAGTGGGAGAAATGTCGATCCACTCAAAGGAACAAGCTCATCTTTTCCGCTGAAGTTTGATCATTTAGATGTTATTGATCTTACCACGCCGGAAGAGGGCTGGACCGAAAAATGGATCCAGGCAGATCAATTGGTCGAAGATAAACTGGATCAGGCATTAAAGGAAATACCGTGCAGCTATGAGCCCAAAATAGCCCGTCTTCTTTCCGAATATTTACCTGTAGATGCTCAACTTTATTGTGCAAATAGCATGCCCATACGCGACATGGAGTGGTTTTGGAAACCCAGTGTTCAAAATCGAAATCTCTTTGGAGCCCGGGGAGTAAATGGGATAGATGGTACGCTGGGAACGGCGATTGGCATTGCTCATCAGCACGATCAGCCAACCTATCTTCTTACAGGAGAACTTGCTTTCCTTCATGACTCCAACGCCCTGCTTTTTACATCCGAATTGATTGGCTCCCTGACGGTTCTTTTAATCAACAATCAGGGAGGAGGGATTTTTGAGAACCTTTCCGTTGCCAAATTACCCGAGTTTGAAAAATGCTTTGCAACTCCCCAAAACTGTGATTTTGCCAAACTTTGTGCCGCTCATTCGGTAGAATATCTTCTACTTGAGGAAGAAAAAGAACTGATCTCCCACATCGCTAACCCTCCCCCAAGAGGGATTCGGGTGATTGAAATCAGGACAGACCGCAAAGCAGACCGTAAGGTACGCAAAAAACTGCTCTCCCTCGGAACCTGATGCCAGAACTCGCAGAAGTAGCCTATGCCTGCTCTCTATGGAATGGTGGACTGGGTCAAAAAGTAAAAGCCGTACATATTCATCCAACTTCAAGAGTTTTCCGGGATGAAGACCGTGACCAATTCCGTATCAACCTTACGGGTAAAGTCCTCAAACGATCCGAAACCCACGGAAAACAAATGCTTTTTACTTTTTCTGGGGATTATTGGCTGGGGCTCCATCTGGGCATGACCGGCTGGCTCCATATTGAAGAAAAAAACTACTCACCACTCAAGCATGATGCACTGGTTTTATTTCAAACAAAACAAACTCTGATCTTTCGGGACCCGAGACAGTTTGGAAGACTGCGAATGGACCGCGGAAAAAAAGCTCCAACATGGTGGAATAACCGACCTATATCTATGCTATCCCCAGAATTTTCGTTTGAAATTTTAACCCGTGCATTAAAACGCCATACCAAACGCCCACTTAAGTCTCTTTTACTGGATCAAAGATATTTTCCTGGCATGGGAAACTGGATGGCAGATGAAGTGCTCTGGCGGGCAAACCTCCACCCGAATTGTCGACCACCGATGATGGGTGCGAAAGAACAGAAAAAGCTTTTTCAGCAGATTCTTTTTGTGGTTCGGGGAGCGATGAAATCCATCGGGACCAAGGGTGGCGACCCACCTGCCAAATGGTTATTTCATCAAAGATGGAAAGATGGCGGAACCTGCCCGAAATCGGGAGTATCACTGGTTCGGGAAGAAATTGGAGGGAGAACCAGTTGCTGGTCCCCTGCTTTACAAAAGCTGGGGAAATAAACGAATTGCTTCAGCACAATCTTTTTTGATTTGTACCGATAATTCATCCACATTTTCGAATTTCATTTCTGGTCTGATAAATGAAATTGCTTCCATTTCAAGATGTGCCCCTTCCTGCCAGATGGAAACATCCGGTTTTTCCAGGCAGTGAATCTCCCAAAGTGGCACCTCTACCTTTTGCTCCACCGTCGGACGGATCCCATAATTGGCGACCGCAGGAAGCTGCACCCCTGTTCTTCTCTCTTTTACTATTCCTGAATAAACCCCGCAGGCCGGTCGAGCCTGTGGATTCCACTGAAGATTAAGGGTAGGAAACCCAAGGGTTCGACCCAATGCTTTACCAGAAATCACTTGCCCGGATATCAGATAGGGGCGTCCCAGCATTTGGTTTACCTCTTTGATATTGCCTTCGGACAATGCATGGCGGATACGGGAACTGCTCACCGGTGAATCATCCAACACCAGAGAAAGGGCAACTTTGACTTTAAGTCCATGGCCCAAACCCATTTTCTCGAGCATGGCAGAGTCCCCATTTCTATTTTTTCCAAAGCGGAAATTTTCCCCCACCGTAATTGCTTTCAGCGAAGGAATATGCTCTCTGAGAAAAGGCAGAAACTGCTGCGCTTCAAGATTCGATAAAAGTTGATCAAAGGGCTGAAGGATTACCGCATCCATTCCCGCGGACAGTAGACTCCCCGTTTTATCCATTGCGGACATCAGTAAAGGTGGTTCCTTCCCGGGACGGAGAAAACCAGCCGGATGCTGAGGAAAAGTCAGGGCAACCCCAGAGCCGGAAAATGAACCGGCCTGTTCAATTGCTAAATCAAGAACAGAGCGGTGTCCACGGTGCACTCCATCAAACATGCCCACTGCCAGGCATACTTCCTGTTCCCATTTACTTCCAAACTGGACAATCGAGTCAAAGACCCGCTCCATCATTATAGAACGTGGGTTGGAACTGCTTCACGAACAGGAATGAGATGGTTTTGGAATTCCCCTAAAGGAACTTCATTAATGTGCTCGAGGGTGAGAGATTGGGAGATAGCAAATTGATCAATCCTGGTACGCCTGAGACTTTGTAAATGTGCCCCACAACCCAATCTCTGCCCTAGGTCATGCACCACTGTGCGCACATAGGTGCCCTTGCTGCAGTCCATAAAAAACTTACCCATCGGGGACTTCCAATTCTCCAGTTTCAATTCATTGATACGGATAAACCGGGGTTCACGTTCCACGGTTTTTCCTTTGCGGGCCATTTTATATAGGGGCACTCCGTCAATTTTCTTGGCGGAAAACATCGGAGGGGTCTGGTATTGATCGCCCAAAAATCCCGACATTTCCTCCATCAATTGAGCCTCGGACAATCCTTCTGGCAGAGGCTTTTCTGCAACGACTTCCCCATCCGCATCCTGACTATCGGTTTCCACCCCCAGCAGAAAGGTTCCCTCATAGGCTTTATCCAGACTGATTAAAAACTGGGATACTTTGGTTGCTTTACCAACCAGCATAATCAGCAATCCAGTGGCGAGAGGGTCCAGGGTTCCGGCATGACCAATTTTTTTCATCCTTAGTTTGCGGCGCAAACGGTCCACCACATCATGCGAGGTGATTCCCTGTGGTTTATCCACCAGCAGGATGCCCTCGAAATCAATATCCTGCCTGGTACTCATCCTTGTTTTTTGCTTGAAAACCGTGCGAGATGTTTACCAATTGCATCGACTAAAGGTGGGTAGAAATCTTCGATAACACCCTCAACATTGAATCCTGCAGCACATGCATGACCGCCTCCGTTAAATTCCTTGGCCAATAAATCAACCCGAAAGTTCTCATCCTTGGCCCGGAAACTTCCCTTGATTTTGCCATCCCGTTCTTCGAGCAGCACCCCGATTTCCACACCATCCAAAGAGCGGGCATAATCGACAAAATTTTCCGCATCTTCAGGCTTGGTGCCAGTTTCGTTGTAATGGTTGCCCAGAATAGAACCTATGCAAACACGGTCATCGAATTCCATTTTAAAGCTGGCGAGGAAGCGTTGGAGCAACTGTATGCGCCCGGGCTTTTCTTTCTCGTAGAGCTCATGGGCAATGCCAGATGGACTTGCTCCTGCCTCACAAAGCTTCCGGCAGACTTCAAACACGGAGGCATTGGTAGCCGAGTAGCAAAATTGACCGGTATCTGTACAAATTCCAAGGTAGAGTGCTTCAGCGGTAGTTTTATCCACCTTGTATTTAGAATCGAAAAAGAACTTGGCCAAGATTTCCCCGGTTGCAGAAGCATCGGAAAGAATGAAGTTTTGCATCCCATATTTCGTATTGGAAACATGGTGATCAATGTTCATAGCAACCTCAGGGAAACGATTATTCAAATCATCTCCCACTCTTTGCTGATCCGCACAATCCACCGTGATTACTTGGTAATTCCCACTACCAATTTGATCAGGGAAATAAAAGGGTGTATCACCCAAAAATTTCTGCAGGGTTCGAGGAATTGGATCCTGATTGACAGCACGGGCATCCTTGCCCAATTCCAACAAAACACGGGTAAGAGCCACCTGCGAACCAATGCAATCGCCATCTGGCCTCCGGTGCCCGAGCACAAGTACGGGAAGGTCATTAAGTTTTGATATTGCCTCAGCAAAAAGGGCAGATTGTTTTAGAAATTCAGGCATGAAATTAAAATAAAGATAAAATTTATAGCACAAGTATTCAGGCAGGAAAAGCTTGGAACTAATTTCCTTTTTTGATCAGAAATCCATCTTTATCTACTGAAATCTGCGGTAAAATTTCCGGCTCCTTAATACCGTTCAAAGCACACTCTCCATCCTTAATGTAATAGCTAAATCCAGGTAGCATCCTTCCCCATGTTCCCTTCCTGCTTCCTTGCTGAAAATTATTTTTGCTCGTTTCGTTTGGGAATTGCAGCGCGATCAGACCATTTTTTGATGAGGCAAGCCCTTCAACCTCATGTGGTTCTTCCACTTGTATATTGGTAATAGTCTGCCAGCTTCCATCCTCTTTCTGTTCAAATCCACAACCAGAAAGTAAAGCAAACCAAGGAAACCATTGTCTCATCCAAGTTTCGCCTCCACTTGCAATGAGTAATTTGGGATGATCAATCAGGTTGGTCTGACTAACTCTCATCCAATTCACCCAAGGCAAGATTACTTGCTCATCTTTTTGGCTGAGCACACTCTTAACTATTTGAACCCATCTGTTGAAAGGTTCTGGGAAATCGAATGTTTGAAAATCAATATTTCGCAAAAACTGGCGTCTCGTGATTTCGCATCCATTTAAATCCCTGAAGAGAATTCCATCATGCGATCTAAAAATCTGCTTTCTCAAGTTTTGAGAGATTTGTTTAATATCTCCAAGTCTTTGATTAAAAGCATTGCGGCCCAACTCCAAAATTTCCTGCCGTACTATTTCAGGAGTCGCCCGTTCCGCATCAATGGGTATTCCCACAGATACCGAAACCCGGTAAGGAAAAGACTGAGGTACTTTCCTGAAAAAACATCCACCTTGGTTGCTGTATACACTCCCCCAAACCCCATCTAAAAAGGTCGGGATAATCGGAACCCTGGCTGATTTGGCCAAAAGAATTGAACCACGCATAAAGGGCAGAGTGATTCCAATTCTCGAAATTCCTCCCTCTGCAAAGAGGCACAGTGGCGTCCCTTCTCCGAGTCTTTTGATGGATTTCTTTACAGAAGCCAACGAACCAGTGGATGAAACCGTCAGGGTGTCAGTCAAGCGGAATACTGCTTTCATCAACCAGGATCTGGATAATTCCTCATGGGCCAGGTATCTTACTTTTCGGGGAAATGCCGCTCCAATGAATACTGGATCCGCATAGGATAAATGATTACTGACAATCAATGCTCCTTCCCGTTCAGGAAAATTTCGCATCCCCCTGATCTCGATCCGGTAAAAAACCCGCAGAAACATATGAAAAAAAGAACGGAGAAGATCCTCAAACAAAACAATCGCCACCAATACCGCCAAAAAACCCAGGGGAAAAAGTAAGATTAAAATCTCAAGTTTTGCCCCCAAACCAAATCCCTTTACCAACCATATATGCACACCGATCAGGAGTACTCCTCCTAACTGGGTTAGTAAATTGGAAGCCGCTAATACCCGACCCCGTTCCCTCGGTTCTGCCTGATCCTGCAAATATCCATTCAAGGGAACAAAAAATAAAGCACCGAAAAAACCCAGGGATGCACAGCAGACTTCAAACATTCTTCCCAACGCAGGAAAAAAATAAACACCTGCCAGGCTAAATGTCATACCGAGCAGTCCAAGGGGACTTAGACCAACCTCCACCCTTCCCTTATTCAGATAAGCAGCAAACAAAGCACCTGCCATAATCCCGACACCCAACAAGAGAAACCAATAGCCATAAAGGCCACCCATACCTATGTTCCCATCAATCACCTCTCCGGAAAGCCTAACCAGAACCAAGTAGAAAAATCCTCCCACTGCCCAGAAGCATGCATCCCCAAGAGCAGCCCATCGGAGTCTGGGATTACCCAGTAAATTCTTCAAGTCATGGAAATGCCCAAAGAACAAATTAGCACGGAAAGGAGCCTTATGGACCGCTCCGGTCACAGGCGTGGGCAGATTGATCAACCATGAGAGAAGTGCGAAAGACAAAACGATCCAAACGATTTGCTGAGCCGCTCCCCATCCATTCCTAGCCCCAACAAATTGATCAAATAAAACCGCCCCTGTGAAAGCCCCGGCAAGAATCCCGACCACCGAGAGCATTTCCATCCAGCCCACTGCCTTGCCCAATTTTTCGTAACCCACAATTTCCTTAAGGATTCCTTTTTTAGCAGGAGATAAAAAAGTGGACTGGGTGGAAAGAAGGAAAAAACCAATCAGAGCGACAAGTAATGATTGGATGGAAATACCCACAAGAATCACTGCCAATGCCAAGAGCTGAGAAAAAAGACTAACTCCTATGACTCGCCTCTTGGAAAACCGGTCCGACACCCATCCTGCTAATGGAGCAAATAATATAAAAGGTAGAATTAGAAGAAGAGATGCCCATTGGTTGATCTGGTCCATACTTTCTTTTCCGAAGTGATAAGCAGCCAAAACAGGGAGGATTGCTTTGATTGCATTGTCATTAAATGCCCCAAGGGTCTGGGCAACTAACAAGGGAACGATCCGGCCAAATCTATCTTTCTGGCAAATCATGATTATACCACAAACATTCCTTCCCCACGACCTGTAATCCTTTTATTCATTTATCATTGATTTGTGATTGATGAAGAAAGCAAAAGCAATGAATGTCGAGAAATGAAACCTTTAGTTTTTCTTTTGCCCATCCTTTTGATCAGCTCTCATGTTTCTGCCAAGAGACCTAATATCCTTTTTATTTTCTCTGATGATCATGCATATCAGGCAATTTCCGCTTACGGATCCAACCGAAACAAAACACCCAATTTGGACCGTATCGCCAACGAGGGCATGCGGTTTGACCGTGCTTTTGTCACCAACTCGATTTGCGCACCCAGTCGGGCAGTTGTGCTTACCGGGAAGCACAGCCATCTCAATGGACAACTTACCAATATGGAAACCTTTGACGGCTCGCAGCAAACTTTTCCCAAACTCCTGCAAAAAGCGGGTTATCAAACCGCAATCTTTGGCAAGTGGCACCTAAAAAGCAGTCCTACTGGATTTGATTTCTGGGAGGTTCTCCGCGGGCAAGGCCCTTACTACAATCCCCTTTTACTTACCCCTAATGGAAATAAAAAAATCACTGGCTACACCACGGATATTATCACAGACCGCACCCTGGACTGGCTCAAAAATGAGCGGGATTCAGATCAGCCATTTTTCCTTTGCTCATGGCATAAAGCACCGCACCGAAACTGGTTACCCGCCCCCAAATACATGCACAAATATGATGCACAGGACATACCAGAACCGGCAACATTACGTGACGATTATCAAAACCGGCTATCCCCCGCGTCTAACCAGACTATGACTATCAGCAATCACATGCGTGATGACTGGGATTTTAAATTAACCCCACCAAGGGAATTAAATGATGAACAGAGAAAAATATGGAATGCTGCTTATGAGCCCAAAAACAATGCTTTCCGTGAGGCCAAGTTGGAAGGGGATGATCTTCTCAAATGGAAATACCAGCGTTATGCCAAGGATTACCTCAGATGCATTGATTCAGTGGATGAAAATATTGGTCGCCTGCTTGATTATCTCGACAAGAGTGGATTGGCGGAGAATACCATCGTGATCTATTCCTCTGATCAGGGCTGGTACCTGGGAGAACATGGCTGGTATGATAAGCGATGGATGTATGAGGAATCCTTCCGCAC
>JAYODK010000077.1:0-4363 GCA_038106225.1 Opitutales bacterium | reverse complement strand
AAATTATTTAAATCCAGTGATTCCATCGGATGATTCAATGCATTCTCTGCATGGGCAGAACCATATTCCGCTGGTGTGCGCACATCGATGAAAGGAATGGATCGATTGGCTTGGCGTTGATCAAATGATTCTTGAACGGTTAGATTTTTCATAAAAATTAAATTAGTTATCAGACCGGGGAGATCTCAGAAAATTTATTTCGCATGCAATCAAGAATGGCATGCACATGCGTTTCACAAATTTGATAGTAGGTTTTTTGCCCCTCTTTTTCCACGGAAAGCATACCACAACGTTGCATCAATCGAAGGTGCTCGGAGGCTACATGGCTTAAAATGTCACATTCCTTTGCAAGTTCCCCCACGGTCAACCGGTTGGATTCCAAAAGAAAGAGGATTTTTAAACGAACGGGATGAGCTAATGCACGTAAACACTCGGCGGCAAATGCAAGCGATTCGGGGTCGGGAATTACAGTTTTTTTCCTTGTTTTATTCATCGATTAAGCGGCAACTGCACTTGCAATGGGCAAGGGGGAGCCAAGTGCACACTGAACATCCTGCCAACCTTTGCGTATCAGATAAGAGGCTACGCCCCCCGCCCGAAGACCTGTCTGACAATGAGTAACAATCGATGCTTCGGGCACTTTATTCAGATTGGGAATCGATCGGGCATGAGGAAAATGGATGCTCGACCGATATTTAAACCCTTCCCGCTCGGCCGCTTTTCTAACATCCAGGATCACTTGATTTTCCTTCAACACATGCTCTTCCAAGGCAGATGCTTGCCTAGTTTGGATAGATCTCTTCAACGAATCCGGCAACTCACCCAAGGATTGAGGGTCAATAAAGCCGATAACATGGTCGATGCCAATTCTTCTGAGGGAAAGGAGGAGCTCACGAGCACGCAGCTCGTCTTCTGCAATAAGAACCAACTTTTCCTCCGGCTCAAGAAAGCTGCCGGCAAAATCGGAAAAGTGTTCACGGGAAATAAACTGACTGCCACGAATATGGCTATTGATGAAAACTTCAAGCGGGCGGTTATCAACAAGGACCCACCCCTGCTCATCAATTCCTTTTTCCACTTCCTTGAGAGTAAGCATAGGAAGAGCATTTTCCACCTGATTGTTCGTGGTGCCTTCACGATTTATCGTTTTCATCCTCGCAAAGTAGGAAGGAGGTTCGGGCTGACCATCCAGAATAAAGGATACAAATGATTCCTCATCTTCCTGCAAAGCAAGCTTCAGTGCTTCATTAAATCGGAATTCATACCCCAAAGTGCTTGAGGGGACCGCTCCCAGTGCTTTTCCACAGGAACTTCCCGCTCCATGACCGGGAAGCACCTGAAGGTATTCGGGCAAGTGGGACAATTTTTGAAGACTATGAAAAAGGTCTCTCGCTCCAGCCTCCTGGGAGCCGTCAATTCCTGCCGCCTGTTCTAAAAGATCCGGCCTCCCAACATCACCAACAAATAGAAAGTCACCACTCAACAAGGCCATAGGATCGTCCGCACCTCCGCCCAGATCAGTTAAAAGAAAGACCATATGCTCCGGTGTATGACCGGGCGTATGAATAGCCTTCAAGATCAAGTTTCCTACCTTGATCACACTTCCGTCATTGACTGGACGATAAGAAGACAAATCGAGAGCCCATTGACTTCGCCAGAAATTCCCACCCTCTTCAGACAGATAGAGAAGAATGTTAGAATCATACTGAGACAGTGCCTGGGCACCGCTGATAAAATCGGCATGAATGTGGGTTTCGGCAACGGCAGTTATTTTCAAACCATTGGAATGTGCTATTTCTAAATATTGATCAAGGTCACGAAGAGGATCGATGAGGATCGCCTCGCCCGTTTTTTGACAACCAATCAGATAGGCATACTGAGCCAATCCGGCATCATAGATTTGCTTTAAGTACATTTATATATCGATATATTACGATATAAAAATTGTCAAGAAGTTCTGTCAAATTTACTCTCAGGCTTTACTATCGCTTGCATCCAAAGCGTAATTGTAACATTTCTCTGACAAGAGCGCACCTATGACCAAGTTGTCGAAATTTGTTCCAAAATCGATCCCACCCATTCTTATGATTGGAGTTGTTGGTTCTGGAGTAGCCGTTCTCTTTCATCATGCGATTAACTTCATCCATCACTCCCTGTGGTTTTCTCTCTCCCATGGAAATTTTCAATCTTTTTTAATTACTGGATTTATTGTACTCACTTTAGTCGGTCTGGCCAATGGCTGGCTACTTTCAAAGTTTGCACCCGAAGCTGCAGGAAGTGGGATTCCTCAACTCAAGACTGCATACCGCAAAAACAGGGGCCAAATTTCTTTCCGAATTGTTTGGGTGAAATTCATTGCAGCCACTCTTAGCGTGGGCGGGGGACTAAGCTTGGGACGAGAAGGACCATCCGTTCAATTAGCCGGAGGTCTTGCTTCCGTAATTGGTCAGAAATTAAAACTCTCTCATTTTCGTATCCGCACCCTAACTGCCTGCGGGGCAGCTGCCGGTCTAGCTGCAGCCTTTAATGCCCCCATCGCCGCGGTTGCCTTTGTTCTCGAGGAAATCATCGAGGATTTAAACAGCCGAACCATCGGCCCCATCCTCTTGGCATCCTTTGTTTCCATTGTCACTTTATTCTTTCTCCAAGGCACTGAGCCTGCCTTTGCTATTCCTGCAGTGGAAAGTTTTAATGGCTGGGTTTATTTGGCAGTACCACTAGTTGCAGCCATAGCTTCTTTGGCAGGAATTAGCTTTCAGATCAGTACACTTTCGTGGTCCCGAAAAATTAGAGAGAGGTCTTCCCTTCCTTCATGGAGCAGACCGGTAATTGGGGCATGGATCAATTGGGCAATTGCCTGCCTGGTATTTTATTGGATCGGACGGATTGGAGTACTTGGGCTTGGACACCAGGACTTAACCGCCAGTCTTGCCGGAGAACTTACGCTGATTAGCTTGATCGTTTTATTTATTGCGAAATGGGCGGCTACAACCTCAGCTTACGCCTGGGGAAACTGCGGGGGTATTTTCACCCCTACCCTTTTTCTTGGGGCGATGATTGGAGGAGCGTGTGGACAGGGAATCGATCTTGGGCTCGGCCTGGATCAGGACTCCCAAAGGCTTCTCACCATCGTGGGAATGAGTGCCTGTCTGGGAGCCGTAGTCAGGGCACCTATTACTTCCATTCTGATCGTATTTGAAATGACTCACGACTTTGCCTTGGTTCCTCCACTGATGCTGGCAGCACTTGTCAGTCAGGCAATCAGTCGCTCCTTGTGTAAGGAAAACTTTTACAACCAATTCCTCAAAGATTCGGGTATACATTTGGAAACTGCAAGTAGTCTCAGGGCTCAGGCAAGCTGGCGGAATCGAAGAATCTCCGCGTTTGCCAACTTTGATGCACCCTTTCTAAAATCACTGGATAAAGATGAAATCAGGGAACAATTGAATCAATATCCTGATGATCTCTTCCCTTTACTGGACGCAGACAACCAACCAAGTGCATTAATCGAGAGAACTGAACTCGATAAGTTCTTAGCTTCCGATCGCAAACCCAAATTACATTCTCCCACACTCGTTCATGCTGAGCAAACAATGCAGGAAATTGAAGACCTTCTCAAAAAAGACCCCTTATCTTCTCTTATCCTTGTAACCCGCGAAAATCGCTACCTCGGTCTTTTCAGCAATCAGGAGGCCATTCGATCCAAAGAGAGCGAAAATAGGATGGCGGAAAGTTGATCCGATTTTCACCGGGATTTTAGGCAAACTCTTTTGCTACCAAATATTTTGCTCTAGCATTTGCTTGGTTGCAGCCTCCGCCCAACCCCGATTCGCAGCAGGACTGGCCGGACTGGGATGAAGAATGGTTGCGATTTTTATATCCATTGTAGCCAAGGCTTCTTCTGCCCGTTTCCTGGCGAATCCTCCTACCCCGACCAACCAAGATGGTTGTAAAATTTCAACGAGTTCCCGAAGATGCTGATCACATACCTTTTCCAGTTCTTTTCTTTCTTCGGCTGGCAATTTATCAGGCGTCCTGTTTCGCCCGCTATTCTCCATGAATACAAGTGGGCAATAATTCGCCACAAAATGATCCTCAAAAAAAACTTCTGCGGATTCAAACCGTTCGGCAAACAAGCCCCATAACCGTCTCCCACTCACTTCACTCTTTTTACAATTCAAACCCTCGACCGGACGCTTCGTATGCTCAGGACTTGGCTTACTCACTTCTCCCCGCAACCCCATCCAGTCACGAACTGCGGGAATCTCTCCAAACGGAACCCCCGTCTGGGCCATCCCAAAAGGTCCAGGATTCATGCCCAAAAAAACAACTTTCTTTTTGGTTCTCCCGGCAAACTCCAGGT
>JAYODK010000076.1:2626-4481 GCA_038106225.1 Opitutales bacterium | reverse complement strand
GCCAGGGTTTCCAGTGAATTTTCCGCCAATACCCGGCTGCAAAAGCCATGAATAGTATGGATAACCGCCTCATCAAAACAGGTAATGGCCAAACGGATTCTGCGAATATAGAGATCCTTGTCCTTGTTCGATTGGGCGAGCTGCCGGATGGTAGCATCTTCAATTTTGGCATTTTCTGCGGTCAAGGATGCGAGTGCTTCGACCAATAATTCTCGGATTCGCCCACGTAATTCCTCGGTGGCTGCCAGGGTGAAGGTAACAACAAGAATTTTGGACACTTCCAACCCATGTTCCGCGACAAGTCGAAGATAGATTCTGGCCAGGGCATAGGTCTTGCCAGTTCCAGCACTTGCTTCAAGTAACCGTACCCCATTGTCCAGAGGCTCGGTAGCACAATCAAATCTTGCCGGAGGTTTTACCATTCCTTGAGCTCCTGCTGGAATGCAAGCAATGGACCAAATACCTTGTGGGCCAATCGTGCAAATTCCGGATCGCCAATTGGATCTTCCCGGAAACAAGTTATATTTTCCGCAGACTGCCCTTCCTTGGGACCGCCATGGGAATATTCCGAGGGTTCCCATTCCTTTCGGGCCAAAGTCATTGCCGACACACCAGCTTGTTCATTATTAGGATCGCCCGATTTAATAATTTCTTTCTCATAGGCATAGGAGGATGCTGGAAAAAACGGTACCGGCCTTACAGTTCCAGCCTGAAAAACTTCCGTTAGCCCGCAGAGCAGCTCCCTTGCCTGGGATGGCTTGACCGGTGGAAAGGACAGAAACTTTTTTGATTTATCCATTCCCAAAAACCGGGTCTCCAAAGGCCCGGTTTCGTGGACGCACGCAATCAAGTGTTTGATCCAAGCGACCACGCGGTCCTTGGGCCGAATGGCCCCGAAACGGTAGAACACCTGACGACCCATAAGAACCGAATCGATTTCCCCATATACCTTGGTGCCGGCAAACGAATCCTCAAAATGTACCGGGGAATCATAATCTCCCCGCAAGGCAACTCCCCACAAACTTACAAATTGATCAACCTCCCGCTCCACCTCATTGAACCAGACCTTCCCCAGGCTTCCGGGAGGCAGGCTGCCCCTGGCTTTTTCAAGGGCATAAAAATTTCTATCCGGTTCCCGGTCCAGGTAAATACCAAGCAAACTTTTTTTAATTTCATACCTTTGCAGGCTGTCAAGCGACATAGGTTCATGCTCTGGGGAAGGAGCATTCTCTTCCCACAAATTCATGCCCACACGGTTGATCAAAAAGTATTTCGCCGGACTTTCAAAAAACCGGGTAAATTGGAGCAGGGAAATTTCACTGCTCAATTCCGGGAGTTTGGGCAATGGAGAAGACACGAAGGGGAAAACTTTTTTCGATGGGGCAACCAGAGACCGGGAGGCAGTGCATTGATCACTGGAAAAGGAACGGTAGCGTTTTTTGCCGGAAAAATTTTCCGCACTGAACGGGTGCAGGGATTGATGTCTAACCAAGATATCCCTGGCATGAAGTTTTTCCTTTTCCGGGGTTTCAAAGTCAGAAACCTTATCCAATGCATCAAGCAGTTCATTGATCACAACCGAGGGAGGAATTTTTTCATTCTGCCGGATAGACTGTCCGACATAACTAAGATACAAATGATCACGGGCACACCAGAGAGACTCGAGAAATAAATAACGGTCATCTTCGCGGACTGAGCGGTCACCCGGTCTACGGTCCCCGGAGAGATCAAAACTCAGGGACTGATTTTGCCGGGGAAAGGATCTTTCATTCAATCCAATCATACATATGATGCGGGCATTGACACTGCGCATAGGTCGTAAACCACAGAAGGTCACCCCGCGGGTCAGGAATTG
>JAYODK010000076.1:0-2526 GCA_038106225.1 Opitutales bacterium | reverse complement strand
TGACACTGCGCATAGGTCGTAAACCACAGAAGGTCACCCCGCGGGTCAGGAATTGGCCCTGTGGAGTTCCCGATTCCACCACATTCTTCAAATGGTACCCAATCACCCGAAGTGGAACCTGCGAATTGGGTGCTAGAGCTCCGTATACTTTGCTTAAATCCTCAACAGCCTGATTGATTCTTTGCCGATCCAGTAGAGTCTCGTTATTTTGCGGGAAAAAGGAAGAACTAATTGAAACAAGAAATTCTTTCCAGTCCGTCAGATTTTTCATTCTTCTGGATGATTTCTCAAATTTTCTCAAGAGTTGAACCACATGATAAAGTTTGGCAAAGAGAGATACATTGTCCCCTTCCACTTCCTCATACGGTAATATACCCTGCCAAGTTCGAGTGCCGTGCGAACGCATACAATACCCAAGAGCCATGCGATCAAGGGCATGCTTCCAGGTATGCTCATTCGTACCGGTCGATCCAACGGATTCTCGATGCCCACTGTCAAAGCCCCAATAAATATGGCACTGACGAATCCACAACCGGTATAAATCAATATCCTCATCACTGAGTTCAAACCGTGATCGCATCGGCGGGGAATCCAAAAGATCGATCACTTCACGGTTGCTTACCCGTCCCTGAAAAAACTCAAGTAGATTAAAAAAGAAATCAACCAACTGACTGGCCCGGTGAGGTTCGCGGTCCACGATGGAATAAGGAAAAAAATAGGACTGATCCTGATCGTTTTCCCCAAAGGCAGCCCGTATATAAGGAGCAAATTCCTCTGGATTGGGCATCATCACAACAATGTCATTCGGACATAGGGTTGAATCCTCAGCAAATCGGTGCAGCAGATAGTCCCGCAGGACCTCTACTTCCCTCATCGGACTGTGGCAGCTAACAATGCGAATGGATGAATCATCTGGATCATACTTGGGGCGGTGTTTGGGATACTCTGTAAAAACATCAAAGGTCCAGCGTTGTAGAGCATGCAGCAGAGATTTGCCGCTTGGATTGCGAAAGTCCAAAGGTATGTCATTGGCATTTCGGTCCACCAGAAGATTAAAGAACTCACGCCCCGTACGACCCAGCGATCCAATCAAAGGATTGCCACTTTCAATACCCAAGTCTTCATCCCGCAGACCACTTTGATTTTCCCTGGTCAAACGATGGATGGCCCGTTGTTTCCATTTCTCCGACTGTACATCACCCCACATCACGGGGGCAGGTTGCAGGGAATAAATATGGAGCAACCGGTAGCGGCTGTAGGTATGCAAAATATCGAGAAAAATCGGAGGCAAGGTGGATATTCCAAACACAGAAAGCCGGGCAGGAAGAAATTGGGATGCCAGAGGAGCCTTGGTTTGTTGCATCTCAGCAACCAGTTCCGGCAAGGACTTTTTCCCGATTGAGGCACGCAACTCCCTCCAGAGAATCGATTGCCAGAAATGCACATTCTTCAAATGTCTTCCCACATTCCATTCCAAAATCATTTCCGGACGATAGGTCAGATAGGAGTCAAAAAGAGTGGATATTTGACGGCATAAGCGGAAACGTCTGTCGATATTTTCCTGGTCATGTGCCAGGTAGCTAACAAGGGGAGAAAATATTTCAGCATTTCCGACCATTACTTCTGGAAGAATTTCAAAAATCTTCCAAGCCATCCCTTCTTTAGTGAATGGATTTCGCGATGGGCAGTCTCGCAGAAATCCCCGCAAAATCATCCAAATGGTATCCTCCGGAAATCGAAATTTCGAACGGCCAAAAATTCCGGATTTTTTCGCGAGGTTTAGTTTCAACCAAGCTGCCATTCCCCGGCTTTGCACGAGAAACTCCTCATTTTGAAAGGCATCAATTGAGGAAGCACTCAATTGATTGACGCATTTTTCCACCAAGATTTCCGGGTCATTGGATCCGTACAACAAGATACCCTCTGCGATGGGATTCTCGCTCATCTTTACCTTTGGAAAGAGGGATACTGGGGAAGAAATCGTCAAAATATTATGAGGTGGTAAAAGAAAATAAATGGGGGGTTGGTCAAATGGGAAAGCTTAATCATAAAACCAACAAAAGATTATCAATCCTGAAGGACAAATGATGTCCATGCTTAATAATATCAAACATCTTTAAGAAAAACATCCCCACTTTCTTCAAGCCTCTAAATGGAGCAAGGAGCTTTCAATTATTTAGGGTACAGTTTTAGTGCTTGGTTGCACAATCTGGGGATATTGAAGTATGGAGAAACCATGCAAGTAACCAAATTGTTTAAATCTTTCCTTCCTAATTCGCAGTGTAACATCCCGACAGACTTTCCTTTATCCAGCAAATCTCATTTCTGGACTCCCGTATTTTTTGCCTGCTTCATCTGCTTTCCGTTGCTAATTGCCCAGGCCAAGGAGACCGCTCCTGCAATGGCCGAAACTGCACGCAGGCTAATTTCCATGAACGACTCTGAGAGTCAGGCTAAAATTGCTTATGAGATTGATGATGAATCGCGGCAGAACTGGCACTTCTTTCCCAACTGGTCCGACCGAAC
>JAYODK010000075.1:0-4537 GCA_038106225.1 Opitutales bacterium | reverse complement strand
GGTCTGGATTGAATCTGCGTGGGGTTCCAAATACCCCTCCAGTCCAGAAAGTTTCTAGGCTGGTGGTTCCGGCAAGTGCACCTCCTCGGGTACGGAGCAATGGCTGGAATTCCAGGCTGCTTGATGCTCTTGGATAGAGGGTTCCCGGGCAGGTGAAAAGGCAGTATTGGAGTTCCGAAGTGATTGGGTCGGTATGGAAGGAATTAGCCAAACCTCCCACATATACAAATTCATCAGGAAAATTTTCGGAACGGGGAATTTTAGGGAATGGATTGTAGGGATCCCGCAGAATTCTTTCCTGCAATCCACCCAGTTTGGTATCCAGATCCGAGAGGAGCTTTTGTTCCACAAAATTGCGGATTGGGTGATTGCTGTCCATTTTGTCAAAGGCGTTGCGCAATGAGGTAAGTTTCAGGCTATTCCAATCATTCTGGGATAGCGAAGCGTTAGATTTCAAGCGGGCCTCGTATTCGGATGCTTTTTTGATGAGATTCTCAAGGTTGCTGAAGAATATGCCCACTTCTGGGAAACGGCCACGGGCGGGAGCTAAACTACGTGTGGCATTCTGCTTTAAAATAGTTAGCTCAGCCTGAATCTTTTGTAATCTTTCCATTGGGTCGAGGTTGAAGTTCACCTGCAATAAATTCCAAAGTTTATTCAAGTCTCCCTTTTCTGGAGCACTGCCACCCTCTGGTCCGCTGTTATTATTGCGTCGGGGTTCATAAGTGCCAGTGACACTTCCCTGGATGAGCGGTAGAGGGTCCTCAAAAATAGCAGTGGGGATACCGGATTTGATTGCGGCCACTAAATCGTCCATTTTCTCGTTATCCAATGTACTGGGTTGAACAACGACTAACGCATCATAATCCTCGGGTGAAATATCTCCACCTGTCACCTCCTGAACATCGTACTGCTTGTTTAATTCATTAAAAAATTCCCAGGCAGGAGTTCCCCCACCAAGATTAAATCCCATTATTCCCATACCAGCTGTACCAAGAACAGGTGCATCCGTGGCAAATACACCAAGCGTCTTTTTGTTCTGGGAACCACTAACTGCGTTAATGGTGCGGACAATTTCATATTCAACCGGTAATCCTTTGTAGAGGAAAGGGATGGTTTGCTGGCCGTTGTCGCCCTTGCAGACCACGCCCATGTACAAATCTTTTTGCCAGGGCATCATGCGGCCGCCTTCCATTACAAATAAGGGTGGGGTTACTCCGTTCTGGTTTTCCACCCCATATTTTTCTGCAGTGGCAGATGCGTTGTCCTCCGGGGTGATTACATGGATGTTTACCGAAACTAACTTGGTTTCCCTGTCGATTTCGCGTAGTGCGGTCAGTAAGTTAATTCTAGTCTGCACATATTGCTCAGGCATAGAGTCTGAGGGAGATATAAAGGCATCAATCTCTACTGGATTTTCTAATTTTCCTAAGAGATCGATTGATCCTTCGGAAAGGCTGCTCAATTGTTCAGCAGTCGCATCAATCCGGACCACATCATGATTGCGAAAATATTGCGTTAGGGCAAATGCAGTTACCACCGTAGCAGCAACCCGAATCCCAAAGTGGGAATATTTTGATTTACCAAGTGGGCTCCCCACCCAGTGCCTTCGACCAATTAATATCGAGGACAGATAGAGCATGGCGATTGCCAATCCAGCGAAAAAAATCATCCCTGATGTACTGATAATTCCCCGGCTAAAATCGAGAAAGTTTGTAGCAATAGCCCATTCGGAGTCAGGAAGAAGAGCGAGGGGGGAATTGAACGCTACCCCAAGAACGAAAGCAACGGTAAGATTTGCGGTAAGAAAGGATGCGACCATACCAATCGCGATCATGCTAAGGCCGACAAACCAGTAGCCTATGTAGGTAGAGACTAAAAGACCAAAGTCGGGGTTGCCTAATTGACTCAATACAAAATAGTTGGCGAAGAGGGAAATTACCAAGGAGACAGAGAAAATCGCCATAGCCCCTAAATATTTTCCGATAACCACATCAAAATCACTCCCGGGCAGTGTTAAAAGTAATTCGTCTGTTCCCTGCCGTCTTTCGTCTGCCCAGATACTCATGGTGATGGCGGGAATAAAGCCGAGTAAGATTTGGGGGAGGAAACGGTTTAACTGATCGAGGTTTGCGAGATTGGAATCAAAAAATTCCTGTGGCCAGAAAGCAGCCAGTCCACTGGCCAAGAGAAAGGCACAGATAAATACATATCCGCTGGGACTGCCAAAGTAGGCGGCAAGATTGCGTTTAAAAACGGCGAGAACGGCTTGGGTATTCATAAGGAAATCGTCTGAATATATTTAAGCGGCTAGAGTTTGTTGGTTGAACCAGGCATCGAGGGAAGATTCTTCTTTCAACTCATCGGGAGTACCTTCGTAGATTAGTCGGCCATTATGGATTAAAATGATACGGTCGGCCACCTCAGGAACTTCCTGTAAAATGTGGGTGGATAATAAAATGGTTTTACCAAGTCCTTTAATAGTTTTGCGGACTTCCAGTACCTGATTTGGATCAAGCCCGGCGGTAGGTTCGTCCATGATCAGGACATCTGGCTCATGCAATAATACATTGGCCATACCCACCCGTTGCCTGAATCCACGCGAGAGTTTACCAATGGGTTTATTGAGAACTGTCTGGAGTGCACACTGTTCAATTACTTGAGCAATGCGATCCTGCTTGGTGGAAGGATCCATACTGCGAGCATCTCCAAAGAAATTCAGCAGTGTGATTGGGGTCATCTCCTCATAAAGAGGACCATTCTCGGGCAAATAACCAATCCGGTTGGCGACTAATGAACGGTTATTTGCGACTTCCATACCGCAAACCTTGGCAACACCGGCAGATGGTGCCAGATATCCAGTGAGCATTTTCATAGTGGTGCTTTTCCCGGCACCGTTGGGCCCGAGGAAGGCTACGACTTCACCTTTACGGATGGAAAAGTTAAGGTCTTCCACTGCGATAAAGTCACCGTAGTATTTGGATAGACCACGTGCTTCGATCATGAATTCTTCGCTGCTGTTTTCGGTCATAGGTAGATTTGTGAAGTAAGAATGTGAACAAAAGGCTGATTGTAAGTTAAACGAAATATGCGACGACATAGATCGATTTTGTGCAAAGGTTAAAAAAATTATTATTGGGAGATACTTTCAAGAAGAAAATCTTTACAACATCATAAGAAGTCCTCTAAATTGGATTTGTCCCTAAGGAATAAATGCCCATTTTCCGTACAGTCCCTTTATATGTCTTTTTGGTATTCAAATTGACCGCTTTTGCTGTCCCCGTTTTAGATAACTGGTTTGCCTCATCTATGGTCCAGCGACCTATTCGAATTGAACAACTTGAAGGGGATAAGATTGTTGAGCTTTCTAAATTCCAGTCATCTGCACCGTTAATTTTCCCGAAATCCGTTAGTCTTTTTGAAAGAATGGATGCATCCCTTCCAAGATTCTATACCCTTAATGAACTGGCAAAAAACCCTGGAATTAAACCATTTTACAAATTTCACTCCAATTCGATCATTTCACCACCCCAATCATTCATAGAAGATTCTCCCGAAATCAGTTTATCAGAAAGAGAAAAACAACTATTTGACACTTCTCTTCTTTTGGTTCCAAGAAATTCCAATCCTTTGCCTTCGGATGAGCAGTTGCAGGCTTTCCTTGAGGAAGGTCGCAAGAAATTTACACCGCCTGTTGATCCCAAAGAAATAATCGATAATCTACTCAAGCATGAATTTTCTGACCATCCCGTTGTCAGCTTATTAAACGAGTCGCCGGAGGTTAAAAAGGCATTGAAATCTGAGTCTTTCAATCAAAGCACTGTAAGTTTGTTCAATTCCGCAAGTTTGGCTCTAAATCACCCTCAGTCAGTCTCTCAGGATGCACTGTATGAGGAATCTATTCCTGCACCACCAACCTCTCTCCAGCAATATGAAGTTGAACAACCCGCACCTTCTTATGGTTCGACATCTCTAAAGCTTCAGGCTCGAAAGCCATCGCGCGACGGCACCCTCAAACCAGCTCAGGCTTCTGAGATTTACTTGACCACTCAAGATCTTAAGGAATTACTCAAAGATTTGAGTAAGGATCCAGTCGTCGCCGGTGAAGTTCGTTCGGTTGCTGAATTATGGGCAAAGGCAGAAAAAAATGACTCGCGGAATCCGGAAATTGCCCTTGGAGTTAAATCTATCCTGCTTTCTGCCAAAGTTGGCCGTGCCCGCACTGATCCCTATGGTCAGGCGTCGATGGAAAACCTTTCTCCCGATGATAAGTACTATGTGATCGGAATAGATAAAGACGAAGAAACCGATGTGGTCACCATCTGGTCCAAAGAAGTGGAAGTTTCACCTGGGGAAAATCTGGTAGAGCTAACTTCCACGGATGTAATCTATCAGGAATAACCCTGCTTTCTTTTGCTCCTGTCAATAATCAGGGCAAGAATTGCTCGCCAAGCATCTGCGGAGGACTAAAGTACTTCTTTCTTTTAATTCGAAGTTTTATTCAAAGATATGCAAAACCAAGAAATTCTCCAGCAAG
>JAYODK010000018.1:0-30125 GCA_038106225.1 Opitutales bacterium | reverse complement strand
GTGCCCTTAAAGGTATTAAAATGAGTCTTCCCAAAGTGATGCAGCAACGATGTGACCCCAAAAAGAGAGTCGAGAGGTTACGCTCAGGTGGTGGTCGTGATATGACCGAAGATGCGATTGTTAAGGGATTGAATTGGCTCAAGAGCGTGCAGGATTCTGACGGTGGATGGGGCAAACAAGATAAAGATGACAAAGGTGAAAAATATGGTGGATTTCCAGCTCACAGAGATGCTATGACGGGCATGGCTTTGCTTGCATTCCTTGGACATTGCGAGCTTCAAGACTCTCCTGAATTCGGTGAAACTGTAAAAAGAGGCATTGATTTTTTAACCTCAACTCCTCCTGACAAAGCAGGGAAATATGACGAAAGTGGAAAGTTCTTAGGACTAAAAGATGGAAGCAACAAAGATGCTTATGCCCACCCCATAAGGACCTATGCTTTAAGCGAAGCCTACACCATGACAAAAATTCCAAAACTTAAGGAATATGCAGCAAGAGCCGCTAAACTCGTGATTGACGGACAGAATCCGAATGGTGGATGGGCTTATGGGTTTGGTCTTGGCGTTGGTGCACATGTGGATTTGTCTGTCACAGGTTGGTGCATACAAGCATTAAAGGCATTTGCACTTACCGGAATTACTGATCTTTCGGTTGATGAGGCAATGGATAAAGCAGTTGAATATGTTAAGAAGTGCCAAGACGCATCTGGAAGGTTTCAATATATGATCGAGAAACATGGTGGAGGTTCTGGTCATGGATCTCTTACTGGCACCGGTGTTTTAAGCCTACAGATTTGGAAAAATGCTAATTCATCTGAAGCCAAAAAAGGCCTAGATTTTATTGTCGAAAAACGCCTTCACGAGGACTGGAAAAATGTTGATGTTTACGAATGGTACTATCACGCACAGGCATGTTTCCAGTCGACTGGTGCAGGAAGCAGTAAATACTGGAGGGAATGGAACAAAAACTTTCAACAAGTGGTAGTAAAGGCTCAGGCACCTGATGGACATTGGCCCCATGGTTACCACTTTCATGGCGACACAGACTTATATCGGACAACTATGACTATTCTCATGCTTGAGGTTTATTACAGATACGCCCCCATGACCAAAGTTTAGGCAATAATTTTTGTATTCCTCCTTTAGATTCATCACCAGCATAAACGATTAACGCCATGAGACTTATACATCTCCTTCCCCTAACAATGTTCTGTTCTATTATTTTCTTAAAAGCGGAAGAGGGTAAATTCAGGGAAATTGTTATCTCTGGAAACGATGCGATGCAGTTTGATATTAAGGAGTTCCAAGCCACCCCTGGAGAATTTATCACAATCACGCTGAAGAATATTGGCTCAATGCCCAAAATAGCGATGGGGCATAACTTGGTTCTTTTAAAAAAAGACATTGATGCACTGGCCTTTGGTCAAAAGGTGCTGGCATCCGGAGGTAGTGCAACGAACCCTCTTCCAAAATCACTTCTTGGGGAAGTGATTGCCCATACCAAACTTCTTGGACCGGGCGAGTCAGAAACGATCACATTCGAAGTACCTAAAGCTAAGGGTGATTATCAATATGTCTGCACATTCCCAGGGCACTTCGCGATGATGCGTGGAACCATGGAAGTGAAATAATGCTGACCTTCCGTGGTTTCATTCAATTGTAAACCTTCTCGAATTTAAATTCTTCCGTGTCAGAGTCTTTGCAAGAAGCTAAAATTTTGGAAAAAGCCAGTTCAGTTGGCGGGATCTCAAAATTTTTTACCTACACCAAAATTAGTGGTCCAGGAATTTGGATTGCTCTTGCTGCGTTAAGTGCGGGTTCCTTGGTAGGATCGATTGGAATTGGTCAAATACTGGGAACCAATGGTTTATGGATTCAAGCTTGGGCCATGTTATTGGGAATGTTTTCACTTTGGTCGGTTAGCCATATTACCCTTAATTCCCAACAAAGTTTGTTTTCCCTTCTCCGTAACGAATGGAATCCAAGCCTTGGTTGGTGGCTTGCTGGTTCCGCAATGATCACCAACTTCGCTTGGTGCATGCCTCAATTCAGATTTGGTGCAGATATCACTGGTTCTGTACTTCTGCCATTTCTTGATAATAAAATAGGAAAAATAGGTGTTGCTGTGGTAATCTTATCTTTCTCCATTTTTCTTTCCTTTTGGTATGAAAAATCAGGATTTAGATCCAAGCTAATCCAATGGATATTCCGCTTCATTTTATGGACATTACTCGGCACGCTTATAACTGCTACAGTAATGTCCTTTATTGAATCGGACTATTCAGTAAAAAACATTGCCGCTGGATTTATACCGAATTTAAGTCATTTTAATGAGGTATCTACTTCTATTGAACCACTTTTAAGTAAAGTGGGTGAGTTCCGGTCTTTTTGGGAGGTCAAATTACTTGAAAAACAAAAAGAACTTTCATTAATCACATTCTCATCAACCCTTGGAATAAATTTACTTTTTGCACTTCCTCTAATGCTCTTGGGTCGCGGATGGAAAAGAAGGCACAACGGATTTGCTAAATTCAATCTTTTTTGGGGTCTCTTCATCCCTTTTCTTCTTTGCTCATCCTGCTTAACCATTCTTGCGACTCTTGGTTTTCAGGGACAAATCAACCACATTTCCATACCTGATGATGCTCTAGAAATGCAAGTTGAAGAATTTTCATCAGATCTAAAGACCAATATTTTATCCGATCGTGTGATATACGAAATTGGCGATGAAAAATTTTCCTCCCTGGCACCATTTCAACAGGAAAATTTGATCAGAAACCTATCTACCACTGATCATACTTTATCACATTTTCTCTTACCATTCTCTGTGAATCAATGGGTTGAGTCCCTATCCAAAGATAATCCAACTATCAAATATCTTCTTGGAATTGCAGTTTTACTGATTTCGTTTTCTACCATACTTATACTCATGATTCTTAACGGGCACCTGGTTTGTGAAGTTTTAAATAAACCTCACCGAGGTGCTCCTTTTCAGACAGGCTCACTAATTCTAGCATTAGCCTCGGTTGGTCCATTTGTACTATCCGATCAAAACAATTGGGTTGCTGACCCTACATATTTTCTCAGTTTGGCCATTCTACCTTACGCCCTTCTATCTTTTTTACTCATGCTTAATAGCCGAGAAATCTTAGGTAGAGAATGTCCTAAAGGTCTAAGTGGTTGGTTTATTAATATTGGTGCATGCCTATCATTTATTTTCTTAGGAACCAGTTCCTTCTACCTGGCATGGCATCAAAAATGGGCAGACTTTCCGATTGGCCAGATTATGGTCGTTATAATTGGTATCTTAATTCTTGTTGGATACTTTTCACTCAAAAATAAAAAACTAACCAGTCGAATTGCCGGTCTTGAGGCAAGATTTGAGAGAAAAGAAAATTCCTAGTAAACCTAACTTAGGCAAAGTCTAGTAATATCTAGAAACAACAAAGGTATAATATACTTGTCTACGGTGTATTCACCAAAGGAACCCAACTTCTGGTTTCGCCCTTGGAAGATGTAACCGAATTTAAAACCCATGCTTCCCCCGTTGACGTGTCTAGTTTGATCACTCGTTTATAAAGAAATGGCTTGGTATCTTGTGAGTAATACTCAGTGCTTATAATATGAAATTTTCCAATTTTTGTGGAACTCCCAGAGAAGCTCGGCGGGGGAGGAATGTTGAGTGGTAAAGCAGGCGGTTGCTTTATTATTTTGCTTTGGCCGCAAAGCTCCAAACATGAAAAAGAGAGCAGAAATAACGCAACTGAATATTTTATGATAAACTTTTGATTATGCATGCCAAGGAACTATCAGTAAACAACTGAACCCATCAACAATTTTTATCTTACAAGGCCATATAAATAAAAACTCCCCCGGTATTGCCCAAACCGAGAGAGTATAAGTGAGCAATTTTGCTCTCATTTAGTACACTACATAGAATTACACAAAGCAATATTTAAATTACATTTTTAGCTCTTTTAGTAAAACCTAGTTGCATAGGATACATTCTAAACAGGGAACTTAAATTTTTATTAAGCAAAATCCATGCTTTTATTTAATAATTTTTAAATTTACCATTGCTCATAGTCGAGGGAATGCTAGGAATAGAAACGATTCATAAAATGTGAACTACTTTTCACTCACTCTCATAATATTTGCCTTGTCTGCACTACTTGTTGGTTGCAGGAGCTCTTCCTCGACGCCTATACCAGACGCACCCCCACCCTATCCAAGCTTTGCTGTTCCTCAGGAAAGGTATCAATCAGCACAAGTTTATGGAGGTCAACCCAGTCCTTCCCCTTACATTCCCCCCTACAGCGAATACCCAACTCCTAGTGCCATACCTTCAACCCCATCTTATTCCCCTCCGGTTTCATTACCACCGAGAGGTGCTTTTAATGCTTCGAATATACCCAGATACAGTTCTCCGAAGTACAATAACCCTAATAGAGCACTAAGAAATAATCACGATGTTGATTCTTCCCGGTTTTCCTTAGAAGCTAAGTCTGATTTATGGGCTCTTATTCAGGATGAATCAGGCACTGAGCTTAATTGGTTAAAAATGAAAGCTGGTGACACCCATTCCATTCATCATAAAGGAGCACTTACAATTACATGTTCCTCTGGTCATAAATTACTTGTTAAGGATAAATCAGGTAAAACAATAGAAACAAATCCTAATGCGAATGGGATTTCAATTGTCCGCCTTCCCTCAGACTGATTTTGCTTACTGGTTAACTGACATTTAATCTGGCTACAAATTTTCGTTGGTTGATTCAGATAACTGGATTGGTTTATTTGCGAGAAGAATATCGATCGAAGAACAGATTCCTTGGTTGAAACGAAAAGTTATTAAGCTCCAATCATAAATCTGCCCACTTGCTTCATCTAATACCTGTCTTCTATAGTCGAGAAGATATTGAGAATCTTGAATTAGGGTTTTGCCATCAGCTGCCCCCATTAACTTTTCAATCTCAGAACTATTTTTTCCAACTACTAAATATTCTAGATTAAATTTTTTATAGACTGGATCAGTTGTAGATTGAGTTATATCTATCTTGCCTGCTATAGGCTTAAAAGATGCATTTTTACATCCGTTTAATCCTAAAAGAAAAGATAAGCATAAGGGAAAAATGGAAAAAAAGAACTTTTTCATTATTCTAAGAATTCAAAATATGGCGGAGAGAACGGGATTCGAACCCGTGGAGGAACGATTAGCTCCTCACCGGTTTAGCAAACCAGCGCATTCGACCACTCTGCCATCTCTCCTAAACTTAATAAATTATATATCGGACTTATAGTTTCGGGTAAATCTCAAAAACTTTACCTTCCCATTATTTTACGAAGAGAAACAAGATTTTTCTGAGCCAAATCATCTCCTTTATTTGCAGCAAACTCCAGCCATTTCATCGCTTCTCCAACATCTTTTTCAATCCCTTTTCCTCGCAAATACATGATACCTAAATACCTAGCTGATTCTGCATCACCTAAATTTGCACATTTTTCAAAATAATTAAATGCCTGATTCATTGATTCACCCGATGATCTTCCCCAATAGATTTTCTTAGCATTCTCTCGAATTTGATTAATTGAAGCCTCTTCAGTATTTGTTTCATTGAATAATTCATTATCAACCTGAATAGTCTGCTTTGTGTGCAGACTGTTTTCTGTCAACTTGGTTTCGGGACTCGTTTGAGAGGAAGCATATGGGGATGGCAATCTCAATGACCTGTCAGAATGCTTAGGCAATTCATCGCTGATTGGGGATACGGTTATTTTTGGTTGAGGTGAAGAGGTAGGATCCGGCATCTCATCTTTATTTTCACTCACTGTAAAATCATCAATTTCTTCAGTTTCTGGTCTGAATAACTGCTGGTACTCGGCAAATTTTTTTTCAGCACCTTCCTGATAAATGTCAACAGCCCGCTGAATATATTCCAGAGCAAGTTTTTCATTTGGCTGACTAGCATATCCGTACGCATAAAAGTCAGCCAAGATGACCTGGGCAGGACCATACCCTCGATCAGCTGATGCTTGAAAATGCACCATTGCTAAGGATTTATCTTCTTCTACTCCCAGACCCTCCAAAAAGCATGTTCCCAAATAATGATGAGCGGCAGGCAGTTTTTGGTCTACTGCTTTTTGCAAAAGTCTGATCCCCTCCTTTTCGGATGCAGATTTGTCCGATAGCGAGTCAGTTAAATCATGCAACCGGATGAGTGCACTCTGAATCGAAGCAGGTCCATATCCAGACCTTGAGGAAATATCATAATATCCTGCAGCCATTTGCATATCAGGTTGTAAAATATTTTGAATTTCTTCAGAGAGAAATATTTCTGCCATCACATAAGAGGCAACTGGATCACCAATAGCAGCTTGTTTTATTAATTTTCCGTCTGGTTCCCTGAATGATTTTAGTAGATATTTGGCGACTAATGCAGAGTCAGGTCCCATTGGCTTGTATCGGGATAAATATCCCAAAACAAAATTACCTAACCAATGACCACGACTGGCAGAATTTTCAGCGTAAAATCGGGCCTCTAAGTGGGAGACAGATAATCCCTTGTCGCCATGTAAATGACAGAGTGCCAAGAAACCTAGTGCATAAGCATCACCTGAGTCTGCTTCATCTGAAAGAGCTGATAAATCTGACTCAATCCATTTGGCTCCCTCATTCGCAAAAATTACTTGATTAAGAAATAAAAGAGGTAAAAGGTATAGGAAGGAACGAAACATTTTACTATTAACACCTACCATGTTAGAAGCCGAGCAATAGGCAAGTTCGCTTTATTCAAAACTCTTTTTTCAAACTCGACAGCATTATAATTAATGATCGAACCAAGCGATGGATTTTCTACTTTGCGAAACCCTGGCAAAGAACCTATCAGACAATTTGTAATTTATGCAGAGCATAAGGTTGGTTGGTTAAATGATTTTGTCTCATTGCTTAAAGATGAGAATATAGATATTTTGGCCATCTCTGTACTTGATACCACGGATAGTGCCGTCATTCGCTTAATACCAAACTATCCCAAGGATTTGGCCAGATTACTCAAAAGCTTATCAATCAGTTTTACTGAAAGAATGGTGCTTGCTGTAGAACTTGAAAAGGAAGACTCTTTACAACTCCTTACAAGGGCTCTTTTACGAGCTGAGATTAATATTCATTATGTCTATTCCTTCATGCATCAACCAAATGGAAAACCAGTTATTGCAATTGCAATGGAAGATGAGGACACCGCGGAAGATGTTCTTCGCTCATACCACCTTAAAATTCTGTCACAAGACGAATTGATCCGCTAAAAATATATTCCTCTTAGCTAGTACAGCAAGTAGCGAGCGGTTTGCCTTCTGAATGCTTTTACGGTAGAATCCCATTGGTCCATAAATGAAGAGGAATCCACTGATGAGCCACTGGTTGATAAATGATTCCACCATGCCGTTGACCCGACATGCTTATTGAATAGATTGATTTCGGATTGGGATTGACCAGAAAATGGACTTGGTGATTGCCAACGAGCAGATAATTCCATCATGGCAAAGGCGAGTTCTGTGGGATGCCAATGTGACCAGTCTTTAATCACTACATAAACACCCTTAATATTTTTACCATCTGAACTTTGAGTATCCATAATTTTAAAAGTTAGACCTTTTAAATCCAGGGCTTCTAGTGCAGCTTTTACCTCGAATGGGGTCTTACCCTCAAAAGTTAAAAACCTAAACGGATGCTTTGTACCGATGCCATGCTTAAACTTTCCCATTTGGGCACCTAATCCAGTCATTGGATAGCCAGCAACTGAATCGAGAGTAGGTATATTAGGAGAAGTTGGCAGCCATTTGAGACCCGTGGTTGGCCAAGTCATGTTTCGATTCCATCCAAGCATGGGAACTAATTTTAATTTACCTCTTTTGCGGACTTTCTCTTCAATTTTTAAGATTCCTGGAGTCTGCTTAGACCATAGTGCCAACTCAGCGATAGTCATTCCGTGAACGAAGGGCATGGGGAATGCCCCGACATAACTAATCCACTCTCTGTCAATCATCGGACCAGCCATTTTTATTCCCCCAAGAGGATTAGGTCTATCCAATACAACGACCTCAACTCCGGCTTCAAAACATGCCTCCATTACATATCGCATGCAACTGACATAAGTATAGCACCGAACTCCTACATCCTGTAAGTCAATGACCAGGCAGTCTATGCCTGCTAACATCTTATTGGTTGGTTTACGAAATTTTCCGTAAAGCGAGTACACGGGAAGTCCAGTGCGGTGGTCAATCTTGTCCTCGACTGGCACTGAAGCTTTTTCATCCCCGTAAATTCCATGTTCCGGACCAAATAAAGCAGCAAGTTTTACTTCCTTTGCGTTATGCAATAGCAGCACGGTACTCTTTCCTCTGGAATTTACACCGGCAGGATGAGTGAGCAGACCTACCCGTTTACCATTCAGAATATCAAACTTCCGATCTTCTAAATGATCTATTCCCAATTTTATCTTACCTTGAGAAACAAAGATACAAAAAAAGAATAAGAAAAAATGGCACCAATGAGGGAGATAACAACGGTCAATTTTATTTAGAACTATCGAAACTTTTTTATACATAGAAAGTTACCAGACTCACTTTTTGTAGAGCTTGCTCAAAATTTTGTAAAGAAAGACCGAAAGCACTCCCAAAAAGACTCCAATTACTGATCCACCCAGGAGCATAGGAGGGAAAGTATCCAAGAGTCTTAATAATTCTTTGTAAGAGAATTCTGCCCAATCATATTGGGGGCTCAGAAGTCTGTTTTCAGGATAATCGATTCCAACCAACTTTAACAAAGTCATTCCAATTTTATAATCTGCAAAATAAATCGGCCCCATAGTTAATGGGTTTGATATCCATTGCAGTGCCACGATAAGAGGTAAGTTGGCTCGAACAATCAATGAAACAAAAAAAACGACAATCATTTGAACACCAACTATAGGCAGCATGGATATCCAAACTCCCCAAAAAAGAGCTGATTGTATAGCTGTACCCTTGAATGACCAAAGAAAGGACTTTTTATATGCTGTATCCGCAAACCACTTTAGAACTGGATAACGGTGAACATTTGATCTTCTTGGTAATGGACGAAGAAATTTCTTTAATCTACGAATTCTTTTGAATCTTGCTTCCTTTACCGTGGGACATTCCCAAATACTACCCTTAAGTAAATCCTCAAAAATAGTCCGACAAAGATTGCTAAACAATTTTGGTCCATTTTTGAGATTTTTACTTAATTTCCATGAATCGTTTGCAAAGGATAAAAGTTTGTGGTCAGAAAATTCATCGATCGATTTTTCTTTTATCGACTGATCAATTGAACCACACAAGAGAATTGCTTTTTTCTCTTCTTTCTTAGCCATGCAAAGCACCTTAAATGGTCCTTTCCCCATCCATGAAGTTGCATCGAATTTACCCTCTCCGGTAAAGATCAGATCTGATTTTCTAACTTCTTCCTCCAGTCTAAGCCAACGAGAAACCAAATCAAACCCAGATACCATTTTTACCTGTCCAGCCAAAGACAGACCAAATCCAATTCCCCCCGCCGCTCCAGCACCCCGATATTTTGTTAATCTTGGTGCATCAGGAAAGATCGTTTCTAGGAGATTAACCACCGTATTCATTTTTTCTTCCAAATCAGCAACTTTCGAACTATCCAAGCCTTTTTGCGGTCCGAATTGAAAAGTGGCACCTTCGCGACCAAGCAATGGATTCTCGACATCGCATGCGATAATGATTGGTGGCAATGATTCAATAGATTGACCACTAATTTTTGAGATTTTATCCCATGTATTTGGGCATGGATACTCTATCAACTGGCCGGAGACATCCTCTATCTCAAGACCAAGTGCACATAGAGCACCTATTCCTGCATCGTTGGTGGAACTCCCTCCAATCCCAAGTAGGATAGCATCTGCTTTTTTCTTTTTGGCAAAAAGTAAGAGATCTCCTACTCCTAAAGTTGTTGTTTTCCAGGGATCTCTCTCACTTGGAATAATATCACTTAACCCACAAACAGAAGCCATTTCAATGATGGCAAGCCTGCCAGAATTAGGAAGGTCTAAAAAAGTGCATAACTCAGAGTTCAATTGACTCAAAGATACAAACCCAACCGTAACATCTTTAATTTTTCCAAAGGAATCTCTAGCTTCTATTCTTACTCGTTCTCCATCTTGTTTCTTCGTTAAAATATCAACAAATCCTTCTCCTCCATCAGTAAGGGGGCAAGAAACAACCTCAATATCAGGAGAAGTTTCTTCAGCAACTTTTTCAACCAAGAAGCAAGCCAACTCGGCTGAGAAAGAATCCTTGAATTTATCGAATGCAGCAAGGATTCGCATAAAAATCTACAAAGATTAACGGATTTCCTTATCAGTAGACTCGTCCAGAACCTTGTAATTTTCCATATGATAACTCTCTGATGCCTCAAAACTGATTTGCAGATCGTAATTCTTTTGGAGTTTTAAAAGGAGGGATGCATCAGGTCCCCTTAAGCGGCGCAATACAGCGGGGTGCAGAAATACTTTTAGGTTTATCGATGATTGACTTTCAATTCTCTTCCGCCTGACTGCACTGGAAACCAATCTTTGAATTTCGATACTTACTGAACGGGGAGATTTAACAATTCCTCTTCCTTTGCAATATGGGCAGGATTCGTACACTCCACTCGCATTACTTTCATCGTGCCTTTGTCGGGTAATTTGCATGATTCCAAGCTCAGAAATTGGTAAGATATTGTGCTTAGCCTTGTCATCAGACATTGCTGATTTCATTTTCTGAAAGACTTTGCGCTGGTCACCGCGGTTCTTCATATCAATGAAATCAACAATCACCAAACCACCAAGGTTACGAAGTCGCATTTGACGAGCAACCTCCACAGCTGCTTCCAAGTTTGCTTGTAAGATGAAGTTCTTACCGTCTTTACGGTTCCCCTTGTGACCTCCAGTATTGATATCAATCGATACCAATGCCTCGGTCTCTTCCATAACAATTTCGCCACCAGATGGCAGCTTGACCCGCCTCATAAAAGTTTGCTCAATCTGGCGTTCAACATTGAACCGTTGAAAAATTGGTATTTCCTCCTCAAACAAAGCAACTTTTGCCTTAGATTTTGGGGAAATTCTCTGAATTGTATCAATTAATCGGGTATAGTCTTCGCGGTTATCAATCTGTACACGGTCAACATCATCTGTAAGAAAATCGCGAGCAGTTAATCCGACCAGGTCCGGTTCCTCGTATAATAAACAAGGATCTTTTTCATTTTTTATTTTTGCCTCAATCTGATCCCATTGTTGCATCAAAATATGCAAATCCCTGACAAAAAAACGTTCGGGCTTATTTTGACCAACAGTCCTGATAATTACCCCCATTCCCTCGCGTAAAGACAAATTGCCAATGATTCGTTTTAGACGCTTTCTCTCGGTTCGATCCTCAATTTTCCTAGAAATCCCACACTGTCCAGCATAGGGCATTAGTACCAAGAATCTTCCAGGCAAAGACAGATTCGTTGTTGTCCTCGGTCCTTTACTTCCTATCTGAGCTTTGGTTATTTGAATAACAATTTCAGATCCAATTGGAAAAACCCGGGGTATATCTGCAACCGATTTTGCTTCATTTTTACCACTGGATCTTTTTTTGTTTTCTCGGACAATTTCTACAGACGGATCATTGTTCGCACCTGGTAACATATCCCAATAGTGCAAGAAAGCATTTTTCTCCTGACCAATATCGACAAAAGCTGCTTTGAGACCAGCCTCTAAATTCTGAACCTTTCCTTTAAAAATAGCACCAACCATTCGATCTTTGTCCAACCGCTCAATATCAAACGCTTTTAAGATGCCATTCTCCATCATTGCAACACGGCGTTCTAATGCTTCCGTATTGATGATGATTTCTTTATAATCTTGGTTTTTCTCACGGCGGAAGAAGGCCATAATACGCTCACGTATCGGGCGGTTTTTAGCCCGTTCTAGAGCAGCTTCCCTCAATTCTTTTTTGTCAATGAGGATGGGAGCTTTTTCCAAAGGTGGAGAGCTTAAATCATTTTCGGGTAAATTATTACCCTGCCCTTCTTCTTTCGCTTTATTAGAATATTTTTTAGATGATGCTTTACGCCTATTTCTTCTGGCCATGACAGGAGTTGTTGGAAAACCCAAGACTCATCCAATCAATGCAGATTTCTGTGCAATTTTTTTTCACAGCACAGAATTTCGAAAACGAAAAACGCTTTGAACCATCCCAAGCATCAAGAAGCAAACGACCATAAAGGAACCCCCATAGCTAAGAAAAGGGAGAGGGAGACCAGTTATGGGCGTGATTCCAATAGTCATTCCGATATTGATGAAAATATGTGTCATCAAAAGCACGGAAACACCAACAGCGAGCATAGAGCCAAACCGGTCTGATGCTTTTGCAGCAACTCGGAGACAGCCAAATACAACAAGGCATAACATGCCAATTGCAAGACCACCACCAAGCAGTCCTGCTTCTTCGGCAATGACAGCAAAAATGAAGTCATTATGAGCGACTGCAGTAGGCAAATATCCTAGCTTAGCCTGCATTCCTTCCCCAAGTCCTTTACCGGATAAACCACCAGTGGCTACAGCGATAAGGGCTTGGATGCGGTTCCAGTTAGAACCCACACCATGTGGGTCTTCAACTTCGGGGGCAACAAAGGTAAGAATGCGTTTGCGTTGATAATCCTTGAGAGGAAGGAGTGAGGTTTCCTCGTAAGCCACCACGGCATCCGAGGGTTTTGGATTCTCTAGTTTATATTGATAATAATGAAATAAATCGAAGCTCATCAAGCCAAGCAACACTACGAATACGACAAACGTAGAAACAAAAAATTTAGTTGGCATGCGAGCTACGTATAAAAGTGAAAATGCGATGGGTGGAAATACCAGTGTTGAGCCTAAATCTGGTTGTAAAAAAATCAAGAACATTGGCAAAGCAAAACAGGCTGCAACTTTCAAAATGCCCTTCAAAGAATCCTTCATATCTCCCACCTTTGAACGGGCAAGTAAACTAGCTCCAAAGATAAGAGTAGACCATTTTGCGATCTCGGATGGTTGAACTTTAAAAAAACCAAAATCAATCCACCTTCTGGCTCCGTATATCATTGGTCCGCCGAAAACTAAAAGTAGACCAATGACCACTAGAAAATAGATATAATGGGCATATCTCATCCATATTTGATAATTAATTACAGACACCACAATATAAAGTGAGAAGCCTATGATGCACCATATTATTTGCATCTTCCAGTAGTTCCCTCCCCCATAAGCCTGAGCAGAATGGATAAAAACAATACTCATGATGCTTAAAATGCCTAGACAAACGGGCGTTAACCAATCCCAGATTATTTCATCTTGAATGGGCGAATCTCTCCTAAGCGAGTCAGAATCTTCCCTCATTTTCTTATCAATTCTAAAACCATAGTATGCCACTCTTCTCCAAGTTCTTCCGAAGGCATGGATCGCCCGGCACGAGAATACCAGTAAGATGCATTGCCAAGATCACCTTCTTGACGATGTAAATAAGCATGCACCCAATCTCCTTCTTGACTTCCTGCATCTTGGGCAAGTTCATGTGCTTTTACCCAATTCCCCTTTTTCGACCACCACAGAGCTTGCAATTCAGCACTTATTTCAGCGTTGGGTTCTGATTCTACTTCAATCGAGTCAAGAAATTCAGCTAATTGCATCCTTTTTTCTTCTCCATCTCATTCCCAATGCCATGCTATATTGAAATTTTCTTCGGTGCTCACGAATAAGAAAGGGAAGATCTTTTTCCAATTCTAAATCAAATCCCTGACAAAGAAATTCCTTCAATAAAATAGCAGACCCCCCTCCATCTAGCCATTTTTCTTTAGGAGTGAATTCCTCCAGCCAGGTAAAGGGAGTAGTTAAGATTAATTGACCTCCGGGAATAACGAGGTCAGGTAATCGTTTGAGAAATTTCAATGGGTCTGGTAACCGGCAAAGTAAATTAGCCGCATGTACTAAATCGAATTTTCCTAAATCTTCTCGTAAATTGCATGCATCTCCAATTTCAAATGTTAGATTAGAAGGTATATTTTCAATGTTCACCTGACCATCCTTCCAGGATTTACCTTCTTCATGGTATTGGTAGATCAATTTACCATCCTGAAGAATAGTCTGACACGCATTTATAAAAGTTTTTGAGTAATCTATCCCTAAGACTTTTTGAGCAATAGCAGATAAAACAAAACTGCTTCCACCAACCGCACAACCCAAGTCTAGTGCCGAAATAATTAATGATTTTTTGTCGATCAGTTCATCGACACTTCGTCTGGGAAAACCAAGGGCATCTAACGGTCCTGAAGCCCAAGGAAATTGCTCATCTTTAGAACCATAATGAAAAAGCAAATATTCACCCAAGGCACGATCCGACTCATACACATCATTGCCTGCCCAGTTTGCTAGACTATTGGTCATTCCAAAGACAATTTATGAAAAGATTCTTTTAATGCCGGGTATAAATCGCAATAGATTTGGTAGTTCTTTTTATATTTTTCAAGATTCGGACCCAACTCTACCAGTTCGGTTTCTCTAATCCATAATTTAGATGCCTCTTCAACGGTTGAGATCACATTACATCCTACTGCTGCAAGCAGCGCAGCACCATACGCAGCACCCTCAGTGGCATTAACCAGACAGCAACGGGTCTGAAAAATATCTGCCAACATTTGTTTCCATAATCCAGACCTTGTTCCTCCTCCGGATAAGATAACTTTTTCAGGATTAACACCGAGTCCCTGCATAAGAGATAAAGAATCCTTGAGACCGTAGCTTACCCCCTCCAATACTGCCCTGGTCAGGTGAGGTTTACTGTGCCTTAAGGTCAATCCTACAAAGGACCCCCTGGCATGTGGATCTGGATAGGGAGTACGTTCTCCGGAAAGATAGGGAAGAAAAACCAAACCCTCGCAACCAGGTTCAACTTTAGAAGCGTCTTCTGTTAATAAATCGTATGCATTTCCCTGGCCATTTAGTTCTTTGGCATGCTCTTCCTTACCTAGTTGGCTTTTATACCATTGAAAAGATCCAGCAGCAGACAACATTACCCCCATTAAATGCCACTTGCCTGGCACTGCATGACAAAAAGCATGTAATTTTCCTTGTGGCTCAATTCTATATTCATCGCTCTGAGCAAAAACCACCCCACTTGTCCCAAGCGTTGCAGAAACCATACCCTCCTTAACAATTCCACAACCTACTGCCTGTGCAGCCTGATCTCCCCCACCAGCAATAACAGGTGTACCAGCAGGCAAACCTGTTAGAGCACTTGCTTCCGCAGAAATTTTCGCGGAAGCAACGGTTGATTCTGTAAGTTCCGGCAGCCATTGTTGGGACCATCCCATAATTGAGAGAATTTCATCCGACCATTTTCTTTCACCTACATTGAGCATCGAGGTCCCCGATGCATCAGACATTTCTGAAAAAAATTCACCAGTCAGTCGATAGCGGATAAAATCTTTTGGGAGTAATACTTTTGAAATTTTTGCAAATATCTCTGGCTCATTCTTTTCAACCCACCTTAATTTTGGAGCGGTAAAACCAGCAAGAATCGGATTTCCAGTAATACGTAAAACTTCAGATTCTCCAATTATTTCAGTCATCTCCTCGCATTCCTTGAATGAACGCTGGTCATTCCACATGATACATGGACGCAGTGGATCTCCCTTTTGATCCAGAACAACTAGACCGTGCATCTGCCCGGTCAGCCCAATACCAGCAACCGATTCTGCCGAGGTATTGGTTAACAACTCGCGTATCGCCCTGCAGGTGGCATCCCACCAAACCTCAGGATCTGTTTCAGCCTGCAAAGGGGCTGGGGTCTGAAAAGGATACTCCGGATTGCTGCTTGCCAAAACTTTTCCGTTTTCATCCACCAAAAGTGCTTTAATCGAGGATGTCCCAACATCAATTCCAATAAAATTCATAATCTATATCAAACTCCCCTCAACATTGATGGCAACGTGAATACACAGGTAAAAAATCAAACGCTTCTTGCCGTCTTGGTGAAAAATATAAATATCTCTTGAAGAATGAACTCATCCATTGATAGATCCGGCTTACCTAAAGTTCATATTCTCTACTGTCCTGCCTGTGGATGGATGTTAAGAGCCACATGGTTGGCTCAGGAAATTCTCACCACTTTTTCAAATGAACTTGATTCGGTGACTCTCAAACCCGAGTGCGAACAGGCAGGAGTTTTTCAAATATGGACTGATGATCATTTGATTTGGTGCCGTAAAAAGGATGAGGGATTTCCTCAGCCCAAAGAAATAAAGCAAAGAATAAGGGATCTGATTTGCCCAGAAAAGAACCTCGGACACTCAGATCGCAAAAATTAAGTTTTAAGGGCCGCTTGTTTTCGGGTGACCGCTTTCTTAAGAAATTCATCTCCAATAACGCCGAGTAGAATGACCAACCCAAGAATTCCAAATTCCAAATGGGTGGAAATACCGACCATATTGATGGAATTATAAATCAATCGTATAACTGCAGCTGCGATCACCACACCCAAAACGGTGCCTTCTCCACCTCGCAAACTACAACCTCCCAAAACCGCTGCCGCAATTGCATAAAGTTCATAAAACTCTCCAGTCTGTGCGGGCTGTACGGAATCGAGCTCAAAGGCAAAAAGAATACCAGCAATTCCCGCGAAAAAGGAACACAGTACATAGGCTATAATTTTCATCCGGTCTGTATTAATTCCGCTGTAACGGGTGCCCTCCTCATTGTTGCCAAGAGCGAATAAATATCTTCCCCAGATCGTCCGCCGAAGGAAAACAGCAGCCCCTACGCTGAGAACCAGCAGAAACAAAGCTGGAGTAGGAAGGTTGAAGGAACCCAGAGCAATCTTCCCGCTAAATAAAAAATCTAGCCCCTGAATTTGCTCAATGTTCGCATAGCCAGGATCATCTTCCAGGGGGATTGGACCAATTGACTGATTATCTGTTAACCATCGACCCAAACTCCGGTATACCAAAAGACCACACAGGGTAACCACAAAAGGTTGGACCTTTGCTTTGGTGATTAAAATGCCATGCAAAAAACCAATAGCTAAGGAAAGCACAAGCGTTAGCAAGATTGCACTCCAGGGGTCCATCCCTTCAAGCTTCAGGCAGATAGATAAAACAACTGCAACGAGTCCAACCACTGATCCAATCGAAAGATCAATACCACCGGTAATAATCACAAACGCGACTCCTAGGCTCATTACCGCATACAAACTGGACCACTTAACCAGGTTTTGCATATTGTAAGCATTAAGGAACTTGGGGTTGATCATCGCGGTGATCACAAATATCGCGACCAGCAAGAGGAAGATACCAAGAATATTTTTTTTCATACTATCAATCAGGTTTTAAGCGGCTTGAAGATTACCTGTGGCTAAGTTCATAATTGCTTCTTCACTAAGTTGATCCCTGCTTAACTCCCCAGTAATTTTACCTTCGTGCATAACATAAGTACGGTCAGACATTCCCAATACCTCTTCCATTTCACTGGAGACAAATAGGATGGCTATCCCCTCTCCTGCCAGTTTTTCCATGAGTTTATAAATCTCCCTCTTTGCTCCGATATCAATCCCCCGGGTTGGCTCATCCAACATCAGAAGTTTAGGTTTCATAGCCAGCCATTTACCCAGAACAATTTTTTGCTGATTCCCCCCAGATAGAAACCGGGCAACTTGTTCATTATGGGGAGTTTTAATTTTCATGGATTCAACCGCCGTATCGGTAACCTTTGCTTCAGCTTCCTCATTTAACCATCCCCTAGAGGAGTCCCTTTTAAGACTTGGCAGACTACTGTTTTCCCGGACTGTCATCGATAAAACAAGTCCATGTTGTTTTCGATCCTCGGGTGCCAGGGCAATGCCTGCACCGATCGCAGTTATTGGATTGGCCATAGTCAACACTTTGCCATTGATTTCCAGTTTTCCGGAAAGTGCTGGAGTAACCCCAAAGATCGTCTGCAAGAGTTCAGTTCGTCCAGCCCCAACCAGGCCTGCAATTCCCACAATTTCCCCAGATTTCACCTCTAGTGAGAGAGGAGATGAAGGAAAAGCAGGAGTGCAAACTTGCTCGACTTTTAACACGGTTGAACCTGGTTGGTGAACCTCGCGGTCATAAAACTCACTCAGTTCACGGCCAACCATAAGCTTGACCATATTGTTGTGATTAATCTCATCACCACTTAGATCCCCCGCATTTTCACCATCCCGAAAAACAGTTACCCGGTCAGCGAGCTCAATCACTTCTCCCAGGCGGTGAGAAATGTAAATGACACTGATTCCTTTCTCGCGAAGATCTTTGACCACACCGAATAAAGTCTCGGTTTCCTTTTGAGACAAGCTACTGGTGGGTTCATCCATTATCAGTACGCGGGCATCCGAAGAAAGAGCCTTGGCAATTTCAACGAGCTGTTGCTTACCAATAGGGAGAGAACCCGCTATGGTTTCCACTGGCAAATCAAGCCCAACCAAATCCAAATACTTTCTGGCTTCTTTCCGCATGGTTGATTCATCAATCAAACCACCTCTCACGGGCTCCCTTCCAAGAAACACATTCGATGCAAGATCCAAGTTGCCACAAAGATTCAGTTCCTGGTGAATCAGGGCAATGCCCTTCGTCATCGCATCATTTACTGAACGAAAAGATACCGCTTCTCCTTTAACTTGAAAACTTCCTTCATCCGCAGACTGTACGCCCGCAAGAATTTTCATCAAAGTGCTTTTACCTGCACCATTTTCACCAATCAGAGCAAGTACTTCACCCTCGGCTAAGAAAAGTGAGACTCCTTTGAGGGCCAAAACTCCAGGGAAACTTTTTCTAAGTCCGTTGACTTCCAAAAATGGGGAGGAACCTGCCTCCATCTATCAACCCTTTTTTCCGAGTTCGGCCATCTCCTTCTTTTTTTCCCAAAACTCTTTAACATTGTTTTGGTCAACCACCAAAAACGGAAGTTCGAAATATTTGCTTTCTGGCTGCTTGCCTTCGTAAATCGATTTTAGCATTTTGATCGACTCATATCCATATTCCCATGGTTGCTGACTAATAGTGCCATGAGCATGTCCATCCACAATCGCTTGCAATAGAGCATCCTGTTCATCGAATCCACATACCTTTATCTGACCCAGTTTATTCGCCTCTTTGATCGCGTCGATACAAGCGGGTGGGTTGTAGGCAAACAATCCAACCATGCATTTTAGGTTTTTGTATTTTGTCATCGAGTCTTCGGCGTTACTTTTTGCCTTGGCCTTGTCGAAATTATCCGTGCGGGTATCAACCACAATATACTTCGATCCTTCTGCGGATAAGTTCACTGAATCCACGGAATCAAATTTCACCTGATCCAATTCCTGCATGGGACGACCGAGCAATTCATCAATAACGCCCTGACGGCGCTGACGTGCATTAAGTTGTTCAAGCCGACCCACAAAAATCATTACTTCTCCGCCTTCAGGAATCGCAGATTTCACCAACTTTCCAAGGGCACGCCCTGCTTTGTAGTTATTGGTTCCGATGTAAACCAATCGGTCACTTTTCGGTGCATCTGCGTCTTGGGTAATTAAAATAGTATTCTTTCCCACTTCATTGAGAAAAGGGGTCTGGTTATCGGCATCAATTGGGCTTACTGCCACTCCATCAATCCCCTTAGCCAACATCGCCTCCATCATTCTCTTTTGATCCACCACTCCTTTGGGAGGCATCAACACTTCACAATTAACCCCGAGTTCTTTTTCAGCTATACGGACACCAGCTGCACATAAATCCCAGAAGGGATCAATTCCATTGGTTACATAAGCAAAGGATGGTGCATCAGATCTGGATGAGTATTCATCTCCACCACAGCCTCCCAAAACTAATAGAGCAAAAGAGAAGCAAAAAGAGATTAGGGCATACTTAATTTTCATAATTTATTTATAAAGAGGGCTGATTAAGAAACGGTCAAGGGTTACCAAGGAGTCCGTCCACCATTTACACAAAGTGTCTGACCGGTGATAAAAGAGGATTCTTCCGATGCAAAGTACCGAACCGCATCCCCAACATCTCTGGGAGTTCCCCAACGCCCCATCGGAATAGTTTTCAGGTAAGCATCCTTATCCTCTTGAGGATCATTGACATGCCGGTCAGTGGGAATCCACCCAGGGGCAACGGTATTGACTGTGATGCCAGAAGAAGCGAGTTCCACAGCAAGACTACGGCTCCAGCCAATCTGGCCACCCTTAGCAGCCACATAAGCAGTAAATTGGGGTACGGAGCCATGATACACTTCGCTGGTTATATTAACAATTCTTCCCCAGCCACGCTTTTTCATGCCGGGAAGTGTAGCCTGGGCTAGAAGGAAAGGGCTGAGGACAAAAAACTCGTACATTTCCCGGTAAAAATCTGCATCATAGTCTTCAATTGGTTTTTGCGGCTGAGGTCCGGTGGCATTGGGAACGAGTATATCCAGAGAGCCAAATTTTTCTTCCACCGCCTCAACCATTGCACTCACCTGTTCCTTATCCGTGACATCCGCCCGGACCAGCATCACCTGTACTCCACGGCTCAGTAAAGACTCTCTTGCCTGCTCGGCAACCTCACGATTGCCGAAGTAATTCAGGGCAACTTTTGCCCCAGCATTGGCAATGCTTTCAGCAATACCAAGTCCAAGCCCACGGGTACTTCCAGTAATCAGGGCAACTCGATTGGATAAGGAAAAACTCATATACCAAAAGGTCTAAATTGGAGGATTTGTTATATCAAACCTATTTGATATATCAATCTGTGCCCTACCCGTATCGATTTATGACTTTAATTAACCGAGGTATGGGAAAGCGGGGACTCCAGAAACTCCAAGACCATCAATCACAAAAACTTTACCTGCGTCTTTTTCATGAAGAGTTTTGTGGATACCTGTGGTAACGAACAATCTATCTAAATTGCTGCCACCGAATGTACAGGCAGTCGTTTCCACACAGGGCAGCTCAACTTTCTGTAAAAGTTCTCCAGTCTCTGGGTTTACTTGAACCACGGCACCACCATGGCACAGAGCCACCCAGAGCATGCCTTTTTCATCGATGGTCATTCCGTCTGGAGAACCTTCTATATTTAAGTCTTGAAAATTAACCGCTACATTGGAAGTCCCCAATTTTCCAGATGGGTCATCATAATCATAGGCGACAACTTTTTGGGTAGGGGTATCAATGTGGTACATTTTGGTTTTGGAAGCATTCCAGCAGATACCGTTAGAATTGGTCACACCGCTAACCTCCAATGTCAGTTCGCCTGATACATCAAGTTGGTAGAGGTTCGCATCTCCCTCTTTTTTTACAGTACTTATGGTACCAGCCCAAAAACGACCACTGGGGTCACACTTTCCATCGTTAAATCGATTTTGCGGTCTTTTATTTGCTTCGGGGTCAGCCAAGTTCGTTTTTTGAGCACTCAGGGGATCGAGCCGATAAATACCCGAATCACCGGCACAGATAAAATCTCCAGTAAGTGTAGGAACTACGGTACCAATTCGCTCTTCCATTTCCCATACTTCTTCAATCTGAGTTTCAAGGTTAAGCCGGATTAAAGAATGACCCTCGATGTCAACATAGAGCAAATGATCCTTCCAATAGATGGGTCCTTCGCCCCACTTGGAGAAACGACTTCCGACCGTGCTTATTTCGAAATCCTTCATCATATTATAAGAAAAAAATTAGTTCACTTTTTCGAAAACTCGCTTTTGCAAATTTGCAACGGAAGATTATGATTTGGTCAGATCGTACGAGTCTTTGGCATCTTTAACGGTCCATCCAGCCTGTTGGATTTTATCGCGGAAAAGATCGGCTGCTGCCCAGTCCTTGGACTGTTTTGCCTGCCACCTTTCCTTTGCCCAAGCGACTACTTCCCCGGGGGCTTCATCCTGAACTTTTTGTTTCAAGCTAAACCCAAACATATCTAAAACTGCACGAAATCCGGCATGCAGAGATTCTTTCGCTTGGTCGTTTTGCTGGAACTCACCATTTTCCCAAGCATCAGAAAGTTCGCGGATTAATCCAAATAATTTACCGAGAGCATCCGCTGAATTTAGATCATTCAAAATGGCATCCTGCACCGGTTGAAAGAGTCCAAAATTCGTACTCAGTTTACCATTATTTACCTGATCTTGAAATTGTATACGTGAGGCAAAATCAGAAATTTTCTTCAACGCTTTACGAGCAGCACTGAGTGAATCGAAGGTAAAGTTGAGAGGCTGACGATAACTCCCGGATAAAAGCACATACCTAACCTCCTCAGCGGTGTGCCCCCGCTCTCGAATATCATCCAGTGTGTAAAGATTGCCCAAGGATTTACTCATTTTGGTTCCCTCCACCATGAGGTGGGCAATATGGAACCAATGCCTCGCAAAAGTTTTACATGTCACCGCTTCGACTTGGGCAATCTCGTTCTCATGATGAGGAAAAACCAAATCGACTCCTCCGGAATGCAGATCAAAACTCTCCCCAAGATGCTTTAAACAAATTGCACTACATTCAATATGCCAACCTGGTCTACCCTGGCCCCAGGGAGACTCCCAGTAATTTTCCCCGTCTTCTGACCGTCTCGCTTTCCAAAGAGCGAAATCTGCCGCTGAATCACGATCGTACTCATCCGAACTTTCCCTATCCGCACTGGAAGTGGTAATCTGACGATCTGCCAACCTGGATAAGGATCCATAGCTCTCAAAAGCATCCACCTTGAAGTAAACGGATTTATCTGGTGCCTGATAGGCCTTACCTCCCTCAATTAAGCGTTCAATTAAAGCAATTTGTTCAGGCACATGACCGACCGCAGAAGGCTGAATGTGGGGTCTCAGCAAATTTAGTTCATCACAATCCTGCACAAACCGCTTGGTCCACCGCTCAGTAAATTCTTTCAGGCTTATTCCCTCCGCCTGGGATTCACGAATCGTTTTGTCGTCCACATCCGTAAGATTGCGGGCATGATAGGTCTTAACTCCACTCGTCTCCAAAGTCCGGCGAAATAGATCCTGCAAAACAAAAGTCCTGAAATTCCCGACATGGGCTGGACCATAAACCGTAGGACCGCAGCAGTAAAAACGAACAGACTGTCCATCCATTGCAAAAACATCCCGCACTTCGCGGGTCATGGTATCATACAATCGCAGAGGCATGGGTATGCTAAAATTATGCTTCTGAAATTTGGATCGGTTTAATATCCCACTTTGGATTTTGACCAAGAAAACGGCATGGATTGTTATGAAAGATTTCCACTGCTTCCTGCAAACTGTGTCCGCGCTTGCGGAAATCTACTATGCACTCCTGCAAGGTAAAAGGATCACTTGGCCCCCAGTCCGCAGAAGAGTTAACCAAGAGACGTTCATTGGAATATTTTTCTAAAATATCGACGGCTCTGCGAGGACTGCACTTGGTCACCGGATAAAGCGTCATTCCGGCCCAGTAGCCAGCATCCAATACCCATTCGATAGTTTGTTCTTCTACATGATCGATCCAAATCTTGTCAGGGTTAACATTCATACCGGCAAGAACCTCAAGCACGGTTTTCGTGCCATGAGCTTTGTCTGAAAGATGAGGGGTATGAATCAGAACAAGTTGATCATGCTTAATCGCTAGCTCAACATGTGCCTCTAGCCCGGCAATCTCATTGGGGGTGGATTTGTGCAATCCTGTCTCCCCTACTCCCAGACAATTTGCTTTATCGAGAAATTCTGGCATTTGACTGAGTACTTCATTCGTCAGTTCAACATTTTCAGCTTCTTTAGGATTAACCGCTACCCAACAAAAATGACGAATGCCAAATTCTGCAGCACGGGTAGGCTCAAACTCAGAAATTTGAGCAAAGTAATCGATAAATGTTTCTGGGTGCCTTCGATCAAAACCTGCCCAAAAGGCTGGTTCGCAAACTGCGACCACTCCGGACATAGACATGCGCTCATAATCCTGAGCAGTCCGAGCAATTGCGTGATAATGGGGCTGTATGATTTGCATAAGGAAAGGCTGACTTAGTTAATCTTGGAGAAATGCTCAAGTAATTGCTCAGTACGATTTGCCTTGGTATGATCAGTCTTTGCTAGAAGACTCATCGCATCCCTCAGGACCTCAAGTTTGCTTTCATCCTCTGCTTTTTGACCATCTCTGGAGACGGCCTGATCGTATCGATCCAGCAAGGCAGCAACTTCGAGAAGATCCCGACGGGCTTCCAAATAGTAGGTGTCTAAGGTTTGCTTTGGACTGAGCATAATAAGGGATGGTGTTGAGATTTCTAGGGTGGAAATAGTTTACCTTTAGGAGTTCGGTATCAACGATGAATGGTGGTGAAGGATTTGGGGATGATCTTTTTCACATACCAAAAAAGTGTAGCGGGCAGGGAAAGACTGCTTGTCGTCTCCTTCCCCGTGAAAGAAGCAGTAAGTACCAGTGTAAAGATAACAGTGTTCTGCAACTGGCTGCCGCAATGCTCCTTTTTGATCAAATTTCACCCCAGCACCAGGACGAGCAGTAAATCCCTCAAAATATCCACGTACACCGGAATGCTCATCTATGGGATTGGATGCGAAAGTTGCGAGCAACCGGGCATCCTCAGCGTATAGCGAGCAGATAGAGTCTACATCGCCAGCATTTACAAATTCATTCCAAATTTCTGGCAGGTTTTTCATAGATTTATTTGAAGATTTATAATCCAGACCTATATTTCACTCAACCCCATTAGGAATGTTAAGTAATATTTTGTTCCCTCAACTAAATCGCTCTTCCCATGCTTCAGGCTTGAATCCTTGCAGAACAAAGTCTTTGGCGATTAAAACAGGCCGCTTGACCAAGTTGCCATTTTTACCCAGAAAATCGAAGAGGTCAGAATCTTGCAACCCGGCTAAGCCAGCCTTAACCGTTGGATCTCGATAGTCTTTACTTGAAGTATTTAGTAGTTTTTTCCTCTCGCCATCGTGAGAATTGAGTAATTTCTCTAATTCTTTAGGACTGGGTGGATTTTCTCGGATAGGAATTCGTTCATACTCGAGGCCCTTTTCGGACAACCACTTTCTTGCTTTTATACAGGTTGAGCATTTTTCGTATTCGTAAAATTTGAATTTCATTGGATAACAACTAACAAATTCATATTGTGATTTTTTATTTCTTCAAAACCGAACGATGATCCTAATGAAGTCAATGCTACAACATTCTATAACCGCAATTTTGGGAATATTAGCATGTTTGTCTTGTTCCGAGCCAGATCAACAACAACCAAAACTTTCGCAAACCAATCAGTCAACCATGCAAGTATTGCAAAAAACTCTCCCAAACGGCCTCACCGTTTATTTAAGCCCTAATGCTGAAGAGCCAAGATTTAATGCCGAAATAGTGGTACGGGCAGGAAGTAAGCACGATCCAAAAACCAACACTGGTTTAGCACATTATTTGGAGCATTTGCTTTTTAAAGGTACGCGATCTTTTGGAACTGAAGACTTTACCGAGGAAGAACCTTTACTCCGTCGAATAAGCGAACTTTACGAAATTAGATCCAAGGAGACTAACGAATCCAAAAGGGCAGAAATTTATAAGGAAATTAATAAACTCTCCACTGAAGCAGCGAAATGGGCAATTCCCAATGAAATGGATCGTGCATACAGCGACATGGGAGCCAAAGGTTTAAATGCTCATACCTGGCACGAAGAAACTGTTTATAAAGTAGATCTACCATCCAACCGCCTGGAGCACTGGGCAAAAATCGAAAGCGAACGCTTTGCTCAACCAGTTTTCAGGCTATTTCATACAGAACTGGAAACTGTTTATGAGGAAAAAAACCGGGCAATAGACAATAAACACCGACTTATCTACCGGGCAGTTAATGATTTACTTTTCAAGCAACATCCCTACGGGCAGCAATCCACTTTGGGCACGGTCGAACATCTGAAAAATCCATCCATCTATGCGATCGAGGAATTTTATGCCAAACATTATGTTCCAGAAAATATGGCAATTTGTATTTCTGGAGACTTAGTGCCCGACTCTGCCTTTTCCATCATTGAAAAATATTTCTCAGAATGGAAAAATCCCGGTACTCTTAGACCAGAGCCACATTGGAAAGAAGAACCCCTAGACGGCCGGGAATTTGTTCAAGTTGAATATTTAGGTGAAGAGCAAGTTGTGCTCGCATTTCGAACTGCTCCCCGCCATCACCCAGACTATGCGGCCTTGCGACTGGTTGACATGATTCTGGATAATTCAGTAGCCGGTCTAGTTAACTTGGATCTGGTTGAAAAGCAAAGGGTAAGGGCAGCTGGCTGTTACCCTCAGAATCTTAACGATTACGGAGCTCATTTTTTATACGGGATACCCAAAGACGGACAAAGCCTAGAGGAAGTTGAAAAGTTGTTACTCGAACAAATTGAAAAAGTAAAACTGGGCGATTTTCAGGATTGGATTCTTGATGCGGTAATTAATGATTTCAAAAAAAGAGAAAAAGAAAATTACGAAAAAAACGACAAGAGGGTTGAATTAATGCGGGATACATTTCTTGCATTTGTCGACTGGGAAACGACCCAGAACGAAATAAGTCAGATGGAAAAAGTTACCAAAAAAGATATTATCGATGTCGCTAATAAATACTACGGTAGAAATTATGTTTCTGGCTTCCGTATAGATGCTCAGCATGATCTCCCGTCCATTGAAAAACCCCTGATTGATCCCCTTACCATCAACCCGGAAAAGGAGTCAGCTTTCATTGCAGAGGTTGGGAAAATCTCTTTTGATCCATTAGAGCCAAAATTCATTCAAGAAGAAAAAGATTTTACTTCGCACAAACTCGCTCCGGGCATACACCTTATACATGTTTACAATCCTCTGAATGACCTTTTTAATTTGGAGGTTCGTATGGAGATGGGCTTCGACCATCAGCCTCTACTTTCCTTTGTAAAACGCATGCTCGACCGTGCTGGAGCTGATCAACTAAACTCAGAGGAGCTGAAAATTGAATGGTATAAATTAGGAACAGATTTTGGTTTTGGAATAGGCGATCATTTCTCAAATTTCTCGCTAAACGGATTGGATGAAAATTTCCTAACCTCAGTTAAACTCGCCCAACTTCATCTCCTTTCGCCGAATTCTACAGATGAAATTTGGAACTTAACCAAGGAAATCATACGTGCAGAGCGGGATGATGAGCAAAAAGACCCCAATACCCTTACCCATGCTCTTGCTCACTACCATCGCTACGGAGAAAACTCACGCTATCTCAAAAGGGCAGCGGATGATGATTTAAATAATTCTTCAGTAGCCAATCTTTCCAAAATCATCGAACAATTGGTCAGTTGTCCTCGCACAATTTTATATTTTGGACCGAAATCACCTGAGGAATTGATAAATCTTTTGGAAGATACATTCCTCCTTGCCAAACCTCTATATGAGCCAAATGAAATTCCACCCGACCGTTCGGTCAATCCTACTAAGGATCAGGTTTTCTTCCTTCATAAAGAAATGGCTCAGGCTCAGGTTAGGCTTGAGTTCGCCTCTGGTCTACAGGATGAATCTGTTATTCCATCTGTTCAGCTATTCAATGAATATTTTGGCGGAGGTATGGCCGGCTTGGTCTTTCAGGAACTAAGAGAAGCCCGAGCATTAGCGTATTCGGCATGGGCCCGCTTCTTTTCACCTGCAAGACCGGATGAAGAAAATGTAATGGTTGGCTCTATTGGCTGCCAGGCAGACAAAACATTAGATGCAGTTCATGCATTCCTCAAATTACTTAGGGAAATGCCCATAAGTGTAAATCGATGGAATTCTGCTCACTCTTCTATTCTTAGCTCGTACCGAACCAACCCGATCTCTTCTAGGGCAATGCCCCGTTTTATCTACGATGTTAACGCACTTGGTCTAAAAATTGATCCAAGGAAAGATCGCTTTAATAAACTGGCAGGCTATTCTGTTGAAGACCTGAAAAATTTTTACTCTGAAAAAATCCAAGGGAAACCGGTTCTTTTTTCAATAGTTGGCGATTCGTCCAAAATTGATTTGCAGGAATTGGAAGGCCTAGGAAAGATTCATCTCGTTCAAGCGAGTCAACTCTTTCGTAGATAAGAAAGCCTATCTATTGCGCACCCCTTGGTTGCTGAGGAAGTTTACCATCCGCTGGAGGGAAAAGGTCGGTTTTTTCTGTGGATTGGTGCGATAGATTTGACAATGGTTCAGAGTTATCCGTGCCAGCAGGTTCAAGTTCTTTGACTTCAGGAAGACTTAGCACCTTACGAAAAAAGTTTAATACCTTTGTGCATTCGATCTTTTGTTGATCTTGATTGTTTAATTTAAGAACCAACTTCTCCGTCTTACCAGTAGCTAACTCTGTCATATGGCAGTTACAACTGGATTTATTCTTCTCACCCGTCGGATACTCAATAACATCGATCATTCCCATTGGACGGCTTACATTTTCGTGATCAATGAGTTCCATGCGCAAAGATACCCGATTCTTTTCGAAATTAAACATGCGAAGGCTATTTACTCTTTGCTCGCTACCGTCATTGACCAAGGTTTGCATTCCTGCTCTCAAGGAGTTAATAATTTCGACTGCTCTATTCATGGGGTTTTGATATCTTCCTAATAGTTGCCACGCTAGCAATAGAAATCTCCAAAATGTTTGTTAAATCTTACCCATTCTTCTTTGTATAAATTCAAGGGTTAGGTATGATAAAATATTAATTTAGAATCTGGTATGTTAACCTTGGAATCTGGAATTTCTTTATAAGAAGTTTGCTTAATCTAGGGGTTTTATTTCAGGCAAAACAGATCATACTAAATTCTTTGTGTCTTTGTAATTTGCATGCAAGTGTTGATCGTTGACGAACCCAAGCACCTTCTATACTACTATTTGGCTTACTTGCGGGTCGGTAGCTCAATCGGTAGAGCAGTGGCCTTTTAAGCCATTGGTTCCGGGTTCGAGTCCCGGCCGGCCTACCAAGTCTATTTCCTCAAAGACTCCCCCGCTTATAATTGGATTAGCTCCATAAATTTAATCAGAAATTTTTCGGATCTCTTTCCAATCTACCTTACCGGTAGGAAGAAATGGAATCTCTTTTATATGGATCAAAGCTTGAGGTATCCAAAGATTGGGAAGTCCTTCACTCCTCAGTTCTTTTTTTAAATCCTCTAGGTTCAAGTCCAGAGTAGTTACAACCACTAACTCCTCTCCTTTTTGAATATTTTCACGAGCGGATATGACCAGTTGTAAATCTTCGTCCGGACACAACCCTAATACCTTATTGGTGGTTTCTTCGACTTTTTGATGCGGCACCATCTCCCCTCCGATTTTGGAAAACCTGGATACTCTTCCTTCAATCCACAAAAAGCCATTCTGATCGATTCTGCCCAAGTCCCCTGTTTTAAACCAGCCATCAGAATCCAGAACAGCCGAAGTTTTTTCCTTATCATTCCAATAGCCTTCAAAAATATTTTCTCCCCTAAAAGAGAGTATTCCTCCTTCTGATAAATTCGTTTCTTTTCCACTATCAATATCCAAGGTCCTACAAGTAATTCCATGTAGCAACCTGCCTACTGAGCCATTCCTTTTGCCAGTACCCGGAAGATTAAAGGAGATGGCAGGTGAAGCCTCAGTCAGTCCATACCCTTCCAAATATTCGCAATTCACTTCTTTCTCCCATCGCAAACGAAATTTTTCCGGACTTTTTTCTGCTCCTGCCACAACATATTGGATACTGGCTAATTCATTATTTTTTGATCTTTTCAAATACCCACGGAGAAAAGTTGGCGTACCCAAAAGGATTTTAATTTTTTCTTTATGAATGATTCTTAGGTTTAACTTATGATCGAGGGGATTGGGAGAGCACGCAAGTGGCAACCCCCGAAGAATCGAAAAGATCATCCCAACTGTGAACCCAAAGCTGTGGAAAAGAGGGAGATTAACCAGAACTTTTGGTAGATCCTCAAAAAGTTCCAGATCAAAAAGCTGCCGAGTGTTCTGAAGGATATTCTTGTGGCTAAGCATGACGCCTTTGGGCATTCCAGAACTACCACTGGTGAATAAAATCGTGGCTAGATCACTTCCACCTTTTGAAGATACCA
>JAYODK010000017.1:0-30391 GCA_038106225.1 Opitutales bacterium | reverse complement strand
AAGATTCAATATCAGTCTGTGGAAAAACTTTTAATGGCCAATGTGGTTACAGGTGCTGCATCAATGTTTAGGAGAGAAATGTTAGACAAAATTTTGCCATTTCCTCAATACATTGCAGCTTCATTTCATGATCATTGGATAGCTCTTTGCTGTATCAATTTTGGTAAAATAAGTTTTTTGAATCATGTACTGCAGGATTATGTACAGCATTCAAATAATGTAATTGGTGCTGGTAGGAATTTACAAAAAAGTTATAACTTTAACAAAATTTGGTACTTTATTAGAGGCTTTTTACCTTGGATTTTACCAAAACGTTTAAAAAAGTTCAGATATCATGGAGAAACCTTTTATTTAAATGATATCGTTAGGCTAGAATTGCTATCAAGATCACTATCAGCGGTTAGCGATATTAGTTCCTTTGACGAATTTTCTATCATAAAAAGAAACGGCTTTCTTAAAATTAGCTTAAGAGCATTTTTATCAAACTTTTTAAGATTGAGTACTCTTCATGCAGAATCTCAAATTATTCAATCTTTTTATTGGAAGGCGTGTTGTAACAATTTGCATTCTGGATTTTACACGGAAAAGATTGATGAAATTTCCGGAGAAAGAAAGGAGGATTATACTGTAAATGACTTATTTTCTGCTGCTGAATATTTAAAAAAGAAAATTTCATCAGTAAAATTTAACATTATTGATGATGCCAGTATTGCAGTAAACCTATTGATTCCATCATTTGCCCCTGAAATAACTTACGGAGGCTATATTACGAAATTTTACCTTGCACGACTTTTAGAAGAGGCAGGATATAATGTCAGGTTATTAATTGTAGATGACGACATTCCTACTGATATCGAAAAATCCTCAATCGAAATCTCCAAAATTCTTGGAGATAAAAATCTTTTTTCAAACATTGAAGTTATTAACATTTCCAACAGAGATGAAAACTTAATCTCTTTTAGTCCGAATGATCGAATCATAGCAACAACTTGGTGGACTGCTCACATCGCTAATGCGATAACATCCAATCTTAAAGAGAATCGTTTCTTTTATTTAATTCAGGAATACGAACCATTCACCTTCCCAAATGGTTCTTTTAAGGCGACCGCTGAAGAGTCTTATAATCTTCCGCACTATCCAATTTATTCCTCATCTATTTTAAAAAGTTACTTTGAAGAAAAATTAACATCACCAAATCACCTTAAAGCAAGGAGTGCATCGGGAGTATCATTTAATAATCCAATCACACAAGTTTATTGCAATAGCGAGAAGGAATTATCAGGAAGAGAAAATTTTAAGATTTTGCTCTATTGTAGGCCTGATGCACATGCAAGTAGAAATTTATTTGAACTCGCCCTTCTTGGATTAGATTCTTTTCTGTCCGATTCTAATAAGGAGGTCGATTATGTTGTATCTGGAGTTGGTTCTAGTGTTTCTAAGATCACAGAGTATGAATTTTCAGAAAATTTTGTCTTAAAATTATATCCAAAAATGAAGCTAAATGAGTATTCCTCATTCGTCGCATCCCATGACATAGGCATGGCTCTCATGCATACTCCTCATCCAAGCCTAGTGCCGATAGAGTTTGCTTCAGGTGGGTTAGTCACAGTTACAACAAGTTATGAGAACAAGGATCAAGAATATTTTAATTCGATCTCTCCAAATATAATAGTAGCAAAGCCCACAATTAAGGACTTGGAAACTCAACTAAGGAACGCTGCTTTTAGATGTAGGGATACGAAAGCGAGGATTCAAAATGCAAAGGTCAAATGGCCAACCGTTAAAGAATACAAAGATTCTCTAAAACCAATTTTGGAATTCATACAAAAGAATAGTGAAAGTTAATATTATGACCACAATTTCTGATCCCAAGGAATCGTCTTTTATAAAAGCAAAGAAAGAAAAGTTAACTAAAATACAGAATCTTTTGTCTCTGGAATATATTTCAAAAACTGAGAGTTATTACAACTTTCTTGAATCATTACCCATTGAAAACGATGAAGATTTAGTGTCGTCTCATAATTATGATGAACATGCTATCAACATAATAGAAAAGTCGGAAAAAGGCATTGTTTTGGATTGTGGTGCGGGCTTTCGCCAAACTTATTATCCCAATGTTATAAATTTTGAAATTAAGCCTTACCCCAGCACTGATGTGATTGGAATGGGTGAAAATCTTCCATTCAAGAGTAATTCCTTTGATGCAGTTCTTTCTTTAAACGTTTTAGAACATGTTAAGAATCCATTTGCTTGTGCAAAGGAAATTTCAAGGGTTTTGAAGCCAGGGGGAGAACTTTACTGCGTTGCTGCATTCATGCAGCCCTTTCATGCCTACCCAACTCATTATTTTAATATGACACTAGAAGGCATGAATCTTCTTTTTGAAGGTCAACTCGATATCAATCAAAGAAAGGTTTTGCCAAGTGGTCATCCCATTTTCTCGCTGACTTGGTATCTACAATCGTGGGTCAGAGCTTTGCCTGAAAAAACTGCTCAAGAATTCCTTGAACTCACAGTAAGGCACTTAATCCAAAATCCTATTGATCTATTAAACGAAAATTATGTTCAGGAATTATCTGAGGAAGCGACTCAAGAATTAGCAGCAACTACCGCAATATTCGCAACTAAAGCAGAGTGTGAACCTAGGCAGAACGACATTATTTCGATCAAAGAAAATCAAGGCAAAGAAGAAAGTGAAAATCTCAGGTTCTTGTTTCATTCAAAACTTCATACCTGGTGCATTGATGATGTTCGAAAAGATGAAGATAGAATTACAATTTCCGGTTGGATAAATGTATCTCGCAGTGAAAAAGAAGCGTTGTGCATGTATTGTAACGGAAAAACTTCTGAAAGTATTGAATTAAATTTACAGAGAAGCGATCTGAGAGAACTTTTTCCATTTTGGAAAGATGCCAATATAGCTGGATTTTCAGCTGTTTTTCAAAATATCCAAGCCGAAGAATTTTCTTTTGCTTACAACACTTGTAACAGATATGAAAAACAAGGATTAACAAAGATTTATTTTCCAAACCTTCTTGAAAAAATTGGTTTCCCTGAACCAATAGATCGCCAGAGAGTTCATGGGCACCCTGGACTCATTGGGTTTCAGATTGAGGGTTTCTCAGCCTATAAAAAAATATGTTGGATTTTGGAAAATGAACTTAATTTAGAACTCAACAAGGACCTTAGTTTGTTAGATTGGGGTTCTGGATGTGGTCGCATGGCAAGATACTTTGTAAATTCTGAAATTTCACTAACTTGTGCAGATATCGACCAAAGAAATCTAGAATGGTGTGAGTCAAATTTGGGTTTCAAAACAATACTACTTTCCGAAGAGGCTGAAGGTCTGCTTGGGGTAAATTGCTTTGATGTTGTTATTGGTATATCAGTGATGTCGCATCTTGATCAAGCCTATCAAATCAAATGGCTTTTTGAATTAGCTAAATCCTTAAAACCGAATGGTTGTGCAATTCTTTCTACCCATGGGGTATGTAGTGCTCTTCGAAGATTAAGCAATGGAGAATTCAGCCAATTTTTAGGTGATGGATTTTGGGATGATGGTCCAAACCAAAGCTTAGCAGATGTAGATGCCGAAAATAATTCGTACAAAGACACATACACTTCTTTGAACTTTATTGTATCTAATTGGCTACAGGATTTTGAGCTTGTTAAGGTTTATGAAGCTGTAATTGGTAACCATCAGGATCTCGTCATCCTTAAAAAAAGGTGATGCACAAACATTAGACTACAGTAATCATGGAATTTTTGAAAAAATAAAACTTCCTGATCAATCATTGATTGCTCATGTGAATGGTAATTATGATGAGCAGGACAATTGTTTTAACAAATGCGGTTACTTATTGGCACTTCATCTAAAATTGGCCTGTCAAAAAATCTTAAAAAGCCTTTATCAGATTTTCATCGAATTTTTGATTTCGGTGTAGGTTGTTATAGGATTTTTGGAAGGATACCAAGCATACAGAATCAACTTTTCGGATGTTATATTTACAAGGATTGTATCAATTATTGTCAGAATCATTTTCGCGGTAAATACTTCATGTGCAAACATTCTCCACCTCTGAGTTTTGAAAATGAGCATTTTGATTTAGTTTGGTCCTACTCCGTGTTTTCCCATTTACCTATAAACCTTATGCATGACTGGCTAAAAGAACTGAAGAGAGTTACTAAGAAAAACGGTTTCCTGATTCTCTATGCACACGGTGATAAAATGAGAAAGATATACCTGGATGCTAACCCTCATCTAAAAACAGAATATGACAGAAATGGTTTAATCGAAATTGAACATGAACCATTGATTATTTCGAATGAACTCAAGTTTAGTTCTTCAGTACATAAAAATATATACATTAAGAATTCCAAAATGGAAAAAACCCTGAGTCATTATTTCGAAGTCATATATACTGGCAAAGCCCTTGACCCTCTGGAATTCGTTTTTGATGGATCTGAGAAGAGCGATATCAAACACTTAGAGGAAATGAATATTGGTACTATGCAGGAAATGTTTTTCATGAGAAATAAGTAATTACTCTCACCCTTTTCTTATAAATCTCACACATGGTCTTTCTATAAACATGTAGCTTAGGTATGAAATAATAATAGTGACACACATAGCAAATAGTGCCTTTGAATAGAAGTTTATTTGTGTCATTTTATTTACGATGACGAGCACAAAAAAGTGAGTAAGATAGAAGGAGTAGGAAATATTTGAGAGAAAGGAAATGATTGCATTACTCTTTTGTATCTTAAAAAAAAGGATGACAAAGCAACCCAACAAAAGTGGCATGATTGGTGAAGGATTCATGAACGACAAAAGTTTGTCCGGAATAAAAATTATTATAAGAGACAAAGTAATTGTTAGTATGTGATTATCAGGAATTCTTCTTATAAGGTTGAATTTATAAATTAAACTACCGACTAGAAAATATGGAATCAGTACTAAAAAGTGATTATTTATAAATAAAAAATCATAGTTGTTTGGGCAGTAATCTGCTCCCAAAAGTTGTTTGGTGATTCCCATTGCTGAAAGTTTTAACCAGATAACACTCAATATTGATAAGAAAATAAATATGTGTACTAAATTCTTGCGTAGGTAAATAATCCAAATAGGTGCCATTACATACCACAAGACTTCAATTGTTAAAGTCCATGTGACATTTAGATTATTAAATGCCAAAAGAGATTTCGGCGATAGATGCTGTAAACACATTATATTTACTAAAAAAGAGAATGTTTCGTTACTAATTTTAGCAATCGCATTTTTATCATTGATAAATAAAGAAAAGAGAAACCAGAATATGTAAGCAGGGAAAACCCTAAGAATTCTTTTGGCGTAATAAATTCTTACATTATCTTTTTCTAGATTTTTGGTTATTAAATAACCACTTATTATAAAAAAAAGATAAACACCAAGCCATCCGCCATGTGCTTTAAAATATGGTATGTTTAAATTAAAATAGACTCCCACATGATGAAGGAAAACGGATATTACTGCGAAGGCTCGTATGTATTCTATGCCTATTATTTTTTTGGTATTATCAGTAGTTTGCAAGAGGTGTTTATCTTTATGCATTTTCGATATCTAAACAAAAAAGCTAGAGCAGTAGCTGTGGTGGAATCACCTTCTGCATTACCGGAAGCAATGTTTGCATAAGCATGACCACCGTTGAATATGTGGTTATACCTGAATTCGATGATACCATTTGCATGAGTGCTTAAGATCCGCAGATGCTTGAATTAGTTGTAGTTTATGTACTTTTGTACTGTCTGTTTTCTCAACTTCTATAATAGACTTGGCAAACTCAGTAAAGGTAGATTTCCAAACCTGTCGACCTGCATTATCATGTATCTCAAGACCAATTTTTTTATCCTCATTTGAGGAAGTACCATCTTTTCCAATTCCGATTGCAGTTACATTGGAGATGACTAGTGCGGAATAGGAAGGTAGAGTAAAGGTGTCTGCCGCCCGAGCGTAGGATTCTGTACACCCGTCCCACTCGAAGGTACGGTTGGAATTTTCGTCCGGTAAGGAAAGTAAGAACTTGAGTTGTCCATCGTACATTTAATTAAAATCGAAGGAATTATCACCAAAATAACATACAGATAAGTATATATTGTTAACTGTTCCACCGAAAAATTCGATTCCGTCGTCTTTACTAGCGAAAACATCTACATATTCGATAGTTGTTCCGTGACCAATACCTCCCAGATTAAATCCATTAACTTCATTACCTGTTTCAATATCAGTGCCAAGGCGAAGGATTAATTGTTTTGAAGTAGACCTTAGTTTTAGAAAGCATATTTATCTCGGTATCGTGCGAATGAAGGAGTGTTAGAAAATGTTGATGAATCGATATCTCCAAGATAGACGTATTGGATGGTAACTTTGATCGGTGCTAAAGGCTTTGTCGGTAAGGCAATGGCCATTTCCTTAGAGCGTAATCAAATCTCTTTTACTGCATTATCGAGAGTAGATTTGAATTACTACAATGCCGAAAGACTGAGAATTTATTTAGTATCCAACCAATCCAAGTTTTTAATTAACTGTGCTGGATTCACTGGGAAACCTAATGTTGATGCCTGCGAGGAGGCTAAATATGAGTCCTTGCAGGGAAATGCGGTATTGCCAGGAATTATACGGGAGGTATGCGAGGATCTAAAAATTCCTTGGGGGCATATCTCCAGCGGTTGCATTTATTCTGGCAGGAGACCAGATGGTGGAGGATGGACAGAGGAGGATGAACCCAACTTTTCCTTTCGTTCACCTCCTTGTAGTTTCTACAGCGGTACAAAAGCATTGGGAGAGGAAGTCTTGGAGGGTGCAGAAAACTGTTTTGTATGGAGGTTGAGAATCCCATTTAACCATGAAGCAAGTCCAAGGAACTATTTACAAAAAATACTTTCCTATGAAAATTTATTGGAGGCAGAAAACTCAGTTTCTCACCTAGATGAGTTTTGTCAAATGTGTGTTGAATGTTTTACCAAGGATATTGAGCCGGGTGTTTACAACATGACTAACCCAGGTTCGATTACCACAACCCAGGTAACGGAATGGATGACTCAAGAAGGATTAACTAATAAGAAATTCCAATTCTTTGAGTCCGAAGATGACTTTATGCAAAAGGCCGCAATAACACCTCGCTCAAATTGTGTACTCGATACCACCAAGGCAGAAAAAGCAGGAATTGGTATGCGTCCCATTGAGGAGGCTATGATTGACTCCATACGGAAGATGCGTCAAGGAATCGGGGTATGAAGAGGATTTTGGTTACAGGTGGGCTCGGTTTTATTGGATCCAATTTTATTCGCTTGCTTTTGGAGCAAACGGATTGCCGGCGGGTGATCAATTTGGACAAGCAGACTTATGCTGGAAATCCTGAAAATCTTAGTGAATTTGAGAGTGATTCTCGTTATGTATTTTGCAAAGGAGATATTTGTGATGCAGATCTAATCTCCAGGCTCTTTAGTGAACACCAGCCAGATGCGGTAATCAATTTTGCAGCGGAGAGTCATGTGGACCGCTCCATAGATGGCCCAGAGCCCTTTGTGCAAACCAATGTAGTGGGCACATTGCGATTGTTGGAGGCATTCAAAAATTATTACAATTTACAAACTGACGATCGGCAAGCGAGCCTTCGGTTTTTACATGTGTCCACCGACGAAGTCTATGGATCTTTAAGCCCGGACGCCCCTGCTTTTTGTGAATCCACGCCATACTCACCCAACAGCCCATATTCTGCATCCAAGGCGGGGGCGGATCATTTGGTTCGGGCGTATCATCATACCTTTGGCTTGCCCGTTTTGACCACAAATTGTTCCAACAATTACGGGCCTTTTCAGTTTCCAGAAAAACTGATTCCTCTGATGATTCTCAATGCATGCGAAGGAAAGAGTCTGCCTATTTATGGGGACGGTGCCAATATTCGTGACTGGTTGCATGTGGAAGATCACTGCTCTGCTATTTGGGAGGTATTAAACAGGGGTAGGGTGGGTGAGACCTATTGTATTGGTGGTAATTCCGAGCGTACAAATTTACAAGTGGTGGATGCGATTTGCCAAAGCCTCGATGAACTAAGGTCAGTGGGTGCTCCACATGAGGAACTTAAGACTTTTGTCAAAGACAGACCTGGGCATGACCGAAGGTATGCGATTGATGGATCCAAAATAAAATCTGAACTTGGATGGTCTCCCAAGTATGGGTTTGAGGAGGGTATGAGAAAAACAATCGAATGGTATCTGGCCAACTCCGATTGGTGTGAGAATGTAACCAGTGGAAAATACCAGCGTGAAAGATTGGGTGCATCATGAAGAAGCGTAAAGGAATCGTCCTCGCAGGTGGCTCTGGCACACGCCTCTTTCCCTTGACCATGGCAGTAAGTAAGCAATTGATGCCGGTGTATGATAAACCAATGGTGTATTATCCGATTTCCATCCTTATGCTTGCGGGGATCAAAGAAATTTTAATCATTTCCACGCCTCGTGACTTGCCCATGTTTAAGGAGCTTCTTGGCGACGGTTCCCGCTTTGGAGTTTTCTTTTCTTTTGCTGAGCAACCGAGTCCGGATGGTTTGGCCCAGGCGTTAATTATTGCGGAAGATTTTTTGGATGGATCTCCCTCGACCCTAATTTTGGGAGACAATATTTTTTACAGTAACGAACTGGAGCAAATCCTGACCGAGGCCGATAACCGGCCAATGGGTGCGACGATTTTTGGGTATCATGTGTCCGATCCAACGAGCTATGGTGTGGTTGAATTTGATTCATCAGGAAAAGCGATTTCTCTGGAGGAAAAGCCAGAGGTGCCAAAATCAAACTACGCGGTACCAGGGTTATATTTTTATGATGAACAGGCATCTGCCCGGGCCAAGGAGCTTAGACCCTCTCCGCGCGGTGAATTGGAGATAACTGACTTAAACAGAGTGTACATGGATGCGGGAGAACTTTCCGTGGAGGTAATGGGGCGCGGAACTGCCTGGTTGGATACTGGGAGCCACGACAGCTTAGCCTCGGCGACTGATTTTGTGAAGGTGATTGAAAGAAGGCAGGGTCTCAAAATTGCCTGCCTTGAAGAAATCAGCTTTTACAAGGGCTGGCTGAGTGTAGAAGAGCTTGGTATTGCGGCCAAGAACCATGGGTCTTCCACCTATGGAAAATACCTCTCTGATTTACACATCAGAAAATTAAAATAAATAAAAACATATCAACGCATCATGATGCGTTGATGAATAAACTTGCAAAAGGCAGTTCGGTTTGTTGAGATTGCTGGATGTCTAAATCTTTTATCTTTTCTTCCGAATCTGTTGGCGAAGGACATCCGGATAAAGTGTCCGATTCCATTTCAGATAGTATCCTTGATGCATGTTTAGAGCAGGATCCCCAAAGCCGTGTGGCCTGCGAAACTTTGGTCAAAAGCAATTGCGTAACCATTGCGGGTGAAATTACCACAGCAGCCAAATTCGATTACGAGAATGTAGTCAGGGATGCCATTCGTGAAATTGGCTATATCAACGATGATGACATCTTTCATGCCGATCAGGTGTTTATAACCAATCAACTCACCGCCCAATCCCGCGACATTGGACAGGGTGTGGATGCTGCGGCGGCGGAGGGCAAGGGTACAGCCGAGCAGGGAGCGGGAGACCAAGGCATCATGTTTGGATATGCCTGTAATGAAACCGATGAGCTCATGCCTGCTCCGGTTATGTTTGCCCACAGAATTCTTCGGAAAATGGCAGAGGTACGCCATGCAGGAGTCCAGGCCCCCTGGCTTCGCCCAGACTGCAAATCTCAGGTAGCCTTGCAGTATGAGAATGGAAAAATGGTTGGGATTAAAAATGTGGTGGTTTCCACTCAGCATGCAGCAGACGCCGATAATGCGATTATCCGTTCTTTCATTACTGACGAAATTATCAAACCATCCCTACCTGCGGAACTGCTTTCATCCGAAACCGAGTATTTGATCAACCCTACAGGTCGTTTTGTGATTGGAGGGCCTCAGGGTGACTCGGGTCTCACAGGAAGAAAGATCATCGTAGATACTTATGGTGGTTGGGGCAGGCATGGAGGTGGCGCTTTCTCAGGTAAAGACCCGAGTAAAGTCGACCGTTCCGCTGCTTATATGTGCCGTTGGGTTGCTAAAAATGTGGTTGCTGCAGGTTTGGCAGACCGTGTTGAAATTCAGGTTGCCTATGCGATTGGTCATCCAGAGCCTACAAGTGTCACTCTCGATTGTTTTGGTTCCGAAAAAGAGGATGAAAGAAAAATTGAGCAGGCAGTCAAAGAAGTGTTTTCTTTCAAGCCTGCCCAAATTGTCTCTCAACTCGATCTCTTACGGCCTATTTATCGCAGTACTACTCACTATGGACATTTTGGTAAAGCTGGCTTGCCTTGGGAGGATACCAGTAAGGCAGATGCCCTTCAACAAGCACTGTAAGGATTTTTCATTTAAATTCAGTCATCCAAATTCCACTGACCATCGTTCTCTAACCCATGACAATTATGACCGAAACATTAGCCCCCGCATCCCTAGACTATAAAGTTGCAGACATTACTCTCGCCGAATTTGGCCGTAAGGAAATCTCCATTGCCGAGCACGAAATGCCAGGTTTGATGGCAACCCGTGCCAAGTACGGTCCATCCAAGCCCTTAGCTGGAGTAAAAATCATGGGCTCCCTACACATGACGATACAGACAGCAGTCCTAATCGAAACATTAGTTGAGCTCGGTGCTGATGTTCGTTGGTGCTCCTGCAATATTTTCTCTACCCAAGATCATGCCGCTGCAGCAATTGCTGCTTCTGGAATACCTGTCTTTGCATGGAAGGGAGAAACCCTTGAAGATTACTGGGATTGTACCTGGAACGCCCTTACCTGGCCAGATGGTTCTGGTCCAGATCAGATTGTTGACGATGGAGGCGATGCTACTTTGCTCATTCATAAAGGTGTGGAACTCGAGAACGGATCTGATTGGGTTAACACCCCTTCTGGAAATCATGAAGAACAGGTAATTAAAGATCTCCTCAAGAAAACACTTTCTGAAAAACCGGGTCATTGGGCAAAGGTTGCAGATGGAGTTATCGGAGTCTCCGAGGAAACTACTACGGGTGTGCACCGATTGATCCAAATGGAAGAGGAAGGCAAACTACTCTTTCAGGCGATCAATGTAAATGATTCCGTAACCAAGTCTAAATTTGATAATAATTATGGATGCCGCCATTCCCTAGTAGACGGTATCAAACGGGCAATGGATGTTTTGATCTCCGGAAAAGTTGCCATGGTATGTGGCTTTGGAGATGTGGGCAAAGGCTCCGCAGACTCTCTCTTCAACGAGAAAGCAAGAGTAATGGTATCTGAGGTTGATCCTATTTGTGCTCTTCAGGCATGCATGGCTGGTTTTCAAGTAACTACTGTTGAGGATGCCCTGGAAACTGCAGATATCTTCGTCACTACAACTGGCAATAAAGACATCATTACTGCTGAACACATGAGCAAGATGAAAGACCAAGCCATTGTTTGTAACATTGGTCATTTTGATAACGAAATTCAAGTTGCCGAATTGGAAAAAATGCCTGGTGTGACCAAGGAAGTTATCAAGGAAGACAGCGTCCCCGGTGGGCCAGTCAGTCGTTTCACCTTTCCTGATGGTCGTAGCATTTATCTGCTTGCAGAGGGTAGGTTGATCAACCTTGGTTGTGCCACAGGCCACCCAAGTTTCGTCATGTCAAACAGCTTTACCAACCAGACCATTGCACAGATTGATATCCGCAATAACCCTGACCGAGAAATTGGTGTTACCCGTCTAAGCAAGGAGTTGGATGAAGAGGTTGCAAGACTTCATCTCGACAAATTAGGTGCTAAGCTGACCAAATTATCTTCGGAACAAGCCGATTATATTGGCGTCCCAGTTGATGGCCCTTACAAACCTGAACACTACAGGTATTAAGTTATATACAGGCCTAATCTTTCAGAAAGCTCTCCCAGTCGGAGAGCTTTCTTTTTTGTACGATTGTTAATTTTTGCAAATTACTTATTGTAGACAGGCTTTGATCTTAGCCAAAATATATTATGTTTTTTGATGAAACCAAAGTAAGCTTAAAAGCTGGCAAGGGTGGAGATGGCTGCATGTCATTTCTTCGTCAAAAATATATGCCCAAAGGTGGACCCAATGGAGGGAATGGTGGAAAGGGGGGTGAGGTCATTTTATTGGCAGATGAGAATGTCTCAGATCTCAGAACTTTTCATTTTAAAAAACAATGGAAGGCAAAGAATGGAGAACCAGGGCGTGGAAGTGATCAAAATGGTAAGGGAGGGGCATCCTGTATCCTAAAAGTTCCTCTTGGTACCGAAGTGCGCGATTTAAATTCAGGAGAAATCATTTGTGAGTTACTCAAGCATGAACAGGAAATTCTCTTATTAGAGGGTGGAAAAGGAGGGCGGGGTAATGCCACTTTTAAATCATCAATCAATCAAACTCCCCGTCAATTTACCGAGGGTAAACCTGGAATGGAAGGTGAATATGTTTTTACCCTAAAAACCATTGCGGATGTTGGATTGGTTGGATTTCCCAATGCAGGAAAATCTACCTTGCTCAATGTTTTGTCCAATGCCACGCCAAAGATAGATTCTTACCCTTTTACCACTCTTGTTCCAACGGTTGGAGTGATTGATTATCCAGATGATTTCAAGACGGTTACGATGGCTGATGTTCCCGGCTTAATCGAAGGAGCCGCTGAGAACCGTGGCCTCGGTCATCGATTTCTCCGCCATATAGAGAGGTGCAAATTAATTCTTTTTCTGTTGGATCTAGCAGGTACCGATGGGAGAACACCCGTGGATGATTTTCTCCATCTTCAGAAAGAACTAAAGGATTACGATGAAAAATTGCTTCAAAAAGACTTTATAATCGTGGGAAATAAAGTTGATGAAACAGAGAGTCAGAAAAACCTGGATCTATTTATGAAGAGATTTCCACAAGAAGAAATCTTCCCCATATCAGCCATTTTGGAAGATGGGCTGGATGCGCTGAAGAAGCGTTTACTTTCCCAATTTTCTTAAAAAAATTTCCGAAATTATTGTCGTGAATAACTTTTTATTTTTTGTTCTTGTTTTGCACAAACGCTTGTGCAAAAAATAACGAATGGATGTGGATAAAAAAATTGGTTCAAATTTGGTACTGGAAATGGAAGAAAAGGTAAGAATAGATGAAGAAGACTCTCTTGAAAGAGGCCTGTTTATTCCCTTGCTTAAAAATGAAACAAAGCAGGACCGGGCGAAGCGTATCCTGGCAATGATGGAAGAATCGAATGAAAGGTTAAGCCATATGCTCGATATTTTTAACCGTATGAATCGCTAAAAATGCCTGAAAAAACGAGGTCAGCAATTAATCTAGCCGCTGCTCAAATGGGCAAGAGGGGAGGCCAAAATGGAAAGGGGCCGAGCAAGAGGCGTGGCAATGTCTCTTATTACCGAGATATGCAAAGAAAATCTGTTGCCTCTAGGCTTAAAAATGCAACCAGAACAAAAGAAGAAAAAACGGATAAATAATTCAGGCAGCCGCCCGGTTTTTTTCGGTGCGAAGAAAAACAGGCTCATTTGGGGTAGAGTTTTCGGGAGAGTAAAGGTAACCTTCAGCAGAGAAGTTTTCTAGTTCCTTCTTGTTATTTATTCTCTTGGAGATAATAAAATTTGCCATAAGTCCTCTCGCTCTTTTCGCATAAAAGCTTATGATTTTGAAGTTTCCATCTTTTTCATCTTTAAATGTTGGTGTAATGACTTCGGTATCTAGCTTCTTGAGCTGGGCCGCTTTGGAATATTCCTTAGAAGCCAAATTTACAATAGTATCTGACCTAGATAAAATCAGCTTTTGCTGAATTGATTTCGCCAGCTTGTCGCCCCAAAAATCATAGAGGTTTTTGCCAGCAGGGTTTGCGTAAACTGTCCCCATTTCTAAGCGGTATGGCTGGATTAAATCCAATGGTTTCAGCAGGCCATAAAGTCCCGATAGAATCAGCAGATTAGCTTGTGCGAATTCGAAATCCTCTTCACTGAAGTTCCATGCCTCTAAACCCTCATAAACATCTCCTTTAAACGCAAGGATTGCTTGTTTTGAACAAGGGATATCATGCTTGGTGGTCCATGATTTGAATCGATCAAGATTAAGACTGGCCAATTTTGGGCTTATACCCATAAGAGCACTGATTTCTTCCGCATTTAATTTTGAAAGACCGCAAATTAAATCATTCGCAAGTTCGAGAAAATCTGGTCTTGTACAAATTTTAGTGGGCGGAGGACTTACGAAATCTAGGGTTTTGGCGGGTGATATTAGAATGAGCATAGTTTTTCAATCTATTTTGAAAGAATTAGGAATCAAGTAGAGAAAGAGCAGCAAAACAAAATTACTCGGGGGAAAAATTCGAAACGAAAATTCCGATATGGGTTGCCCTAGAGCAAAATTGCTTTTTTCTCAGATATTCTTGAACTGAAAATTTCACTGTGTATCCCCTTGCTATATTTGTACTCCTCCTTGCTAACTGGATCGTATTCTCCGGAAAATTTGACGCTTTTCACCTTGGACTTGGAGTAGTTAGTAGTGTTTTTGTCACTTGGATATCCCACGATCTTCTTTTTTATGACCGGAAAAAGAACTGGGATCAACGGATGCGTGAAGCAGGTGCTTTTTTACAGTATATACCCTGGCTTACCATTGAGATTGTAAAAGCCAATCTTCATGTCTTTAAGCTGGCCATGACCCCTAAAGGATACGAGGAGGTGGCTCCACGCATTGTGACCATCAAGACAAAATTACAAACAGACTTTGCGAAGTTTGTCTTTGCTAATTCTATTACCCTAACTCCTGGAACAATCACTATGCTCATAAGGGGGGATGTTTTTCATGTGCACACCATGAGTCAGTTCCTGGAAGACGATCTTTTGGAAGGTGCGATTGAAAAGAAAGTGGCTGAAGTTTTTGAGCCTGAAATCCTCATTTCCAGAAAGAAAAAAAGATGAAGGAATATTTTGCCATAATTATGGGTGCCTCCCTGATCGTGCTCATGATTCCAATTTTGTACCGTATAATCATGGGTCCCACTGGCTTTGATCGTATATTGGGTGTGAATGTAATTGGTACCAAAACGGCAGTAATTTTGGTGATTATTGGTACTTTATTTGAACGGGTTGATATGTTTGTCGACTTTGCCATTGCCTATGCATTGCTCAATTTTGTGGGTGCCATTGTGGTGTCCCGTTATTTCAACCGCACCGTGCCCTTGCAGGAAATGGAAAAACCTAAGCCTGAAAATCCAAGAAGGAGGGCAAAGGTTTGATCGAATTGTTTGCAGCGGCTGGTCTGAACGAATCGGCCAACAGTCCGGGTTGGTTTCTGGTTCATTCAATAGGAATGGGGATGGGTATACTGGGGCTGATTTTTTTCCTTGGTACTGCCGTGGGCATGGTGAGATTTCCTGATTTTTACACCCGTATGCATGCAGCAGGAAAGGGCGACACCTTATCCACCATGCTCATGCTTGGAGGATTTGGGTTGGTGATGATGGAAGATTTTTCAATCGGAAGCTGGTTGTTGCTTTTTAAAATTTTGGGAATTGTTTTGTTTATCTTTATTACCACCCCAACCAGTTCCCATGCTCTAATGCGGGCAGCCTTTGAGGATAACGAAATGCCACTTGGCGAGAAGGATTTGAAGAAGCGCGGAAAACCTTCCAATAAAAGTAAGACAAAATAACGATGGGGCTTGAACTGTTAAATACCTTGATTCTTAGCCTACTGGTAGTGGTAGCTGTATTATCTCTTTGGGTTCGTGATTTAGTCGTGTCAGCGGTGGTGTTCGGGATTTACAGTTTTTTGATGTGTTTACTGTGGGCAGAAATGGGGGCGGTGGATGTCGCTTTTACCGAGGCTACAGTGGGGGCTGGAGTAAGTACGGTGGTTTTAATCGCCACGGTTTTTAATCTTAAAAGAAAGGCAAAGGATTGATGAAAAAGGCAGCCTTCCTTTTGGTGCTTGTTATTGGACTTCTGCTTGCCTTAGCAGTACGGGATTTTCCTGCCTGGGGCGATCCCAATGCCCCTGCATCCATATCCCCGGTTGCTTCCCACTTTGTTGCCAGCACAGGGGTTGATACCGAAGTGCCGAATATGGTTACAGCAGTGTTGGCTGATTATCGCGGATTTGATACGATGTTCGAAACGGTGGTTGTTTTTATTGCTGGTCTCGCAGTGGTTTCCATCCTGCGGGGTGGATCAAACCGCAGAACTAGAGACCGGGAATTTGTGGTCGATTTTGAGCCCGACCTGATTGTGACCAATACCGTCAGACTTATCGTTCCAGTTATTCAAATCTTTGCTTTTTATGTGTTGGCTCATGGTCATGTCAGTCCGGGCGGAGGGTTCCAGGGAGGTGTGGCTATGGGTGCGAGTTTTATTTTGATTGCCCTATCGTGGGATTTAAAAACTGCACTCGCCCGTTTTCCTCTTGAGCGTTGTTTTACTGTGGCTGCTTTGGGTATTGTTATATATGCGGGCATTGGATTGTTATCGATGGCTCTTGGAGGAGAGTTTCTGGACTATGCTCATCTTTCCCAAATTTTACCTGTAAGTCCGGAAATGGCCCGCTACCATGCGATGCTTGGCGTGGAAATTGGAGTAGGTTTCACCGTAACTGCAATCATGTATGCCCTCTATGCGAGTTTGTCCACTGATGGACGCATGCAGGATGGACTGTAAGTTATTGGATCATTTGCCAAATGTTTGAGGACGGATCCATATTCAATCAATTGCTGGTCGAGCGACTGAATTATTTTATTTATGTCGTTTTACTGCTTATCGGATTATGGGCTATGATAGCCAAAAATAACCTGATTAAGAAACTGATTGGGATGTCAATATTTCAAACTGCAATCATCCTGTTTTATGTTTCTATTGGGGTAAAAGAAGGGGCAACGATTCCCATTTATTTGTCTGAGCATGATCCCCACGGCACTCATGCAAGAGATGAATCCAATGAAACAGAGAATCCTGTTTCTGGACCTCAGGTTTTGGAAGCCTCACTTGTGGCGAAATATACCAACCCGTTGCCTCATGTATTAATGCTTACTGCGATTGTGGTTGGTGTGGCAACCCTTGGACTGGCTCTATCAGTTTGCCTTAGGATTTACCGTGCTTACGGAACAGCGGAAGAGGATGAATTATTGGAGAAACTGGAAAAAGAGGATTCCCGAAATGCAGTCTTGCCCAAAAGGCAAAAATCAAGAAGGAGATTTCCTGTCCAGAAATCCCGATCGGTTACACAATCGAAGACAGTTCGATCTAAAGAAAAATCTGTGCCACAAAAGCCCAAATCGAACCGCAGGCGAAAAACCTCAACGAATGCAGAACCCCAAATTCCTCAATCTGGAAGTCTAAATAAGGAAAAGAAAGATGATCAAAAGCCCACTAGGGCAAAGAGAACCCGCAAGGCTTCCTCCCGTAAATCAAAGGAGGATAATTCCTGATGAGCGATCATATTGTATGGATCGTATTGTTCCCGCTCTTTGGGGCAGTTTTTTGTGCATTGGCTGGTACATTTTCCAAGAGAATTTGCTACCCGGTATCCGTGTTTTCAATGGTTTGCTCAGTTTGGGCATCGGTGCAGACGCTGATCGAATCTACCAAATCTTCAACTCATGAAGTTTCCTACATTCTTGGAGGATGGACAATTGAGCTCTTCCCACGTGGGGTAGGTATAGAATTTCGTGCAGATTTGCTAGGTGCATTGATTGCGCTTGTGGTTACTGGTGTTGGATTGATCGTCACATTATATTCATATGTGCCAGTCCAGCGGGAAACTCCGGCCAAAGAACCAATGTACTATGCTCTTTTTCTGCTCCAAATTACTGGGCTTGCCGGAATTGCCCTTACAGGAGATGCCTTTAATCTATATGTTTTGATCGAAGTGGCTGCTTTGACGGGTTATGGACTAATTGCAATGGGTTCCAACCGGGCGGCGGCGGCCACCTTTAGTTACATTATTCTGGGCACGATTGGAGCATCGCTCTATCTGCTTGGTGTTGGATATCTATACTTAAAGACCGGTACGCTTAACATGGTGGGGATTCGTGAGGTAATTGAAGCCCAGAGTATGTATGACTCGCCGGCCATTCAGGTTGCATTTGTCCTGGTTCTTTTGGGGATTCTGATCAAGATGGCATTCTTTCCGTTGCACGCCTGGCTACCCAATGCCTATTGTCACGCTCCCACCACTACTTCCTGTCTGCTTGCCCCTCTGGTAACGAAGGTAATGATCTATGTTATGATCCGCATGGTTCTTACCGTGTTTGGAGTTGAGTTTTCCTTCCAATCAACATGGTGGACGGAAGTTTTGCCATGGTTGGTGGTGGTTGCCATTGTCTGTGCAGCAGTAATGGCTTTGGCCCAGCGGGAAATAAAAAAGATGTTAGCCTATCTGATTGTGGCTGAAGTCGGATATATGGTTGGGGGTGTGTGGATATATAATTACTATGGATTGATCGGTTCTATCTTTCATGTGATCAGCGATGCCTGTATGACGCTGTGTCTGTTTCTGGGTGCTGGAATTATTTTAGAAAAATGTAAAACCACACATTTTGATGGATTGCGTGGCTTATTTGCCAAAATGCCACTTACCATGATTGGATTTTTTGTGGGTGGCTTCTCTATTATTGGACTTCCACCCACCTGTGGTTTCTTCAGTAAGTGGTATTTAATCACTGGAGGCATGGTTTCCGAACGCTGGGAATATATGATCACTTTGATGTTTTCTACTATGGTCATGGTGGTGCTTTTTTTCCGCCTGATCGAACGCATTCATCTAGCGGTCGACGAAAGTGGAAAAAATCTCGGTAAAGGACATGGTGATCTTGGTTTATCTAACGAACAAACCAGGTTTGATGAAGCTCCGCTCAGTATGCTTATTCCTTTGCTTATTGCTGCCTCCATTGTCTTGATTGTGGGCGTTTACAATCAGGATGTGGTTGATCAGATCGAAGTGTTTTTACGGACATACGATCTTCCAACAGGGGTAAATTACAAATGAGTAGCCCGGTGATTGTTGAGGATATTCGTCCGCTGATAGCCTTGCTTGCTCCGTGGGCGGGTATGGTTGGAATCATCTGGGCGGGAGAAAAAAGAGCTAATTTGCGTGAACTTTTTACCTTTATTGCAGCCTCAGTTCAGGCAGCAGTTGTTCTCTCTCTGGTTCCTTTGATTCTGGGCGGAGCGATTGTCGAGTTTCATATCTGGCAGATCTTTTCTTATGTTCCCATGCTTTTACGGGTAGATGGCCCGGGCCTACTCTTTGCCTGTGTCGCTTCGGTTCTTTGGATTGCCACTACCTTGTATGCAGTCGGATATATGCGTGGCTTGCATGAGCATGCCCAGACACGATTCTACTCCTTTTTTGCTCTCTCTTTGTCCGCCACTATGGGGGTTGCGTTTTCGGCCAATCTTTTAACGATTTATTTCTTTTACGAGATGCTTTCCGTCTCCACATTCCCGCTGGTTACACACATGCAGGACAAGCAGGCACGGACTGGCGGGCGTACCTATCTTGGATATTTGCTTTTCACCTCGCTGTGCTTACTTTTACCCGCTCTTAGTTGGTGCTATGTCTGGTTAGACGGCGGTCATCTGACTATGGACTTTATTGAAGATGTGGGGAAGGTGGGTCATTTTTCTGAGACGACTCAGATCGTCTTGCTTCTTCTTTTTACATTTGGATTTGCCAAAGCCGGTTTGATGCCTGCCCATTCATGGTTGCCTGGTGCTATGGTTGCACCCACTCCGGTTTCCGCACTCTTGCATGCGGTGGCGGTGGTAAAAGTTGGTGTTTTCTGCGTATACCGTGTTTATGCAGATGTCTTTGGTGCCGAAGTGCTTGGCAAAATGAGCGGTGAGGAATGGACCATGGTTATTGCATCTGCCACGATTTTAATATCTTCCCTTATTGCCTTATCGCAGGATAATCTGAAACGCCGGTTGGCATTTTCCACTATTGGTCAGCTTGGCTATGTTGTCCTGGGTGCAGCGATTGCTACTGATCGGGGGCAGGGTGGGGCAGTTCTGCATATTGCAATGCATGCCTGTGGTAAGATCACCTTGTTTTTCTGTGCAGGGGCAATCTTTGTGGCATCGGGCAAAAAGTATGTCAGTGAACTCCGTGGACTTGGTAGAAAAATGCCCCTGACAATGGGTGCATTTATGATTGGTGCATTAAGTGTGATTGGTCTTCCTCCACTGGGAGGCTTTATTAGTAAGTGGTACCTTGCTCTTGGTGCACTGGACCGGGATGCACTTTGGGTGGTCGTGGTTCTTTTAATCAGTTCACTACTTAATGTCTTTTATCTTTTACCGGTTGCGGTAACTGCATTTTTCCGAACTGAAGAAACTGAGAAAGACCCAACTTTTAAAGAAGCTCCATGGCCTTGCGTTGTTCCTTTGGTATTTACTGCAATAGGTTGTTTTCTACTCTTTTTCTGGTCGGATGTTCTATTGCGGATGGTCGGGCTTAACCCATGATCAAGTGAGGATACGATAGATGAACGCAAAACCAAGAACAGGCAACGCAAAGGAACAACCAAGGTGGTTGGACAAGCCTGAAAATGTTAAAAAAGTAATCCGGGCATTTTATGGCTTGTGTGTATTGATAGTTCTTGCGGATCTGATCTTTAGTTTGGGCTGGCACAAGCACGCGGCACTTTCGGAAAATTCGTCGTTACACTCGATTGAGACCTTGCCTGCTTTTTATGGAGTTTACGGTTTTCTTGCCTGCGTTGGCTTGGTCTATGTATCAAAGCTTATGCGTGGATGGAAGGATAAGAATGTTTTGATGAGGGAGGAGGACTACTGGGATAAATAAAATGAATGTATTGGCATCCAGTATCGATATAGGAACCCATCCTGCCACAGCCCTACTAATTGGTGGAATTGCGGCTGCGGTTCTTCGGGGCAGGTTCGCTTCTATTGCTTTGGTTCTCGCTCCTATTTTCGGTCTAGGATATGCGGCGACTCTTGAAGTTGGAGCAACATCATCTCTTCACTTATTTGGATATGAAATTCTTGGGGTTGTAGTTGATCAACAGGCCAAATTATTTGGATATCTCTTTCACATAGCTGCTTTGGTGGCGGGGATCTACTCGTTTCACTTGCGTGATCCTTGGCAGGTTTCCATGTCCTTACTTTATGCGGCAACTGCGGTTGGTGTGGCTTTTGCTGGTGATATGCTTTCCCTGTTTTTATGGTGGGAAGGGTTGGCCATTACCTCAGTTTTTCAGATTTGGGGTAGGAGAACGAAGCAGGCAGAGGAAGCAGGATTTCGTTATCTCTTCTTCCATGTCTCTTCTGGACTACTCTTATTAGCCGGAATTCTAGTCCGTTATCATGAATTTGGAACAGATGCCTTTTCCTTGGTTTCTCTAACTAATGAGTTACAAGGAGGTGATCTTGGTTCCTTGCTTATCCTCATAGCCATTGGGATTAAAGCGGCCTTTCCCGGTTTGCATGTATGGTTAAAAGATGGATATGCCGAGGCTACCCATTCCGGACCAGTCTGGTTATGTGCATTTACTACTAAGTGTGCGGTTTGTATGCTTGCTCGTTTATTTCCCGGTGCCGAAGTGTTGATTACCATTGGTGGGCTTATGGCAATGTTCCCGATTTTCTATGCTGTTATAGAAAATGATCTTCGTCGGGTATTGTGCTACAGTAAGATCAATCAAATTGGGTTCATGGTGGTGGGTATTGGCATAGGAACCGACCTGGCAATTGATGGAGCAATTGCCCATGCTTTTACCCATGTTTTGTATAAGGGCTTATTGTTCATGAGCATGGGAGCAGTCCTTTTCCGTACCGGCGAAATACGGGGCTCCCATCTTGGTGGACTTTATAAAACCATGCCATGGACCACTGGATTTTGTATCGTAGGAGCTGCCTCCATTTCTGCCTTTCCTTTATTCAGTGGATTTGTGAGTAAATCGATTATCATTACTGAAGCGGCTAAGAATGGGCATCTGCTCGTTTGGTTGTGTTTGCTTTTTGCTTCTGCAGGTGTTTTCCACCACGCAGGAATAAAGATACCATTTTTTGCTTTTTTTGCTCACGATTCCGGCTTACGCCCCAAAGAAGCACCCACCAATATGCTTATTGCCATGGGCATATCTTCTTTCCTTTGTATTTTCCTGGGATGCAACCCTCAATGGCTATATGATATGCTGCCCAATGGAGCAGCAGGATATCATCCTTATGATGCTACGCATGTAATTACCCAGTTGGAGATACTTCTCTTTTCCGCCCTTGCGTTTACCCTCTTAAATTTGTGGGGAAAGTATCCCCCCGAATTGCCATCAGTTAATCTGGATGCAGATTGGATATACCGTAAAGTGGGTCGCGGTTTTCTAGGATTTGGGGATAGTTTTTGGAATGGAATGAATGATCGTGCACATGCATTTTTTGTCGGCGGTTTGACCGCCCGGGTATGCTTTTTCCTTAAAAAAGGTCATGTTTACACAATGAAAAATCTCTACTTGCCGTTTACCAAATTAGGTTTGCTTGATCAAAAAAATCCTAAAGGCGAAGAAGAGTTTGCAAGGAGAACCTCTCTAGGTGTTCATCCTGTTGGGTGGACGGCACTGTTTAGTATGCTTTTCTTTCTGGGATTTCTTGCCCTGATTTTTAACTAGTCTGGGGAAACAATCTTGCCCCATTACCAAGCAAATGCTTGATTGGCTATTGTTATGTGGGTGATTGGTTGTTGGAAAGTAAGATTTGTCTGTTTGGCTATCATCTCTCTGCTGGGTGGCTGTAAATATTTTGATCCAGATGCAAATTTTATTGATGAGAAAAAAGTCTGGGCAAAGATTAAAAAAGAAGCACCCGAGTTGGGTTTGGAGCCAAGCTTTGTCTATGCAATTTGTCATGCCGAGAGCAGTCTGAATGCTAATGCCCAAAGCTCCATCGCCAAGGGCATGATGCAATTAACCGAGGCCGCTTGGTCAGATGTTACTAAACTTCATTATCGCACTGCTTTTCAGTGGGAGACCAATATTGAAATTGGCATGCTTTATCTAAAAAGATTGAAGGGTATGCTGGAAAGCGTAGACAGATTCAATTATGCACGCCTGGCGGCAAGTTACCGCTATGGATATAGCGCACTCAGGCAGGAGCAATTTATGGTCAGTCGGATGAAAACTCCGGTTAATCGGATTTACCGAAAATTGTTTGCTGGCCAACTCTCTCCTGTTCCTGTCCCTGAGGAATAAATTTTAAAAATTTAAATGGGTTCGAAAACAGAGGTAAAAGGACGCAACCGGGGAGATGTCCCGGTCGATCCACCTCCCAGTTTTGAGCCAGAAATAAGTTCTTTTTTGGCTTGGGTACAACTGGAGCGGGGTCTTTCCCTTAACACTGTCCAGTCCTATGAGGCAGATCTTATTCAATGTGCCCGTTTTCTTCACCAGCATGGTGCTTCAAATTGGCAGGTTGTTTCTTTGGAGCAGATATCAGCTTGGATAGCTTCCTTAACGGTAGATGGTTATGCAGTGGCCAGTCTGTCGAGAAAGCTATCGGCCTTGCGTATGCTTGCCCGTTATCTGGTTGCTGAAGGAAAGTTAGAAAATGATTTTACTGAACTCTTGAGTAATCCAAAGAAAGGACGTTTTCTTCCTCACGCATTAAGTATAGAGGAAATGGAACGCTTTCTTTGTTCACCCAATTTAAGCACACCATTGGGTAAAAGGGACCGGGCAATTTTTGAATTGATGTACGGAAGTGGACTGAGGGTTTCAGAGGTGTCAACTGTACTGGTTAATGCGGTTGATTTGGATGATGGATTTGCCCGGATTTTTGGTAAGGGAGCAAAAGAACGAATTGTGCCTGTTGGTGCCCAGGCAATTCTGGCAATCCGGAACTACCTGCATGGTGGAAGACCATATTTAGTAAAGGATAAATCGGGTGGAGAACTTTTCATCAGTAAGCGCGGAACTCCGATTTCCCGAAAAATGATCTGGGTTCTGGTGAAAGATTATGCAAAAAAGGCAGGGATAGAGAGAAACCTTACCCCACATGGTCTCAGGCATTCTTTTGCCACTCACTTATTGATGGGAGGAGCAGATGTTCGGGCGGTTCAGGAAATGCTGGGTCATGCGGATGTGGGAACCACGCAGATCTATACTCATGTTGAATCTCAAAGATTGCTGGAAGAGCATGCCAATTTTCACCCTTTGGCTCAAGGGGAAGGCTGATTTTACCCTATTTTTCCTCCAGATTCATATGACTAAGTGGGCGCATGGTTCTATTTCCTTACACTCGATTGGGTGGTTTGGTTTGTGCAAACAATAACACCCTTGTATTGATCCTAAACTTTACTCTGTCTAAACTTCATCTAATGAAAAATTGCTGTCTCTCTCTCTCCGTTCTGACCTTCGCGTATTTAATTTCTGGATGTGGTCAAAAAGAAAGTACCACAGAAACTGTTGCCTCCGAAAATCCGATTGTGGATCAATTTTTACCAAAATATGGGGAAAAAGATCCAATCGCCTTAACCGATGCAAAACCCGGGGGTACCTTTACCACTTGGGGTGGTTCGTTCCCTAAGTCCCTCAATATGTTTTTGGATTACAATAGTTTTTCCGTCAATGTGATGGGGTTGCTTTACGAACCCTTGATCTCTTTACACAGCACAGAAAACCGACCAGTCGGTGTCTTAGCTGAATCCTGGGAGATAGCGGAGGATGAAATGACTTTTACTTTTAAAATCAGGCAGGATGCAACTTGGAGTGATGGCAATCCCATCACCGCCACCGATATTCAATTTTTTTATGATGTGATGCTAAATCCGGAAAATCTCACATCCTTGTTCAGGGTCAGTCTCAAAAGATTTGATCGTCCGATGGTGGTGGATGAAAAAACTGTCGTGATCAAGGCTAACACCAAACATTGGAACAATTTTTTTCAGGCAGGAAATATGGTGGCTTTTCCTGCCCATGTTTGGAAGGGAGAAAATTTTAACCAGATAAATTTCAATTTCCCTGTGGTTTCGGGGCCATATCAACTCGGGGAGGTCAAAAAAGGAAGATCAATCAATCTTATCAGGAGACAAGATTGGTGGGGAAGGACAAACCATTACAACTCAGGAAAATATAATTTTCAAAAGATCGTATATCGTTCGATGACCGACAGAAACAAAGCATTGGAAGCATTTAAAAAAGGAATCTTTGATGCCTATCCAATTTATACCTCTTCTATCTGGATGAGAAAGACCGACTTTGAACAGGTCCAAAAAGGATGGGTGGTCAGGCAGTCAGTCTACAATAAGGAACCCAAGGGATATCAGGGACTGGCGGTTAATCTACGCAATCCAAAATTTCAGGATATTCGGGTACGCGAGGCATTGGGATATCTTCTTAACCGTGAGGCAATGAATGAAAAGTTTATGTATAACCAGTACTTTCTATTGAATTCCTTTTATCCTGACCTCTATCCCAATAATATAAATCCAGCCCTCGAGGTAACTCCTTTTGATCCGGAAAGAGCAAGACAGTTACTGGATGAGGCTGGGTGGGAGGTTAACAGTCTCGGGAAATTAGAAAAAGAAGGTGAAATTTTTGAAATAACATTTCTTTCAGCAGCAGAGGATTTCAGACACCTAAACCTGTACATTGAAGATCTGAAATCGGTCGGTATTGAGGCAAGGATAGAAAAAATTAACCGCTCCTCCCTGACCAAACGTATAGATAATCACGATTTTGAGATGTTTTGGACGGCATGGGGTGCATCCAGGTTACGTGATCCTGAATCTGCCTGGCATAGTTCGACTGCAGATCAAAAAGCATCCCAAAATTATCCCGGGGTCAAGGATAGTGAGATCGACCGTCTGATTGAGCAGCAAAAAGTTGAGTACGATATGGATAAAAGGATAGAAATTCTAAAGCAAATCGATGCCCGGTTGGCCGAAATTATTCCTTACATCTTTTTATGGCAGGCAGACCATCGAAGAATTCTTTACTGGAACAAATATCAGACTCCAGAATTTGTGTTTGATAAGTTTGGACAGGAAGAATCGATTATTACCTATTGGTGGGAAGATCAGGCGATGGTTGATGTGCTCAATAATGCTATGAAAAAAGATGAGGTTTTGCCAAGAAAGCCCTTTAAAGTGGTGTATCAGGAATGAGGGTTTATTTAATCAGGCGGTTATTGTTGATTATTCCCACCTTGATTGGAATAACCGCAATCTGCTTCACACTCATCCAATTTGTTCCAGGAGGTCCGGTAGAGGAACTGATTGCCAGGGTTCGTGCCCAGACTGGTTTGGAGGGTGGGGGAGGATCTGCTGCTACTCAGCAACAGATAACCGAGGAGGAAGTTGAAAATATCCGTGCCTACTATGGCTTTGATAAACCTGCCCTTACCAGATATTTTGAATGGTTGGGTAAGGTTATTCGTTTTGATCTGGGAACATCATATTTTTATGAGGAACCGGTTTGGGAAGTGATCAAATCAAAATTTCCAATTTCTTTATTTTTTGGACTGGTCTCGTTTGTTCTCTCCTATTCAATCTGTATACCTCTGGGATTGTACAAAGCTATGTGGAACCGGAGCAGATTTGATCTGGTTAGTTCAATCATGATCTTTGCCGGTTATATAATACCAGGATATGCTCTGGGCATATTACTGATAATCTTTTTTAGCGGAGGTAGTTACCTCGACTGGTTTCCGCTGGGAGGAATAGTGAGCGAGGAGTATGAATCAATGGGTTTCTGGGAGGGGACATGGGATTTTCTTCACCATATGTGCCTGCCAATGATCTGCTTTATGGCAAGTGAGTTTGCATTTTTAACCATGTTAATGAAAAACTCGTTGTTGGAAGAAATCCGTAAGGAATATGTACGCACTGCAATGTTTAAAGGAGCCGGTTTTCAGCGGGCGGTTTGGAAACATGCCTTGCGCAACGCCCTGATTCCGCTGGCCACCCGAATGAGTGAAATTTTTACTCTCATGTTTACTTCAGCCCTGTTGATCGAAAAAGTTTTCGATATCGATGGGATGGGTCTATTGGTTTACAATTCTATCCTGAGCAGAGATTACAATGTAGTCCTCGGAGTTATCCTTATATCAAGCATCATGGCACTCTTGGGAAGGTTGTTTTCTGATATGCTTTATATTGCAATCGATCCACGGATCAAATTTAGCTGATGGTTGAATAATGGCTGTTTTCTCTTCTCTTACAAGGGACCGGTTTTCCAGGTTTAAAAAAATTAAAAGGGCCTGGTACTCCTTGATTCTTTTATCGGTATTATTCGGATTATCTTTGATTTCAGAGCTTCTTTGTAATGACCGGCCATATATTATGTCTTACCATGGAAAGTTGTATTTCCCCATGTTCCAATTTTACACCGAAAAAGAATTTGGAGGGAAATATTTAACGGAAGCAGATTATACAAATCTTAGAAACTCGGAGGCTTTTTCAGGAGGTGAGAATTGGATGGTTCTTCCTCCGGCACCACATAATCCAATGCATTCGTATATTGATTTAGAGGGTGCACCACCACATCCGCCCTCCAGAGATCACTGGTTAGGTACTGATTCCTCTGCCCGCGATGTTTTTGCACGTCTGCTTTATGGTTTTCGTATATGTATGCTTTTCTCATTAATCCTTGCTGCTATCTCTACTTTTTTGGGTGTCATCATTGGAGGTGTGCAGGGATACTTTGGGGGAATTATTGATATTGCTATGCAAAGACTGATCGAAATCTGGTCATCCCTTCCATTTCTTTATGTGGTCATTCTGGTGGGAACTATCTATTCGCGAGATTTTATTATTCTCATCCTCGTGCTATCTCTGTTTCAGTGGATTGGATTGTCCTATTACATGAGAGGAGAGTTTTTTAAGATTCGTAATCTTAATTATGTCAAAGTTGCCAAGACAATGGGAATGTCCAATCGCCATATTCTTTTCCGGCAGATCCTGCCCAATGGACTTACCCCTGTCATTACCTTGCTTCCCTTTCAAATCATTGGAGGAATTGGGGCACTGACTGCACTTGATTTTCTTGGCTTCGGGCTTCAACCCCCGACTCCATCTTGGGGGGAACTTTTGAGTCAGGGACTAAATAACCTGTTTGCACCGTGGTTAGCCATCTCCACTGTGGTTTGTTTATTCACCACCTTGTTGCTTGCCACCTTTATTGGTGAGGGGGTTCGGGAGGCTTTTGATCCGCGGTCATCGTCCAATTAAAAATGGAAACTCTCAGGCAAAGCAAAGGTGCTGATACCCCCCTGTTGCAAGTGTTGGACCTTTCTATTGGGATTAAAAAACCCAATCTGACTGTCCAGCTTACCGAAGGGGTATCCTTCGAATTATCTGCAGGAAAAATACATGGCTTAATTGGGGAGTCTGGATGCGGAAAAAGCATTTCATCTTTAGCGATTATGGGTATGCTACCTGAACCAGGTGGGACTTTGATTGCAGGGAGTGTTCGTTTTAAAGGAGAGAATATTTACCACATGGATGAATTGGCTCTAAATTCATTGAGGGGAGATAAGATATCGATGATTTTTCAGGAACCTTTTGCGGCAATGAATCCACTGGTTCGGGTCGGTGATCAGATGTTGGAAATCTTTGAATATCACAGTGTTGATTTTGACAGGCATCAAAAAATCAGAAATTTACTTGATGAGGTAGGGTTAAGTGATCATCGACGAATTCTGAAATCTTATCCTCATGAACTCTCTGGCGGTATGCTTCAGCGGATCATTATCGCGATGGCCCTGCTTCTGGACCCGGAGGTTTTGATTGCCGATGAACCAACCACCGCTCTGGATGTAACCGTGCAAGCTCAGATTATGAGCCTGATTGTCCAGTTGTGCAAGGAGAGGAAAATGTCTGTTTTACTGATTTCCCACAATATTAGCCTGATGGCCCAGTATGCGGATTTCATTTCCGTGATGTATGCCGGGCAGATAGTTGAGAGTAATGAAATAAAGGCTTTTTTGTCCCGCCCATCTCATCCTTATTCAAGAGGATTAATGGGCGCGGTTCCCTCACTCGATAGAGAGAATAAGAAGATCATTTCCATACCTGGTCAGGTGCCTGAACCTGGAAATTATCCACAGGGCTGCCGCTTCAATGGTCGCTGTGTTGATGCCACGGAACAGTGCTTGAATGAACCTCCAAATAAAAATCTCGAAAATGGAGGGCGGTATCGTTGTCATTATTGAAAGATAATCCGCCAGAGGAACCAATTATTGAAGTCAGGGATTTAGAGACTTGGTTCCCAGTCAAAACAGGTCTGCTTGGTAGAACAAATTACCATATTAAAGCAGTGGATCAGGTAAGCCTGCAAGTTAAGCCAGGCGAAATTGTGGCCTTAGTGGGGGAGTCTGGTTGTGGCAAAAGTACTTTGGGTAATTCTCTTGCGGGACTTTTGCCCATTCGAGGGGGCGAGTTGTACTTTCGTGGGAAATCTGCCCTCAATCAAAATCGTCTTCAAAGAGAAATATTTCAGAATAAAGTACAGGTGATTTTTCAGGATCCTTATTCCTGCCTAAATCCCAAGCATACAGTTTTTGAGATTCTATCCTTTCCGCTAATCTATCATAAGATTTGTTCCCCAACGGAAGTAAGAGACTATATTTCACACCTTCTCGAACAGGTAGGCATGTCTAATGAATATATGAACCGCTATCCCCATGCCTTTAGTGGTGGTCAAAGGCAGAGAATTTCTATTGCCCGGGCACTCGGAATGAAACCTGATTTAATAATTTGTGACGAGATTGTTTCCTCCTTAGATGTTTCAATTCAGGCACAGATTGTTGAACTACTACTTGAATTGAGAAATAAGCTGGGATTGTCCCTTCTCTTCATTGCTCATGACTTGTCGCTGGTTAGAACTGTGTCTGACCGGCTCTATGTTATGTATCTTGGCAAGATCGTGGAGTCCGGAAACACTGATGATGTGTTAATGAATCCTCATCATCCTTACACCCAGGCACTCGTCCAAGCTGTGCCTACCTTGGATCGTTCCCACCCGCCGATTCCGTTAGATGGAGAAGTACCTTCTTTTACAAACATGCCTATTGGATGCAGTTTTCAAAACCGTTGTCCGCACCGATCAGATAAGTGTATCGAACTGCCCGGCATTTCTCGGTCTGGGAGTCGTGAAATTCGTTGTTTCCATCCTCTTACTGAAAAAACCTGATTTTTTTCATCAACTTCCGCCCAAAAGACATGATTAATTTTCTCACGTGCGCAACTAAGGATTGAAAGAATGCCCCATTCAATGTCTTTAGAATAGGGCGTGAAGGTAACGGTATTTGTTTCCCCCAAAACCACAGTTTTGGACCCTCAGG
>JAYODK010000074.1:0-4725 GCA_038106225.1 Opitutales bacterium | reverse complement strand
AAAAGATTGCTGATGCCCGGGCAGAAAATGGAGCCGAGCAGCAAAGAGTACAGCAGTCCTATGAATTACACCAAATCAATATGGTTAACCTCGAGGCTGCTCATGGACGGATCATGGATGTGGATGTGGCACTGGAGTCTACCCGCTTTGCCAAGAATAATGTTCTGGTACAAGCAAGTGCATCGATGACTGCTCAGGCCAATCAATTAACCAACATTGCGCTAACCTTGCTTCAGTAATGGTTAAAAACTCCGCATATTTTGAATCAATGAAGTTGGGTCTAATAAATTTCCTCAGAGGCTCAACAGATATGTGGATGTTTGGCTCTTTGACCGTTCCGGGCGATAAACCCGGAACGGTTGGGGCGGCCAAGGCTGACTCTTTCTTAATCTCCCTGTTTTATAACTTTATAAAATGAATCTCAGCAATTCTACAACTATGCTTGCTCGGAATCATTTTGATTCTGCCCAGGCTAAGTACATGAGTGCTTCAAAAAAGATTGCCAGTGGTAATAAACTTACCAGTAAGGATCTCGATCTTGGCGGGATATCAACAAGCATGAATTTAAATTCTGAAAAGCAAAAAATTTATGCTGAAAAAATAAACATTCAGAACTTCATGGGTCTGATTGATTCGCAAGAGAATGCCCTCTTTCAGGTAAATGAACTTTATGACAGGATGGCAAAACTTGCCTTTGCATCATTAGATGTTTCCCTGAAGGAAGACGCGAATGGTGGATCTTCTGACAAGTCTCTCTTAAATAAAGAATTTCAGGAAATTTCTGACGCTCTGCAGGATCTTGTAGACCAACAGGTCGGCGGAGTAAGATTATTTGGCGGCATCCGATCGGATTTTACCGATGGATTACAGGACCGCAACGACTTTGCCCCACGAAACTTGCCGCAGGTAACAACGAAAGATGTGCTTTCAACCAGCGGTAAAATCACTATTGGACTATGCCCTGGTGCCGCAGAAGACCAGATCTGGGTTTTTCAGGGCGAGGTACCAGAGGAACTCTCTGGCTATTTTGTTGCACCAGCAGGTGGTGGAAATGCCAACACAGCCGAACTTACTGATAAATTATATGAATATTTTGACGGTTCCAAGGACAAGAATTTTCAGGGGATCTTCACCACTGGAAGGTGGCAGACAGTCGGACACTCTGGTCTTGGCAGGTATGATACCTTCCAGGTCGATTTCAATACCTGCGATGTGAGCCTCGATGTCACTTATGACTCCAATAATGTAAGTCCTAATGGAACATTGCCGGCAAATGCAACTGATGCTGATATTTTGGCGGCCAATTTTAATAATCTATTCGGTGCTGATCTTAAGAGGCGTCTGGAATTAGATGGCGAACTTTTAATCAATGCCCCTTCGGGTAACAGTACTAAGATTACCATGATTGGAGTAAATACGGGAAACACCGCTACTTACGAAGTTTCTGCGTCTTTCGCACCCAGTCTGCCCTACAATGATCTCACCATTGCGTCAACTGGTGAGGTTTTTCAGGCAATGTCTTTTGGAACCATAGATTGTTCCGATATCAATACTTCAGAAAATGCCCTTAAGGCACTTGATCAAATAGATGCCCAAAGAGAAGGGGTTTTCGACTCTCTTGCCCAAATTTCTGCTGCGAGGTCGAGATACACCATGATGGTTGATATGCTTGACCAGGAAGCAGTTAATATCGGGCTGGCAAACTCTAAAATTTCGGATGCCGATGTGGCAAAACAAGCAATCATTTTGGCAAAGGAATCTATCAGGATGCAGGTTTCTGCCAATGCCCTTTCCAATTCCACCAATCTCTATGATTCGTTGATAGAGATGACAACTAAGCATTTCCGGAGTCATGTATTAGACTCCATTCTTCGTTGAAACTTTTTTCCAATGATCGAAATTAATAACATAGCTAGACTTTCTCCCAGTTTACTATCTGGGGGAGTATCTGCTTTGCCTGACGATCGTTTACCATTTTCAGATCATGTAGATTCTTTTACTTCACAACCAGAAGATGAAAAGAGCTTCTACTCCACTTTTTCAAATTTCAAAACTTCCAGTAATCAATCACGGCAACTTCATGAAATTATTGATCTTTGTGATCATGCCGTATTGATAAAGTCTTTCTCTAATAGCGAGGTAGTGCCCAGGTCCGTAGTCAATCCGGACTTCCTTGAGCCTTTAAATTGCAAAGGTTTGTTTACTACTAATGCAAAAACGCAATGTCTGAATAAGAAACCACTGGAAAAGGTTTTTTGCAGACAGTTGGCAGGGTGTTCAAGTTCATTGAAGAATAATGAACTCGACAACCTGCCGGATCGCAACCCGAAGTCAGGTTTGATTGGCGTTGGCCTGTCTTCGGGTTTGCGAACTCTTTTTTATGAAAATTAACCTTAACCATTCAACCGGAGGACTTGCCTAGGAAGCATTGTTGAAATTTCATATCTCCAGGATGATTCTTCGTCCTGTTGTTATCAGTTCAACCCCCACTACTTCCATTTAGAAGACCACATACTTAACTTACTCTCCGACAGCAGGATGTTGTCGCCATGCGATCAAGGATGATCCCATAATCACCCAACCCATACCAACCAAGTTGCTAAGGGTATGCAAGAGGCCTACATCAAGTAGATAAAACACTATCGTACTTATAATAAACCTCTAAAGAATGGCTTCAGGTTCCAACAACCTAATCCCTACTGTCCTTTGAGATATAATCTTACAGGAAGTTAAGTCCTTTGAATCTTATCCATCACATGAATAGCCAGACCTCAGCCTTAAATTGTACATTATGCACCATAATGCATTCTAAATTCGATAATAAGGCATTTCAGCAACTAATAAATATTCCATCAATTCAATTACTGTAAATTTTCAAATATTATAAGTTATTACAAATTAACATCTTAAGAACTTTAAAATGAGCATAACCATCAATACCAACCCATCCGCAAAAGTGGCACACTTACACTTGAGTAGGAATAATGATAACCTGCGTAAGAGTATTACCAGGCTATCAAGCGGTAAAAGGATTGAGAAACCAACCGACGACGCAGGCGGTTTGGCTGTGGCAATGAAACTGGAGAGTTCAGTGATACGTTCCGGTGCAGCCATGCAGAACATTCTTAATGCAATCTCACTACTGGAGGTACAGGACGGTGTTCTCTCTAACGCTGGAGCATTGGTGGATCGGATGTCAGAATTAAAGAGCCTGTATCACGATGTAATGAAAAACGACTCCGACCGGGAGTCCTACAACAAGGAATTCCGTGACTTACAGGTTCAGTTGTATGATATGTCCCGGATTAAATTTAACGGGGTGAGTCTTTTTGCTGAAACTGCAACTGACGGATCTCCCGGTCTGTTCGAAGGTACCTCAACCGAAGTTAATACGGTTGGTGTCTACATGAATCCAGAGGGTGATGACGGGGTTATGGCAAGTATTCATAAAGCACTGCTGTTGTCCGCCCTTACCATTAAAGCCTCTGATCTGTCATCCTCAGTATTTGCCAATGGCAATCAATCAACCGTTTTCAGGCTGGCAAATGAAAATGTGGATGGCTCTAATGAGGGCCGGGTAATTGACCTAGGGGAAGTTTCTGTGGGAGTTTATTCACAGGCACTGCAAAATATAGCCACATTACGTGCTCAAAATGGTGCCTCCATGTCTCAACTAAGGCACGGTTACGACAATCTCACCAAATTAAAAAATAACCTATCTGCCAGTAAGGGTAGAATTATGGATGTCGATGTAGCCAGTGAAAGTACGGAACTGGCAAAGCACAATGTCCTGGTCCAGGCATCTGCCTCTATGCTCGCTCAAGCTAACTCTCTATCCGAGATCTCACTGGTCTTGATGCGGTAAATATAAATTTCTGATTTCTAACTTAAACCAAACGACCATTTCAATATGAGCTTCTCAGTTAACACCAATCATGCAGCCGCCCAGGCATCCTATTACCTGGGGCGCAACAATCAGGCACTCAAGGAAAGCCTGACACGTCTTGCAAGTGGCAGCAGGATTGTTAACCCAGCTGATGACGCCGGCGGGCTGGCAGTGGCGATGAAACTCTCCAGTGCAATAAACCGTCTGGATGGCGCTCATAAAAATATTCAGAATGCAATTTCCTACCTCGAAGTGCAGGATGGCATTCTGTCCACCGTGGGTGAACTGGTCGACCGCATGTCAGAACTTCGGAGTCTTTACAACGATGTTATGAAAAATGAGTCTGACCTTAAGACATACAATCGTGAATTCAGGGATTTACAGGTTCAGTTGTATGATATGGCTCACGAAAAATTCAATCAGGTAAGCCTGTTTGCAAAAGTTACTGAAACTGGAAGCACAGATGCCAGGCTTGATGGCACTAACCTCGAAGACAATACCATGAGTATATTTGTCAGTTCTGAGGGAGATGCTGGCACCAAAGTTAGTATCCATAAGGGAATGCTACTTTCTGCACTTACCATCGACACGACGGATAGCGATAATTTGGTTGCCGCAAAGTGGATGGATGCTGACCAGTCGTCAATCTTCAGGTTTGCCAATGCCAGCTTAGACGGAACTGGGCAGGATGCACTGATCGACCTTGATGATGTCTCAGTCGGAGTATTCTTACAGGTTATTCAAAATGTTGCCACGCTCCGCTCGCAGAATGGTGCCTCGATGTCCAGGCTTAGTTTTGCCGCCGATCATGTGATCCTGCAAAAATCTAACCTCTCAGC
>JAYODK010000016.1:0-31041 GCA_038106225.1 Opitutales bacterium | reverse complement strand
TCATTGACCCACTCGCCTGATCGAACCGCACACAGGCAGCCACCGCTTCTCCGACCGCGGCTTTTACACGCTCCCCATTTTCCTCTTTCCAAAACTGAAAGGTATAGGTGATGGAACGGTCGCGCATCTCGGTGACAATCAATTTGATCTCCACTTCCTCCTCAAACCGAAGGGGTCTTTTAAACCGGCAGGTAGCTTTTACCCGGGGCCAGCCAAAGCGTCCATTCTCGTCCTCCATATCCACGGACAGTCCAACACTGCGGAGGAACTCATGTTCGCAGATCTCCATCCAGCGATAGTAGTTGGTAAAGTGCATGATGCCGGCCAGATCGGTCTCGGAAAACTCGACCCTACGAAAAATGGAATATTCAGATGCCATAATAATTTTTTCTTTTTACTTGGTTGCAACCAACGGGGCGAGGATGTTCTCGATCAATTCCTTGGCTAATTGATCATTGGAATATTTTTGGTGAACCGCCTCCCTGCCCTGCTCTGCAAATTGTTTTGCCTTCACACTATCCCCAAGCATCGTGCTCAATGCATGGGTCAGCCCGCTTGGATCATCTTTTGAATAGAGCAAGCCTCCCTTTGTTTCCCTGATGATCTCAGGGAAGGATCCATGGTCAGGTAAAATCACCGGCACACCCGCGGCTATCGCCTCAATCACATAAAGTCCAAATGCTTCAGGCAATCGTACCGGTACACAAAAAAGAGTGAGTTCCTTTAAGAAATTAATCTTTTCGGGACGGGAAAGATTCGTACTGATCTCCACAAAATCATCCAGTCCCGCCCGGGAAAGTTTCGTTTTTTGTTCGTCCAAATAGGTAATGTTTTCTGCGGGCAAAGTACCAGCGATCGCCAGTGTTAATTCTTTATGCTGGTCTGACTTTTTCAGCTCGATAAAGGCATCGATCAAAAGATCCAATCCTTTTTCCGGACATATTCGAGCGAAATATCCGATGGTTGGATGGTCGGCTTTCTTCCTTGCTCCATCGTAGCCTTCCAAACATATCCCGTTAGGAAAATATTGGATGTCATTTTCTGAGATGCCCAATCGACCGCTCATATGATCAGCAAAGTAATGGCTGGGCGAAACACAGGCATCCAGCTTCCTCGCATCCGAGCCTAAAAGGTTCCATGCCTCTTCCCGGTACTCCGGCAATAAGGAATCAAGAAACCCATCCTCGCCCTGCAAAAATCCAATCACAGGAATATTGAATTCTTCCCTCACTGCCCGACCAATTCCGGCAAGTAAGATGGTGGAAAGGATCAAAACATCGGGCTTACCATACTGCTTGAACCAATCGATCACTTTATCCACTTCTTTAGCCAGTGGGCCATCCTTTCCCCGAAGGGTGGACAAAGTGATTTCACCAAGCTCTCGCGGAGAGGTCATTCCCCTCTTACCCGCCACCCAGCGGAGCAGAGGTTCGGAATTAAACAAATTATCCAACCACTTGGGCGACTTGCGAAAGATAGGGAACTTGTGCTGTAAATAGACATTGATCCCGCCCAGAAAAATCGGTGTGTTTTCAGTACCCGCACTCTTCTCGTCTAAGAGGTGAGGGAGATAAGTGGGCAGCATGGTGACCCCATGACCAAGACTAATCAAGTTCCGGGCCAGGGAATTGTCCCGCATGCATACACCGCAATGATAATTGCCCGTGCCGGGCGTGAGAAAGGTAATCCTCACCCAGAGGTTTTGGCTAGTCCATGCTCCACTGGGTCAGGTAGGCGGGCAATATCGGACATCGAATCGAAGAGTTCCTTAAAGTCCTGATCATCCACATTGCCAATCAAACAATCAGTCAGAGCACCGCGTAAATGTTCACCCCGCTTGACCAAATCACCAAAACTGAACTCCGGATCGTAAAAGGCGTAGACGATCTTTCGCATAGTCTCGATTGATGACTGCATCTTTTTCCCATACCCATCAAAGGATTGTGCGGTGACCGGGCCGAAAGACAGTGCGTTGTCGATTTCATCCGCCAGCATCGCTCCGCTCTTCAAAGCGAGAAAGACACCCGAGGAAAAGACGGGGTCTAAAAAGCCAAGTGCATCTCCGGCGAGCACCAGTCCATCCATCGAGCAGTACTTGTTGCGGTAGGAATATTCCCCGGTAATCCGATACTCACCGACCTGTTCTCCCTGTGATAGATGATCTTCTATCCAGGCATTGTTTTTGATTTCACGTTGAAAGATTTCCGCATGGTCCTTGGTCGATCCATTGAACAAATAATCGCGTTCTGCAACAATGCCCACACTGACCATATCTCCGCTCAGGGGAATGTACCAGAACCACCCCTTCCCGGGCAGGTATGCCACCGTGGTTGCCCCCTCATCTAGACCCGGGTCGCGCTTCGCTCCTTTGTAGTAGGTCCACAGGGCAACTTTTTTAAGCTCCGGATCGCGAATCATCCAGTTCTCCTTGTGGGCAGCAAAACAATCTCTTCCGGATGCATCGATCACCACCGGTGCAGATAATTCCAGATCTCCAAGTTCCTTCGATGTTGCTTTGATGCCTGTTACCCGCTTCCCCTCCTTGATCAAACGGTTTGCCTTGGTTTCTTCGAGTACGGAGGCTCCGTTTTCCCGGGCCTTGTCTAATATCATCTGATCAAATTCCTCGCGCCATACCTGCCAGGTGGTGGAGGATGGGTGGTCAAAGTGCTGGAAAAAATAAAAGGGCTGAGAAAGAAACCCATCTTCCCGGACAAACTGGACACAATATTTCCTTGGATTTCCTGACTCCATTAATTGGTCAATCAGGCCAAGTCGTTCCAAGGGAAAGTAGCAAAATGGCATCAACGATTCTCCCACATGGTAACGGGGGAACTTTTCTTTCTCGACAACCAATACATCCCTGCCTTTTTCGGCAAGCAGAGCAGCAACTGTCGAACCGGATGGACCTGCACCCACGACAATTGCATCATATTCTGTTTTTAAAGTAATCATTGCTTGCAAAGTCATTCAATCTGCACAGCAGAATAAACTCAAGCTGAGATCTCGAAACTATAAAGGAGGAAGGATCTCGACGATTTGGGCGATAATATCACCTCTGGGAGTCACGATTCGATTACTTCTGCCGAATAAGGATTCAGATTTATCGATTGAAAATGCTTCCTTGATTGATTGATCCGCTTCAATCTTAAAAAAACCACGCAATGAACAAATGTATGGGATTCGACCTTTGTTGAGAATTGACCCTAAGGGCATTTCTCCGGCAATCACAACCTCTCTAGCAACTTCAGGTAATTGAGAGAATTGAATTTCAATTGCTCCGTATTCCACTGGTCTAGGGTTGGTTTCGTTTGTTTCCAATATCACTTCCCTAAAATAATTCTTACCATCGTTGGAGGAACGTAATTTTCTGACCCGAATTGATAACCTGAAATAATTTTCCAGTCTACTAGTCATATCTCCTTCATGCACCAACAACTGATGGTAGGGTTCAGGCAAGAGATTTGGCTCAATTTTTTGAAATTCCAAACTGGGAAGACCGCGTGCCCGACGCATCATGCTAAGAGGATAAAGTAGTCCGGGATTTATTTTTTCTTCTTCAACCATAAATTAATCAATAAACATTCTATTATTTATACATACTTGGCATCTTTGTGCTGAGGGAGGAAAAATTGATGCAGTAGGGAATCCACTCTTAGCAATGCCTCCCGGGATAACTTCCATTCCCCCCCGTTTTTTTCGGCTATTCCCTGTCCCTGCCACACTTCCAAAATGTCGCTGTATCTCTCCTCAATATCGATTCCAAACTTTTCTGAAAAGTAGCCTGGAAGAACGGTACCTAGTTTCCATTGCAGAATAAATTCGCGGATGAATCTTTCATCCTCGCTGGTCATAAGGGCACGCCGCCATACGGATTTCCCCTGTTCAATATTGGAGCAATATTGATCAAAGTGGGTGACATTTTGATAATGAATCCCTCCGAGATGCCCGAAGGACGCTACTCCAAGGGCCACCATATCGGCCCCCCCCCATAACTGGTCCCTGTATTGAAATTTTGTAAGCGTGGGATTCTTAACAGCCGTACAGGTACTGGTGACTGAATAGCCCGCATTTTCCAGGCGACCAAAAGCCTCAGCTACCCATCTCCTTTTGGTCGGCCAATCCGCCACCGGTGCACTTAATTTTCCTTGTGCTTCCATGCTCTTATAGATGGTCGTATTAAATGGTACTTCCATCTGATAAATGGTCACACAATCGGGGGATAGATCGAGAACCCGATCAATACAATCTGACCAGTTTTCATCGGTCTCTTCCAACATGCCTGCAATCAGATCAATGTTAATATTTTTAATTCCCGAGTTTCTTGCCCATTCAAACGCACGGAATACTTCTTCTGAGCGGTGTGCCCTGCCATTGGTTTCCAGGATATGATCGGAAAAGTTCTCGATTCCCAAGCTTAGACGAGTTACGCCAAAGTCCCGAATGACATTTATTTTTTTTTCTGTCAAAGTACCAGGTTCACACTCGAAAGTAACCTCCTCCACATCATCCCATGGCAGAATTTCCTTCATCCTGTCAGTAAGTTCGGTCAGTTGCTGAGCCGACAAATAAGAAGGGGTTCCTCCCCCGAAATAAACAAACTTTGGCTTTCGCTCACCTAGGTAAGTAGATTCTTTATACCTTTTTAACTCGGTCATCGTCGCATCCAGGTAGCGACGAACATCAGATGAATTTTTATCGGTATAGACTCTAAAGTAACAAAAGTGACAACGCTTACGGCAAAACGGAATATGGTAGTAAAGACCTAATGGAGCCTTGCCCGGATATGGGCTATTGAGCAAAGATTCTACACAGGGCAGATCCTTTTCACTCCAAAAGGAAAAGGGTGGATAATTAGCGATAAAATAATTCCCAGCCTTAGTGTCCTCGAGAGTATTGTTGTCTGGCTTGATAAAAGTTTTTTCGCTCATGGACTCTAATTGTTTGTGCTAAAGGCATAGATGTTTCCATCTTCACATCCAACGAAAATCCATCCCTCAGACAACGCACAGGCAGAGGAAATAGATCCGCCTATCTCATACTCGGTAATAATTGTGCCGGATTTTAGCTCCAGCAAATAAAGTTTTCCATCCATGGAGCCAACCACCACTTTTTCACCGGCTATTATTGGGGATCCGTCAATCCGCCCACGAGCGGAGTATCTCCATAATTGCTTCCCTGAATTCTTATCGATGGCATGTAATCCCTTGTCCCTACTGCCAATTATAACAAAATTTTCCGAGATTGCTGGTGAAGAAAAATAGGGGAAGTTTTTATGCTCATATTTCCAGATTATTTCGCCAGATCTAAGATCGACCGCCTGTACAGATTTCTCCATATTTCCCACATATGCTGTAGATTCGTTGACACCCACCGAAGATGCAACCGGTGCACCTAACTCTATCTGCCGGATCAATTGCCCGTCACTTAAGGAAAGAACATAGAGTTGGGCATCACACCCGCCAAAAACAACCGCTTGATTATCCCATATCGCAGGAGTTCCATTTATATAGTTAAGGGATTCAAACTTCCAGACGAGGGCACCATTTTCCGCATTTACACAATGCACAAAATTATCATAACTGCCCACCAGGATGAGTGGTTTTTTATCACTTGGATGAAGCACATAATTGGGAGAACCAACAATCTCACCCATAGTCTCATAATTCCACAGTTGCTTGCCAGTATGTGCATCAAAACAAATTAACCACCCGTCCTTAGTTCCAATAAATACCTTCCCAGCATGCACATGAGCGGGTGCATCTACACCAATGCCGGCAGAGGATTGCCAAAGCTCAGTCCCCGTTTTTGCATCTAATGCATGGAAGGTTCCTGTTGGTCCTCCGAGGAAAATTTTTTTATCTGATACAACCGGGGAAGATTTTAAAAATTTACCGACTTCAAATGTCCATTCAAGGAAAAGTTCATTTCCCAGATCATCTTTCGCAATCCCCTGAAGCGATGCATTCCCCCGATGATTTGGCCAGTCTGCCAAGGCAATAGATGACCCCAAAAGATAGTATATCAGGGATAAACAAATTACTTTCCCAAAAATATGCGGATTACCGGGCATACGAGTTAATGGATTGATAAATTCTTAACAGTTTCGACTCATTGACCGGGAGCGGATTAAATGTGGCGGTCCATTGCTCTGAGGCATCTTTTGCTAATTCACCCAGTTCAGAACTTTCGCACCCGGCTTCATTTAAGCGGGAAGGTAAATTTAAAATGGTTCGGATTTGAATAATTTTTTCAATTAGCAGATCCACTGCATCCATATCTGAAGTATCGGGATTTGCGATTCCAGAACCTCGGGTCAAATCAGCATATTTTTTTTCTGTATTTGGATCTGCTCGATTGTATGCCAAAACCGCTGGCAAGGTTAGTCCAACCGCTTGTCCGTGCACAATTCCTTTTTGGGCAGTCAATGGGTTGGCCAGGGCATGTGCGGCACCTAGCATACTCCGTTCGATGGCCGCACCTGCATGAGCAGCTCCCAGCAATACTGCACTGCGGGCATTCAGGTTTTGAGGATCTTTCCAAACAATTTCGAGATTTTGCACCAGCAGATAAAATCCTTTTCTGGCATGGTGAACAGACCACTCATTGGACCTCGTGCAAACAATAGATTCCAGGCAATGGGAAAGTGCATCCATCCCGGTTGCAGCACAAACTGCACTCGGTTGTGATAAAGTAAGCTCAGGATCTAGCAGGGTGACTTTAGGCAATGCCCCCGAATCCCCACAGGCCATCTTTCTGTAAGTTTGGTCGTCTGAAATAAGGGCATAAGACTGGCACTCGCTACCGGTCCCCGCGGTCGTGGGGATGGCTATCATTGGCAGCAGCGGGTAATTAGCCTTTCCCACTCCCCAATAATCTCTCATTGAGCCACCATTTGTAAGAATAAAGTTTACTCCTTTTGCGGTATCCAACGAACTTCCACCCCCCACTCCGATGATCAGGTCGATTCCAAGTGCTTCCACATTTCTAGCACATGCTTGAATACTTGATACCGTAGGATTTTCGATGGCTCCATCATACAAAAAAGTATTGATGCCCACTTCCTTTAAGGAAGAGACAATTTTTTGTGGATGCCCGGCAGAAAGAACTCCAGCATCTGTAATCACCAATGCGTTTCTCCCAAGTTGAGTTGCGAATTCACCAACCCTGCCCGATACACCAACACCAAAAAACAACTCTTGTTTTACCGGATCCGCAGGCAAAAAAAAGGAAGAATCGAACGAGCCCGTGATGGTACATTCAGTCATGTTTTGACTTTTTAATTGTATTCAGGCAGCCAGCCCAATGGATCGACGCTTGTAAAGAAATTCGAACAAATTACCTTCATGTGGTTGATCCCAGGATATTTTCATCGTGGGAATTGGACCTATATTTAATCGCTCAATCCGTGAATCCATTAAGAGTTCATGCCTGAAGGATTCCAAAGTGGTGATTGCAGAAACCACCAGGGATGGTCCAATGCTTTCTAACATTTCGGCCTGAGGAACCTCAACCACACTGGCGTATGGGCAGAGAAATTCCCGATTTGCAAGAGGATGGTCAATGGAATCACAATAAATAATGGAGGGTCGTAAATAGGTTCCTCCTTCCGCATGAACCAATCTTGGTCCGTCGCGGTAGGGCTCGGTAGCATCATAAGCACCCGGTACAGCAAGGTCTGCCTCGATTGCAGAATTAATCCACTCTGCCATCTTGGGATTAGCAAATCCGGATAAAAGTGCATTGGAGTCATCTACGGGTAGAGGCTTAACCGGGCCAAGACGCTTACCTAAAGCATCAGCAATCTCTTTGGCATACTTGGGCACAAAAATAGCGGAAGCATTGATGCAACTCCTTCCCCCATTTTCAGAGATCGAGGAAACCATAAGATCAATAAAGTCAGGCCAATTTTCGATTGCATCCTCTCCGATCAGAATCTTGCTGAATCCAGGACCATGTACCTGAACACCGGGGTTACCCGCATACTGATCGGTGGTGGATTTATCCCCAAAGATCAGGGCACGATCACACAGGCGTAAGATATCGGCAGCTCCCTCGTGGTCCGTTGGATAAAACCCGAATGCCTCGGCCGGACAGCCCGCAGAAATAAATGCCTGCATCAGACGATAGGGTGTCCAGGGCTCATCTTTTCCCGGTTTCATAATAACAGGAATTTTCAGGGGAATGGCCGGCAGCCAGAGGGAATTTACCGCTGGAGAATTACTGGGCATGACCAACCCCAGTGCCTGAGTGGTCGGATGAAAACAAACGGGAGATCCCGCCTGTTCTCCATATCCACGATCCAAAATCTCGGGATCGAGGCCCCTGGTGAGTCCGTTGAGAATGGTGATCATATTGCAGAGGGCATAATGAATTTTTTCCATGTTCTTACGAACCATGATGTGGGGCAGACCACTGGTAGAGGCAAGGGTCTCCATGTAGTCCTGCGGGCTTTGCACCACTCCCTCATTGCCCAGAGGCAAGGTATCATTCAAAAAGGCATCTCCAGCAACCTGGCATATTTTAATCAATTGAGCAGTGGAGAATTTTTGCAGGGCAGTCCGGGCAGAACCAATATATTTGAGATCTCTACGAATGACCCCGGAGTTTACCTGGCTTAAAGTGGCCCGGATGGTACCATCCCGATAGTCGCTGACCTCGGATTGGTTGAGGCTTTTGTATGATTTTCCCAGGCGAAGACAGGGTAGGTGAGGTATGGTGCTCATGCTAATTAATAGACTCCCTCCACAATTTTCTTTTCCATCGCTCCAAATGGACGGATTTCTGCGACCCCATCCCAGGGGGCTTCCGTCCATGGTCTTCTGCGAATTGCCTCGTCCCGCTCGAGAAAGCGGGGCATAAAAAACTCCTTAGTCAAAGTGGTAAGTTCGACCCGGCCCCAGCTATCATATTCCACCGGAGTCCCACTCTTTGCATCCACCACCCGTAGAACCGCACGGGGCTGGGGAGCATAATAAGCGATTGAATAATCATTTTGTGGACCAAATGGACGGTGACGGGCCAGTCCCATCAAGGTATTTCCATAGGTGGGAACAAATCCAATCTTTCCATTTTCACACACCTCTTCCATTAAGAATCTGGCATACTGCTTGTCCATGGTGGTGCCTCCACAAAAAACACCCTTGATCCCTGCCTGGACCAGATCCCGGCGTTCAGCCAGTGCCTCCAATAATTTGGGCGTGGTAAAGAGGGCACTTACTTGGCGGTGCTTCAAAATAGTAAGGGCCTGATCAACCACATGGTCCATGTATGCCCGAGCCTGATCAAATTGCTGGGTGGCGATCAAACGCTTTACCCAGCGAGGGTCAAGATCGACAAAGTAGCAGGAGCATCCCCTCTCATTTGCCAGATGTTCAATCGCCAGGCGCAAACGGCGCGGACCAGTCGGGCCAACCATCATCCAGAAATGATTTCTGGGAAAATGTTCATCCTTTAGGGTATCGGAAAATGCGGTGTAATCGGTACGAAAATCATCCCATCCGATTCTCTGTTTGGGCATACCGGTTGTTCCCCCGGTTTCAAAAATATTAAACGGTCGCCCGGCGTAAGCCTGAGGTACCCAGTCCTGATTGGGCCGGTCCCTGAGCCACTCGTCTTGAAAATTGGGAAACTTCTGGCAGAGCTCATTATAGTTTCTGACTTCCTCAAGGGGAGACCAGTCCTGTTCCTTCGCCCAATTCAGCCAAAAGGGGCAACCTGTTTCAGGGGAAAAGTGCCAACGGATCATTTCTGCGACATGATGATCAAGCTCAGATGCCGCCTGCTCTATTTGTTCTTCACTAGCCATAAGAAAAATTTTCTAGCTGCCTTTTCCGGTATTCGCAATCAAGAGTGCCGAGGAAAAAACCGGTCAATGGTTGCCTGAGGCGGGGGGGAAGTAAATAGGGAGACTACAATCAGGGAGACTCCAGATATGACGAAGCAAATCGCTGCCGGAACAATTCCGGGACCGACAAAATATTCCCCACCGTATCCGGATTGATGAAAGAAATAGATCCATGAAAGCAGGGCCGTGACAATTGATACATAGGCACCTGCTTTGGTAGTCCGTTTCCAGTAGAGGGCACAAAAAACCAGCGGGAAAAGTGCGGCAAATCCACTAAAGCACCATATGGCAAGATCGAAAACATTGGCATTTTTGACTGCCATTGCCAAAAGGTAAGTAATCCCAACAATTCCCACGATAAAAGAGCGGGCGATTTTTAATTTCTGCCCATCACTGTATGTATCTTCTCCCGCCCGGTGGACCACAATATCATTGGTAAAAACTGTTCCCAGACAAAGAAATTGTGAGTCCAGAGAAGACATGATTGCAGCCAGCACCCCGGCGGTAAGCAACCCGGTCAGTAATGGATCCCCAACCAATAAATCAAGCATCGCAGACAACACCGCCGGCGGGGGTATTCCGGGAGGCAGAAGTCCGCTTGCCCATGAGCCAATCAGTACGCAGGGAACCCAGACGATCATAATACAAATTGGATGAGCAATCACGGTTAGTTTAAAGGCACGGGCATTTCGGGCAGTCAGCCAGTGTTGAAAAAGATGGGGAAACATACCCACACTCAGTGGGATAAAGAGATAGGTGACAAAAGTGATGAAGGGCATACCAATTTCTCGCTCAAAGGGAACAAGTTCCCCCGTTTTCAGGTTTTTCTTTTTAAATTCCACCGATACGCTATCCCGCGAGAAATGGGGATGCCGATCCGTGAGATTTGAATCTGAAAAGTCAGTAACCTTGCCAATTATTTTAGGCGGTTGGTGAGTAACTAATTCTCCCAGTTCCTGATCATAACGGTAGTCTTGGACCACCAACCCCTGATCGGTAATTCGCATGGGTACTGATCCAGCCCGCTCAAGTCCACCAAGCGATTGTACCACAAAATAAAAAGCGACCATGCCCATACCCATAAACACAAGGGTTTGAAATGTATTGGCTATGGCTGCTCCCCGGGAACCACCCAAAAAAACATAGGATAGCACAACCATACACACCACCAGTCCGGTTAACCAGGGGGGCACGCCCCCTGCCCATGCCGGAATAGTCGGGTTTGTAAAAAGGTCAGGGAATGCTCCAGCGGTAACCGGTTCAATTACTTTTCCTGCCCCAATGATTCCGATCAGTAAATATGGAACCACCAACAAAACCAGGATGGGAAAGAGTAAGTATCCCAAGCCATCACTCTCAAACCGTGCCCGGAAAAATTGAATCTGAGTAAGATATCCATGACGTTTACCCAGTGCCCATAAGCGGATACCAACCAGAAAGAAAATTGCCATATGCACTAGTCCACTGATTGATGCCATTAATCCATATGTTCCAATCCCCCTCTCGAAAGATTTTCCGGTAGATCCAACCAGGGCAAATGCTGTCATGGTCGTACCAAACACACTCATCAGCAAAAGAAAGGGACCAATGCTATGGCTGGCCACAAAGAAGTCCCGACTGGTTCCGCGAAACATCCGACCACTCCCCCACCCCAGAATAAGCAGCAGAATTAAATAGCCACAAATAATCAACAATACATTCATGAATTGGAATCCCCGCCCTTAGGCTCATGCTCCCCGCAGTCAGATAATTTTTCGCTATCCTCTGCATATTCCTCCCATTGGAGCGGCCAGGCCCGCAGCACCGCCCAGGCTCCAAGTATGGAACATGCCACCGAGAAGACTGCATGATAAAACAGCCCCATTGGCATACCTAAAAATATAATCTCTCCAGATGACCAATTCCAAAAATCCTGATGCAAAACAAAGAGGACCAGAAAAACACACCAAAAAATTTTCATCCCTTCCCGTTAATCGCGAATTATTAAAGAACCACTATTGGCCAATTGCATAAAGATGGGTCTGGGTAGAAACATAGAGGGTCTGGTTGGCCACCACTGGTGAACTGTAAATAGGAGCACCCAGGTTGATCACTTTGGGTTCCTTCTCTTCTTTTCCATGTTCGAAAATTAAGAGATCACCATCTTCATTGCCCAGAAGTACCTTGCCATCGACTAAGAGAGTGGAACCCCATATACGGCTGTAAGAGTCGTAATTCCAGTAAACCTCTCCAGTTTCAGCATCAAGGCAATGGAGGATCCCGGCATATTCTGCCTGATAAACAATACCATCTGCCACGGAAGGGGTGGATATGGTCCTGCCAATTTCGGTATTTTTCCAAATTACTTTTCCGGATTTAGCATCGATGCATGATAGTCGCCCTACCCCGTCGCCATGCTCTGGATCCTGACCAATGGAGCAATAGATTTTATCTTTATATAAAACTGGGGTTGCAATCAATTCACTTGGGCCAGGTGGTGTGGCGTAGGGGATTTTTCTCCCCTCCTTGTCGACTCGATAATTCGGTTCATTGCAATCCACCTTCCAAAGTGGAAGGAACAAATCAAACCCTTCTTCATCCTGGGTGGTTTCATTTGCATAGGCATAAAGATATCCATCGGTTCCACCCCAGAATAATCTACCCTGCCCCTCAATCTCTCCATAGGTCAGAGATGACCATGCTGCGTGCAATGCATTCTTGCTGGCACCAGATCCATCTTCACCAATGAGTTCCCCAGTTTTTTTGTCTAATGCAATCCAACTGGGAGAAAGCGGACTTGGAATATTGATATGGGACCAATCCACTCCATTTGAAGTCGCAACGAATATACGATCCCCAACAATCAAAGCAGATGAACTGGTAACATTGTGAGGGAAAACACCAAGTTCATCCCTCATGTCGTAGCGCCATATAATATCCGCATCAATCTTAGTGTTTACTGAATCAAGCGATCCTTTGGGCCGCACATAATTTTCCTCATCCATAAAAGGTCCACTATTCCCGTCCTTTAATCCGCCGAGATCCAAGCAAATAACTTCGCAACGGTTGGTCACCACATAAGCCTTCCCGTCTTCGATAGCGGCAGAGGAACAAACTCCTATATATTCCCAGTCGCTAACTTTTCCTGCCCCTAATTTGGGGATCACCAATTGCCATTCAAAATCTCCAGTTTCTTCATCAAAGCACATAACCACTCCCCGGTCGCCCTTTTTTTCAGGATCCCGGGTTGATTCGTTGTTCGTTCCCACAATCACCTTGCCTTGGCCAATGGTTACATTTCCATAAGCTTGCGACCCAAGCTTCGCTACCCATTTAATGTTTTTAGTGGTGGATAAATCGATACTTTCATCATCATTTATCTCTCCAGGTTGAAATTCGCTAGTTATACCAGTCTCACGGGATACCATATTGCGGGATTGATCATTCCCCCAACCCGGCCAATCTGCAGCCAATAGGGCGGAAGATACCAAAGATAAACTTAACAGATTTATTAATAAGGGGAACAGCTTCATAGAGAGGTTGGAAGGTTGGAAAAAAATCAGGGCTTTGGATAAATGCTCAGGTTGTCAAAGTATACTTTCTTTTTACTCTGAGGCGAAAGTGCATAAATACCGGGTGCTCCATGTCTGTGTGGTCGCGAATGTATTTCTTCAATGGTCCACTCTTCAGGCTCCAATTCCTCCCTTGGCCACGCCTTGGCTCTTATCAATCCGGTTCCGTCATCTTGCAAATCAATCTGTGTCTTTAAGCGATACCATTTGTTGGCTTCAATTGGAAATGGTACTGATCTTTGAAAGCGATCGTAATTGGAAATTACTTGTAACTGATTTGCATTTCCCACCAAAGCAAAAATATATCTTTGGTTTATAAGACCTATGGTTGATTTAATTCTTCGATTACCATCCACCATCGCGTCTATTTCCACGATATAATCCCGTTCTTTCCATGATCCAACAAAGTTTATTGCTCTTTGAAAAAGTACCCGGTCCAAAGTATTTCCTGCCACTTTCTCCCCATCAAGATCCTGAATTTGCCAACGCATACGAGCCCCAAGCCAGGGCAATGGAGGATAAGAAAAGGAAATTCCATCAGATGCCTGCTGGTCGAGTATATATCCCTGATTAAAATCTTCTTTGTATGGAAGAGCAGGCAGGATCCTACCTCTGGCTACAGCACTTAATCCCTCGTAGGTAACCTTAACTGCACCCGCCGAAAGCCGGGCATCAGGTAATGCCTCCAGGCTGCCTGGTCCAGAAGAGGATAAATTACCATCCAATTCTGCACGGACTTTGGCCGTTGGCGGAATCCATTTTTCCCAACTCAACCCATCTCCGAGTTGTTTTATTCGTCGACCGGTTGAATCTAAGGCAAATACCCTGAACTTCATTTTATTTCCTGCAGATAAATTAAATTCCGATGGAACAATTTGCAGGGATTCTACCTGCTCGGATCTAGTCAAATGCTCAGGATCTTTGGGACGAAATGGTTTGGCGTCAGTTTTATTACCAAAACAGTACAGCTTATTTTTAGCCTGAATTAATATTTTACCTTGGGCAATCGCAGGTGCAGCAAGACAGGAATGCCCAAGTTCAATCTTATTGAGGATTTCCCCATGACCACCCATATCTTCAACCACAAAAACATGACCATCAAACATTGGCACATATAATTTACCATCTGCCCAAGTAGGTGCTGCGTGAATTTGGTCAGGAGCTAGTTTAAGTGTCCAAAAGGTCTTACCAGTTAATACATCATTACAAAATAATTCTCCCGTTTTGACCGATGTGTAAATGCGGTCCTTGTATAGGACAGGGGAACTAGTGAAAGACTCAAGATCATTATTTCTCCATGCTTCGCTCTCCACATTTAATTCCATAATTGGTTCTCCAAGTTTGGGTAAGTTCTTTGGTTTGCGAATCCCGACCATTCTGCCAATCTTTGAGCTATCAATGTTTTCTTTGCCGTGTATCGCTATTACTAGGTCTTGATGCAGGACTACCCCGGCGTTTACTCCGCCATGAGACATCTTGAAGCGCCACAACGGTTGCCCGGTTCGGCTATCCACACAGACTACATGACCACAACCTGTTCCACTGTAAAACACACGCCTGCCATCCTCCAAGTCCTCAAATACAAGCGGCGCAAAGGAGCTATCCTGTGGGGTGGTGCCTGGAGTTGATGTCCAAACCAATTCCCCTGTTTTTTTATCGAATGCATAGAACCTGTCTCTGGCTGGACCATTGGTTCCCCAATTTGCGGTAATTGCATGTAAGATAACCAAGCCCCCATCTACACAAGGTCCTCCAGTCCGCCCGTTGGGAAAGGTTAATCGGGCAAATTCTTCCATTAAAGATCTCTCCCACAACAAAGATCCGTCAGGTGAGAATCCGGCAAGTAATCCAGGGCTCGTCTGAAAATAAATATTGCCATTTTCGGGATCGATGCAAGCTGCTCCGACTCCATAGCGATCATAGACAATGTCACTAATAAAATCCTGGCGGCGTTTATCCCAGATAAGCTCCCCACTATCAATATTCAAGCAAGTCAAACTTTCCTCTACCTGTTCCCCGCTTCCATAATATCCAAATTGATACAATTTATTTCCCGCAACAACTGGCACACCCCCACCTTGGATTTCATAGGTCCATACTAAGGTATTATTTAATTCATCCGGCAGCCCAGATTCACTAGATACCCCCATTCCCGCATCCCCGCGGGCAAAAAGCCAGTTTGAGGATTTCTTTTCCAAATGAACTGTGCTTGATGCCTTGATGGTCGTTTGCTTGGGTGAAGCAAACCGGATGCACGAGGAGGTGAAAGCAAGGACACCAATACAATAAAATAAAAGTGGAATAGATTTCATAAACCAAGAAAATTAAGTGATATAATGAATGTCATATTGGTAATTTCACTCTTAATTACGTCAAACAAGCTCGGCGCTATTATCTACAATATTCTTAATAGTCGCTTAATTTTTGCCCATTTCCAAACATATCCATTGACCGGCACTCGAACGACAATGCATTCTTCCATTTGCATAAGTTGGCGGGGTCCAATTGTTTTTTCCGCCAAGTATTTGAAATCTTGCAAGCTCGCTAAAACCATCCGGGGAGGCATCGATTAATGCAAGCTCTCCTCGATCACTAAGAACCGCCAAGGTTTGATCTATCAGAATGAGGGTTCCTACTCCGAATCCCCTTTCCTCCCAAATTTTTCTGCCCTCCTTTAGTTCTAGGCAAAAAAGAGTTGCACGATTTGCATTAGCCCCCGTTTGACCATGAATTCCATAGGCATATCCATCCCGGTAAACCATACTAGCCATCTGGCATGCCACTCCATCTGATTCCCAGATAACATTAGGCTGCCCGTCTTCAATATCCAACAAAACGGCCCCTTTGCCATACCCGCTAGCGACTAAAATTCGTGAACCCAGATCAAGTGGCTGAGCTGCATTTACCTCATATCTTGTTCGGTGCTGGTACGATATTTTTTCTCTTCCAGTTTTTAGATCGTGAATGGATAACCCTGACTGATTAAAAACCACAATGTCTGCCCTGTTATCCTTTCTGATATATGGACTTGCGTACCCAGCTTCTGCACCCCCTGCACGCCAGACTTCCCTCCCCGTATTTGCATTCAAGGCAACTAGAGACCCCACTTCGCTTCCGGTCTGAACAATAACTTTTCCATCCACAAGCAATGGAGCACCTGCGTATCCCCAAGTTGGACACCGGCCACCTAACTTATTGACTAGGTGAGTTTCCCAAAGAAGTTTACCGGAATCAGCATCCAAGCAAAAAAGGGGGCCTTCGTGCCCCTGCAGATAAACTTTTCCATTGGCAATGGTTGGGGTCGATCTACTTCCTCCCTGAAAATACTTATCTCCGAGTGCAGAAATGTAGGAATGCGTCCATTTGATCTTTCCACTTTTTGCATCAACGCAAAACAAAGTATTTTGGTTTTTTTCATATCCCTGAGTGTAAGCGAGGCCGGCCACTTCAACTACTGATGAATATCCCAGCCCCACATTATGTCTCCATAAAATATTGGGTTCATCAATTCCCCAGTCTAGTCGTAGTGATTTTTCATCCGTACGATGATTTTTTTCTAATCCTCCGTAAGTTGGCCAATCTTTTCCAAATATGATAATTTGCAGGAAGAATGGAAATAATCCAAAAACGATATAACGCATAGTGATATCATCCTCTGCTTGACCTAGAGAAAGTCAATGCGGTTAGAACCAGATTGGCGAATTTTCTTAAATCGGCCCAAGAGCCGTTTGACCATTAAAAAGGAGCCTTACTTGAAAATCGTCAGAATAATAACGACAGGTGTTGGCAAGCAAGGCATCTGGCCCTTGTTTGCTGGTAATGAGTGACACAACCACGAATTCCGTATCCTGAGATAAAGCAATCTGAGAATCCAAAGTGTTCCATGTACGAACATCAAGATCGCCATAGGAGTTGGCATACACTAGATCAGTCGTGGCAATAAACTCCTCTCCATCAGAACGAAATCCCTGCAAAGAAATCCCAAATTCTGCACCCTCTTGGCTCTCACCAAAACTTTGATTAAATTTTGCAGAAGCCGATAATGCTGCATGATCATTTTTTGATTCGTGCAGGGCAGTTCTAACATCCACAATCTGAACAGTATCAATACTACGGGCAACTTGGGCATCCACATCAATATATAATTCCTGCAGGGCTATCATGTCGCTTCCATCGTACGGAAGAACCCCATTTTCGGCAGGTGTAGATATATTTGGTATTCTATTCCAGCGTGAGAGCAATCCATGATGCTCTACCATGCCAAGCTCAGATTTGCGGTGATTATTAGCAAGCGTACTTAGCCCATTTAGAGCAGTGGTAGCAGAAATTTTGTAAGGATCTAACAAATTAAATTCATTAGTATCTTTGGATTCTAATAGGTTGTGTGTGAGGTTATCCAAGGAATGCTTGGTTCCTGAAGGAGATTGATTTACAGCAAATTGATTGGAGGAAAGATTAGTGCCTGAATTCCAGTTATTTAAAGGACCTTCAGTGAATAACCACATCGCACCAAACAAGGCAACAAAAGCAGCGGCTAGGGTACCAAACCAGGCAAAAACAGAAAAACTAATAATATTTGAGCCTTCCTCATCAGAAAGATTATTAAAATCAGCAGAACCCTTTTCCCAATGAAGTAGTGATTCCAATTGAGTGAGCTCCAAATATAATTGCCTGTTATGCTTGGACGCCGACAGGAGTTGCTGCAAACGGATTTGCTGATCTTCAGAGATCATCTCATCCAGGAGTAAACTAACTAGTTTTTTTAGTTCTTTTTTGTCAGAAAATTGGGGCATGAATAGATTGTGTTGTCTACCTATATTAGCGGTTATTCACAAAATGATTCATGTTTTTATGTTTTTTTTAAAATTCAGACTCAGCTTCTATTTGGATGGTCTTGAGCCTTACACACTTAGCTAAATTTTCACGGATTCTAAATAAGGAGGCGGAGATAGAACCTACTGGCCTATTTAATGTTTCAGAAATTATTTTGACAGGAGATTCTTCTTTAAAACGTAATCTGGCAATTTCCTTTAAGTGTTTGGGCAGTTTCTGAAAACAGATTTGAAGAGCTTTTTGCATTAGCTGAAATTTTCTAACATCAAAATCTTCTTCAACCAGGGTATCAACAAGTTCATTGCTAAAACAGATTTTACTTCTTCTTCTTCTGGTCAGATGAGCCATCACCTGGAATCGGGCAATCCTAAACGCCCATGCCTGAAAATTTCCTGAGGAATCATATTCCTCTGACTTTTTACATAGAATAAGATTCGTTTCCTGAAGTACATCTTCAGCATCACTCCGATTGTGCACCAGAGAGAGTATAAAAGCATAAAGAGGCTTTTGCAGTCCTACAAGCTTTTGGGAAAATTCAAAAGAAATAGATTCTGAGCTCACTCTATTATCGGAAAGAGGAAATTATAATATGTCAATGTACTTAGCGAAAATCATTCACCGAGAAGTTGCAAATTTTGGGATTCTTGTCTTAAACATATGAATGCAGACTTGGCATTGTGTTGCTCTTATCCTTTTAAGTATTGGGGTCTATTTTTATGCCAGTTACATAAAGGAGGTTGATCAACATTCGCAAAAATCAGTTAATTTGATCACAGAGCAAACCCCTACCGAGTCAACGGGTATTGAAATTCTTACCCAAGATAAGAATACTACCACGGTTTGGGCAGAGGTCGTTCTTTGGATGCAAACTTCTTCTGAAAAGGAGGTGGCAATCCGTTTTCATGAAGAAATTCTTGAGTCGAAAGGGTTGCTCCAAAATCTACTGGAAGAACTAAACAAGAGCCCCATGGCTTCTTCCATCATTTTTGCTCCATTTATCAGTGATATGCTGGAAACCAATCAATTAGATATTCTATCCTCTCTCATTTCCTTACATCCAGTTTCCGGTAATTCCATCAAAATAATCTGCAAAGGACACTCTGAACAATCTGCCAAGATCTTGTCTGATGCGGTCCAGAATATCTACAATCGATTGATCTTGAATGACAGCCCAAACAAACCTTTGCTTCCCCGTCTCCAGCAAAAATTAAGCAAGCTGGAGGAATTGGAAGGACAAATTGATCAACTAAAAATTTTGGTGCAGGAAGAAATGCAAAACTCACCCTCCGAAAGCATTGAAGTCATGGCCATGCGCTCAGAAATCATGCAACTCGATCAGGACATTAAAGATAAAAAAGGGTATCTCATAAGTATCGAGGAAATTTATTCTGACCAGAAAAATCCTGCAGAACTTTTGGACATACCACCGATCCGAGATTTCGATAAGGTTACCCATATTGACACCATATTAAAGCAATTAAAAAATATGCTCTCCGATCAAACCCTTAATGAATTTACGCGCAAGGAAGTACAAAAAAACATCAAGGCAAACAGTTTGAATTTGGAAAAACAAGTAATATCCGCAATCGAGTTTCTAAAAGAGGAAGTATCCGGATTATTGTCCGAAAAAAAGGCCTTACAAAAATCAATTTTTGACCAGATATCTGAAACAGAAATGGCCATCAAAAGAAGCCCAAATGTTCTTCGTCTAAATGACCTCAGGGAATTGCACGCGGTTCTTAAAAAAGAATACGAAGATGAAAATCTATTATGGATTGCCTGTAAGTCATCCTACTCCCTTTTTGTGGCACCTTGATGCTTCATCCAAGACTAGAATTTGATGCTCAAAAGCAAAAATAGGCCTTGGCAAAATCTTTTTATTCCAGCCGTGCCTGGCCTGGATACCAAAATTTATTCGAAATTTTCAACTGGTGACTTCAAAGCAGGCATAAATGTCGCGCTACTCGCAATCCCTCAAGGTATGGCCTATGCCTTGGTTGCTGGACTGCCCATTCATTATGGACTTTTAGGCTCAGCAATTGCCGCCTTAATCGGTGGGTTTTGTGGTGGCAGTAGGTTTATCACATTGGGCCCAACCAATGCTACTGCTGTTCTGCTTTTTGGTGCATTTGCAGGTGCCGGCTTGATCGGACAGAATGGGCTGGCCACTGCATCCGCCTTATTGCTTCTTCCGCTAATTCTGCTTACTTCTGGGATCTTCTTATTATTGGCAAGCATGTTCCGCATTTCTTTTGTGGTCCAGTTTGTCTCAAGAACGGTAATAACCGGATACATCACTGCGGCTGCATGCCTGATCATTGCAAATCAGGGCAGGCATGTTTTAGGTATATCAACCTCCGATGAGGCTCCGCCATCCACCTTCATTGGAATAATCTATTTCCTCACAACTCATATAGATTTGATTTCGGTCCCGGCCATTCTTCTCAGCGTGATGACAACGATCTTCTATTTTCTCTTTAAAATATGTTCTCCCGCTTTGCCAAGTGTTGCTGGTGCCTTGATTCTGGCATCGGTTGCCGGCTATTTTATGGGGACATTTGGCATGCCGGTAGTTTGTTTAGAAAATTTTTCATTCAGTAATAATCTCCTGGTCTTACCCAAGATTGAACTAATGGTGTCCCATGGACCGCTGATTCTTTCAACTGCCCTAGCCGTCTGTCTTTTGTGTCTACTTGAAGGGCTTTCCATTGGAAAGTCCCTCTCTGCAAGAGCGGGTGGCCGGATTGATACCAACCAGGAGACATTTTCCATCGGGATGGGCAATCTATCTTGTGCCTTTTTCTCGGGGATGCCTGCTTCTGGCTCGCTCACTCGATCCACCTTAAGCGTAGCAAGTGGGGCCAGGTCAAATTTGGCCAATCTTCTGACTGGTTTAATCATTCTTGCCGGGGTATTTGCACTAAAGGATTTTGTCCGTTTTGTACCCATTTGTGCACTCGCTACTTTAGTCATTTTTATCGGATTATCCCTAGTAAAATTTCGTCAGATACAAACGGTGGCCAGGGCGACCAGATCGGACGCTTTTGCTTTCTTGGTAACTTTGTTTGTTGGGCTGGTTTTTTCGCTTCAGTTAGCAATTTTTGCAGGCGTAATCACCTCCATCCTTCTCTTTTTAAGGAAAGTTGCCCAACCACAACTTGTAGAATATGGATACACCGAAGAAGGCACACTTGCCGAAGCATCAGTTTTTACTAAGCGTGCCCAGCCTGAGGTTTTCATCGTGCATGTGGAGGGAGAATTATTTTTTGCTGCTGCTGATTTGTTTTATGAACAAATTCGGCGCGTGGGCGAAGACCCCAATCAAAAAGTCTTAATCTTAAAAATGCTCAATGCCCATCATATGGATGCTACTTCCGTTTTAGCCCTTGAAGAATTATTAGAATATTTGAAAGAAAAAGACTGTCATGTGATCCTATGTGAAGTGCGTAAGGACTGCCTCAGGATTCTAAAAAATTCCGGTGTTCTTTCACGAATGAACCGTCGCAATGTTTTTCCTTTCGTGCCAAGTAATCCGACCCTTTCCACTGCCAAAGCGATTAGAAGGGCCAAATCGCTGGTGGTTGGTGGCAATGCCAAGGTAACTATCGTTGCAGAAGAAAATAAGTAACCAGTGCGCTTCTGCTAGGTTTGATCAGAAAATGATTATATTTTCCAGAGGATTGGAAACTTGGATCAGATCATGGGTGGTGGAGTGAAATCGGTTAGTTCCGATATTTTCTCCTTTTTTATCCCTGGTGGTGTTTCAGGAGGCGGTTCCTCTGCATTGCTTTTTTTCTTTTTGGCAAAGACTGGCAGGATTTTCTTTTTCTTTTTATCCTCCCCAGTAGATTCGAGGAATCTCGTATGGTTGTAATTCTCTAATGCCTTAAGTTCAAGCAGGGCCATTTTGTGCAGATCTTTGACCTCCTCTAGGCGACTGCTGAGCAAATCTCTTTGCTCTTTTTCCAGTCCCCCCCCAGTCAACTGCTTCTCAAAATTTCGTACCTTAGTGGCGAGTTTTTTTATTCTTGCAAGAATTTCTTCTTTCTTGGAACCGTAATTAAATTTGGGTGAAATCAGCTTTTTTGCAGTCAAGAAAGTGCCGTGACTACGATCTTTTATCGAATCGATCTCTTTTTTGAGAACCTTTAGGTATCCCAAACATGCTTCAATGTCTTGGTCGACTTTTTTACCCTCTTCCTTTTGTTTCCTCAGTTCTTTGATCTGTGCCCGCAACTCATTCATTTCATTCTGTACTTTTTGCCGTGCCAGAATGATATCCCTAGATTCAGTGTCTTCTTCTTTTTCTGATTTCATTGCTACATAGTGTTAGATTATTACTATATCATATTTTAAAGTATATGCATTTGAGAAATTTTACTACTTTTGACTCGCCTGTAGATTTACTCAATTAAATACCGTAAAACTCAAGCGAGTTTTCCCAGGATTTTTGTTCTACTGTTTCCCCTAATATAGAACTGGCAAATTCTCCAATCTCTACAATTCTGGCTGGTTCATTCCTTTTGCCACGGTAAGGAACTGGAGCCAGGTATGGGCTGTCTGTTTCAATCATCAATTTTTCCAGCCCCTGAAACTTCAATGCTTCCAATAAATTTTCATTCTTAGGAAAAGTAATAATACCAGTGAATGATGCCCTGCCCCCCCGTTCCACTAATTGAGATATTTCTTTTACTCCTTCAGTAAAACAGTGGAACACGACCCGTTCCCAATTCACACCGGAACAATCAATTTCATTCACACAATCATCAAACGCGGAGCGGGAATGAATTATTACCGGGCAGCCTAGATCCTTGGCCATTTTTAATTGCTCCCGAAAAGCTTCTTTTTGCCAAAAGATTATTTTCTCCGCTTGTTCACTGTCCTTGGGCAAACGGAAATAATCCAGACCTATTTCCCCAAGAGCCATCGGCAAATTTTCCTCATGCCAACAATCCCCCAGCCCCGATAATTGCACGGCCCAATTCTCACCGACATACCCAGGATGCAATCCGGCGGAATAATAAATTCTATTTGGATAGCTTTGGGCAAGCTTTGCATATTCTCCCCAGTCATCCGGACAAGTGCCCACTGTTACGATCTTTTCCACTCCCCCAACTTCTGCTCTTTGCAGAACTTCATCCAATTCTTCCTGCCTCGAAAAACTTTGCAGGTGACAATGTGTATCAAACCAAGACATCTACTCGACCAATTGGCAAAGTTCTGCCATGATCGCGACTCTAAATCCTCTTATTTGAAGAAAACTTTATCACTTACATCGTTTGAAATATGGAAAATGTAATTATTCTTGGAACAGGATGTGCCGGTTTTACCGCCGGTATCTACACTGCCCGTGCAAATCTCAACCCCCTTATTCTTGAGGGCAAGCAACCAGGTGGCCAACTCACCACCACTTCAGAAGTGGAAAATTTTCCTGGTTTTCCCCAAGGGGTAGATGGATACGAATTGATGGATAATCTTCGTAAGCAGGCAACAAAGTTTGGTGCACGGGTGGAAAATGCTTTTATCGACCGGGTCGAATTTTCCTCTGATCGCAAAATTCTCTACTCTGGTGACAAAAGTTATGAGGCAAAAGTTGTGATTATTGCAACCGGAGCAGCTCCCCGCTTGCTGGGAATTCCCGGAGAGCAGGAAATGTATGGAGGCAAGGGAGTCACCACCTGTGCCACCTGTGATGGTGCCTTTTACCGGAATTTGGATGTCGTGGTGATTGGAGGAGGAGATTCTGCCTGCGAAGAGGCATTGTTCCTTACCCGGTTTTGTTCCAAGGTCACTCTTGTTCATAGAAGGGACGAACTTCGTGCCTCCAAGATAATGGCTGAACGTACCTTGGCTCATCAAAAAATTGAGGCGGTCTGGGACTCTGCAGTCGAAGAGATTCTGCCGGGTGATGATGGCAGGGTTCGGGCAATCAAAACAAAAAATATTAAGACTGGAGAGAACAAAGAAATTGCCTGCAAAGGAGTCTTCATCGCAATTGGACATCTTCCAAATACCCAGCCATTTGAGGGTATACTGGAATTGGACTCTAATGGTTATCTGGTTCCTAATGGTGGAAGTATGGTAAAAACAAAAATTCCAGGAGTTTTTGTCGCCGGGGATTGTGCAGATCATGTGTATCGCCAGGCAATTACTGCAGCAGGTATGGGTTGCCAGTCTGCGATCGAGGCCGAGCGTTGGCTCGCAGAAAGCAATTAAGGAAAGCTCCAATATACAAAATAAATGAGTACGGCAGAGGGAAGTGTAGCTACTTACCTCTCTAATACCGCGAACAAATATCCGGAATTGCTGGCTCTCGTATCCGGTGCCCAAAGCCCCACCTTCGAACCGCTTACTTTTTCTGCCCTCGATCGAAAGGTCAATCAAGCTGCAGAGGAGTTAACCCGAGCAGGTTTTGCCAAGGGGCATAAAACCCTACTCTTTGTAAACCCAGGTCCTGGCTTGATCATTTGGGCATTTGCCCTGTTTCGGATTGGGGCAATCCCTGTGGTGATTGATCCGGGAATGGGCATAAGGTCTTTTTTGTCCTGCATAAAAAGAACCCAACCAGAAGCCATGGTCGGCATTTCACGCGCCTTTTGGATTAGTCGCTTGCTGCCAGGTATTTTTCGGTCGGTTTATCACCGCTACCTGGTTGGTGATGGAAAATTCGGAAACGAATTACCACCCAATTATCAACCCATAGAGGTCCATAACCAGGCAGATGAATTGGCTGCCATTGTTTTTACCTCTGGTTCGACAGGTTCTCCCAAGGGTGTTCGCTATCTGCATCGTACATTCGAGACTCAAATTGCTATTCTCAAATCTGTCTTTGGCATGGAGGTTGGCGAAGTTGATCTGACCACCCTTCCCATTTTTGGACTTTTTAATCCTGCCCTTGGGATAACCTCTGTTCTTCCAGAAATTGATCCGAGGCGTCCCGCTTTGGCAGATCCACATAAGCTTGCGCATGCTCTTGTGAAGCATGAGATTACCACTGCATTTGCCTCACCAGTTATCGGAAAAAAAGTCGTATGGGCCACCAAGAGTCAAAACATAAAACTCCCCAAGATGAACCGCTTCTTTCTAGCGGGCGCACCGGTGCCTCCATCCCTCGTCGAAGAACTGGGAGGTTGCCTGCCAAATGGTCGAATTCTGGTCCCATATGGTGCAACTGAGGCTTTGCCCATCTCCTGGGCTGAAGAATACCAGATTAAAGAGGCCACACCATCCACTATATCCGGGAATGGTTCATTCATAGGTAAGGCTGTACCTGGGGCTGATGTCAGAATTCTTCCAAATGTAAATCCTCCCCTGCCCGATTATTCCGTGGATCATAAGTCTCTGGAGAATGGTGAAGTTGGGGAAATTTGTGTATCTGGAAAAATGGTGACTGCAGGGTATGACCGAATGCCCGGAGCAACTTGCGATGCGAGATTTAAAATTGGGGACGCAGAATTTCACCGGATGGGCGACCTGGGATACTTTGACAAGGAAGGTTGTTTAAGATTTCTCGGACGCAAAGCCGAATGTATATATACCCAAGATGGACCGATTGAAACCGAACGGTGCGAACCTGCAATTAATAATCTTGAGTGTGTTCACAAGTGTGCCCTGATCGGTCTAGGGTTAGCTCCTGAACAAGAACCCTGTCTGGTGGTGGAACCCCATCGCCAAATTATGCGTAAGCTTGGCGAAAATGAATTGCGGGAAGAAATTTTAGGATGCTGTAAAAAATTATTTCCTGAATTTAATATTCAGCGGGTATTTTTCGAAAAACAAATTCCCGTGGATGCCCGTCACAACGCCAAAATCCACCGGCTTTCCTTATCCCGCAAATGGACTTCCAGGGTCGCAAGAAAAGCAGCGCTGGGAAAATTACCATGAAGATTCTTGTCACAGGAGGGCTTGGTTTTGTCGGTCATTCCCTTGTCCAAAAATTGCTTGCCGAAGGTCATGAAGTACATGCCCTCGGCAGAACTTCCAAACCACCTGAAGATAAGCTCTTACCGGGGCTTCATTACCACTGTCATGATTTAACCAGAGAAAGGACCCCCATGGAATGGATAAAGGGGACTGACAGTGTCTTTCATGTCGCCGCTAAAGCCGGGGTTGGCGGCAGATACAGTGACTACAAACTTGCCAATTTCACCGCGACCAAAAAATTGCTTGATGTATGCAAAAAAAATGGCGTCTCCAAGTTCATCTACACCAGTACGCCAAGTGTTGTCTTTTCGGCCCGTTCTATCTGCGGAGGGGATGAATCGCTACCCTATTCCAATGAGAATTTTTCTCCTTACGCATCTACCAAAGCATTGGCGGAGCAGGCCGTGCTTGATCATCACAATCCTGACGGTATGCGAACCCTTGCCCTCAGACCCCATTTGATTTGGGGAGAGGGAGACCCTCACCTTCTACCCCGCGTAATTTCAAGACACCGTGCGGGAAAATTAAAAATTGTTGGGAACGGAAAAAACATGGTAGATTTGACTCATCTGGACAATGTGGTCCATGCACACCTTTGTGCTTATCGTTCCATGGTTTCCGATCCTTGCCTGGGTGGAAAACCTTACTTTATCGGACAAAATGAACCGGTGCCTCTTTGGGGCTGGTTAAATAAATTATTCTCCGAGCTTGGACTCCCACGGCTGGAAAAGTCTGTATCATTTCAAACCGCATATTCTGCAGGCCATTTTTTCGAAAAAGTATGGAACTTATTCGGTTTGCAAAGTGATCCACCCATGACTCGATTTGTTGCTTGTCAGCTTGCCCATGATCATTGGTTTTCCTACCTGGCAGCAAAAAAAGACCTTGGCTACCAACCACTTGTTAATATGGAGGATGCCATGGAAAAAACCCTTCCATGGTTAAAAACTTTGTGAACCTAACACATTTAATAATTTCAATTTCTGCAATATTCGTAAAGTAAACAAGCCACACTAACATTCAGGTTCAGGGAACTTGCACTTCCGTTCATTGGTATTTTTATCCATTCAACCGATTGATTTTGCCAATGCTCACCTAGTCCAAATTTTTCACTGCCAAAAACAAAAGCTGAATACCTGGGCATCTTTTCCTTGCCCAAGTCTTTATGAGCCCGCGAACTGGTGGCTATTATTTTTCTGCCTGAATTCTCTAACCAGTTCAACACCTCATCTTTGTTTCCAGTCGCAGCAGGGACCCGCCCCATTAAACCACGGGAAGAACGCACCACATTCGGATTAAAGTAATCAACCGCAGGATCTGAAAGGAGAACACCCGCCCCGCCAAACGCCTCGATACTGCGCAATATCGCACCCAAATTTCCCGGCTTTTCAACTTCATCAAGCACTACTAACGGACCACTCCCGCTAAATGAGTCCGGTTCTAGGTTGAGGGCCCAGGTTCCCACCAATCCGATTATTCCATGCCCAGCAGACCGATAAGAAGCTTTAGAAAATGCCGCCCTCGATGTTTCAATGGTTTCAATGCCCATTTCTCTAAATTCCATCAAAAGTCCATCTTGTTCCATGTTCTCTTTTGTATCTCTACAGAAATACAGTTCCTGTACCTTTCTTCCCGCTTTGGCCAAGGTAATTAATTCACTTCCACCTTCCACAAAAAAGACTTCCCGCTCTTTTCGCCGACGGGGAGACTCTCTCAGTTTTACCAATTCCTTAATTCGTATATTTGCTGGACTCTCAATACTTAAATTCATCAGCTATACAAAAAAAGGGTTTTGCCGACCGAGGGCGAGCCCGTTACGAAGCAAAGTGCATGAATCAAGAACCAAAAGGTTTTATTTCCAAACCCTATCCCTATCACCATGAAGTGGAATTGGAGATTTCCGATATTTCTCATCTTGGATTAGGAATTGGCCGCGATCAAGGTTGGGTCATTCAGATCCCCTATTGCTGGCCTGGTGAAATCGTCAGGGCAAGAATCTTTCGCAACCATAGCAACTATTCTCAGGCCGACTTAATCAAGGTAATCAAACCTTCTATTGACCGGGTCGCCCCAGGATGCAAGCTATATGGAAGTTGTGGGGGCTGCCAATATCAGGGGGCAAGTTATGAGGCACAATTGACCTGGAAACGACAACAGGTCGAAAATTCCCTGGTGCGGCTGGGCGGGCTATCGGTTCCCGTTAATCCAGTAATTCCCTCTCCCAAGCCCTATGCATACCGCTCCAAACTGACACCTCATTATCAAGGTGGAAAGCATGGCAAAGACCTTACCATTGGCTTCCTTAGACAAGGTTCCCGCAAGGCACTGGTTGATGTCACTCATTGTCCAATCGCTACGGATCCGATAAATGAAGCCCTACCCCTTGCCCGGGAGGAATTAAAGCAGGCACCCAAGAAAAAGCGTGGAGGCACCCTGCTTCTTCGGGAAGTCCTTGAAGGGGTAATCTCTGACCCCAAAAAACTTGTCAGTGAAAAAGTGGGTGATCTTATCTTTCATTTCAAGGCCGGAGAATTTTTTCAAAATAATCCATTTATACTACCTAAGTTAGTGGATTATGTAGTCTCGCAGGCAAACGCGGAAGAGAATACTCTCCTTGTCGATGCATACTGCGGAGGAGGTCTTTTTGGCTTAAGTGCCGCTTCCTCTTTTAAAAAAGTGGTGGGAATAGAAATTAGCCGGGAAGGCTTTGAGGGTGCCCGCACCAATGCCCAAATCAACCGAATCGAAAATGCCCAGTTTTTTCTGGGTGATGCAGGCACCATCTTCCAGGAAATTCCAGACCGGACAGAACCAACTGCATTGATCATAGATCCGCCCAGAAGGGGTTGTGACCCTGATTTTCTCCGCCAGGCAATCGAATTTTTTCCCCAGCGGATTGTTTATGTATCCTGTGAGCCATCCACCCAGGCAAGAGATGCCCAGATACTTATTAATGCTGGCTACGAAGCAATCTCCTCCCAGCCCTTTGATTTATTTCCCCAGACAAGACATGTGGAGAATGTACTGACCTTGAATCGTTAAAATAACGGTCAGGTGCTTTTGCGATCCTTTTTCCAGTGGATCGATTCATATGTGGTGAGCCAGGATAACCTTTCCTCAGCTAGTGCATCCGGCCAGTCTGCAGGACTGATTGATTCTTCCAGATCTGCAGCGATTAATGTAATAAACTTTTTTTCAATTATGCCGTGATCCATATTCGGCCAATCACTTAGTTCCAGAGTTCCTTGGATTAGTACACCCTTACGGGTACGTTTCATGGCTGCACCGCCCAGCTTTTTTTGTCCTGATTGGTCCATCAGGTCACGCCCGACTGGTTCCTTAAAGCAATCCCCAGGTATGCCCGCCTTTGATTTTTCTGGGCAAGGCATCAATGCACTGGAAATATTCTGCTCATCCAGGGCTTCTCCCCATCTCTTATGAAGCAGACCGTAAAATTCAATCGGAGCCATCTGCTCACCTATGCTTCCTCTTGGAAGAGTCATGCAATATGTTAGATCATTGCCATGGCGGACGATCCCCCCACCGGTTGGGCGGCGGATTATTTGGGACAGGTTCTGTCCGGTTTCCTTTTCTACCCAGCTTGCCTTTTGTCCATAACCAAATGATATTTGTGGCACCGCCCATCCATACCTCCTGAATGTCATACAATTCCATTGCTCAGTTTTTTCGAGTAACCACATATCGGTGGCCATATTTTCTGCACCTTTTTCTTTACGAAAAGAGAAGTGTTTAAGGCCCATCTTAAAACCTGGGATGGTAACATGAGGGATCATCCACATGTTTTCGGTACCAAGCATAAAGAGATAATGGAAGGTGCATCTCTTCTAATTGTTGGTCAAGAGTTGCTGGCTGGGTTTTTACCTTATTCACCAGCGGGGCAAGTTCAAAAGTTAAACGGGCAGGACGAATGCCCACCCGCTGCACAGATTCTGCCAAGGTAGAGGACTCTAGCCTGTCTTCCATAAACCCAAAACGCTGGAGAATTCTTCGGCCCAGTTCATAACGGGAGATAACTTCCGAACCTGCCCAATGAAAAAGCCCATTAAGGTTGGGACGCTCGATCAACTCGACCGTTAGCTGGGCAACATTTTCTGCCGAGCTAGTCTGTCTGTATTCATCCGAAAACAGCACGGGTCTTTGTCCATGTGCCAATGCTGAAAGAATTCTTTCGTGGGGGCTTCGGTCCCCTCTCGGACTATTGCCATTAAGCAAGGTAATACGCAAAACCACGAGGTTTTGCTCAGTCACTTGAAGCACCTGCTTTTCCGCTTCTAATTTTTGCCTTCCATATTCGCTGAGAGGATTGGTTGGGTCGGTGGAACGGTAAGGAGAATGCTCTCCATCAAATACCATATCAGTGGAAACATGAATGTGTCTTGCTCCAAGATGAGCGGAAATTTCTGCCAATCTTCTGGCAGATTCCACATTGATCAAATGTGCAAAGTCCACATCCTGATCCACTGAGTCGGGTGAAGAAACAGCTGCACAATTAATCAAGGCATCCGGCCACTCATCAAAAAGTTTACGCATGACGGAGTCAAAATTATCTAGGGGTAAGGAGGTTACGGAAAACTTTGCCCTAGGATCGGACCATGAACGGTTTGTGCAAGCAAGCAATTGGTGCCCACGGGCAAGAACCTCCCGACAAACTGCTGAGCCCAATAGACCAGATGCTCCCATAACCGCAATTTTCATACAGTTCTAGATAAAATCATTTGGGCAAAGTCACAACCCGAGAAGTAATTAGATTAGGGAGAGACCAATGTTTCCTTGCTTGCATGAGAAGTTTTGAATCGATAAATTAGGATAGATTAATGAACTTATCCCAACTTGCGAACCCTCGCATTCTGGACCAACCCGTCTACG
>JAYODK010000073.1:1708-4798 GCA_038106225.1 Opitutales bacterium | reverse complement strand
GTCTCGTTGTCTTTTGTGGCAAAGTAAGAGGTAAAAACAAAAAAAGCAATCAAGGCAGTTTGAAAATTAGCTTTGGAAAAGGATTCACGAACTCGCTGCCATCCATTTTTAATGTAAAAGGCACCATAATTTTGAAGTGATCCGAAAGTAGCAACCAAAAGCCCAGCCATAGCAACCAAAGCATAATTCCAAGGCAATGTAATTAGTGGGAGCTCCCAATTTTCCCAAAGATCGAGTGATGCCCAAAACCATACAAAAATAATACCCAATAGACAAAGTCTATGTAATAATGCATGTCCCTGATCTCTAGGATTTGGCATAATTAAATATTAGATTGATTGGACTTAGTAAGCAAGTGGAGAATTGGTTTGTTTGAATTATAACTTAGATAATCGACTCAAAATAATTTTTCTTAAATATCTTGCTAATTTCATTTTTTTTTGAAAACTTTGAAGTCAATGCCTTACACACCGCCCAAAACTGGCGAACAATTAGATCTAAATACCAGCAAAGAATTAGAAATTGAATCAATTGATTTCTTTGTTAGAATGATGGGTATTCTTGGAATGCCAAGATCTGTGGGGGAAATCTACGGGTTGCTTTATTTTTCAGTATCGCCTCTTCCTATGGATCAGATTGTTAGTCGTTTAGGAATAAGTTTGGGTTCCGCCAGCCAAGGGCTTAAAACCCTACGCTCACTTAAAGCGGTCAGGACTAGCTATGTGCCCGGAGATAGAAGAGATCATTATTTTGCGGAAACCGAATTCCGGCGACTCTTCTCTAACTTTATTAAAGAGGAAATTATGCCTCACATGGAAAGTGCTAAAGGGAGAATTGAGCGGATGGAAAACTCCCTCTCAAGCACTGACATAGAGACGGATGAATTTTATAAAATTAGGATAGAAAAGTTGAAAAGACTAACCCGAGCAGGTGGTCGTCTTCTCCCTGCACTTGCCGGATTATTAAAATTCTAAGATGAATCTCGTAGAACAAGAAATGAAAGACTGGTCGTTAGGATGGTATTGCATAAGGGCAAAACCGCGTCAGGAAATGGTCGCTTCTGCTACCCTTTCGACACTTGATGGAGTAGAAGTTTTCATTCCTCGCACCCAAAGAGTTAGAAAAATTAAACCCGAACCTCTAAAACCCCTATTCCCTGGTTACTTTTTTGCCCGTTTCGATCCAATCCAGCATTTGCGAAATGTTCACTACGCCCGTGGTGTTGCCTACATTGTTAGGAGAAAAGGTGTGCCTGTTCATGTCTCTTCAGAGGTTATGATTGAACTTCGCCTGCTTTCTCCTGATGGAATTCTCCAAATTCCTGACCAACCTCACAGAATAGGCGATAACATTAAAGTTATCTCTGGATTGTTCAAAGGAGACCAAGGTATTGTTACTAAACTTATTCCCGCCCGTGAACGGGTGCGTGTATTGTTTGAGATTCTTGGTCGTCCAACAGAAGTAGAAATTGACGAAGACGAAGTAGACTTTCCCACTGCCCATCCTATTGGAAGCGGGTAATTTTTGCCATATTCCTTATTGTTCCCTTTTAAAGATTGGCTTTGCCTCTGGCATACGGCCAAGGGCGGTAGCTTATTTTTCTCAGATTTTTTAGCTTTTACATACACCCAGAAAAAAAATGTTCGGTCTTCATTTTAGTTATATTTTTACCCTTTTTTGTCTTCTATTTTTTGGAACCGCTTTTTTTACTGTAGATTTGTACCTTCCTGCTATTCGCAACTGGAAATCAGCAAAATTATACCAACAATCCAAAATCTATCTCGACGAGACCATTGATAATGCTGGTGGATTAATTGACGAGGGAGCAAGGCGTGGGAGAATTGCTCATCTACTCAATCCAAATGATCAGGAAATATTGTTTAATTATGTTCGCCTTCAATATCGCACCAACCCCGCTAAAGCACTTTTAAAATGGTCAGTTGCTTTGGAAAACATAACAGATGTGGAAAAACGTTCTGAACTTTTGCAAAAATGTCTTCTTACTTTGAAGGATGACGAATTACCGCTGCAAGATCGAAAAATTGCAGGAGAAGTATCTTATCGCGAGATCAATAAACTCATGCAAAATAAAGTTTGGTCATCTGATCCCGACAATATCCTGATTTTTTGCGAACTGCTTGCTGAAACCGGCAAAGCAGAACAAGCCCGTAAAAGGCTCAGAGAATTACTAGAGGAATATCCGCTCTACCCCGAGGGAGTCTTTTTACTTACCCGCTTGACAGTTCATTTCAAGGACGACTCGAAGCTACTTGAAATTGGTCGAGCTCTTGCCTCCTTGAGTACGCAAAGAAATAAAGTTGGTGTAGATGCAATCCGGCACATGACCTTGCTTCATCTACTCAATCCGCTCTCTCCCAAAAGCCTTGATCGTTGCGTTGAGTTGCTCCAGTCCAATCCAGAGGCTGCACCCATTGATTACATGCGCATCCATGCCCTTCAATACGCATCCACCAACAATGATAAAAAAAGGGCAGAATTTATAGTACAATGTGCTACCCTTTTTGATATGGAGAGACGCAAGGATTTGCTTATTTTCTCCCGCTGGCTCGCTCGTTTAGGGGAGTTCCCAAAATTATTGGAGTATTTGCCACCCACAAAGGCAAGGGTCGAGGAGGACCTTTTCAAACTTCGCATGAATGCTCTTGCTCAAGTAGGTGACATTGAACGCATCCATACTGAAGTAGCCAATGCACCGCTCATCCCCTCATTATGGCGTATGGTGGTAGAAGCTCGTGCTTATGCTATGCAAAAAAAGTATGCTGATTCCGTCGATGTCCTCGACCGTTTAATCCCATTATTAGGAAGTGATCCACGCGAAGTCCGAGCGATTTGTTCATATTTGGAAGCATCGAAAGATATAAGGGGGCTCTGCCATGTTTTGGAAAAACTTACTTCCCAATCAATCCATGCCCGCTTTGCTCTCACCAAGTTGCTTGAACATCGTGCTGGTTCTGCCGATATTGCGGAACTGGAGATTTGGTTGGAGAAACTAGCCGAAATCAGCCCGGAAGATCTCACATTACAAATCTCCAGACTATATTTGAAACTTCTCAATCCTTTGCTTCCTTC
>JAYODK010000073.1:0-1608 GCA_038106225.1 Opitutales bacterium | reverse complement strand
AAGAAAATGAATTTGAACCTGTCAGATCGCCTCTGCAAGGAAAGTTGTGGTTCATTCTGGGCATTCCCTTAATACTAGTTTTCGTGCCCACATGGATTGTAAGAGGTGCAAATTCTGACTGGCGATTGATCAATTTTGCTCTTTATGGAATTGTCTTACTTTACACTTTAGTTCTTTGGTATGACGATGGAGGTTGGAGACGTATTAAGCATTTGATATTTCCTTTGCTTTTCTTTTTGGTCGCGATTCCGTGGCCCCTCAAACGCGATCTTGAACTTACCCAATGGTTACAGGCAAGGGTATCATCAATAATTGTGGATGTTTTACTTCTTCTCGAACATGAAGCCCGATTGGAAGGTACCGTTATTGATGTTGGTATTTTTGGTAAAATTGGAGTAGATCAAGCTTGTAGTGGAATAAACGGCCTTCAAGCTTCTCTTGTTGTTACCTTGTTCCTTGGAGCTTACTATCGGTTCGGCTGGATTAATCGGATATTACTTGCCCTTGCAGGTACAATTATCGCCTTAGCTTACAATCTTAGCCGGGCATTTTCTTTATCTTTTCTTAAGGTTAAAGGTAAGGGTCATTTCCTTGATGAACCTATCTTTACTTTGGCAGACTGGAATGCTCCATCCCTCCATGATCTTGCGGGATGGATCGAAACAGGCCTAATCTTTTTAACAATAATATTTTTTGCTCGAATGGCCAAAGGTGGACTTTTTCTTTCCACTCTCTCTAACGAGCCAAACCGTTATCTTAATTTGCATAGTTCGCCTAACCCATTTTTTAGCATGTTATCAATCATAATGGTGTTTTCCGGAGCATTGTTTGCTGAATTTCATTACCGAAGTACCGAGCAAGGTTTAGAGGATTTACCTTCCCTTCAAATCAATCTTGAGGACAAAAATATTATAACCTCCAATTTAGACATTTCCAGGCAGGTTGCCGCTCAACTTCATTACGAAACAGCCAATTCTACCCAATGGCAGGATCGCTTTCGCAGTGTATTCAATAACTACGGAAAACTAGTCATCAATCCTAATGCAGAATATTGGCAAGCCTTCGAGGCTCGCTGGTACTCTGGAGGTGCTTGTACTGCTGTTCTCTCAACCCACTCTCCCGAATCTTGCCTCCCTTTGACTGGACTCACCCAAATCAATCCCAAACCTGGACAGGAACCTGTCCTGGTTCCTGTAAGAATTGGAGATAGAGAAATTCTTTTTGAAGCATATGAATTCTCAAGGGACTTCAGAAAACTCTTTGTATTTAGATGCTTTTGGCCATACAAGCTTGCCCCCAATCAGCCTAATTTATTCCCCCGTGGCGGTTACAGTTTTGATGGACGCGTAAAGTCTGCAATCGAGGGCAGACGAAATGTTGGTGGCAGCATGCTAGCACTTGCCCTTGCTAATGTCGGTTCTAGTCAGGCGGCCATTTCTAAGCTACAATCGCTTGCTAATCTGAGACTCAGCCTAGTAGATAGGCAATGACTTTTTGCTTTGGTAACCAAATCTAAAGAAAAGAAATTCTTCAAATCTTGGGTTTGCTCTGCCAAACCAATCTTTAGTAACCAAAGGTTTTCTTTGCTGGAAAAAGATGACTTTCATG
>JAYODK010000015.1:0-31340 GCA_038106225.1 Opitutales bacterium | reverse complement strand
ACAGGGAGGAGAGATCGAGGCTAAGCAAAGCATCGAGAGTGGGCAGGTGGTGCTCGGGTGGATAATCGCGGGGGGCAATATCGACCACCACTAAGCCCACTACATTTTGGGGATGTGTACAGGCGTGGAGCATGGCCACTTTTCCGCCAAGGCTATGCCCACAAAGGATGTACTCTCCTGAGATATTTTGGGTAATCCATTCGCCCACCTGACCCGCCATCTGGACTAGGCTGGTTTGCTGGGTGTGTGGAGAATCCCCGTGTTCGGGCAGGTCGAGGGCATATACATGGTAACTGGTGGATAAAGCCTTGCCAATCGAACGCCAATTTCGGGAAGACCCCAGTAAACCATGCAGAAAGACGATGACCGGGCTGCCCGACTGCCCATATTCCTCAAAATATAAGGGCTCGTTCAAAAGAGCTCCAATTGGGAAGGGTCGATTCTGGGAGAAACTTTTTTGGGCTTAGGCGGACTTTCTTTCTTGGAACTTATGGAGGCCGGGTCCATGGCTACAGGTTTCGGGTTTTCGGGCTCTGCCACTTCAATTTGGATGGGTTCGGCCGGGGAGTCTTCCGCTTCCAAGCTGGCGAGGATTTGTTTGGCCCTCCCCACTACCTTATCGGGCAAACCCGCTAAGCGTGCAACCTGTATACCAAAGGACCGCTCCGATGCACCAGGAGTCACCTGCCGCACGAAGATGATTTCATCATTCCATTCCTTTACCGCCACCGAATAATTTTTTAGACGGGGCAGAGTATCCGACAAACGGGTCAGTTCGTGATAATGTGTAGCAAATAAGGTTTTGGGTCCCTCTTCCTTATTTCCGTGCAAGTGCTCGATTACTGCCCAGGCAATACTCAAACCGTCATAGGTACTGGTCCCCCGACCAATCTCATCCAGTACAATCAAGCTGTCAGATGTACAATGATTAAGAATATTGGCGGTTTCATTCATCTCCACCATGAAGGTGGAATTTCCTTTGGCTAGTTCATCTCCTGCTCCCACACGGGAAAAGATACGGTCCACCAATCCCAGTTGGCATGTTTTGGCTGGCACCCCCGAGCCTACCTGTGCCATCAGAGTGATCAGGGCGACCTGGCGTATGTAAGTTGATTTTCCAGCCATATTTGGACCCGTTATTAAACATAATTGCTCACCGGACGAGGAAAGGCTGGTATCGTTGGGAACAAATGCATGTGTACCTGCTAATCCTAAACTTTCCTTTTTGAGAACCGTTTCGACAACCGGATGCCTACCCTGCTCAATCAACAATTCACGGGAATCCACAAGGAATTTGGGCATACAATAATTTCGATCCCGAAGGATCGCACCCCATGAGGAAAAAACATCCACTTCCGCAAGTACCCGAGCCACCATCGTAAGCTGATCTGCATCTTTGAGGGCCCGAATCACGACTTCCTCGAAAAGTTGCTGCTCTTTAGCTACTGTCTGTTCCTCAGCATTTAAGATTTCTTTTTCCTTGGAACGCAATTCATCGGTGTAGAAACGCTCCGCATTGGTCATGGTTTGTTTACGGATATAATGATCTGGCACCAGTCCAAGGTTTGCTTTGGTAACTTCGATAAAATATCCGAATGCACCATTATATTTTACTTTCAGGTTTGATATCCCAGTTTTCTCACGCTCAGCGGTTTCGAGTTCCAAAATCCAACGCTTTCCTCCACCTGCAAGATCGCGCAACTTGTCAAATTCCTCATTATATCCGCAACGAATTACCCGTCCGCCCTCTCCTTTTACATCCAGCTTAATTTCTGCAGGTAATTCCTCTTCCAATGCCCGGTTGAGCAGGTCGGTTAAATCCTCAAACAATTCGATTCTTCCGGCAAGTTGCTGAACAGCTGGGAAGTGCTCACCCAGTTCGATTAGCGACTGTCGGATAGCTGGTAATCCACGAATAGTAGCCCGTAGTCCTCCAAGCTCACGGGGTCTTACTACCCGGTTGCGCAAACGCCCGAGAATACGCTCCAAATCCGCACCCTGCCGAAGAGTTTGGCGCACTTCTTCGACCACTCGGGGAGTATTTGAAAACTCGAGCACACATGACTGCCTGCGTTCAATTTCTTCAACATCCCGCTCGGGGCGGGCAAGAAAGCTTTCAACAAGACGGGCACCAGCTGGGCTTACGGTCTCATCCATACAATCAAGCAGGGATCCCTTGCGGGTCTGTGCAGATGTTCGAAAAACTTCCAAGTTCCGTTGGGTTGCCGGATCTAAGAGTAAGGCCTCACCGGTATGGTGCACATCTATGCCAGTTAAATTACCCGGTTTGCCCTTGAGCACATCCTGAGCATAGACAAGAACTGCACCTGCTGGTCCCAGCCCAGCATGTTCGAGGTCTATCCCAAACCCTTCAAGATTCATAACCCCCAAGCTTTCCATAACTTCGCGTGCTCCCGAACGCTGATCGAAGTCAAAATCTGGACGCTCCGTACGGGCAACCTCACCAAGTGCCCGGTCGATATCATCAGACAAGGCTTTTCCATACTCCATCATTTCCAGCCTTCGCCCTAAGCTCTCTGGCATTAGTACCTCCCTTGGAGCAAGGGAGTGAATAACAGAAAATAAGTCAGCCGGATTCGCTTGAGCAGAAAGTGCAAACTTACCAGTGGAGAGATCAAGCCAGGCAGCACGGGCTCCCCTTTTATCGAGATCTAGCGCAAGCAGGAAATGATTATGGGAAGCTTCCAACTGACGGTCCTCCAAAACCGTGCCGGGAGTAAGAATACGGGTGATTCCCCGCTTCACCAGTTTCCCGGGCTTCGGAGGTTCCAACTGGTCACAAATTGCCACTTTCCTGCCTTGTGCGAGCAACTTGCTTAAATAAGACTCCGCCGCATGTGAGGGGATGCCCGCCATGGGCATATCGTGCCGCTTGGTCAGGGTGATACCGAGGAGTTTAGCTCCCATTTCGGCATCGTTTTCAAACATCTCATAGAAGTCGCCCAGACGGAAAAGGAGCAAAGTATCATCCTCGAGGCTTTGCCTAGCCTCCCGGTACTGCTTCATCATGGGGGTTTCCGTGCTCATCAAAGTAAGCAAACAGGGAATCCCGAAGCGGAGGCTTCGTCAAGGGAATGAAATTGACGTGAGAAGAAAACTAGAAATTAGCACCCACACCAAACTCTATTAAGTGCTGAAAGGAACTTTTAAAAGACTTGTTGGAGGTTAGCCCAAGTAATCGATATCCTAAAATTGCCGAAAAGTTATTTTTGAAGAGATATTCTAAGCCCATCGAAAAATCATAGGTTAATACCAAAGAAGATTCAGAACTAGAACCTATCTCATCATAATTCCAATCGGTTATTCCTGCGGCATTTACCTCATACTCAATATCTGCACTATTTTTGCGCCACCCAAGGCCTATTCCTGCACCACCAAATGTGGATAAACTACTTACAAGTGGAATGGAATATCCAGCACCAACTGACAATGAATAAGACTCCTCAATTCCAGATGCTCTATTCTTCACTCCTGGAGCTCCTTTAAATGAAGGATTATCATATTCTAGATATTGATAAGCAACCCTCCCATACAGCATCCAATTATCCCATCTTTTCCCACCACTGATGCCAATTGAATTACCCCATCTCCCCTCCAATTCATCATCTAGTGAATCCGATGTATAAGTAGTATTGGTAGCAACTGCCAGCCCCCAGATTGGCATCAGATAATAATCCCCTTTTCTTTGCTGAGTGGTTGCAACGACCCGATTAACTTCGGATTGAAAAACAGTGGGCTTGGGCTCTTCGGGTTCTTTCTCCGGTAAAGCCATTGGAGTTACTGTGGGCCCAGCCAATGAATCGTAAGATTGCTGAGCAGATGACTCGATCTCAATAGGGTCTAAAGATTCGTTACGATCAATTAATTGGATTGGTTCTGTCCCAGTAGTATCTGCAATTTGCTCAGACAACTTGAGGGCTCGTTGCTCAAGTTGTATAAATCGACGCTGCAGCTCGGACACAGGAGTACCGCTTTCTTGAGCATAAGAAAAATTGCAGAAGAAAAAACACAATCCTATTTGAAAGAAAAACCTATGTGAATTGATAAGTGTCATCTATGTTCAGTAAGGAAGTTTATATTCAAGTATAGAATCCAATGTACTGGATTCACGGAACCGGTTCAGTTCACCAATTATTCTAACAATATCTGCTCTGGTGAAATAATTAGAATTTTCCAAATAGTTAACTAACCCGGAAATATCTGGCAATATATCAATTATATCGTTTCTAATATTAAGACGTAAAAAGAAGTCTTCGTCATAAATATTATCTTCGTAATCTCTGGTAAACCAATAGGTTTTCTCTCGGATTCCGCCTTCCCAATGCATCCACATTTCTGCAGAGTCAGAGTAAAGCCAACGGGCACGGGATAAATCGGCATTCCAATCACCTGTCCAAAACCAGCCAATCAATTCGTGCCAAATCCAGGTGGCATTGTAAATATCACTAAATTCCGAAACATATACCCATCCCATTCTTTCGTGATAAACCCATGCATTGTTATCATCAGGAATCTGATGATAAAAAAGACCAAAATTCCTTAGCGATATCCATTGAGGAAAGTTTGGCATTGTGGCCACCCATACAGTTGCAGTTTCTGTACTGTTGAGGTCATTATCAAAGAGCACATAACCAAATGAATCTGGACCAAGGGAAGAATTCTGCTCAGGCAAATATTCAAAGCTTCCCTCTACCTGTCCATTTTGCAAAGTGCCTTTAGGTGCTGTTTGTATTTGAAATGTGTAGTTGATAATCTCGGCTGAATCATCAGGTCCAGAATGGTCGTTTGTAGAAATAGAAAACTCCATTGGTAAGGAAATATTTTCATCGGAGAAGTAGTAGTAAAAGTCACTATTTGCCACAGGTGGATCATTAACTGGCGAAATATTAAGATTAATTTCCTCCGAAACACTCTCGCCCTGATCATCAGTCAGAAGCAGAGAAAAAGAGTCAGGGCCGTAATAATTCTGGTCGGGAGAATAGGTAAATGAAAAGTTACTTGGATCAAACTCTAAAGATCCATGAACTGGCTTATCTAAGAGCGCAGAAAAGATTAAATGGTCTTCTCCATCCTCATCCGTTACCACAAGGGTGGTAATCAAATCTTCATCCTCTAGCAGAGTGAAGTTTTGATCTTTTATCGATGGTAGATCATTTAAATCTTTTACGGTAATTGAAACGCCTTGAGTAGTGGTATAATACCCGTCAGTAACCTCAACCTCAATTTCATAAGGTCTTTCGATAACCGTGCCACCAACTATATCAGAACTTTCCTCATAATTGGGAGGATATTTAAATTTGAGCTCACCTGTTATACCGTTCAAAACAAAAGTCTCCTTATCTTTACCAGGTAGAATTTTGAACCTAAGTTCATCCGGATTCTTCTCGATATCATCGGCACTTAGGAATCCTACTTTGGTTTGATTCTCATATGCTTCCAGCTTAGTCGTTTCCAAAACCTCTCCATTGCTGGATTTAGTTGTGAAGAAAGGCGGATTTTCATCTAAATCCAATAATTGAACAAATACCAAGTAATCATCTTGCAGAAGCCCATCGGTTATTCTGACTTTAAATTCGTAGATATTGTCAGAATTAATGTCCTCGGGTTCTTCATAACTTAGATTGATATCATTCCGAATCCTTAGCTCTTCGTCTATTATTGTAAAAAAGGAACTGTCCAAACCAGCAATAACACGGGCGGTTGGAGATTCAGGCCCATCAGGGTCTGCCATATCTAAATTAGCGATCAATCTTTCTCCTTCCATAATCTTAAAAAGATTAACTTCAGAACCAGAGAATATGGATGAGGGAGCTTCATCTGATATGTCAGTTAATTGAATTGTAATGGAATGGGAAACATTGTGCTCACCATCAGAAACTAGTAAATCTGCAGTAAATAATTGCTTACCATGAGTTTCAAAATCCGGGACAAATCTAAAGAACAAACTCTTTTTACCGATAATCTGAAAATTAGGATCATCGGGGTCTGCCATTCTCCAGGTAAGAGAATTTTTGTCCACTGGATCACCGTCATAGGCATCAAGCAAGGTGACATTTAAATCCCCTTCTTTGTGCTTAAGCTCTAATGGAGTACGAACAACTGGGGCATCATCTTCTGGGAGAATATCAATTATTACGTTAATATAGGAGCTCAAGCCAACTTTGTTAACAAATTCGAGGATCAATTCATCTTCACCCGAAAAATTGCCATCTGGGGTGTACTTTAATTCACCGATCATGGAAGTTCCAGATTCTGTGAAATCAAGGATAGTACTTCCATTTGATGGCAATCTACTAATATTTATATCCACAATGCCAGACTCTATGTTGCTGGAAAGATCTGACACCCCAAAGTCCTCAAAGCTTATTACTAAGGGTGTTAACTGATCCTCTTCTATACTGAACTTGAGCTCGCTTTCGAGAACAACCGGCGGTTCATACCCGTCAAGCAATGCTATCTGGAAAGTCTGTTCGTCACTTAATCCATCCTCATCAGAGACATTGACAACGATTTCAAATTCTCTCTGCTCCTCATACCTTATACGATCCTTGAACACCAATTTTTTCCCTTCTTGATCAATATCAAAAAATTCACCATCACCACTTGAAGATGAAACAATTTCAAATTCAAGCAGTTCACCGCTTTCAGGATTGGATACATTAAATTCTAAAACTTCTAGGAAGTTTTCTGGATGAGTAAAACTCGATGTACCTATAAATTCTGGGGGTTCATTGACATTTTGAACCTGTATAGTAAGAAGCTTGGATTCGGTCTGAATATCCCCGCTTGTCTGGTTCTTTTTTGAGACTACGATCTCAACTTGATAGTTATTATCTGTATCACTCAGTGGAGATTCAAAATCAGGTGCAGCATTAAAGAAAAGCTTACCTTGCGATTTAAAACGTGCCTCATCAAATACTTCATAATCATACACTGCTGTATTGATTTTGAAATCGAAGAAATTATACGCATAATTTAGATCGCCACTCAGGATTTTCATTACTCCAACATCATCAGACAACAAGGTTGGCTCGATTTCTCCAAGAAGCTTAAAATCAATGGTCCCGGTTGAAATTTCATTGGGTGGTTCGAACTGATATAGCAACGGTGGATTACTGGTCCCTACCACGAGAACCGGCTTCAATATTTCCAGTCCTTCCTGATAAAATATTTCTATCGACTCAGCAGCAGGAATATCTGTTGTAACAAACTCGGCATCAGTCCAACTGCCATCGTTCTCTTGGAGGATAAAATACGGGTGATCACTATGCGTGCCCAGGTAGACAATATCAAGTTCTTGGTTGGAATCTAAATCTGCAACTCGCATGTCTCTTACCGATGACAATGAACTCCCTGACTTTTTAAGTGCAATGGTGGATAATGTTTCAAAATTACCCAAACCATCATTGCGAAGCACAAATATTTTTTCGGAAGCACCAACTAAAAGATCTCTCCGTAAAAATGGATTTTTGGACTTCAAGGATTCCATGTCAGAAAGATTAGCTGACCTAAGAACTCTAGGTGCACTCAAACCGGATAAAGAAGAAAGGATTTCACCACCGAAAGTAAAAGTTCCTGCTTCATTCTCAAGCCAAGCAATCCGATTTTGATCAAAATCTGCTACAATAAGATCAAGGTCATAATCTCCATCTACATCCAACACCTCTAATGAAATAGGTTTTTCAAAAGGAGAATCGGGTAAGGTATGTAAAGAGATAGGCTCTTCAAATGTGGCATTCCCATCAGTATTTTTAAACAAATAAATACCTGATTCCGTAGTTGCACTAGTGTAGGTAAACGAAATCAAAACATCGGTAAAACCATCCTGATCAAAATCCTCCAAAATGACCTGCCTGGGCTCTCCCGGGAATTGGGAGTCATAAATATCCACGGGTGACACAAAAGAACCAAAACCAGAATTCAAAACTACTTTAGCATTTCTTTCTGACATAACGACTATGTCGGAAGAACCATCATTGTCTAAATCTGCACTGGCTGCCCCATGTACATCAGTTAAATTATTCAAAGCAACCTGAGTCTTGTCAGAGAAATGGATACGGTTATCAGCATAATCCATGGAAATATTAGAAAGATAAAAAACACCTTTCTCGGTCGTAAACAAGAGATCCGGGTAGACATAGCCGAGTTCATCGTCAGCAACATCAAGGTCAGCTACGAAGGAAATATTTTCCGGGTGCTTAATTTTTTGCTTCTGGGAAATCGAAAAAGGAAAGTCCGCATCTGTTACCTCAATCCTGAAAGTTTCTAATTCGTAAACAGCAGGATCTTCTGTTTCAATTTTTAATTCAACTTCATAAATATTGTCCTTGTTGTTATCTCTGGCTGACTCCCTGTCAGGGGGATTGGAGAAATGTAATTCTGCATAAGCCTGCACTTGATCTGAACCAGCTTCAGATACGATATAAAATAAATCATTATCAAAATCCCCAGCCTCAGGTAGAATAATCGTAATATTTTTATTGAAATCAGTGGTGTCCGCAAAAACTCGAAAAGGAGAACCTGAGTCCCAAGTTTTTCCCTCTACCAAAGTGAAATTTGCATCGCCATCGGAAGTACCAAGTGACTGAAAAAACGGCTTTTCCACTTTATTATCAATGATCACCTCTATGATTTGTTCTGTCTCTGCACCATCGACATATTCTTCTGCCTCTTCATCCCACTCTTTTGCCGTGACTAAGATTTCATACTTGGCACCAGATTTTGAACTCACAAGAGCTTCATAATCAGGACGGCTATCCTCTTTGAAATACAATTCTCCGCCAGGATCAATATCCGGATTTTGCGGATCAGTGTTGAATTTAACTTCGTCAAAAAATATGTAATCGCTGTAAAGCGAGGAAGACTCCAAATAATAATGAATTTGATTGCCCACTTTACCATTTAATCGCAGTTCTGCATCATCTGGATCGACTGCCTCAACAGTACCAACAAACAAGGAATCGCTTCCCTCCAAATAAGGATCCATACTGTAACGGGTAAAAAAGGGAGGCTCTTCAGGCAGATCATATATCTCTATGTTGATGGTCTCAGCTCTGCGGTTATCGCTATCGGGATCTTTATTGGCATCCCCATAAACGACAATTTCTAACTCGAACTTGTGCCCGTTTGCACGTTGCTTCCCATCCTTGGGGTTTATGGGCGGCAACCCATAGTCAGGGGGTAGTCCGCCAAGAATAGATAAATTCCAACCTAGAAACATTTCTCTCTTCCCCTCCAATCTGGTCTGAAGGGTGAAAAGATTGGCATCATAGCCCCTGAGTTCCCAGTCAAAATTGAGGGAAGGATCAGAGTCCAGGGTATCATCAGCCTGCAAAATGGCGAGAGACTCAAATCCTTCATTGGTGATTAATAATGAAGTGTCAGAAGTATCAAAACGGCTAATATCTGGATCCAATTCAAACTTAATCATTGGCGGATCGGGCACATCTTCTACCACAAACACAAAGGTAAATTTACTGGACATCGTCCCATCTGAAATATTCAGGTCGACTTCGATTGTCTCCCCTGGCGGACTGTAATAATCCTGAGGTGGAAGATAAGAAAAAGTTCCATTCTTTTTGCCACTGTCATCCACCAGCACAGAGAATGTTCCCTCGTAATCACCAATCGTTGTATAATTTAAATTATTGGGATCTTTTAGTGGATCTTCTGGATCATAGAAAATGAGTGAGTCTATGATAAATTCCTCATCTTCCAATATTTCGAATGTCTTAGATTCGACGATTTTATCATTGAAAAGTATATCATCATTATCCGAATCTGCATCTCTTACTTCTGGGGGTTCCGGTATATCTCTGATAAGCACATTCAAGCTCTGTTCGACCAACTCCCCTTTTTCATCTTCTACGGTTAAAATGATCTCGTAATTATCCCGTTCTTCAAAATCTGAATATTCTGCGAGCAAAACTAAGGAACCATCATTAATTTCAAAAAGTGAATTGTCCGCCTGGCCAGGCTCAATGTAAAAAGTCATGTCATGCCCATCTTCATCGAAAACAAGTTCGTTTGCATATAAATCGTCCACAATAATGGGATTGGGTTCGCTGATAGAAATTTCAGTTTCAATGAACGCAGGTGGATCATTTACATCCGCAAGTTCAATGGGAATAACAAAATAGGAAACCCCGGAAGGTATGCCCGTGTCTCGGATTTTAAGGGTCACATTCAATTCTCTTTGTTCATCAATTTCCCAACTTGGAATTGAATCATCCTTAAAAAGCAAATCGACAACCTCTCCCCTAGGTTTGCTAACCTCAAACATATTTCCGTCGTTTGCGGATTGAACACTCCAAACAAATTCTATGTCGCTTGCATTCTCAGGATCTGCCGCGGTAATCCCACTTATTGCAATCTTTTGTTCCTCCTTAACGGACAAAAAACTAGATAATGTCCAATATCCATACTGCGACATAGGCACCCACAAATCACCGGCCGGAAGGGATAACATAGGACCTTCGTCTTCGTTTTGGATATGAAAATTAAAGGTATAATTCAAAGGATCAAGATTACCATCTCCAACTTTAATGGTAAGTGAGTAGATGCCATCAAAATTTTTGTCTTGGACATTTTCGAAATCCTGCGGTTGTTTGAGGGAAATTTTGACCCGCATGTGAGCATTGGAGCCATCAACTTCCTCTTTCTCAAATTCAAATAATTGATAATCCAGTATTTCAACGACTGAAAGCTCAGTAATTTCATCGAGATCCTGCCTATCCGCAAAATCCATTTCATAAAGCAGACCCTCTGTCTCGGAGAAATTAAGATCATAACTGAATACTTCCCGGTCAATAGGAATGGAAATTTCTCCGGTCGATCCTCTTTTATTTACGATTTTTTCAAGAACCGGACTGTCCGGTAGATTGGTTACATTGATGTCAAACCTTACCACCTCTTCGCTATTTCCAAAGCTTAGTTCAAAATAATCAACTCCCGTTTTGTTAGCAAAGGGGGTAAAAGTTAAACTATCTGGCACTATGATCTTACTCTTCTGCCCGACTTTAACTCCACTCACCTCCACAAAACCAAGCACACTTTGTCTGGTAACTTCCCATTCAGGTTCAATGTAAGAACTGGTTGCCATGTCTAAATCTTTGGCTGAAATAAATAAAGACTGGTCTAATTCATCTCTGCCAGTGTAATCCCATATCCATTGAACATCCTCTGGAGTTTTGATGCTAAAAGTGGGTGCTGAAGCAATCTTGCCAGAAATGTCATGGAAAAGAGGCTCTTCATTCACATCTCCAATGGAAAATTCTATGAATTTTTCTGTGATCGTTCTTTTGTGCTCAGTAGAATTCCCAAGGGTTGAGTCGGATACCTCAACTTTCAATTTAAAGATCAAATCAGCGGGGTAGAGATCGTCATAGTCTGGAGGACTTTTAAATGTAAGAATGCCATCAGTGCTTATTTCGAAAATATCTTCCGGATCCGTTCGTGTAAATGCCCCTACTTCCTGATCATCAAGCCACTCTAAATTATATTTGATCAGTGCTCCCTGATGAGTTGATGCATTGTTGTCTTGGCGCAAATCTGCAACCGCCCATGAATCCGGGTCAGAAACATTAAAATCTGCCACAATGTTGATTGTATTTTCTTTAAAAGGTGGAAGAAAAATGGGATCGGATTCAGTACCTGCACCCAAGGGATCAGAGGGATAAACTAAATTCAGTGAGATCTGATCGCTGTAGTCGTTTACAATTTCAATTTTAGCGGTAAGGAAAGGAATGTTCGTCCCTTTACTATCTGTTTTTATGGAATCTGGCCCACTCCCATCTTTCACATAAAAACGGTAAGTGGTAGGCTCACAAAAAGCATCTGCTATTGGAAAGGATATGCTAATATTTCCTTCAATTGACTCACTAATTCCACCACTTGAAGTTCCACCCCACTTAGAATCATCTTCCGCCAATGTGTAAGGTTCTTCATTGGTTCGTAAGAGATTAATCGTTTCAAGCACCGGCAGGATCGGCTCCCCATCCTCGTCCTTTAGGCGGTCGGTCTCATACCTGATTGATAAGTTCTCCCCGTTAGGTGACTGGATCTTGAAAGGTATGGTGATATTCGTGTCTGTTCCCTCAAGGAGTGTGTAGTTGTATGAAATATGCTCAACCCCAGCATAATCCTCAACATCCTCCTCCTCCAAAGTCTGGCTTCCAAAAGCTAATGGGCTAAGCAGTAGTACTTGGGGAACTTCAACCACATTTACCAAACTGGCAGTAATTGAATAAGTATTTGGGTCATAAAGTTGACTATCGATAATATCCTCCACAACTACCTCCAAATCATAATCATATATTTCGACAGCTTCGAAATTCAGAGGATTACCACTGACTTTTAAATCATATGTCCAACTCCATCCATTTCTTGAGGTACTCTTAGGCTGATGAATCCATTGTTTGGCTTCGTCAGGAACGAGTTCAAAAAACTGGTCATGTGTACCAGTCAGGGTGACCGAAGGCCAATTGGATTCATCATCCTCCAAATATCCATTGGAAGGATCAGGGTCGAAGACTTCGATCGCTGCGACAAAATTTTGTTCCTCATCAAACTCCAAGGATATAGAAGAACTCTGTTTTTTGTTTAAAATATACACCTGTAAATCGTCATTAGACGGAGTCAGATTAATTTTACATGTAAAATTTTTGTCAGTACCATCCTGTCCCTTCGCAGTCCATTGGAATTCATCACTGCCCTCGGCATGGAGATAAGGCATATATTCAATGTAGTATCCTGTTGCATCATTTCCTTGGGATGTACTTTCGCCACCAAAGGTCCCTTTAGCAGGAAGAACATACCAATCCTTCCAATCTACAACTGACTGTATTTGGGTTGGATTGACCACGCGGTCATTAAAGTCTTTGCCGAGATAAATTCGGTGTACAGGAAGTTCTCCATTTGAATCCAAGTTGGTGGTCTCACTAATATCCTGAACTGCTTCAGGCAAAACATCTACACCAAGAGCCAAAACATGACTCAAGAAAAACAAAAGAACTAGAGACAACTGTCTCCCATTCAATGCATTAAAAAGAATATTAATAATATGGGGGTACAAATTAATTTATTTTAGATTAATCTAAGCTTTATAATACACATTTTGTTTAATTTTTGAACTCTTATTTTTATATTTACTCAACAAAACTGAATATTTTGAAAAAAAATTCTTAATAAAATTAGGAAAAGTAGATTTTTCCTTTCGTCATTTTTAATAATTTAAGAATAAAGTTTTTTCTTAAACAAACTTGCAAGAGCCAAAAGAGTTTCACAAAAATAGAAATCATGAATTTAGAAAAAAATAGTGCCGATTCATATTGGAATGACAGCCTAAAAATTGTTGGGAAAATTCTTTTTATTTGGTTCCTGGTTTCATTTGGGTGCGGAATTTTGATGAAAGATGAATTAGACCAATTTTCTATCGGTGGTGCACCTCTTGGATTTTGGATGGCCCAGCAAGGTTCAATCTTTTGCTTTGTTGTCTTGCTGGTAATTTATGCAAGATGGATGAATAAACTGGATAAAAAGCACGGCTTTGAAGATAAGGAGGGCGATTGATGGACCAGACAATTTGGAATTTTATCTTCATTGGTATAACTTTTGGTGTCTATATTGGCATTGCCATATGGTCCCGAGCTGGCTCAACCAAAGAATATTACACTGCTAGTGGCGGGGTTTCTCCATTTGCCAATGGCATGGCAACCGCAGCCGATTGGATGTCTGCTGCAACTTTTATTTCCATGGCCGGTGGAATTGCTGCTGCTGGATACGGTGCCTCAAAATTTCTTATGGGTTGGACCGGTGGTTTCGTGCTCTTAACCACTCTGATGGTTCCATACTTACGAAAATTTGGTAAAGCAACAGTTCCCGACTTTATTGGCGATCGTTTTTATTCCAACGGTGCCCGTCTGGTTGCTGTAATCTGTGCGATCTTTATCTGCATGACTTACATTATGGGTCAAATGCGTGGAGTGGGCATAGTATTTTCCCGACTCTTTGACATTGAAATTTGGATGGGCGTGTTGATCGGTGGAGGAATTGTATTCTTCTATGCAGGATTGGGCGGAATGAAAGGTATAACCTACACTCAAGTTGCCCAGTACTGCGTTATGGTATTTTCTTACACAATCCCTGTGGTTTTTATTTCGATCATAATTACTGGAAATGTTATCCCCCAACTCGGATTAATCGGAAATTACATAAAGGACGGCACCGAAAAGTCAGTTCCTTTGATTAATAAGATAAATCAAATATCAACCGATCTTGGCTTTCAGGAATATACTGCAAGTACGAGCAACACACTGGATATGTTTTGTATCACTGCCGCATTAATGATTGGTACCGCTGGATTACCTCATGTGATAGTTCGCTTCTTTACAGTAAAAAATGTAAAAGCTGTTAGAAAATCTGCATACTGGACACTCAGCTTTATTGCTATCATTTATCTAACTGCCCCTGCCCTTGGTATTTTTGCCCGCACGAATTTCGTGGAGGAAATTAATCAGAAAAAATACGCCGAAGCACCAGAATGGTTCAAAAATTGGGAAAACCAAGGAATGATTGCCTGGGTTGATAAAAATAATGACGGAGTAATGCAGTACCAAGCTGGCTCAGTCTTTTCCGGCAAGCCAAATTTCTTAGATGAACAAAGGATCGCTGGCGGTCCCCGCCCAGTATCTAATCCACTGGAAGATTCTGCCAATGAGGTATATTATGATCGGGATATTATCGTATTGGCAAACCCTGAAATGGCGGGTTTACCCAAATGGGTAATTGCATTGGTAATGGCCGGTTGTGTCGCTGCTGCTCTCTCAACTGCCGCTGGATTATTGCTGGTTCTTTCGACCTCTGTATCCCATGATCTGATGAAAAAAATCCTCAAGCCCGACATTTCGGATCAGCAGGAAATTCGTTACGCCCGCATGGCATCCTTTGGTGCCCTGGTACTGGCAGCATATTTTGGAATTAATCCCCCATCCAGTTTTGTCGCCAAAACTGTTGCATTTGCCTTTGGGCTGGCTGCTTCCTCCTTCTTCCCCACTCTAATTATGGGGATTTTCTCCAAGAAAATAAACAAACAGGGTGCGATTGCTGGCATGATCTGTGGTATTGGTTTTACGCTAAGTTATATTGTTTATTTTCAATTTTTGACTGATAGCAAAAACTACTGGTTAGGTATATCTCCGGAGGGGATTGGATTCTTGGGCATGTTTATCAATTTTTTGATCGCTTACTTGGTAAGCAGCATAACTCCTCCTCCTCCCGAAGATATTCAAGAACTGGTTGAGAATATCCGTGTGCCACATGGAGCAGGAAAGGCCATAGATCATTAGATTTATTGCATAGAATAAAATTCATCACTCATGAAAAAGCTCCTTCTATCTTGCATTTTTTTCTGTGCATTGTGGACCTCAAATTTATGGGCTCACAAGAATGACTACCATCTGGGATTTAGGGTTGCACCAAGAGTAAGTACACTGGGGGGGGGAATTGAAATAGCCAAAGGGATTACTCCTTGGTTTGGACTAAGGGGGGGGGCGAATTATTTCGCATGGAACTTTGATATAAGTGAATCTGGCAATGACTATGATATAGACTTGGAGCTTAAAAGCTTTGGATTGTTTGCTGACCTCCATCCGTTTAAACAAGCTTTTCGGATAAGTGTAGGATTTCTGATCAATGGAAACGGTCTTGAAGGGACTGCTAAGCTAGGACCCAACGAGACCTTAGAACTTGATGGATCAGATTATAAATTACTCAATAATTCTGCCTCCGCCAATCTTTCATACAATACCTTTGCCCCCTACGCTGGGATTGGTTGGGACACAACCTTTGGAGATGACGACCGGTGGGGGTTTGCTTTTGATCTTGGAGTTGTATTCTCCGGTTCCCCAGACCTAGCCCTAAATGCGGTGGTTGATTCGAATGATGCCAACATCAAAAAGAAATTCGAAACCGATAAAAATAAAGAGATCTCAGAAATTCAGGACGATTTAAACAAGTTCGAGTTCTGGCCCGTTATAAGTGCCGGGCTCGTTTATCAGTTTTAAATTAATTGATCAGTTATTGCTGACAATCTCAGGCTCGTGATCCCATAGCATATAAACTGGGTATTTTATGGTTTCTCCAAAGTAGGCAAGGATTCCTCTGTCCGACTTCCACCAGTCATCTGTTCCGAAGACCTCATTGACCGCACCACTCACTTGGATTTCGACTTTGCTTCCATCAAATACCCTATGGAATGCCAGAAGAGATCTACGGGTATGAAATTCATCAGTTACCAAAATAATCCTTTTCCATTTTTCTTTATGAGCCATTACCAAGGCATCTGCCGCTTCATCAAAAGTGGAAGTAGCTCCCCCCGTTGAGGATGGGAGTAGTTCCCACCGAGCATCTAAAGCCATTCTTTGGGTAACCGCTTGGGCAAATTGCAGATGACTAAGCTCCAGTTGATTAAATTCTTTATTCTTAGGCTTTTCTTCAGTTACAAAAAGTCTTTTTGCATAACCCTGATTCCAAAGCCTCAGACATTCAGGTGTTCTGGTTTCTCGGTCTCCTGACAAACAAATAATCGCATCTGCTCCGGGGGTTGCATTTTGAACAATAAAACATTTAGCATAAAAAGTTAGGAATTGTTTATGAAAGAGTACCAATGCAGAAAGGACACAAAAAAGAAATAAAGAACCCCAAAGAAATTTCCGCTTAAAACTCACTTTTCAATTTGGAAAATACCCTCGATTTCCACCATTGCTCCAGCAGGCAATCCAGACACACCAAAAGCACTGCGGGTTCCTACGCCAGAATCATCCCCAAATACGTCCTTCAGTAATTCACTGCATCCATTGATTACTTGCGGGTGCTGGGTAAATTCGTTTCCGGAATTAACCAAGCCAAGCAACTTGATTACCCGAACGACTCGGTCAAGGGTACCCAGACCTGCCCGAAGCGTGGCAAGCATATTTAGTCCTACTTGCCTGGCTGCCTTAGCCCCCTCCGCCAGAGAATGGTCATTACCGACTTGGCCGACCAGCATTGTGCCATCCTCTAAAATGGGCAGATGCCCGGATAAATAAACAAGGTCGCCAACCACAAGCATTGGTTTGTAAAGACCTGCTGCCACCGGTGCGGAAGGTAGCGTTATTCCTTTGATACTTAGTTTTTCATCATAACTCATGAGCCGTAAAATGCCCGCATTTCTGCCTGTTGGGCAAGCGTCAAATCGATGCAATTACCCATTGCCACTATAAAGGATACTTTGTTTGATTATTGCATGAAAAAATTATCCACTTTTTCGAGAAGAAAACTGCTCGGAGGTCTTGCAATGGCAGGTGCATCCACGGGAATCCTCCCCCATGTAAGTGCAGAAAAAAACTCCTCCAATAAAAATATTCGTCTGGAAAAGGGCATGACCCTTCTTTTTCAGGGTGATTCTATCACCGACACAGGACGTCAAAACCGTCAAAATCCCAAGCCGAATGACCAAGCCTCGATGGGAAATGGTTACGCCAGCATGGCCGCTTCTGCCCTGCTGACCAGCCGTCCAGACTTGAATCTTACTATTTTCAACCGGGGGATTTCCGGTCACAAGGTTCATCAACTCGATGCCCGCTGGCAAAGCGATTGCCTGGACCATAAGCCCGACATTCTAAGCATTCTGATCGGAGTCAATGACATCTGGCACGGGTTAAACGGAAGATATGATGGTACGGTAGAGAGGTACGAGAATGATTATATGTCTTTGTTGGACAAGACTCGTAAAGCTCTCCCCAATGTACAGTTTGTCATCTGCGAGCCCTTTGTTCTCAAGTGTGGAGCGGTCAACGAAAAATGGTTCCCTGAATTTGACCATTACCGGGCAGCTGCCCGCAGGGTAGCAAACAAACATCTGGCTACTTTTGTTCCCTTTCAGAAAATGTTCGATCAGGCACTCAACTTTGCTCAACCCCAGCATTGGGCAAGTGACGGGGTGCACCCATCGCCCCATGGTGCAGCCCTAATGGCAGATTTTTGGCTGCAAGCGGTTAGAGGATAATCTCGCAAGCTTTTAGAATTTATCTCGTTGGTTTATGGAACAAACCGTATCCACATTTTACAAATTTGCCGATTTCCCAGATTATGCGGAATGGAAACCTAAATTGTTGGAACTGGGCAAAAGGGAGAAAGTTACCGGCACATTGATTTTGGCAAAGGAAGGAATAAATGGCACTCTTTCTGGATCGGCCAACGGAATTGACTGTTTCCTAAAATTCATCACCGCTGATAAGAGATTTAAAAATCTACCCATTCGATCGATGACCTCACCCCGGCAGACCTTTTATCGGTTACGCATAATCATACGACAGGAAATCGTAACCCTTGGTTCCCCTGACATCCTACCCTCCAATGGTTCCGGTAAATATGTGGAACCGGAAAACTGGAATGAATTAATCAAAGATCCAGACATCGAACTGATCGATGTGAGAAATGACTATGAGGTAGAGATTGGGACATTCGAAGGTGCAGAAAATCCAAACACTCAAACCTTTGGTCAGTGGTCAGAATTTGTAAAAAAACGATGGGGACCTGGAAGAAAGAAAAAAGTGGCCATGTTTTGCACAGGAGGTATCCGCTGTGAGAAAGCATCTGCTCACCTCGTCCAAAATGGATTTGATGAGGTTTACCACCTCAAGGGTGGCATCCTTCATTACCTCGAGAAAATCTCTCCGGAGAACAGCAAGTGGAGGGGTGAATGCTTTGTGTTCGATCACCGTGTAGCAGTGACTCATGGATTGAAAGATGGCAAAACCAAGTTGTGCTTTTCCTGCCGGTGGCCACTGAGCGAAGAAGACTGTGAATCTCCTGACTTCGAGCAGGGCGTATCCTGCCCCCGATGCGTAAAAAAGCTTACCCCAACGCGTAAAGAGAGCCTGCGAGAACGTCAGCGACAAATGGCACTTGCCAAGAAGCGTAAAACTCAGCACATCGGGAAAGAGATGCCAAAACGCCAGGAAAAACCTGGGACATCTTGCATGAGTAAAGAGGATGATATATTGTAAACCAAGTTGTTGTTGTGATTAACAAAGAAGAGGAGGATAGACGGCTAAATCAGGAAAAAACCGATGAGGTTTTACCTCGGGCATGGAAAAGTGGTTCCCTGAAATACGATGAACTAAGTGCATTAAATGAAGGAGGAACCGCAAAGCTTTTCCTTACTGAAGATTTAAATCTACATCGAAAAGTCGCTTACAAAACACTACACCAAGATCTTCAAGATTCCGAAATTGAAACACAAAGATTTGTGCGTGAAGCCCGAGTAACCGCAAATATCCAACACCCAGGAACCGTTCCTGTTTATGAACTGGGAAGAGACCGGGAAGGACAATTATTTTTCACCATGAAACGAGTGCAAGGGCAGGACCTTCGCCAAATTCTTCTTGATTTAAAACATGAGGTTCCAGATGCAGTTGAAAAATTCCCCCTGCCCCGCCTTCTAGATATTCTAATTCAGGTTAGTCAGACAATTGCTTATGCACATGAGATTGGAGTCGTGCATCGGGACTTAAAGCCTGCCAACATCATTGTGGGAAAATTTGGGGAAGTTTATGTATTGGACTGGGGGTTGGCAAAAGTACTTGGTGGTAAGAGCATGGCACAAGAAATTGGCGAGTCGGAAAGCTCTTCTGACCTCAGTCTCACCCGCAGTGGTATTCATTATGGGACTCCTCTTTATATGACACCTGAAATTGCCAGAGGATTGAGTGATCTGGATGAAAAATCTGATGTTTTTGCCCTTGGCATTCTTCTTTTCGAAATCCTCACCCTGCAGCCATTTTTACAAGGTGAAGACATTACCGAAATTAAAGTAAAACTATTGGAGGAACCCTACCCGTTACCTCGTGAAGTAGCTCCCGAGCGAAAAATACCAAAAGATTTGCAGGCCATTTGTATGAAAGCACTCCACAGATCCCGAGGGCACCGCTTTTCTAATGCGACTGCCTTTCTGGAAGACTTACAAAGATACAGACACGGGGAGGAAGTTTCAGTGTACTGGTATTCAGGATGGGAGCGGTTCACCCGTTGGAATAACCAAAATGCATACCTGATTATATCCTTTTTATCTGCTTTGACCGGAGCGGGAATATACGCACTATTTTCCCTCGGGTAAAAGGTCCACTTATTCGGGAAAAAGACTCCCTTTGCCCACTTTTTTAGCCCGGCAATCCTTGCAAACACAGCTATTACCATGATCATTCTCCATAGTCTTAAGTGCACTCGGAGCAGTCGATTTAAGAAAATCCTCACCTTTCTGAGGACGCAGAGCTTTGCTTTGGATAACTTTTTCTTGAGCCTCTTCTTTCGTAGAACTTCTTATTGAAGATGATGTATTGCCCGAAACAGATGAGCTGGGTGCGGATTCCTTGATAGGATTTACTTGAACCGTGTCACTTACCCTTTTTTTTTCAAAGGGATTTTTAACCGAGTTTCCCATAGAGTTCATATGTCTGACATATTTAGGAGCCAAAGATTCGATTAGGTTGGTGTTGTCAATTTTAGCCGTAGCTAAAAGTTTATCGCTGTTTAACTGGGCAACGATTAAATATTCACGGGCGGATGGATGAAAACCCTTAGCACGTAAAACCCCTCCTGGACGTACAGGCACCTGCACTTGCTGGGAACGATCAGTTAGGGTAACTGCCTGGTTACTTATGGAAATCTCACAGGGAAAAGCCAGCGTAGAATTTTTATTCGCCCAGGCAAGGACTTCCTGAACGAAAGACTTACTAATTTTTGGCTCAGCTGATTCAACCTGAGCAGTCTTTTCAGGAACTGCCCTTTGGGCACGAACGATATCATCCTTGGCTTTGCTAAGCTCTCGCTCAAGGCTCCTTACTTCGTCTTTTAAGTCATCAACCTTTTCCGCTGATTCAGCGACTTCCTTTTCCAAATCATCCTTTGCTTGCTTAAGAGAATTTGTTTGGTCAACCATTTCGGCATTCTCTCCTTCAAGTTGCTTTTTAAGTTGCAGATAGAAAGATTCATTTTTTTCCAGTTTCTCCACTTTTTTAGCCAATGTGTCGGCTCTTTCAGCTACAGAATCATCGATGGACACGAATAACCCAATCATTCCCAAAGTACTTAATCCGGCCAAAGCAAAGGCGATTATGGCTAAGGGGCTCAGTCCTGTTTTTTTGACCGAACTACCCTTAAATGCATTTTGCATATTGGAGACTTTGCTTTGCATTTGCTTGAGCGCTTCTGACTTCTTTTGATCGGCATCTGAGGCAGATTGAAGATGAGTCAAGGATTCCTGCAACTCGCGTCCCATATCTATAACCTTCCGGTTTCCTTCAACCAAGCGACCGGAAAGTATACTCGCGACATTTAAGCAAAGCTGACCACCAGCGAAACCATGTTCTCCGATGAATTCCAGCAGTCTCTCATGGTCCATTCGCCATAAAATGCACTCACCTATAGCTTGAACAGATGCCGAAGCTACTCCACCACTTAAAAATGCCATCTCTCCGAATGCAGCTCCCACCCCGAGCGAGGCAATCTGTTGGTTTCTTCCCTGGTCATCAGCTTTGTAAATTCCAACCTGACCACTTACTACCAAGTAGAGAAATCTTTGCTCATGACCATCGGAAACGAGGACTTCATCACGAGCAAGTACCCACTCGCCCCCAAACTTCAGGGCATTCATTTCCTGCTCTCCAATGTTGGCGCACAAACCTTCTGCCGGCAGGTCGTAACCCGCTTCTTGCACATCCTCTTTATAAAGCAATTTCATGCTATTTGCGAATCTAGTTAGAATGGGCAGGTAAGTGCAAGGAAAGAAAAACCATATTGTGGATGATCAATCTTGGCCGTGGCAGCATTTACCATATTTTCTTAACCTCCAAAGGTTGTAGGGCCATGCAGCTATAAATCCAGCTGCCAATGTGTAGGGAAGAACGGACAGGGTAATCGAAGGAGCCCCCATCATTCCATAATCAGCAATATTCATTGCCATTTCCATCAACAACATTGACACCATGCTCATTCCAATCGCAGTCCTGAATGCTTCCTTTGGACCCAATTGTTGCCAAAGAATAATGGTCTCTAAAACTACGCTGGTTACTATGCCTGCAGACATGGCCAACCCCCATACCATCACCCACAGTTCTTGGGGTATCACACTTGGATAATAAAAATATTCGAAGCCTGCAATTGTGCCAAGGTCTCCAAGGGCACATCCAAATAAACACCAGATGGTATTTTTTGCGGAACGGAAAATCATTTTTACCAAGTTTAGAATTTCAAGAATGGGCTTTTTTCCCTAGCTCAATGCCTTTTCGATTTCAATGACAACGGCAGACACAACTGGAACAACCACCGAGTTACCAAATTGTTTATAACAAACATTTTTATTTTTGTGTAAAATAAAGCCCTCAGGAAATCCCATTATCCTTCGGCACTCTTCGGGATGGAGACGGCGGACATGATCTCCGACAAGATACATGCCCGTCTTTGCACCTACTCCTCCACCAAATGCAGATAAGGTGATGGCATGTCCTTTCGGGCTGTATATTCGTTCTCCTTGCCCACCTTTCCCAACTGTGCCCACACGCAAGGGTCTTCTTTGTCTTTCAATGGGTGCATTCCTCTTAAACCGAAAATCATCACGCTTTATGCGTAGTTCGATTAATCTTGGATCATCTTCCGGTAAAAGATTATCTTCCAAGCTCACATCCTTGAGCAAAGGGGAAGGAAAGGAAAACTTTTCAATACCCAGATTTTTTCGAAAACAAACAAAAAATAATCGCTGTCTTTTCTGGGGAACTCCAAAGTCAGATGAATCAAGTGTTTCGAAAAAAACTTTATAGCCTGCATCTTCAAGAAGCTTGTGAGTAATTTTAAATGTTCGACCACCATCATGGGACAAATAGTTTCGGACATTCTCAAGCAGTAACACTTTGGGCCGGGAATACCTAGCAACTCTAATAATTTCATGCAAGAGTGAGCCGCGAGAATCACTAAATCCTTTTTGGTTGCCCGATATACTGAAAGGCTGACAAGGAAAACCACCACAGATGAGGTCATGGCAAGGTACATCTGACTCGGATAATTGGCAGATGTCGCCCATTGGTTTTCTCCCATAATTTTTGTGGTACACAAGTTGAGCATCAGGGTCCCAGTCAGAAGATAAGACACATTGATGCCCCCGTTTTTCTAGAGCCAGGCGAAACCCACCAATTCCACAAAATAAATCAATAAACCGTAGTTTTCTCACCAATCATGACCCAAAATTGAAAAAGATCTGGAAATGCAGAAAAATTAGATTTTAGATCGATTACACATCGCAAAGATCAACCGCCCTGGCTAGACCTTCAAGTGGATCTCCGGTAGGGATGAACTCCTGACCCACGAAGCCCTTATACTCAATATCTAGAAGTGCTTGCATAATCGGCACATAATTAAGCTCCTGCGAGAGATGGAGTTCTCCGCGACCAGGATTACCAGCAGTATGCACATGCCCAATCATTTCTCCGCACTCTTTGATCCTTCGTATAACATCTCCATCCATGATTTGGACATGATAGATGTCGAATAACAGTTTCACCCGTGGAGAAGCAACCGAGTTTAAAATCTCCATACAATAATCGACATGGTCACCCTGATAGCCTGGATGTCCTTTGTCGGGATGATCATCAACCCGACTGTTTAACATTTCCAAACATAATGTTACCCCCTTTTGCTCAGCATAACCGGCAATTTTCTTCAACCCAGCTATGCAATTCTTTGCCCCCTTTTCCGCAGAGAAATGCTCGGAAAAACCAGTAAATGCAATGACATTAGGGCAACCAAAATCTACCGAAGCATCGATTGACTTCTTTGTCACATCGATCAGCCAATTATGATTCTCGGGATTATTGAAACCTTTAATGAAAGGTCTCCCGTCGACATCAATTGGGGATATGGCACAGGTTAATCCATAGTTTCGCAGGGTGTTCCAATTTTTTGGATTCACCAGTTCCACACTTTCACATCCAAGTTCTTTAGCATGCCGGCAAGTCTGATCCAAATTCCAATGATTAGCGAAACACCATGACACAACCGATTGCCTGATATTCCTCTTCAACGAAGCTGCTTTATTTTTACCACTCAAAGTGGGAGTTGACACCCTCATCATTCCCGCACCGGAAATGCCCGCAACCGTACTTTTTATTAAGTTGCGACGCGAGATACTTTCAAATTTAGAAATCTTATTTTCCATGATTATTTTATCCTTTGTGATATTTTGTGAGTGGATCTATCTTTTCCAAAAAACCATAGAACAAAGCAGTCCGACAAACGATCCAATCGCATCAATTGCACAGTCCCAAACTTCAGGCGAACGACCTTTGGACCACCAATCCTGCCAGCATTCATCTGCAATTCCAAAGCAAACACAATATGCAAACAATCCCCAGGGATATCCTCCTCCCCCGGAACCAAATGCCGCCCAAATCAGGATCCCAAGCAAACAATATTCAACAAAATGTAAGAAATAGTCAGGTACAGCGAATGCCTGCTCTGGCAAATCAGAGGGAGCTAAACTGGAAACCCACAAAATTGCACTGCTGTAAAAAATGAATCCAATCTTCCATTTCATAAAACACATCCTTTTCATACCCAAAGAGAGATCAAGCACAGATTAAACTCACAGACTAACAATTTTGGGGGACAATAGGAGGGCGGCTTGACATTGGCTCAAGGGATGAACACCTTGTCATAAATGGACTCTTTAATTTCCTAGAAGAAGATTCAGATGAACAAAATTTCCCTTACAAAGATCAGGTTCCAGAAAGACGACATTCAGCCTGTACTTCCGATCAAAAAACTTGGAGTTTTTTAAAACCACTTCCGCTATTTTTCCATTTAGTGGTAAATTTAAACCTGTGAAACGCATAACTTGGCTCACTGGATCATACCTATTTTTCAGTACATTTTTTCTTTGCATCTGGGCTGAAGAAAAGTCTGACGACCCTTTTACCGAGCTAGCTGCAAGGATTAAATCCTCCGTGGTCACTATCTCAAGCATTGACCGGGGCGGCAGTGCATGGGGAGTCGGTACTGGCTTTGCGGTTGGTGAGAATGGCATGATCGCAACCAATTATCATGTCATTGGCGAACATCGTGAATTCACGGTGGAATTGGCAGATGGAACTCTTTGTCATCCCACCGAAATCCTTGCCATCGATAAAAGCAGAGACCTCGCAATCTTTCGAATCGATAAATTCGATCTGTTGGCATTGCCGTTGGGTGACTCCAATTCAATTAAGCCAGGTCAATCAGTTCTTTCGATTGGCAATCCCCTAGGATATGGACTTAGTGTAAGTAAGGGAGTTGTTGGTGCTATCAGAGAATTAGAATTCGGTGATGGTCGCCCCATGGTACAAGTTGCAATCCCCATAGAGTCTGGAAGCAGTGGCAGTCCTGTAGTGAACCGTGCTGGTGAAGTAATTGCTGTTCTTACCATTAAATCTGGAGGGGCAATGGGTTTTGGAGTGCCGTCTCTATCTTTGGCTTCACTTCTCGAGGAACTGAACCCAATCCCCATTGATCAATGGCTTACCATTGGTATGCTTGATGAAGACGAGTGGCTCAACCCCCTGGGTGGAACCTGGAGGCAGAGGGCTGGGATCATTAAAGCTACTGGGATGGGACAAGGGTTTGGGGGTCGTATGATTTGTCTCTCACGGCTCACTTCTCTCTCCCCACCCTTTGACTTGGAAGTTGAAGTACGTCTGGAAAACGAGAGTGGTGCAGCTGGTCTGATATTTGCGTCTGATGGTCTTAATCGACACTTCGGATTTTATCCGACGAACGGCTCTTTAAGACTTACCTGTTTTAATGGGCCAAAAGTTTTTGACTGGAATATTATAGAAACCGTGCAATCTTCAAAATATCTACCGGGCAGCTGGAATTTATTAACTGTCCGATTCGAACAAGGTGGTCAGATCCATTGCAAGATAAATGGACAAGAAATTATAAAAGCGGTTGATTTTACCCTCAAAGATGGGTTTGTCGGATTTTGCAAATTTCGGGAACCTGGTGCTGAGTTTAGAAATTTTCGTATTTCTCCCCGACTGCCTCCTGGTTCTATTTCTTCAGATATAAGGGAACGTGCTTATGAACTTTCCAATGAATTGACCATGGAAGAAAAACTTTCAGCCCATGATATTGAACAACTTGCCAGGATGGATAATTCCGTTCATCAAGCTCTGCTTGACCGTGCATTAGAACTGGAAAATGCCGGAGCAAGGCTTCGGGTATCTGCTGAAAAAGTTAGAATAGCCCAAATTATCAAGCAATTGGTTTACCTGCTGAACTCAAAGGAAGTCGATGAAGAAAGCACTCTCTTGCGGTCTGCACTTCTGGTTTCTCGGTTAGACAACCCTGAATTCAACCTTTCTCAATATATTAAACGGGTGGATCGATTGGCAAATCGTATATCTGAACAAATCCCTGCCTCGGTTACTCCGAGAGAAAAGCTTGATGTTTTACTCGAGCAAATGTTTGAGCACTATGGATATCATGGCAGCAGCCTAGACTTTCATCATCGTGCGAACAGTTACCTGAACGAAGTAATAGATGACCGTGAGGGCTTGCCTATCACCTTATCACTACTGCTGTTGGAATTGGGTAAAAGAATTGATCTGCCCATTTTTGGACTGGCTACTCCTGGACATTTTCTTGCTGTTTATCGCGAACCGGGACAAAACATAGAAGACTCGGTTCTTATTGATTCGTTTCATGGACGTACCATATCACGACAAGAAGCTAACGAACTAACCAACTCGGAACTTTCCGACAAAGACTTTGCTCCAGCCTCGGAAAAAGAGATAATCTCCCGGATCCTACGTAATTTATTGCGATCTGCCGAGTGGGAAAGGGATATGGAAGCATACCTTCGGTATCTCGATGCCCTAGTAGCCATAAATCCAAAGGATCGTTATCTCAGGACACTCCGGGCGATGACGCTTTATGGAGAGGGTCTCCTTCAGGATGCCCTCAGCGATATTAATTTTTTAATCGAGCAATTTCCAAATGATTCAAACAATGATGCACTTCATGAAATCAGAAGACGATTGAGTATTCCTCATTAAGAGAGCAAGCCTGCATCCGAGGATAATCAGACCACCGCATCACCCCATCCCATTTCCCCTAATGCTTCACGCACTTCTTTCAAGTCTTCATCTTCCATGGCCATCAACTTATATTGATCATCCCGCTTTACGGCTTCCTTGAGAAAGTCCAGGCATTCACCAAAGCTTCCTAATTTACAGGCATAGCAGGCTAGGTTAAAGCGAATCATTGCATTGTCATAGTGATGCAATAACGCCTCCAGTAGTATCTCCCTTGCCTTTTCGATCGATTTACTCCGCCTTGTAGCATAAGCATCAGCAATCCACCATTCAGGGTCTTGGGGAAATTCCATACATAATCCGTGGGCAACTTCTAACATCTCATCCCAGCTTTCTTGTTGCTGGAATATTTCCACCAACATTGCACGCTTTCTTTTACCCCAGGGAAGAAAAAGTGGCAGCATTTCTAGTTCACTTTTCGCATTATCCCACATCTGAAGTTCAAAATATCCAGTTGCCCGAGACCAATGTACTTTGGGGTGCAAGATTTGGTTTTTCTTATCGGCTGAATTTTCGCTCATTTGTCGCCAATTCAATGCTAAAACCTTTCAAGGCTTTTTGTGTTAATCCGGCCCCAAAATGAAGCCAAGATACTACCAATCAGGCAGTGCAGAATGGCACTCATTGCACAAGGAGCAGGAACCACTGGCATGGAAGGAAAATGCTTTGTAGCCAAGGCTGCACCAAGACCAGAATTTTGCATGCCAACCTCTATCGATATTGTCTGGCTCTCTTGCCTCTTTATTCCGAGTAGACGAGCACCTAAATAACCGAGCAAAAATCCGCCAACATGCAATAGACTGGTCGCAGATAAAAGGACTAAGCCTTGCTCCAGAATAATATCCCGCTTGGCGGCAATAATGTATCCAACAATCAAGAGGATGAACAATACCGAGACAACTGGGGAAAATGAGGCAACTTGCCTCGCAGATTTAGGATGCCAATGGTTCCAGGATGCCCCTAATACCAAAGGTAATAATACAATCAGAAGTATACTTTTAAGAAGTTCCCAAGGTTCGATTGGCACATAATGACCGGCATATAAAAAAGTCAGCCAAGGAGTTAGCAAAACTGAGATCAATGTGGAGCATAGTGTCAGACTGACCGAGAGGGCAACTCTTGCCTTAGCTAGAAAAACCACCACATTTGAGGCAGTTCCGCCTGGGCAGCAAGCAACTAGAATTAAGCCTACTGCAAGTTCTGGTGACAACCCCAAGATCCATGCGATTAGAGCACCCCAAGCGGGCATAATTAAAAACTGTAAGCCAACGCCCAAAGCTATAATGCTGGGGAATTTGAAAACTTTGGCAAAGTCTGGGGGTGTCAGAGTTATACCCATGCCCATCATGATCAAAACAAGACCCCAAGTAATAGCTTCTGATCCGTACCAAAGAAACAAACCTGGTTGATAAAGCGAAAGTAATGCAACCACAACTGACCAGACAGGAAAACATCCCGTTAGAAAAAGGGAAAATTTGGACAAGCTCAAAATTTAATTAGTAAGCTCCCAAAATTCAACCTCTCCCCATTGATGACCCCAACCTTGAAAATGAGGCAGCAGAGCAAAATATCTCCCCTTCACCGCGCGCAAGTCCATCTCAACCCATGTTCCTTTCTCCCGGGAAGTAACAATTTCTCCATATTCATTAAATGGATGAAATTTATCTCCATCCATACTAACTGACACCTCAATACTCTTTAATTCATCTTCTCTTGACCAGGCTTGAAAATAAATACGAATAGCCCCTATTCGCTTACTTTCCCCGAGATCAAAGATGATGGTGGGATCTTTCTGATACCATGCTGTCCAGGTTGAACGCCATCCATCTTTGGGCAATCTACCATCCTTTAGTCTGTCCAGTCCATACCTTGCAGCATCCATCGTTGGCTCGGTCTTGGCAGTGATATGTAATATTTTACTTAATTTCAAGGAACGCGAAGCCTCAGGGGGCGGAGAAGTCTGGCCACTTAACAGGTACACAGTCAAGGCATGCACAAACATAATAAGAGCAAATTTTAAAGGATCTCGCATACCTTACTTCTCTAATGTACTCCGTTTTCAGGCAAGCGTTATGAGTTTAAAGTCAGGGAATTTAATTATCATCCTGTCGATCCTTAACCTGGGTAATTAATAACTGTAAGAATTTAAAAGGGGCAAAACTAGTGCATTGGCAAAGTAGTAACTCATGCCTGATGTCTTAATTGCTTGTAGCCTAAAATAAATTAATTACCTTTCGAAGATAATGCTTCGCTCATTCATCATTTTTTTCGTTCTCTGTGCGATTTCCGCGTCATTCCCTGCGAATGGACAGATTCATCCGAAAGAAGCTCTTGGAAGAAAAATCTTTGATTCCTTTCGTAATAATAAATTCAGTGATTTTTATCTCCGTTCAATTTTCTCTCTCGAAGAGGATCAGTTCCGAAGTTTTCTTTTTGGAATTGAAAATTACCAACTTCGCCAAAATCTTACTCAGTTCTACAAACTCGAATATCCTGCTAATGCCCAGACTTCTGAAGCACGTTGGCGGGTGGCGTTTGCATACACCTGGCGTGATCAATGGCGCCATATCTCTCAATATTCTCCCCAAATGGTTCAGCGGGATGCCTTCGACCCAATACTAAAAGAAGCAAAGGATTTTGGCATTCAATGGGCAACTACACGCCTGCTTGGCATTGAGGTATTACTCCCGGTGAATTGGGAAAATGAAAAATTCTTCATCAAGGGAGATTCAATGGTTGATAAGAATAATTCCAATCCCCGGACAATGTTTATTGAGCGTAGACTTTCCTACCGCTTGCAACTGGATAATTCCACACATGGAAATGCTTTCATGATTGGATATTCCCCCGAAGACTCAGAAAAGATTTACAAACAAGATATCGTTGGAAATGGTTCCGGGCAGGCCGATATCCTTATGCGTTTCGATACCCCATATCCTGATCGTCTCTATTACTTCTGCCCCGATGAATCGGGTGCTGGTGGACCCATCCTTATAAAAGATTCCGATTCAGTTGATAAACCTAACCAAAGAACCGATATCCTGCTCACATTTTCTTACGGTCAACCAGAGAAAGCCTATCAGATCCTTGTCAGGGAAGTCCTCTCAACCCCATGGGGTGAAATTTTTTGTGAACGGCCACAATGGCTGGGCGAAGTTCCCCTGCCCAGGGGTCTAAATTTTTCTCGTTAGGTAATTTTATTGGTTTCTATCGGCGAAGCACCTCGATAAGGTCGCCATTTTTGTACCGAACGGCCTTGATCAACTTCCCTTGTTCACTCCAAGATCGCATTAGTCCGTTCGCACGATTATTGAACCACTGCCCCTCCTCCTTTAATTGTCCGTTGGGATGCCAAAACCTTTCCATTCCATCTTTTTGACCAGCAAGAAAATGTGCCTCCGCTCTGGGAGCACCATCTTCATACTCCTCAACCGCACGTCCGGTAAAGGGGGTTCGTTCAACATCAAAATGCCATAGATTGGTTTGTTTATCTCTGACCAGAGACGCTCCGTCCACCTTGCGGAGCTTTAAGCTTAGTCTTACATTTTCCCATTGAGCAATTTCGAGATCAGCCTCCAATTCACGGATTTTGCCTTCCCTGGAAAGGGCGGACTCAACTACCATATTTTTCTCAACGCCAGCAGAATCATCTTCACAACCAATGAAAAATACAGAAAGCACAAGTAAGAACTGGGAAGTAATTTTTACCATGTAATTTAGACATAAGACTCTGCATTGTTCTCCGCAAGCAGGTATCATACTTCCGAAAGTTTTGTTTTCATAGAGCTCGTAAGTGAAATATATTCCTAAAGTTTGACTCGTTCGTCCGCACTTGGTTTGGTTGGATTTATGAAGGTACTAATTTATCTATCTTTATTTGGTTTTTGTTCAGGTGTTACAGCACAAAACTCTCCTGCTTGGGACGAAAAGTATGCTAGGTGGATGAAAACTCCTGCAAAATATGGCGGTGTGGAAGTTCTGGAAAAAATTAAAGGAGCAAAACAAAGCAAAGCAACCAGTCTCCACTTATCAGACAAAAATATATCTGACATTACTCCTTTATCGGAACTAACAGAATTAAGAGGCCTATTTTTATTTGATAATAACATAACCGATATTTCTCCACTCTCTGGTCTCAAAAAATTGGATGGACTAAACTTA
>JAYODK010000014.1:0-31876 GCA_038106225.1 Opitutales bacterium | reverse complement strand
GAAAACCGCTGAACCGGAAACGGTTCCGGGGGTTCGAATCCCTCTCCTTCCGCCATTTCCTAAAGCCAAGATGATTATTTTTTCTTGCCGACTAGTCCGACCAGGCAAATGGTTTATTTAATGAAAGCAAATTTGGTATTTCCTGTAGCATTGTTTTGCGGGGTCCAAATGCTTTATGGGTTAAATAATTTCACCCCTGATGAAAAATTGGAGTCTCAACTTATCAACTCTATGCTTAGCGAAGCCTACCGGGGGGAATGGCACAAAATGGCCAATAAGACTATTCCCTATGATGGTTTTAAGATGAGAGGTGGTAAAATTTTTCTCGAAAAGGAAGAAAAACCATACACGGGTTGGTATGCCCAGTATGATGAGAGCAATGAACCCAGGCTTTTATGCTCATACCAAGATGGAATAAGGCATGGATTTATTTACATGTGGGATGCTACCAGCATTCGTAGACTACAAGGTGAGTATCATCAAAATAACAGGCACGGTGAGTTTCTTGAGTGGAATAAGCATGGCACTTTAATCTCCAGCAAACAATACCGCTCAAATAAATTACATGGTGAATCCACATTTTGGTATGACTCTGGCAAGGTAAGGCTAGAATCATACTTTCTGTACGGTCATATAATAGATGCACAAGGATGGTATCCAGATGGCACACCTTGCCCATTTTCCCGGGTTATTAATGGAAAAGGACTGGTCTTAAGATATGAAGAGAATTTCACCAAAGGGAATCCACCAACAAAGAGTGTGCTGCGTAGCGCTTTAGAAGGAACTCCTGATTGGCAAAATCAGAAAGAATTTATACCTCTGGAGGAGAATCCGTAGTGCGATTATGTATTTTGTTTATCTGCTCGGGAGGAACGGAAAAACGGTTAAAAGATTGTCGGTCAATAGGTTGATTCAGTTTGACTAACAAATCTTCATTCTCCCTGTCTAAATAAAAAATCTGTAGCAATTTGGTATGGGATTCAGAGACAAGTTTTTTCGAATTATCGAAGGGGGAAAAGTATTCTGGCTTTAACTGCTTTAAGTTGGAGAGAGATGATTCGAGCTTTTCTACGATGACTTTTTTTCTCTGAAGAAATTCCATTTCAGGAACTTTCTTTTGTAATTTAAGCCAGCTATTCTCCTCGAGTAATAGATCGTAAACTTCTGAGCAAAGTACCAAATGTGACTTTAGGACTTCTGTTGGTTCCATTACTTGAATTGCTAGAATAGACAGAAAAAAGCTTAGAATGCCTGTTCTTCTGTTAAATTTGGCTCGGGTGAGGAATAAATGCCGTAACGGTTGACTGCCTGCCTGATTTCCCGGGTATCCTCAAGCTGTTCTCTCCTCCATTTGGACATCCCATATACAAACTTAAGGTATTTACTCTTTGCTAATTCTTCCCGTGCATCTTCATCATTATCAAAAAACTCCTCAATCGAGATGTAAGTTTCGGTAGCCTGGACAAAATTCCCCAATTTTTCCTCACAGAGGGCGACTTGATAAAGTAATGGAACACGCCATGTCGGTGTTTCATCAATTGGAATAAGTGCGGAATATATTCTATACGCATTAAAAAACTCTCCAGACTCAAAAAACTTGTTCGCTAAGTAGTTGCCCGTTTTCTTTTTCCAAAAATTCCAGACTGCTTTGAGCTTGGAAACTTTTTCCAGATCTCTATCCCTAATATTTTTAAGCTCTTCCTCAGCAATAATCGCCTGAGGATTGAATTCTGCCTCCTTGAGCAAATCGAGTAACTTGGAAATTGATTCTTCATTTTGATTCAGCTGTTCATAGGACAATGCTAGAAGATAATGGGTTTCCGGTACATATGGGCTAGCAGGAAATAATTTCCCAAAACCTCTTAATATCTCTTTGACTCTGGCAAAATCTGCACGGGGTGACTGCTCGAATGATCTGATAGAATCCGAAGAGGTGATTTCTGGATTAAGGCGCTTCTCGCGTTCCTCTTTTTTCATTGTGTCAACTGCCCGACGAAAGTGAGCAAGTCCACGTTTGTAGGTTATGACGGAAAGATCACTCTCATTCAACTGCTCCAACCTGTCTAGCCGATCATAAAACTTGATCGCATTATCATAATCTTCAGACCTCAGGAAGGTTTCTGCAATTTCAAACATAGCCTGATTAGACTCAGAGTCTTTTCGTTGATCAAATGACTTGCCCTTCCTTTTCTCTGAATTAGTGAATGCCTCGTTGTACGGCCGGGTAAGGGTGGCATTTATTGCATCATAAAATTTATTCAAAGCCATTCGGTCGGCACCGAGTTCGCGATAAATTTTCCCAGTCCTGATATGGGTCTCAGGAATTGTCGGTGCACCACGGGAAAAACCTTCCAGTAGTTTTTTAATATCTCCCACATGGGCATGAAGGTCAGGAATACCTGGTGAGTCCTCATGTTGCTCGAATGGATAATCATCGTCAGATGCGAATTCCTCCAAGAATCTCTCATAGGTTTTTGCCGCATCCACCCAAGCCTGATTTTTTTCATGTAAATTGATAAGAGATAGAAGTATATCCCTGCGATATCTTTTGTGATTTGGCGCAGTCAAACGACCCAGTACTTTATTGCAAAAAGAAGTGGCCTTATACACTGAACGGGTGACAAAGGGATTCCCAGAACCACCAGATGCCAAGCGAGTAGCCATAATAGCCTCCCGGATTTTCTCTTTCATTTCCTGATCAATCGTATCACCCAGTACAATATAATCTTCGACGATTATTGCAGGTTCTCCCTGGCCGTCCGGAGAGGAAGATTCCGGAATAATTACACTTTGGAAACTATCATCTTTATCCGCACTAAACTCTTTCCTGGGAAGCAAAAGTTCAGCCGAAGATTCATCCACTGCTTCTGGCTTTGTGGCACTGGGCAGGGTCTCCACCTTCGATCCTATACCAGATAAGGAGGGTTGCCTGAGAGTATCGACTTCGCGAAGCAACTCATCAAGACTAAGTTGGGAATAATCCACATCCTGCGGTAAGGTGGTCGGAGAGTTAGCAGGCCGGGAAGGCTGAAGATCCTGCTGAAATGTAGGTCTTTCAGGAGCAACAACTGGAACTGGAGTCTCGCTTAGAGGAGATCGTAGTTCGGCTGGAAATAACTCATTTTCAAGCCTGAAGGAACGAGAATTCAATCCTTGATCATCAATTGATTGAAGTTCGCCAGAGTCGGACTGTTCTGCTTCCGTTCCTGATTCATTCGAAGCATCAATTTCTTCCAATAAAGAATCGATTCCGCTTATTACCTCCTCAATAGATTTCAATTCAGGCTGTTGTCCGAACAATAAAGGAACCAGGAGAAGTAGTCCGACAGTAAAGCTTGTACAAAAAGTTTTCATCGAACCCTCCTTTCATATTTTGTTTTTGACTGGATCAACATATTACCACTTTCCATGGTGTAAGGTGGTATAAACTCTGAGTCCATATAATCACGCCTGGAGCCACGCGATGGTTGGCTTTCAAGAATCTTTATTAATTCGTCCGTATTGTTGAGATTTGGACTTAAAACGGATGAATCAGTAAAGGGATCACTAGGCGGCAGGCTATTATCATTTGTGTCAAAGCCAGCACCATTGACTAGAGGAATTTGATAAGTGGAGTTACTTTCAGGCTCCTCAAACGATACAATTGGAAAAGCGGGTTCGGATACAACAGGAGATTCTGGCTGGATGACTTCCTGGGAAACCTTAGGCACCAACCGATGGAGGTTTTTCCTGTTGGCCGGTGGTTGAACTTCATGGAAGCGCAACTTAGGCGGTGATTCACTTAGCAGATACCCGCCTTGGATATCGTTGCTTTTTTTGAAAAGGTTAAGAAACGCCCAACTTTCAGAGGTGGGTAATGTAATTAAAACAATCCACACAATAATGGTGAGAATATTCGGGCTAGAAATTATGATAGTACTTTTCACAACCTATATGATCGGTCGGTTTTTGAGTCTCTTTAGCATAAAATGAAAAAATTACCATTTTACAGGTGCTTGATTTAGACGGTGCACTTCAAGCAAATCGTTTTCAGTGTGAATATCCAGTGGATGCACCCCGGTGACTTTAAATATTTTCGCTTTAATTGCGAATGGGTCACCATACTCCTTGAGGCATTTGCTTGTTTGTGCCCAAACTGCATATGGGTCAGATAATGATTCCCCCGTCTGCTTTGCCAGAGAAATTGCCTGAGAAAAGACCTCATCATTGCATTCGGGGAAATTGCAATTATAGTTAAGGTGTAAGTCACAGGGAAAGTTTTTGACTATATGCTGAAACACCGGAATTGATGCAACGTTATCAGTGGCAAGATTTTCTGGTCTTCTTAAAATAAACAGGTTTTTTAGGTCGATGCAGGTCCGGGCAATTAATTCGCTGTCAGTGGATAAAACGACCTTCTCAAATAGATCACTCTCCAGCATTTGAATAAGGGCCCTTCGCACCAGTGGCACACCCTTATAGGGCAACAAGTTCTTGTAAGGTAATCTTTTGCTACCCGCACGTGCGATCACAGACCCGACAATATTCATTCTTTAAAAAAATCTGAGGCTTTGTAAGTAATGATGCTAACCAAGGATTGGATTGTAAAGATGTCCATACTAATCTTTGATTTAACCGGATAATAAATGATTCCATATTCCAGACAAAATATTACTGAATCTGATTTGAGTGCAGTATCCAGAGTGCTCAAATCTGATTTTTTAACTCAAGGACCACAGGTAGAGGCTTTTGAAGATGCATTAAAAGTAAAATTCTCTGTAAACTATGCAGTCCTGTGTTCCAGTGGAACAGCCGCATTGCACCTTTCCTATGCCAGTATTGGAGTGGGTCCAAAAACCATAGGGATTGTGCCAGCTATCACTTTTGCCGCCACTGCAAATGCGTTTCGATATCTTGGTGCTGAAGTCCGCTTCTGTGATGTGGACGACCGCACTGGCTTACTATGCCTTAGCTCCCTTGAAGAAATTCTCCGAGATTTAAGTTTGGATGCCTGTGATTGCCCTGGTGTAATTTCCCCGGTTTCATTTGCTGGAGCAACTGCTCCTCTAGCCGATGTACAAAAGTGTGCCAAGAAATATGGCTTTAGGGTAGTTGAGGATGCGTCTCATTCACCAGGATCTTTTATAAAGAACAGCAGAAATTCATACAGGAGTGCAACATGTGAATATTCAGACACTGCCTGCTTAAGCTTTCATCCCGTTAAGCATATTTGCTGTGGAGAAGGTGGAGCAGTATTGACCAACGACAAGCAAATAGGTGAGACTGCCAGAAAGTTAAGCTCTCATGGAATTGTTAGGTCCTATGATAAAGCTAACCAGACTCCATGGTTTTATGAGCAAACTGAACTGGGTTGGAATTACCGGCTTACTGATATACAGGCAGTGCTTGGGAAATCTCAACTTTCCCGCCTGGATGAACAACTTGAAATCCGGAGAAAATTAGCTAGCATTTACGATCAGGCTTTTTCTCAATCCCCTTTCAAAGATTGCTTTGAGTGCCCAGTAGCAAATATTGGTCATGCGTGGCACCTCTATATCATTCGTTTTAAAAAAGCAGGCCTAAGGGATAAGGCATACAGATTCCTTAAGAATAAAGGAATAATGACCCAGATTCATTATATTCCTGTATATCGCCACCCCTACTATGAAAAAAGATATGGTGAATTACGATTGCCCGGGGCTGAAAAATTTTATCATTCCTGCTTAAGTATTCCTATGTTCCCCACCCTTTCTGACGAGAAACAGAAAGAAGTAATTAAACAAATTGGTATTTTTTGCGAAAAAAGCTCATGAGCGATTACCCTTATTATTCAATCCTCGGAGACGCCCCACTAGAAAGTGATGAATATTCTATTGAATCAGTTAGGTATGCTGATGCGGAACCCATCAGGAAATGGAGAAATGAACAAATTTCTGCCCTACGACAATCCACTGAACTTAGTAGCGATGAGCAAATCCTTTATTTTCAACAGGTTATAGAAAAAGACTTCCCTGAAGATCAGCCTGATAAAATCCTCGTGCGCTTTTGCCACAAAGATGAACTGATTGGATATGGGGGGATCGTCCATTTGGACTGGGTAAATTTGAGAGGTGAGGTCTCATTTTTGCTTAATACCACCCATACTCAAAATCTCGAGAAATACAGTATTGAGCTAGGCATTTTTTTTCGACTCATTAAAAAACTTGGATTTTTAAAACTTGGTCTCAATAAATTAAGTACAGAAGCTTTCGCCCATCGGGATTATCATGTTTTGGCGATAGAAAACTCTGGATTCCAACGTGAAGGAATTCTTCGAGAACATACTATGATTAATGGTGCTTGGGTGGATGCTGTCGTTGCCTCATGTTTGCATTCCGATTATATAGATTCTGAAGATTTATGAGCGCAAAGTCGCCCTGTATTTTATTTTGCTCTCTCTCTGCTAAGCAAGCCCTTTATCGAGAAGTTCTTAAAAACGCTCAATTGTTTTCAGGAGATGTCCGTGTAATTGGTACTGATTGTGATTCCTCTTGTGATGCTGCCTCTAAGGTGGATCACTTTATTACAATGCCCCGTCTCGATCAGTTGTCCGATGAACACCTCCTCGAATTCTGTCAGCAAAATAAAATCACCCATATTTTGCCTACCCGGGATGCAGAACTGCCATTCTGGGCAGAAAGGAAAAAAATGTTGGCTCAGCACAATATCTGCACTTGGGTTTCAGATCCATCTTTTGTAAAATATTGTGAAGATAAATTATTGTTTTTTAAACAATGGAAAGATGGTGCCGTATCCTGTATCGATACCTTTGAATACCCGAATGAACCCAAGATTCAAAAGTGGGTGGCAAAAGCGAGGACTGGATCAGGATCCAATACGGTTTTCTTAAATCTTTCCCCCAAAGATGCCAAAGAACTATCTGTGCTTAAATCCCACAATCTGGTCTTTCAGCCTTTTGTTCAAGGAAAAGAATTTACCGCAGAGGCATGGGTCAGTCGGTCAAAGAAGTGCCATGGACCGCTGCTTCGCTGGCGTGACACAGTTGTAAATGGTGAATCTCACAAAACCACTGTGTTTCGAAACGCAAAATGGGAAGAAATGCTAAGATCTGTGTTTTTACACCGAGAAGGAGCCCATGGACATTGCTTGGCACAGGTCTTGGTAGATATAAACAGTAACCTCCATTTGATTGAAATTAATCCCCGTCTTGGTGGCGGAAGTCCACTTTCCCTCCATGCAGGATTAAATTCAATCGCGTGGAACCTAATGGAGGATACTGTTCAGGCAAATGAGATTCCTTTGTTCAGTGAATTTACTGAAGGGTTATCACTAACTAAAAAAAATGGTAGAATAATGTTTAGTTCTTAAAATGTTTGCCACCTGTTGATGAAACTCATTCTTTGAACAAATATTATGCCAGCCATAACCTTTGCAATTGCCAACCAAAAAGGTGGCGTGGGAAAGACAACCACAACCGTGAGCCTAGGGCATGCTCTCGCATTAATGGGAGTGCCTACACTCATTGTGGACATGGACCCTCAGGCAAATGCCACCAGCTGTATGGGGCTTGAAAAAAAGCCTGGCTTCGGGGTTTATGAACCCCTACTGAATGGCACAGATCTCGCCAGCAGAGTGATTTCCAGTAGAAGAAAAAATCTCTGGCTTGTGCCTTCTGAACTGGATTTGGCGGCGGCAGAGTTGGAACTGAGCGGACAAGATTCGTATTTGATAAAATTACGAGCATCACTGAAATCCCTGCGGGATCATTATGGCTTGCAGGTCATCTTAATAGACTGTCCGCCAACTCTTGGACTGCTATCAATGAACTCCCTTTGTGCTGCTGACTACCTGGTGGTCACCCTACAGTCAGAATATTTAGCAATGGAGGGTCTGGGGCAGATAACCAGTGTGGTGGAAAAACTGAAGGATGCTGGGGTCAATCAAGAACTGGAACTTGGAGGTATAGTTATGACCATGTATGATAGCCGGACACGATTATCTTATGAGGTTTGGCAGGAAGTAAACAAATATTACTCTGGCAAGGTCTTCCGTACTGCTATTCCGCGAAATGCCAGACTCAGCGAAGCACCAAGTTTTGGACAAACTGTTTTTGAATATGCACCGGACTCCTCCGGGAGTTTAGCATATCGTGCATTTGCCAAAGAATTTGCTGAGAGATTTTTTGCTCAATAAAGAAAGGCAATGAGTTTACTTAAATCTCTTAAGTCAGTGCTCAAATGTCACCCAAAAAATCAAAGAGGAAATAATTTTACTACTTTACAAAAACAAATCGGCTATAAATTTAAACAACCTAATCTATTACAAGAGGCATTAACTCACCCTTCTTTCACTAGCCAAAAGTCAAAGAACAGAAATAATCAGAGGCTCGAATTCCTTGGCGACTCAGTAGTTGGCTGTATCTTGGCAAAGTGGTTATTTAAAGAATTCCCAGATTTACCAGAGGGAGATTTGAGCCGAAAGAAATCGCTCTTAGCCAGAGGGAACAATCTCGCAGCTATTGCCCATAAAATTAATCTCCATGAGCATTTGATCATTGGAAAGTCGGAGGAAATCAGCCAAGGCAACCTCAGGCAATCTGTTCTTGAGGATGCATTTGAAGCTTTGATGGGGGCAATCTACTTGGACAGCGATTACCAATCAGTCGAAGCGGTTATGCTGAAATGGGAAAACTTTTTTCGTGCTACATTGAAAGATAAGAGTTCCAGTTTTAACCCAAAGGGAAAACTTCAGGAGTTCCTTCAATCGCAACCACACAACCCCAAAGTATCTTACCATTTGATCAAACAGTCCGGACCGGATCACAAAAAGAAATTTCAAGTGGAAGTCAGGATTAATGGACAAGCATTGTCCACTGGTACAGGTCACAGTAAAAAGACCGCAGAGGAACAGGCAGCAAGAGCAGCGTTGGATATGCTTTCGCCTGTAAAAAAGTGAAAAAAATTCAGCCCCCTAGCTCTCTGGGATCGGTCTTTATACCTAACTGCCCAGGGCAAGCTGCTACCGCACTTATAGCTGATTTATGGGTCTCGAAAAATTATCCTGTCGCCATAATTATAGGAGAAACCCTACCTGATGCAGAAAATAGATGTGAGGATATCGCCGCTCTAACAGAATCAATGCATCCAGAAATTTCTGTGGCATTTCATTCATTCGATAAAAATCAGGGTGAGGATCACCCGGATGCATTTGAAAAAATTTGTGAGCGACTTTCTTTACTAGCCTCGCTCCGCGAAATCTCTGAATCTGAGTGCCCCAAGGCATTTATATTGATCGCCACTACATTCGAGGCACTTCTCGGTCCCTGCCCTATATTGGAGAACACTAAGGACACTGAACTTTTAATTCAAGCAGGCAACGAACTTTCATACCAGAATTTCACCAAGGAATTAGTTACAAAATACGACTATTCCAGTGAAATTGTATGCGAAGAACCAGGACAGTTTGCCATCCGCGGAGGCCTTGTTGATATTTATCCTGTTAATGCCGATCACCCTGTCCGTATCGATTTCTTCGGAGATAAAGTGGAGGAAATTCGTTCTTTTGACCCAACCTCCCAAAGAGCGACTGGTCAACTCTCAGAAGTAAGAATTTCCTCAATTGGCTTAAAGGATAACGAAGAGCGCCCCGCAGAATTTCTAAGATATCTACCAGGCACGGTATTATGGTATATCAACGAACCTGAGAATCTTTTAAGGACTTATCCACTTGTTTTTCATGAAAGTGGAAAGGATGTGCTTGATAAATCAAACTTATCCCTAATCTGGAAAAGACAATCTAGCCTGATTGATTATTTCATAACCACTAGCGAAATAAATGCAGGTGCTGGAATATTTGATCGATCGCATAAACTTATACCTGACTTGCGGCCTCTCGTCCCAGAGCTGGACAGCACGATACCAATAAGTTCTGACTTTCTTGAAAACCGGGCAATTTCCCACACTTCCAATACGGCAATTCGTCGAATAAAGGAATTTAGCAAATCCGGCTTTGCTATATTTATTTCAGTCGGTGCAGAAGCGGAAAAGAAAAGAATCGAAAGTATTTTGCTGGAAAATGACCTTGGTGACTTGAATCCCACTTTTCTTAGTGTTGGGCTTCATCAAGGATTTGTTTACTCAAAAAATAATAAAGACGATATTTTTTTATCTTTTCTCCAAAAAAACAAAAAGGGCTTTTTAATCGCCACATCTAGGGAAATCCTTGGAAGGGAAAGAAGTCGACGCCCCATACGTTCAAGAAAAGCAAGTGTTCAAAGGAAAGAAGTCGATCAGGCACTCGACTTCACGGAATTGGTGGACGGCGATTTACTGGTCCATTTACAGCACGGAATTTGCCGTTTCGGAAACCTTGGCAAAATTGAACAAGATGGAAAAGTTGAAGAAGCAATAACAGTAGAATTTGCAGATGGTATTTTGCTGCATGTGCCTTTGCAAGAGTCCCATTTGCTCTCCCGTTATGTTGGCCTAAAAAAGGCAAAACCAAAACTTGCCAAACTTGGGGGCAAGACTTGGGCAAGAACTAAAGAGGCTGCTGAACTTGCCGCAATCGATCTGGCTGCTGATCTGCTTCGTTTGCAAGCTTCACGCGAATCTGAAAAGGGGCATGCATTTGCCGTTGATGATAAATGGCAAAAAGAATTCGAGGATTCCTTCCCGTATTCAGAAACCGGAGATCAACTCCGGTCAATTATTGAAGTAAAGCAAGATATGGAATCCGAAAAACCGATGGATAGATTAGTCTGCGGAGATGTCGGTTACGGGAAGACAGAAGTAGCAATGCGGGCGGCATTTAAAGCTATAATGGATGGAAAACAAGTGGCATTACTCTCCCCCACTACTATTCTTTGCCAACAGCACCTTCAAACATTCATCGACCGGATGAGGGATTTTCCGGTCACTATTGAAATGCTTTCTCGTTTTCGTACAACTGGCCAACAAAAAAAAATCATGATCGGTCTGCAAGCTGGTTCGATCGACATGGTAATCGGTACTCATCGAATGTTTTCTGATGATTTAAAATTTAAGGATTTAGGTCTACTTATCATTGATGAAGAGCAAAGATTTGGGGTGGAACACAAAGAAAAGTTGAAACGCATAAAAGCAAATATTGATGTACTTACATTAAGTGCCACTCCTATTCCTCGTACTCTTTATTTCGCGATGGTGGGGGTAAGATCATTCAGTACAATAGAAACCCCCCCCACAAACAGAAGGCCCATCCGCACCGAGATTATTCGTGGCACAAACGAGATTCTCAAAAAAGCAATCGATCTCGAGATACGGAGAGGTGGGCAAATTTTCTATCTTCATAACCGAGTGAAAACCATCAATTCTGTTTCCCGGAAACTGCAAAGCTTGTTCCCCCGTTTGCGCATAGCAATTGGGCACGGGCAAATGCCTGAATCCGAACTCGAGAAGGTAATGATTGATTTTATTGCAGGTAAGTACGACTTATTGCTTTGCACGACTATCATTGAATCCGGTCTTGATATTCCAAATTGTAATACAATTTTAATTGAAGAAGCTGATAAATTCGGGCTGTCTCAACTCTACCAACTTCGTGGCAGAGTAGGAAGATTCACTCGCCAGGCATACGCATATTTATTGGTCAACCCTCTTTTGCCCGTTAAGGAGAAGGCAAGAAAAAGACTTTCTGCGTTACGAAATACAAGCAGTATGGGTGCCGGGTTTAAAATTGCCCTGCGCGACCTTGAATTGCGTGGTGCTGGAAATTTATTAGGAAGCGAACAAAGTGGTCACATCGCAGGTGTTGGGTTTGAGATGTATTGTAAACTGCTCCGCGAAAGTGTCGCCCGACTAAAAGGGGATGAAGTCGCCCTTCGCCCTACTGCGGTAGTTCGCCTGGATTTTTTACACAGTGATGAAACTTTAGTGGAAAGCCAAAACGCCAAAACCATGGCATCCTGCCTACCCTCCTCATACATAGGTGAACCTAGGCTGCGCATTGAATTTTACCGTAAAATTGCCAATATTTGTGAAGTAGAAGAAATCGAAAATCTACACGAAGAAATGCTAGACCGCTTTGGTCAAGTTCCTCAATCCGTGAAAGCTCTTTTGCTGGAAACTGAAATAAAATGCCTCGCTCAGGAGGCTGGATTTGACTGTATTGCCAGTAATGAAAATGAATTGCTTTGCCGAAAAGTTAAAAAAAGCTCACGGGATGGGACTCAGTATTTGAGAAAGCTTGGTAAATTGCCCAGAATAATTCAAAAAGAACCTCTTTTAAAGTTGAAGGAAATCATAGGATTTCTCAGAATTCACATCCATGGGACAAAGTTGGGTAGTTAGAGGGGCTTTTGCACTAAGCTGTTTGTATTTTATCAACACTTACAGTTCGGCAGAATTAATCGAAGTCAATCGGGTGGTTGGTCGAGTGAACGATAAAATTATAACAATGGGAGATATCGCTCCAGAGATTGCCAAATACGACCTGAATCTCAAGCTGAATGGGGATGAAATAGAAAAACTCGATGGTAGGATTGATAGGTTATTGTGTTCTCATGCCTTCGACCAAAAAGGAATGACCCTTCCCGAGTCATACATTGAATCGAGATTTAATCACGAACTGCTGGAAAATTTTAGTGGCAACCGCCTCAAGTTCCGAAGGTATTTACAAAGCGAGCATATGACCGTATTTGAATATAAAGAACAGTTGAAGGAAGATATTATTTATAGCCATATGCTATCACAAAGAAAACGAACAACTGATGAAACAAGCCCCCAAAGTGTTGAGGATTATTATAGAAAAAACCCTCTTGAGTTTTTGACTCCTAAAAAAGTGCATCTACAAGAATTACTATTTTCCTCCTCCACCGAAGCCGATTCTATAGATATCGAATCTTTCGCCCATGACATTTACTCAAAATTAAAAAAAGGGGAAGATTTTTACATCATCTCTTCAAATCATAAAAATTGTCAATTTACAGACTGGAAATTCTTTGTTCCCAAAGATGAAATATTAGATCCTAAAACCCGGGATATTGCCTTCTCACTTAATGAGAATGAGTTTTCTGAACCTTTTCCGGTTAATCAATCTGGTAAACTGGTTTGGAAAATCCTAAAAGTTTTTAAGGTTCAGAATGCCCAGAAAATACCTGTTAATGAGGTGCGCAACCAGATCGAAAAGTTATTGGCAAGGCAACTTGAAAAATTTGAGCAGAGAAAATGGTTATCCCGCCAGAAGCGTGATTCCTATGTGAATATTTCCTTGCCTGATTAATCTACCTGTTTCTATCAAATGGCTGATCTAAAGAGACCAAAACGATTAAGCCTAAAAGACCTGCCCGCCAGCGAACGGCCTCAAGAAAGACTCGAAAGACTGGGGCCCAAACCTCTTACTGACAGGGAATTGCTTGCAATGCTTTTACGTTCAGGAACAGCAGCTCATGATGTGTTATCCCTCGCTGACAATATCATAAAGCAAGCAGGTTCATTGGCAGGATTAGTCCGCTGGGACACTACTGACTTTCAGAAAATCCCCGGAATCGGTAAAATTAAAGCACTGCAACTTTCAGTGCATATGGAAATTGCCCAAAGAATTTCCCATGGCAACCGCTTGGATAAGTTAGTTATTGATGAACCATCCAAGGTCTGGAGACTGCTTCAACAAGAATCAATTGCAGAAAATGTGGAAAAAGTATGGGTTCTTTGTCTTGATCGCAAAAACAGGATATTGCGTAATGAAGTAATCTCTTCTGGCACTGCTACCGGTAGTCTGGTGCATCCAAGAGAAGTATTTAGACCAGCCATTCGCTGGGGCAGTACCGCAATTATTCTGGCTCACAATCATCCAAGCGGAGACCCTAGCCCAAGTGCATCAGATCTTAATATAACAAAAAAGATTTCGGATGCATCAAGGCATTTGGATATTGAGTTTCACGATCATGTTATCATTGGGGAGCCTAGTAATTGCCCTTTTGGTACAGGATACTACAGCTTCTCCGAAAACGGATTGATGTAATATACAGGATCTAGTTTTTTACCAAAGAAAGTATTCTGACGCTCCACCGACTTACCGCCAAGGACAGTCCATAGGGCTGGTTATTTCGGGGATCATTAAAGGATGAAAACCTTGTCCCTCCTGCGGAACCCTGTCCCTCATAATCTGGTGAATCTGTATCAAGAAGTACTTCCCAGTCGCCGGAATGCGGACATCCCCAGTCTCTGTGCCTCATGGAATCGGAAAAGTTACACAGAACCATCAAGGTGTCCTCCGGATAATCTCCAAATTTTAGGAAACTCAGGGTTTGCCCGTCTGCATCATTACAATCAATCCATTGAAATTTATCCGCAACATGATCAACCAATGCCCAGGTTGGGTGATTTTTGTATAATTTATTCAAATCACCAATTAATAAACTGATGCCCCTGTGATTAGGAAAATCAAGCAGAGCCCAATCCAGGGAAGATTCAAAGTTCCATTCACCCCACTGGCCAAATTCACATCCCATGAACAAAGTCTTCTTCCCCGGCCATGTCCATTGCAAGGCAAGAAGGGCTCGCAAATTTGCAATTCGGTCTTCCTGGTATGCCAGGCTCATTTTATTAACAAGCGAACCCTTTCCATGGACCACTTCATCATGAGAGAATGCTTGGACAAAATTCTCGGAAAATTGATACATCGCACCAAATGTAAGTTGGTTGTGTTTATGCCTCCGATGTATCGTCTCTGTTGAAAAATAGCCGAGCACATCATGCATCCAGCCCATATTCCACTTTAGGTCAAAACCAAGCCCTCCCGTGAAGGGTGGTTTAGTAATCTGAGGAAAAGATGTGGATTCCTCTGCTATACTTATTACATCGGGATATTCTTCATGAATAGAGTTATTGAATTGCTTGATAAACTCTATTGCCTCCAAGTTTTCATTCCCGCCAAATTCATTCGGGCACCATTCCCCATCCTTACGGGCATAATCCAGATAAAGCATAGATGCCACTGCATCCACCCGGAATCCATCAACTCCAAAACGGTCAAGCCAGGCAATTGCACTGCCAATCAGAAAACTTCTGACCTCTGCACGCCCATAGTTAAAGCATAATGTACCCCACTCTGCGTGCATACCCTTCCTAGGATCATCATGTTCAAAGAGGCAAGTGCCATCAAACCGTGCAAGAGCAAATTCATCTGCAGGAAAGTGGGCAGGTACCCAGTCAATAATTACTCCAATCCCAGCATCCTGCAATTCTCGAAGAAGAGTTGAGAAATCATCGGGTGATCCATAACGATGAGTAGAGGCATAATAACCCGTTACTTGATAGCCCCAGCTTGCCCCGAATGGATATTCACTTGGAGGCAGAAACTCAACATGAGTAAAGCCTAAGTTGGTTAAATAATCAGGTAACACCTCGGCTAATTCCAGAAAGTTAAGAGGACGGGTTGATTTTGGATGGTACTGCCAGGAACCCAAATGCATTTCATATATAGAAAGTGGAATTGTGCGTGGATTTTTACCGTTCATCGAAATACCAGATTTCCTCAGAACAGAACGATCATCTATTACAGCAGCTTTCCCAGGAAGTTCTTCAAACCTCCAGCCAAATGGATCGACCTTTTCGCGGTGCACCCCATCAGACCCCAAAACCATAAATTTGTACTTATCTCCTAATTTAGCAGAAGGAACAAATAATTCCCAGCAACCTGAACTGCCCAGGTTACGCATAGGGAGTGACCTTGTATTCCAATGATTAAAATCTCCCGTTAAATGAACAGATTTGGCGGAAGGTGCCCATAATGTAAAAACAATCCCTTGCTCATCCTGCTGAACTTTTGGAATTGCACCTAATTTTTGGAAAGGTCTTCTGTCTGTACCTCTATTAAATGCCTCAAAATCATCATTCTGGAAACCTGGCATAAAACCGTAAGGATCAATCCAGTCCCTCTTGCCATTCTCATAAACGGAGTGCATGGAGTACTTAAAAGGGGTATTCTGATCTGGTAAATGAAGCTCAAAAAAACCTTCCTTGTTCAAACAGGTCATTTTCAATAATGCCCCATTGGATAAATTCTTGATTGTAACTTCCTTAGCAGTTGGATCCCATGCACGCACAACTAAACCTTTCCCATTGCTCAAATTATGCATACCAAGATAATGGTGAGGGTCGTGCGTTTCACCCTTCATTATGAGGTCTACTTCATTGTCTCTTATAATCATATTACAGTAATCATTAAGAGTTAGGCTAAACAAAAAAAGCAAGACCGATTAAAGAAAGCAAATTTCAAACTTGAGCAGATTATTTCAAACTCCATGTTTATTAAGGTGAGAAACAACATTTTCTACTTGCTTATCCTTCTAGCGACCAAAAGCCAAATTTTGGCGGAAGAACCAAGTTTTTCTTCTGAATCAATAAACTTGTATGCTAAAAAATCGATCAGTTACCAAGATGGTAACAAAACAGTTGTTGCACAGGATAATGCATCCCTTCAAAGCAAGAATATTCTCCTTCTGGCAGATACTATTATCTGGGATCGTGAAGTTAACCGAGTTCAGGCGAATGGGTTGGTGTCATTAAATTATTTCGGCACCAGAATGCTCGCCGATGAGTTGACTTTTTTTATTGAAAGTGGCGACTACCATGCAAGGAATGTCAGAGGAGGGACGGTCTCTTTTTTATTTGAAGCAGAAAGTATTCAAAAAAAGGGAGACTTTATGGAGTTAAATAAATCTGAGATTTATCACTCCGATCCATCCCCTTTAACCCTGAATTTAAGTGTCGAAAATACTCAAGTCGATTTAAATAGATCTAGCCTCACTGCTCACTCGATTGACCTCAATGTTGGAGATTTCTTGGTGGGCAAACTTCCCAAACTTTCCGGAGGCTTTGACAATAAAGATATGCACTTGCAACCTCATATTGGATTTGGAAAAGAAGGAAGTCTTGGATGGTATACCAAGCTTGGACTTTCCAAAAGAAGCAGGAATCTCGAGGGTGATGCATATGTAAAAATGATTGAGGCGAGGGGTATTTTACTCTCTCCCAGTTTAGCATGGGAAGCAAACCCCTATGGCAACTACCACAAAGGTCGATTAAATGGAGATTGGATACGTCAGAATCATCGTATCGAATTTGATCGAAGGGGGCAGGTCATTGATCAAGAGCGTGCCCAAGTTCATTTATCATCAATAAATCGTGTAAACAAAAATCTCAGAATTGCTTCCGTGATTGATTGGGAGACAGATTCTGATTTTAAACGTGACTACAAAAGAGAAATTTTCGCCGATCATCAGTGGAATAAGAGCTTTGCAGAGATTAGCCATACAAGCGACTGGGGTACCTTATCCCTGTTTTCTGAATGGCAATCTAACGAGCATGAATCGATAACTGAACAGACTCCTGTACTTTCATTCATATCAGGACCATCTAAGTTTCTTCAGGTTTACCATTCATCCTCCGTGCACTGGGGTATGCTAAAAGATGCCGATGAATTCGGTCAAAAAGGACCTTCAGTCGAACGCATTGACCTTGGCTACGGTATTGAAAAACCAATTTTACTTCACCAAGGGATTGTTCTCACTCCTTCCTGGGATGTAAGACAGCGAATAGAAGAAGGCTCCAATTCGGACTCCGACCAAATCATTGGCGGATTTGGAGCAGATCTGAATTTCGAACTTCATAGGAAATTCGATTTAAATTCTACCTTCTTTGATTTTGATAAAATCCTTCACTCGACAAGTTTCTCCATCGCATTCAGGGACAAAAATGTCTTATCAAGTGGTAATACAAATTCCCTTCCACTGGGTCAAATCTCTCATAATTACAACTTTGAGTCGATCGATCTCCTTGATCACAGTCAAAGCGATTGGTTCAAGCCTTATCGAGTAGTTCGTGTATCCTGGGCAAATGGACTGCATGGTATTGGCAAGCAGAACGCAAGTAAGCTTGCCAGCACTCGTATGTACATCGATCTATCCGGCAGAACTCCTGAACTTACTACTCAGTCACGATTCTTTTATTCTGAATTAAGTATTACTCCTTGGAGTTGGATTTCGGTGAATTATGCAAATAAGTACGATTTGGAACAACATGACCATTATAAACAGAAAGTTGGAATCACGGTACTGGATGGTCGTTTTCAAGAGCTTTTTTTAGGATATTCCAAATACAAAAACTTCAACGATTTCGCTGAATTTTCAGGTTGGAAGAGAATAAATGAAAAAACCTTGATCACACTCAGTGGCAGGTATGATCTGAGTACTAAGCAATCCACCCATCTTGGATCTACTCTTAGTTATCTGACTCAAGGAAACTGGGTAATCGAGTTAAGTGTAGATAAAAGAAGAGGCACTTTGCGAGAAAACTCAACAGAATGGAAGATCGGAGCTACCCTTTCATCATTCTAAAAAAATGTTTTGTGAACCTCCCAAATTCCCTGAATGGTTGACGAACCATTAATCATTATACTAGATTGATATAGATGAATAACCGTACCTTTAATCCAGCGATCCCCTACAAGGATCCTAAGGTCATGGCTCATTTGCTCGGCGTTGGGCTTGACTGCCAGGATGGTCACAAAAGAATGACTCAGGCAGAGAAATTCTCAATTATTGGTGGATCTGAAGAGACTCATGATCGCATGACCGAGACTCTCCTGAAAACAATTGAAGATTTAACTATCAAAGGAAAAAACCTTGAGGAAGCATCCAGAGATGAGTTGTCAGACTTATTAGAAAAAAATACACCTAAATCCTGAGTACATGGCAAATCCTCAAATTCCAGCTCCGCCACCCCTGCCCGCCCCAGGTGCTGCCCCCCCCCCGAAACTACCTGGTGCGGCACCTCCTGCCCCTACCCCTGGAGCTGTCTCGCCAAAGCCCAAACTTAAAATAAGCAAGCCCCAAATTGCCCCTGTACCGGGAGTTGCGGTTAGCCCTGCTCCCGCCCCAACTTTATCGCCTGGTCCTGCTTTAGGAGCACCGGTTTTGCCAGGTCAACCGGCAAGTCCTGCTGGACCTGTCCCAACCCCTGCCCCTCTTCCTCCTTTATCTGGTGCACCAAGTCCAGTTCCTGCACCAGGTCTTCCGTCCGCACCTCCCCCAGGTGCCCCGCCAGTTCCCGCTGCCGCCCCAGCAGTACCTTCCCCGGCAAGCACCAATCCTGCGGACCCAGCAATACCTTCCCCTAAGGAAGCAGGTAAGAATAAAAAAACTGATGGCCAAAAGAAAAAGACTGTTGAAAAATCTACAGCCACTAAAGGAAAGCCTAGTATTGTTCTACTCATTCTCGACTTTCTTGTATTTGCTGGATCTATTACCCTAGCCATTCTAATCTTTTTAAAATCCTGATTTTCATGAGTAACTTAATTAACCTAAATAAAGAAAGTTTTACTAAAGCCACCTCTTCCAGCAAAACCACCCTGATCGACTTTTGGGCACCATGGTGTGGTCCCTGTAAGGCACTTGGGCCTATTCTCGAAGAATTAAGTGAGGAGGTACCTGAGAAAGTTGATATTTACAAAGTCAATGTTGATGAAAACACAGATTTGGCCCAAGAACATGGGGTTCAATCAATTCCTACAATACTCGTCTATAAAAACGGTGCCCTGTCCCAGACTCTGGTTGGCCTAAAATCAAAAGAAGAGCTTAAGGAAATTATAGATTCTTGAAGTTTTTATCTATCTGGCTTAGTTCCTCCACAAATCCTGCAATCTGAGCCTGTTGGTCTTCGACTGAGTTCACCTCGCCCTCTTTCATAGAATGAACATTCTGGGCGGTGAATTTTACCAAAGGAAGTAACCCAGTAGTTCAAACCAGGAGAAAAAGGGTTTTGCTCCACTACCGTTTTTAAAAGTGGGTGCGGAACATCGAATTGTGAAGATTTTTGTTGAAAAAGATCGCCATACTTCCAAATACCCAGAGCTTTTCTTTTGGCTTTTAGCTGGGCAATGGAAAACTTACCATTTCTGTCTGTCTCACTTTCAATGTGCCTGCCGATACCCTCCTCAATTGCGAGTTGTGAAAAGTTCTCCTTCGATACTCCTGTATAGATATCTACTACTTTAAGATTTTGAAGATCAAATTCCTGCTTTAATACAAATTCAATATTTTTGTTGAGTAAATTTTTCTCAGTAAAATGAATAGCTTCATTGTAGCCTGGCTGATTTCGCAGGGGAAATTCCACGCCCCATGCACGCATGCGAACTAAATAATCTCGGGACTGATAATCGAAGACTCCAGGCTGGATAATACGCACAACCCCTAAAATTCTAGAACTTTCATTGCTTTCGCCAACTGAAGTTTGTCCCTTTCCTTGAAACAATATCAAGCAAAACAACCCTGATAAGATGAAAACTGATTTTTGAAGTTTGATCATTTTTTCCCTTGCTTTGTGGTAATATTGAAAAATTTATTGGATTGAAAAAGAAATAACCTTTAGCCTGAAATTTATTCTTAAGGACCTTTCACTTTAAAGCTATATCCATGGGTAAACTAACGGCAAGCTCACTTGCTACTCCGATCTTTCATCGAAGAAGAAGAGATTGGCGTGATGATCAGTACCTGATTGAGCAATGCGTAAAAAGCGTATTATCAAAAAATAATGCAGATAAAAATGAACCTGGGAATATTGAAGAGCTTATCAAAATTACCAACAAGATCAAAGAGGAAGGCTATCAGTCAAACACCACGGCATTAAATTTGGCCATGTGGATCCGGGAACAACTAGCTATTTTAGGCTCCCAAAATGGAGGGTACGATCTTCGAGTGCATACCATCTCGATACCATTTAACATTGCTGATATTATCTTGAAAAAAGATGAGGAACTTTCCAATTTCCAACTTCAGGATGGGAACAAACTTAGCCTTAAGCTTTTATTTCCCGATCCGCAGATTCGTAGCTTTGCCCTGGAAAGAATACAACTTCTGCATAAAGGAAGTCTACTCAGTTACCTCTCTTCACTGGTCAGTCGAGAAAGATTATCTTTATACGGTGAATCTGCCACCATTATGGACCTCATTAATATCTGCGAAGAAAAGATCAAAAGAAGAAATCTTTTAATCTCAAGTACTTTTCAGGCAAATGAAGTTGATATGTGGATACCTAGCATAGGTCTTGGGATAGAGGTAAGGGATGAATTATCAATGGAAAGTAAAGATGAAGTCATAGGTTTGATCCAAAACACAATCCGTTCTAAACGGGCAAAATTTATCGCACTCGTTTGCCCTGATAATTTGTCTGATTTAATTTTTCATCAATGGAGAGGCTTAGAAAAAGACCATGCCCTCGATAATCTTTCGGTGTTACGAATTGGTGATTTTGGTATCTATTTGGACAAATTGATTGAGCGTAAAAACAGCAAGTCAGTTTAAATTTAATGTTTTTTTGCCCATTCCTGTTTTATCTGCCTACCCTTTTCATCCCAAATGGTCCGACCACGATATACTCCACCTTGCCAATACTCTTGTTCTTTAAGAACCCCACTTGGCCACCATTTTTTCTTTACCCCATCCAGCTTACCCTGATTAAAAATTGTCTCCATCGATAAGATGCCTTTTTCAGACCAGCGAAGATGCCTACCATGCGGCAAACCTTCGATAAATGATGCCTGAAATCTGACAACACCATCAGTACTTTTATCTTCCAACCTGCCAGTAAATGGCTCTTCAAGTCCGATTCGATATACCAATCCGCTTTTACCAAAATTAATCATTTCAGAATTTAGAAGTGGATAAGAATCTAAGGGTTTCTTAAAAAGCTTATTTAATTCAGCGACAATGAAGTTGTTAGTGGACCCATCTGGATCACCCACCATATCCCTGTTAGGATTTGTCTTATTTTTCTCACTATCAATGTCTTTATCTTCAATTCCTCTGGTTGTTTCTTGATTATTACAAGAAACAACCAGAAAGCATAAAAAAACAAATTTTGCTAAAGAAGATTTCATGTCATTAAACGATCCCGTTCCTTAATAAAATCTCCGCAAGTTTGTAAGTTGGATCATCTCTGGTTTCAGTCATATCGGGAACTTTATGATGGTCGGTACCCAATGAATCCTCCCGCAACAGCTTGTCCACCAAAGTACCAACTTTCTCATTAATGGATAATCCTGCTATTGAACTATCTGAGTGAGAAAGTGGAAACTTTATAAGATTGTTTTGTGAAACTGATTTTTCGATTTTTGAAGGCTTATCTTGCTGAGCCTTCTCGTTATGGTCATTGAAATATATCACAGCTAAAATTAACAGGTTCCCCAAAAGGGATAATCGCTGATTCCAATCAACCTCCTGCGGACCGAATCAATTTCTTGAGGCCACATCCATGTGGCTACTAAAGATAATCGGCACTCGTCTTTATATCTTTAGTGCAAATTTCAATTTTCTTTTCTCTTTTCAATTCAATTTACCCAATCATTATTTCCCATATGGCAAATAATCCAAACAAAGCTTATCAAAACCAAGAGTTCATCAACGGACATGATGCCCGTTCCATTCGTGTTCTCTGCGAACTCCTTGAGCCTGACATACGGCTTTCCAAGGAGGGAATTGACAATACCATCGTATTCTTTGGTTCCGCACGGCCAAAGCAATCTCATCTGGCTGATAATGAACTAAGCAAATACTCTTCAGAATTACCTCCTGTCGATCAATGTGACGAAGAACAGATTGCCAAATTAAAAAAACTTGAATCTATCGCTCGACTATCCAAATATTACGACAAGGCAGTTGAGTTATCGAATAAACTTACTCATTGGTCAGAAAACAATCCACCAAATGAAAAATACTTCATCTGCTCAGGCGGTGGCCCAGGCATGATGGAAGCTGCCAATAAAGGGGCAAATGAGGCCGGCGGCAGGTCAATTGCCCTCGGAATAAGCCTGCCCTTTGAACAAGGGGTGAATGCTTATGCTGACCCTGATCTTTCCTTTGAATTCCATTATTTTTTCTTGAGAAAATTTTACTTTCTTTATCATGCTAAGGCCATTGTTGTATTTCCTGGTGGATTTGGAACGATGGACGAATTGTTTGAGACCCTCACCCTTGCTCAAACCAATAAATTACATAAAAAAATGCCGGTTTTTCTTTATGGAAAAGAATTCTGGGATGGACTAATTAACTTTGAACACTTCATTAAATGGGGAGTGATTTCACCTAATGACATCAATCTCTTCCAAGTTGTAGATGATGTAGATGAAGCCTTCATTCAGATAACATCTTGCCTAAAATCGGCAACTTAACTTCCGCAACAGCTCTATAGGTTGAATTTATTTAGTCTGTTTACAGATTGCTGAAAATCTTCAGGCAATGGAGCAACAAATTCTACTAATTTAGCACTTTGTGGATGCCAAAAACTCAATTTTGAGGCGTGAAGCATAACTCGAGGAAATTCTTCCTTATCTTCCCTTCCCGGCCTGTATCCATAGGTTTTATCTCCCGCCAATGGATGTTTGGCGGCTGACATATGCACCCTTATCTGGTGGGTTCGCCCAGTCATAATTTCACACTCAATTAAAGAAAATTTACTTCCGAAATGTTTTACTTCTTTCCATTTTGTCCACGCTGGCTTGCCTTTGGGGGAAACTGCCATTTTTACACGAATGGTTGAATGCCTACCTATAGGCTGGGTAAATTCACCTCGACCATTGAGCCTTCCGCAAACAATGGCCTGGTATAGTTTACCTGTTTTACGTTTAGCAAATTGATCAACCAAACTTAGATGAGCCATCTCTGACTTTGCTACAACCATAACCCCACTAGTCTCCTTGTCCAAGCGGTGAACTATTCCTGGTCTTAAAGGTGCACCAACTGGAGATAAGTTTTCACCGCAGTGATGAAGTAATGCATGCACCAAGGTCTTATCATCAGTCCCATCGCCTGGATGGACAACCATTCCTGCATCTTTATTCAGTACGACCAGGAAATCATCTTCATATAAAACAGAAAGTTTGTAGTTGTATGGTTTTAGTTCAAGGGAATCCTCACGCAGAAGCCAGACATCCAGTCCATCACCTGGAATAATTTTTGTCTTTGGTTCGATCAGGGAACCATCCAATTTGGTTATTTTGCCTTGTTCGATTGATTGCTTTATAAATGCACGACTGAAATCTGTGTAGTATTCTGCCAGTACTTTATCCGCTCGGCCGCTTAATCCATCTGGGCAATGAAATCTGTCTTTCATCAATTGTTTTTACTATATGCAAGAATTAATTGGTCGATTTCCTTTATCCATTCCCGGCATTGAAAATCATTCAAATCAGCCATCTCAAAACCATTTTTTGCCAAACGGCCTATTTCAAGCGGAGAAAAATCCATTTTTTGGTAAAGGCATTTGTATTCATCATTGATAGAATTCCCAAATGACATGGGATCATCAGTACTGATGGTGCATGGAATGCCAAACTCTATAAATTTTCGAAGTGGATATTCCTCCCATTTATCAAATACCCGCAATTTATAATTACTGATCGGACAAATATCGAGAACCACCCCCTTTTCTGCCAGCATCTTCAAAAGCTCTTCATCAGAAGATGCAAGAATTCCATGTTGGATTCTTTTTACTCCAAGCTTCTCTACTGCCCATCTGACATTCTCAGCAGGACCAAATTCACCTGCATGGGCTTTAAGCACTCTTCCATTTGCAGCGGCTTTACCCCATACTTCAGGCATCCAATCCAGCACAGGCAAATCTTCCGGCCCATGCAGGTCAATACCGTGCAACCCCTCCCAGTTTTCAACCGCATCATCGATAGTATCTCGCAGATATTCTGAATAAGAATCCCGACTCATTCCTAAAAAGATTCGCACCTCCAGATCAGGCGGAACCGCAGAACGGATCGCAGAAATGATTTCTTTGCCGGGAATTTTAAGGAATTCAATAATTCCGGCATGAAAACTAAGTTCAACATAGCGAACATTATGTGCAATATGCTGAGCAAATACCATAGCCGCAATTTCAGCATAATCTGCAGGCTCATTGATTATTCTTAGAGCATGGTCAATGAGGATGTTTTCAAACTGGGAAAAACTATCGTACCGAAAATGCGGCTGCCAAAATTCCGGAACTTTTGGAAATTCCCCAGGGAAACGCGATTCGAATAGTTTCCACGGAATTGCACCTTCAATATGTAAATGAGTCTCGGTTTTAGGAAGAGACTCAATCAATGAATCCATCGCCTAGCTTAGGAAAGCAATCTACCAGAGTTAAGCGACTGTAAATCCTCAGGTAAAAACTCTCCATCTTTACGGATTAATTCGCCATCAAAACTTATTTCTCCACCACCCCATTCCGGACGCTGGATGCAGACCATATCCCAGTGCACCTGCGATTTATTTCCGTTATTTGCCTCTTCATATGCCTGTCCAGGAGTAAAATGAAAAGAGCCGGCTATCTTTTCATCAAATAAAATATCAAGCATAGGCTCACGGATCATGGGATTAAATCCTATGGCAAATTCTCCGATGTAACGGGCACCTTCATCAGAATCTAATATTTCGTTGAGTTTTTCTTCATTTGAAGAAGAAGTGGCTTCCACGATTTTGCCCTGCTTGAACGATAATTTGATGCCGGAAAATGATGTTCCTTGATAAAGGGTTTCTGCATTGTAAGTAATGTGACCTTCCACACTATCCTTAACCGGGCATGAAAACACTTCACCATCTGGAATATTATGGGTTCCACTACATCCAATCGCTTTAATTCCTTTTAATGAAAATCTTAGATCTGTGCCTGGTCCTGCTATATGTACCTGATCTGCCTCTGTCATTCGCTTAACTAATCCGCTCATTGCTGAATCCATGTGAGCATAGTCCATACAACAGGCATCAAAATAGAAGTCTTCAAATTTTTCTGTGCTTATCTTGGCCTGCTGTGCCATTGATGGTGTTGGCCAGCGTAATACACACCATTTGGTTTGGTTCACCCGCCAGTCGAGAACCGGTTTTAAAATCTTCATCGCCTTTTGAATATCAGCGGAAGGAAGATCAGATGATTCAAACACATTGGACGATCCACGGAGTGCAATGTAAGCATCCATCTCCTTCATTCTTTCCAGTTCCCACCTCAAGGATGCGTCGAACTGCTCTTCCATCCCTCCCAGAACGCATTCCCGGTCAATCCTGCCACTTTGTAATTGAACGAACGGATGAGCACCATGTGACCGAACTGCACGAACCAACGCCAGCACCATGTTTTCTGGAATATCGAATGCATGAATGAGGATTTTCTCTCCTGCCTGCAAGTCGACCGAATGGGATACCAAATTATTAGCAAGAGTATGATATCTGGGATCCATAATCTTAGTATTAAGGAATGCCCGATTTACTTATCCCCTGCGAATCTTTGACCCAGGAAAATTAATTCGTACACGATAGACATTTTTGACCCGGTTGATAATCTCATAAGATTTGGGGTCGATCCGGGCAGGCACTTCCATCTTACGAATATCTACTACTGCGGTAAAACCACGTTCAGTAAACACATCAATTAACATGGTAATAGCTAAAGGATCATCAAGGACTTTGTCTTCAGAATTTATGTACGCCAGACCCGAGATGGAGTGCTTTTCTACGATAGGAATAAATTTTGACTTTATTAAGCCAACCACTTGTTCGAACAATTCGCAATGAAACTTCTCGTACGAATCCAGTCGATTGACCAGCAATTGACGGGCATGCAAAGATAATTGTTCAGCCAAAGGAATAGATGATATTCTATCGTAGGTAGGTTGATCCAATTCCAATGAACTCTGATATTTTAACTCGCTGATTATCCGCTGCTGAACCTCGATAATTGTACCATGAGCATTGATGAAATGATAGTGAAACACCTCCCTGAGTGTGGTAAGAGAATCGTAGGTGGATTCTTTGAATGTTTTGTAACGCTTATGAGCCGAAGCATCATCCAGATCGGTTTTGCGCAATTCCCATTTCTCCCCCACCCCAGAAGCCTCAACCTCTTTATTGTGGGCGATGGTGCGCTCGCCTCTGAGAAGTTGGCGGCGAACGCTCTCATCCTCATCGATAAAAAGCATGATGATATGAAACCTTGGCTTGGGAAACTGAGATTCCTGAAAAGTACCCAAGTACTTGCTTCTTAGATCACTAAGTCTTCTATGAAAACGCTTTAAGCACTCGACCTGAGTTTTGGTTCGGGGATAACCATCCACCACTGCTCCACTTTCATATTTTGGATCGAGCAGTTCTCTCAATACCAATTTGGTAACCTCTCTGTCGCCAGCAAGCAAACCTGCATCCATTTTCTTCTTGGCTTCTGGAGAATTCAATAACTCACTCACCACAATTGGTTTTTCAGTAAGATCACGAAATTCCATAATAAAGGCAGTCTGAGTACCTTTTCCAGCACCAGGAGCTCCATTTAACCAAAAAATTTCTGCAGGAAACTTTAAATTCTCAGCCCCTACCTCTTTTTCTAACTCATGCCAAACAGAATGAAAAATAAGCTGAGCATCCTTAACCTCAATGTCTTCGACTGGTTTAGTAGATGCCACCTCCCCAATATTTTTCTCTTCAAAGGTAACCACATCTTGACTGGAACTTTTGACCATGAAAATTGTTCTATTAGTTCAGTTGCCCGTCGTCAATCACAGGGGTAAACCAAAAGAGAAAAATGCTCAGATCCCCCCCCCTGCTTCATACTCTTTCATGCTGGCTAAGGTATGATCCATCCCATGAGAGGGAGTTGTTTCATCCTCAAAAGACCCAAGTATCTTGGAGGGTACTCCAGCTACTGATACATGTGGGGGAACATCGGCCAATACTACACTGCTTGCTCCAACCCTTGCACCTTCTCCGATCTCTACATTCCCTAAAATCTTAGCCCCTGCCCCAATAAGAACACCTGATCGGATTTTTGGATGCCTGTCTCCACGATCCTTGCCGGTACCCCCGAGCGTGACTTCGTGCAGTATGGACACATCATCCTCAATCACGGTGGTTTCACCGGCAACAAATCCTGTTGCGTGATCAAGTAAAATTCCTTTCCCAATGACAGCAGCTGGGTGAATATCAACGCCATAAACCACCGAAATAAGACTTTGGAGATAGAGTGCTAGATCCTTTCGGTTTTCGCCCCATAGCCAATGTGCGACGCGGTAGGCGGATAATGCTTGGAAACCCTTAAAATAAAGAAAGGGGCTTAGGAAGTCATCACAGGCAGGGTCACGTTCCTTGACTGCTTCGAGATCCCGCTCAATCGATTTAATGATAGACGGTGCTGATTTGTACCCCAATAGAAATAACTCACGAAGATCACTCTCCGGAACTGTTCCCTTGGCCAGACGGGAGGAAAGTCTCCAGCTAAGAGCGTCCTCCATAGAAGCCCGTTCCAGAACATACTCAGTCAAGACTTTGGCAAGTATACGCTCACGCGAGGCTACTTCCATAGCTTCATCCTTGAGAGCCTTCCAAACTGAAGAATTATTCATCCGGCTGAGCCTATCGGAAAAGACCAGAATTTACGAGTGTGATTATTAAGGGATTTCCGAACCGTAGAAATTCTTTCCGATTTCAATTTCTTTTCTTCCTCTGGACAATCTCCACTTATTGGTATCCCGCAGGGAATAAACACATCCACAATATTCCTGCTGATAAAAGTTCTCCCGCTTGGAAATTTCTAACATTCTTTGTGAACCACCGAATTTCCTCCAATTGTATGTCCAATAGCTCATACCTTTATATCTAGCAGCTGCCCGCTCACCGCATTCATTGATTTGGGCCATATTTTTCCACCGTGAAATACCAAGGCAGCTTGTAAAGACTGAGAAGTCATTTTCTTGAGCAAACAATGCGGTTCGCTCGAAGCGCATATCAAAACAGGATGAACAACGGATTCCTCTCTCTGGTTCCCACTCCATGCCTTTGACCCGTTCGAACCAGTTCCTCACATCATAATCACCATCATGGTGCGTAAGACCGAGCTTCTCGCAAAATTTTTTATCTTCGGCTTTTCTTAGTTCATATTCCTTTTTTGGATGAATATTAGGATTATAAAAAAATACGCTAGGCTGAATTCCCGATTCTAGCATCGCTTCAAGCACTTCTCCTTCGCAGGGTGCACAACAGGAATGAAGTAACACTTTATTCACCCCTCCAGGAGCTTCGAGTTTCGGGCGTTGGGATGAGTTCATAATTAGAGTTAAACCAATTTCAATGAGAGCCTTCAGGCTTAAGATCTCGTGCCATTAATTCGACCACGGAAGCCTTAGGCTCACTTCCCTTGTAAAGAATGCGGTACACCTGATCAAGTACTGGGGAACTAGCACCTGATTCTTTACCCTTTTCGTAAAAGCATGCAGTCGCCCAGTACCCCTCCACCACGGTTTTTTGAGTATCAATTAAATCATTGGCAGTTTTTCCGCTGGCAATAGCCTGCCCGAAAGTACGGTTGCGACTCCACTCACCCGTACAAGTGGCTATCAAGTCCCCGACTCCACTCAGTCCAACAAAAGTATCTTTTTTGGCTCCTAAATGAACCCCAAGTTCAATCATTTCATTCAAGCATCGGGTCAGCAATGCCGCCCGGGCATTATCACCTAGCCCAAGCCCATCGGATATGCCCACAGCAATCGCATAAACATTTTTGAGGGTTCCCCCAATAGCTGCTCCTTTCCGATCTTCCGAGCGATAGATCCGGAGGGTAGAAGAACTGATTGATTCTTGCAGTTCCCTAGTTTTTTTCTCATCACATTGAATAGCCAGGCACATAGCGGCGGGTTTACCTTCCGCTAATTCTAGGGCATGCGAAGGTCCAGTCAAATATCCGCAATCTATGGACTGCATAAATACCTCGTTCATCACCTCATGGGCATACTTGTTTGATTTAGGTTCAAGCCCCTTACATAAAGCTAATGCACCTTTTAACTGCGGACATGAAGACAGGTGCACACTCATGTTTTCGCATGTTGTCCTTAAAGCATGGGATGGACAGGCAAGAAATACATAATCTGCCTCCATCAAGGCAGGGCCTATTTCCCGCCCAATCTGTAAATCTGCAGGAAATTCTATTTCTGGTAAATAATCATTGTTTTTACGTTCAGAAGAAAGTCTGAGTGCATGCTCCATTCTTCTTGGACAAAGAGTTACAATGTGGCCATGGTTAGCCAGATACACAGCCATTGCCGTACCCCAGGCACCTGCTCCAAGAATACAAAAATTCATAGTACTATAAAGGAAACTTCCCTTCCCTTACCTCAGTTACATATTGGGAAAGAGCATTCGATATTATCTGATTCAAATTCGCATAAGTTTTCACAAAAGACGGGGGCTTATCCAAGTTGTAACCCAGGAGATCTGTGCTTACAAGAATTTGCCCATCACAACCTGCTCCACTACCGATTCCAATCAAAGGGGGAAGTATTTGCTTAGAAAGCTCCTTGGCTACCACCTCTTCCATCATTTCAGCAATTACGGCAAAACATCCAGCTTCCTCCAAAGCGATCGCATCAGTGTATAAATCTTCCGCTTCTTGAGGGTCTGCCCCAAACTTACGGTAACCACCGATTGCTTTTACGGTTTGAGGCAGGAGACCTATGTGACCAAGCACCGGCACACCAGTCGATATCAGTTTTTCGATATCATCCGCGACATCCCGCCCTCCCTCAATTTTTACTGCATCCGCACCACCTTCCTGCATTAACCTTCGTGCAGATTCAAGCAGACGGTCAAAGGAAAAACTTGCCTCCCCGAAAGGCAGGTCAGCAACAAGCAGGCAGTTTGGCTGAGCGCGACGAACAGCTGCAGTATGCCGCACCATATCAGTCATATCCACAGGAATTGTTGTTTTATGACCAAGCAGAGTGGTGCCCACTGAATCTCCAACTAAAATAAAGTCTACCCCCGCATCACTGACCAGCTTCCCCATCACCGCATCATAGGCAGTCAGGGCTACAATGGGACGCTTTCCTTTTAAAGCCGCCAGGTCTCTGACATTACGGGCATGATCCTCAAATAGTGTGTTTTTTAAGACTGGTTTTTTAAGTTTTGAATTATATTTTTTGGGATTTTTTGATGGTGGGTTTTTATGATCATCTTTTGCAGTAAGCCGATCAGAGTCTTTATTCTTCGAGACTTGGCCTTCTTCTACTTGAGAAGATATTTTCTTTTTCCGGGACGATCGGTACCTCGTGGTCTTAGGTTTATCTTCATCAGGGTTTGATGACTGATTATTGGAAGATTTGGATTCTTCTGGCATAATTTAAAGTGGAATGAAAATAAAAATTCAGATCTGCTAAGGCACACATTTAAAATGTCTAGCTGAGCAATTAATAGAAAGATTTAATCCTACCACTCTCATTTCATTCCGTACAGAAGGAAAGAAGGCTTAAAAGAATTCGGGGTGAAAATATAATCTCAATTCAAATACAAACAGAATTGAAAATTAGCTTTAACAAAGCATCCACTTGCCCAAACCCAAACTTTCAGATTTAGTAAACATCCAGAAATGAAAACAATTTTCATAAGTGGGGCGAACCGAGGAATTGGGCTGGAATTATGCAGGCAATTACTTGTTCGCGGTGAACGGATAATCGCAGGTTGTAGAAATCTGGATAAAGCACCTGTTTTGGATACTCTAAGGAAAACCCATAAAAACTTAGAAATCACTCAGCTCGATGTGAATGACGAATGCTCGATCAAACATTGTTTCGACCAACTTAAGGCAAGAGGGGAAGAAGTGATTGACAAACTTTTTAACAACGCAGGGATTATTGATTGGAGAGATTTACATACGGTAAGCCCGGAAGCATTCACCCAAATTTTACAAACAAATCTTTGCGGAGCTTTTCATGTACTACGCCATGCTTTGCCCTTTCTGAAAAAATCAAACGATGCATGGATCTATAACATGTCCTCCCGTCTTGGATCCATTGAGCTTAGGGGAAATACTCAATTGGGTGGTGCAATTGCTTACCA
>JAYODK010000072.1:0-5177 GCA_038106225.1 Opitutales bacterium | reverse complement strand
CCACCACCACTCATTCTCAATTGACCGAGGATCAGCAACGGGCCGGTGGAATCACTCCGGAATTAATCCGTTTGTCCGTGGGGATCGAACATGCGGATGACTTGCTTGCCGATCTCGACCAGGCACTAGGAAAAGTACCGACTAAAGAGATTGCAGAGGAATTTGAGATCAATATTGAGATCAATACGCAGGAACAGCTTGAAAAATTTAAGAATGGGGATCCGACAGCTAAAGTTAATCTTTCAAAATGGCTTAAGGCAAAACAACAGAAAGCTCAAAAGGGTGATCTAGACGCTCAAGTTTCAGTTGGTTGGTGCCACTACCATGGAGCGACTATCCCCAAAGATTTGCTTAAGGGCGTCGAGTTATGGAAGAAGGCAGCGGAACTTGGAAATATCACTGCAATGGTAAATTTGGCTATTCACTACGCCCAACAAAGTGGTACAGAAGACCCTGCCGAATCGTATAAATGGTGCCGAAAAGCGGCTGAACTTGGAGATGTCCAATGCCAGTACGGTCTAGGCACCAAATTACTAAACGGAATCGGTGTTAGTTATTCGCTTGAAGAGGCTGTCCATTGGCTCATTAAGGCGGCTGAAAATGGAAGCGAAGAAGCGATTGATCCACTAAGTGAAATTCTATCTGAGGGACCAGGTGATTTTAATAGGAAATATCATTTAGATGAAGATGATGACAGAGATATATTATCAATTCTTTCTCGTTTTTTTAATTCATTGGCTGAAAAAGGAGATGGTTTCGCTAGATATACATTAGACTTAAGGGCTAAAGTTTGTGGAGTTACAGAGATTAAACTGACTAGGGCAGCAGTAAAATTTCTTCTGAGTAAAGGATCACTCGTTGAGAGTGTTGACTTAAGTATGTATACGGACATCGAAAACGATGCCGCAGATGCACTCATAAACTACGAGGGTATAATTCTAAGACTCAATGGTATTTCTTACCTAAGCGATGAAGCATCCGAGAGTTTATCAAAGCTTTGTGTTAATGGTTTAGAACTAAGAGGCTTGAGAGAACTAAGCGTGGCTAACGCCCGGCTTTTTTCAAAAATATCGATGGTTTACCTTGATCGTCTTACCAGTCTTTCAGATGAGGCAGCTGATGGATTGGTAAGACAACCATCCCAGTTGCACATACCTGCAGATTGGTTAGAGAAATACTCTAATCAATTTGGCCAATTCAGTTTAGAAGGTAAAAAAATTGAAGATGATGAAATTCAAGTACTTTCAGATCATTTCGAAAAACTTTATGAAGACCTTTCGATAGCTGAAAAAAACAAAGTCCCTGACAGAGATACATCCGGAATAGGACCTTACTTTGCAGGAATACATGATAGATATCAGGCAAGATTGAGTGAAATCAGTTTCCTCTCTCTGGACAGCCTGACGGAAATCTCTGATTCTGTATCTGAAAGTTTGAGCAAGTTGGGTGGAATCAACTTTCTTTCCTTAAATGGCTTATCTAAACTTTCAGACTCTTCTGCCAAAAGTTTGAGTAAAATAGCGGGTGGAAGTATCCAACTTGGGGGTTTGCAAACTATTTCTAACGCCGCCGCTGAAAGCCTTGCAAAGTATAAAGGCGATCTTGTTCTTCCTGAAGCCCATAAGGCCAAGGTCGACGCCTTCAAGAAGAACTGAGCGTAATTTATTTCCCCAAGAAAATTTAACTAATTTAAAACAATATGAGTGAAGAAAAAGTACTGACTAAGGAGATTGTTGAGCAGTTTTTGAATAATCAAGAAATTGACCTTTCTGCGTACGCACAAATAAATGACGATGCAGCAGAGCTGCTTGCGTCGCATGAAGGTGATTTATTGTTAGATGACTTAAGCGCAATTAGCGATCAAAGTGCTCAAATACTTTCAAAGCACAGAGGATATTTACAGATAGACTATTCATTTGATGATAATAGCAAAATGGACTTAAGCGATAAAGCTGCAGAGTTTCTAGCCAGTCACGAAAAATTCGAGACGAACAACAGGAAAATAAAGAACTTCAGTGGTAAGGCCCTGGCGATCGCCACCGCATAAACAGAATCGTTTTTTAAAGATGAACCACTTAAGAGCCCGGATCTATTTATCCGGGCTCTTTTTGGTTATGCTTGCCGGCTTGATCTATGGATTTGGCTGGGGCGATTTCTGGGAAGATGGGGGTGAACTAATGGACAACCCCTGGGGAATCGTTTCTTTGGTGGATGTCTATGTTGGATTCTTTCTTTTCAATGGCTGGGTATGGATCCGGGAAGATCTGCTCCTTGCCAAATTGCTCTGGGCAGTGGCCATTCTGGTGGGAGGTAACCTCTTTGCCTGCCTCTATGCCCTTTTTGCCCTTGGGCAAAGCCAGGGAAAGCTCGATATATTCTTCTTAGGAAACAAGGTGCCGAGCCCTTAGGTTGAAAATTCACAGTAATGATAAAATAATTGACCTATCATGTGGATGAATGGTTGGGTCATCCAATCAAAGCCCTTTTTCTATTTTGCCTGACCATTCTTACGGTCACCCTAACCGCCAAGGAACCAATCCGTACCTGGACGAGTGCGGATGGGCGAACCCTACAGGCACGCTATCTGAAAATCGTCGGGGACATGGTGCGGATTGAAAATGCAAAAGGGCAAAAGTTCGACCTTCCGGAATCTGAGTTTTCAAAGACCGATCAAGAATACCTAAAAAAAGTACTAAAAAGATCATTATTCAAATTTCCCGAACCGTTTGAAGATGAGGGAAATGGTGCAGTTATTGTTGCTGGAGCCAAGGGTAAAGTCGAAGTTCAGTTTCCTAAAAGAGATTATTATTTAAAGTTCACCCCTAAACCCCGTCCGGTAATTGTAGGTGAATCTATTGATCATGGTGCTACTTTAATTACTGGAAAAGATTCACAAGCTGACCTTTTATTGACCAATGGAACACTGGTTCAAATGGCAGAGAAAACTAGACTGATTCTTTCAGCTCTGTATCAAAAAAATTTTCAAGGAACCAAGGAGAAAGCAAGTGATCTTAAAAAGGAAGTCAGTCCATCACGAAGTTCTTTAAAATTGGAGGACGGTAATCTAGTAGTTGAGGTTCGTAAATTGAATAAAGAATCTTCTTTTCTTATCGAGACCAAAGTGGCACATGCGGGTATAAGAGGTACTCAATTTAAAATCTCTGCAAATGCCGATTCCGCTGATTTAGCAGTCTTAGAAGGTTCGGTAGACTTTATGGATGGAGAGAAGAAAATTACCTCTGTACAAAAAGCGATGAAAGCTGAAGCGAAATTGAAAGGCTCAACAAAGTTGAATAGTATGCCTGAAAAAGAAAAGGGAGAAATAAAAAAAAGGGTTAGTGAAACAAAGAAATCAGTTTCATCTATTAATCTAAATCGTCTATCAAATGCGATTTACGGTTACTCGCAAAAACGGACATACACTTTACAGTCAATTGGCATGGAAATGATTTGGTGCCCGCCAGGAACATCATTCATTGGAGGAGATCCTGTAACGCCTACTTTGCATAAGATCATTCTAACCAAAGGGTTTTACTTAAGTAAATACGAAGTCAGTCAGGAACAGTATGAAAAGGTAATGGGTGAAAATCCCAGTGTCTTTAAAGATAAAAATAATCCAGTTGATAATGTAAGTTGGGCAGAAAGCATGAAGTTCTGTGAAAAATTAATGAGAAAAGAAAGAGTTTCTCGCGGACGACTAATAACACTACCGACCGAAGCAGAATGGGAGTACGCCTGTCGTGCTGGCACCACTACAGCTTACTCATGGGGCGATACTCCTCGTTCACAATTTGCTAATTATTCTGCAAGCAGTTTAGCAAAGACTGCTTCTGTCAAATCTTACAAACCAAACCCATGGGGGTTTTACAACATGCACGGAAATGTGTGGGAATGGTGTAAAGACAGCATGGGTCCTCTACCTCAAGGCGTCCTATTTAATTATGAGTCTAATAGTAATTGGAGACCAGAAGGCGAAACTTCTGGTGTATGGAGGATTTTACGCGGCGGATCATATAATGAAGATGAATCATGGATGCGTTCGTCAAGAAGGCATGCTGTTGAGTCAAATTATAAACAGCCTGATTATGGGTTCCGTGTTACCTTTAAAAAGTTGGACTAATTTATGAGGGCTAATCATCTCTTCGTCCAATAATTGCACAAAAAAGCCCGCCTGTTTCCAGACGGGCTTTTCCGTTTAAGATAAAATTATCTTCCTAGGGACGATCTTAGGCACCTAGCCCGGCAAGGGCAGCATGTTTGACCACATTGTCCACGGACATACCAAGTTCCTCAAGAACGGTATTGCCCGGGGCGGACATACCGAAGCGATCGATACCCACGACCACACCGTCCAAGCCTACATACTTTCTCCAGAGATCGGACACTCCCGCTTCCACCGCCATACGGTTGCGGCAGGAGCGTGGAAGTACAGACTCGCGGTAAGCATCGTCCTGACGGTCGAAGCGTTCCATACAAGGGACAGATACCACACGCACAGTATTTCCAAGTTTTTCCGCTGCTTGTAAGGCAAGGTTTAGCTCACTACCGGAGGCAAGAATGATCAATTCTAATTCACCCTCTTCCTTACGGGCAATGTATCCACCCTTGAGCACGCCTTCACGGCGGTCCTGCACGGAAATGGAGGAAAGATTGGGAACATTCTGGCGGGTAAGAATAAGACCAGTTGGTCCATCGGTCCGCTGCAACGCGGCCACGAAAGCACCGGCGGTTTCCTCGGGATCCGCCGGGCGGATGACATCCAGATTAGGAATGACCCGTAAGCCACTGGTGGTTTCCACGGGTTGGTGAGTGGGGCCATCCTCGCCCACTGCCACGGAGTCATGCGTCCAGATATGGAAGATGGGCAAGCCCATCAGAGCGGACAAGCGAACGGATGGGCGCATATAATCCGCAAACACCGCAAAGGTGGCACCGGATGGACGGAAAATACCATAATAAGCAATTCCGTTCACAATTGCACCCATGGCATGTTCGCGGATACCAAAGAGGAGATTGCGACCGGAATGGTTGTCCTTGGTAAAGTCACCCACGTCCTTGATGTAATTCTTGGTGGAACCATGCAAATCGGCAGAACCGCTAATAAGAAGAGGCATCGCCTTGGCAAGATCGTTGATGATCTGACTACCGGCCGCACGGGTGGCCACACTGGCATCCTC
>JAYODK010000071.1:0-5273 GCA_038106225.1 Opitutales bacterium | reverse complement strand
GTAGCGATGAATCCAGAAGGAACCATACCCATCGGATAATAGAAATCCGCCATCTCTCAAAAAGGCAAAGTTAGTAGGAAGAAAGGCATCTCTGCCCCAGCGCGGACGGGCCTTGCCGGTGAACCTAACCGATCCTTCTTTATCTTCCCCTTCTTTATAAACACCGCTCTCCATCGGTGCATATTTTTCCCAAACCACTTCACCTGTCAGGGTTAGCTTGGCAAAAGCTTTGATGTTTTGGTAGGCACAAACATAAAGAAATTCCTCGTTTCCCTCTTGGCGGACCTCTATGCCATGGCCTCCCCCCTGAAACTGACTGCCGAAGGCCCGGACAAATTTTCCATCCGGATCGAAAACGAAGATGGATGGATGATCGGTTAAATGCTTTCTGCCTTCGTGGATCACATAGACGAACCCTGCTTGATCCACGGCGAGGTTATGGGTGGTTTGCCAGGTGTATTTATCAGGAAGCTGGGCCCAGTCGTGCACCGTTTCAAACTGATATTCACCTGACCCAATAATCGTTGGTTCTTGGGAGCTTTTTTTACCGAGTAGCAAGTTGGGGACAAAGAGAGCGGATGCTCCAGTGGTGGCAAGAAACCTTCTTCGGGTTATATGTTGGTTTTGCATAGGTAAAACTAAGCTGATCAAATTTCTTAGCCCGGGCAAGCCCAAGGCATTTTAGGGCTTATCGATCATTTCGATCCTCAGGAGATGTTCATGATTGGCAGCATCAAATAAGGGGACCTGTGACCTGGAGCTAAGATCGGTCAAATTGATGGTAAAGTTGCTGATGGCAGACCAGGATAGTGACTTCCCTCCTTTCCCTTGAAATTGATCCCGGGTAAAAATGACCTTTTGGATTTCTTTTCCCGATATCTTTCGGGTTGCATGAAAATCGCCAATATCTTTGCCATGCCCCATAAAACGGCTCGCAGTATTTAATCTTAACATCAAGTCCTTCCCTTGCGGATTAATCGTCAGGCACAAGGCGAGATCATCTGAACACTCAAGTTCTGGATTCTGGAAAATGTAACCCGTCAGATTACTTCCATTTTGCGTCGTCCAGTTTTGGGTGCCCTTAGAAAAATCATCGATTAAGCGTGTTTTAGGAATATCGCTGAGAGCATTCAGGTCGAGATCTTTGGGCTCATAAATCTGTTCAACGGAATTCACCGCGATGGTTTCAGTGGATCCATTTTGCAAGGTGATGACCTTATCGTGTTTGTAGCGACACAGAGCAAAAGCATAAATGGGTAATTTGGGATAAGCTGGGAACCGTGCAGTGTAGTGCCTCTGGTTATTCGAAAGATGAAAATCCGTAGATGTATTTTTCCAAAAACGGGTCCGGGAGTTTGGATCGTAACTGTAGTAGATTTCCACATCTTGCAGATTTTTTAAATCCTTGGGGACTGCGGTGAACACAGCTTCTCCATCCGTAATTTCCAGTATGGATTGTGGCGTGCGTGGAAGATAAGCCTTTTCTCCTTTTAAGTAACGGTCAAACCATTGGTTCAGTAGTGCCCATTGTTCCGGACCGGGACCATGGTTTTTGTGGATATTCGCAGAAATACGCCAGTTGTCGTGGGGCAACAAATTCATTGCATGCTGAATACGCTCATAGGTTGAGTGGAAATCATTCGAAGAAGTAATGAAAGCGACCGGGCATTGAACAAGTGGCCAGGTTGAACTGCAATCGATCGTGTTTTTGTAGAGCTCCAGATGCTGGTAATGTGCTCTGGTACTGCTTCCGGGAATTCCGGCGAGATCGGTATGTCGGAATCCTGTCCCTCCAACAAAAGGAGCGACCGCTTTCAATCTTGGGTCGATCGCATTCATTGCCGTGATCACTCCCCCCATGGAAAATCCGGCAAATCCGATCCGGTTCCCATCGACTTCTGGTTGTTGCTCCAAAAAGGTGATTCCCCGCTTTCCCGCCACGGCGAGAAGAAACCAATTTGAATTTCTGGGGCTGGGCACCGGATCGATCGAGTGCTCATCCGCTCCCAATGTCCTTTTCCATTGTTTACGAAGGGCCTTCGGATAAAAATTGGGTCCCTGGGTAGGATCGACTTTTCCCCAGTCTGTATTTTCGTCAATATCCTCCTCCATTGGGCGTCCCAGCCAATTGATGTCGATCACCGCATATCCTTGGGAGGCAAAGTACTTACCCCGTGCCCGCTCCGCCCGTTGCCCGCCTCCATGAGTCCAAACGAAGGCAGGGTGTTTGCCGGGCTTGTCCGGGAAGGAATAGTAGGCGGCCACCCGAGCATCCGTCCCCTTGAAGGTGCCCACCTTGTAGGTAAGATAGCGGATGATGATCCCATCTTCCTTCCATTCTTTGATCACTTTTACATCGAGGGCTTCCTTGGTTGAATCATATGATTCCCAAAGTTCTTTAGCGGTTTTGGGAACCTGCTTGGCCGACTGGTAGGGGACAAAGGTATCTACTCCCCATGTAGCGAGAGATGAAAAAATAAAAAGAGATATTGCTGAGAGGAAGCGGTTCATAATTTTCGAAAAGGTTAACCTCAATTCTCAAACAGAAAGTACATTTGCTGTCACCCGCAATCGGGCAGATGCTCCTATATAAAATTAGAAAAGGGAGCGGATTTCTTCTGCAATCATTGAAATGCCCCGAGATACAATTTGATCATCCTGAGCAAAGGTTATTCGGATACATTTATCTTTGTGGTCCCAGATCTCTTTCAAACCCGGAAAGAAGTAATGACCGGGAACAATCAAAACGCCTTTCTTTTTGAGGCGTTGGTAAAGTTCCTCAGTGGAAATCGGCAATTGATCGAGCCAAAGCCAGAGAAAAAGAGCACCCTCGGGTTTATGAATCGCATAAGGCAACCCCTTTAGTTCTTCCTTTAGTTGAGCGACCGCTCTTCTGGATTTGTTTTCATAAAACGGACGGATGACTTCCTTGCTCAATCGTAGAATCTCGCCACTTCTTACCAGATCCAGTGCCAGCGCTGGGCCTAAGCTGCCCGGTGCCAGGCTAAAAACCGAAGTCATGCGGGAGACCAGTCTAATGATTTCTTTCTTTGCCAGAACAATGCCGGTGCGAAGGGTGGGTAGTCCAAACTTGGAAAGGCTAAAGCAGAGAATCAGGTCTTCGTTCCAGACTGGAGTCACCTCAGTCTGCATTGCATAGGGGAAGGGAGTTCCGTAGGCGTTATCCAAAATCAGTGGTTTTCCTGCTGACTTCGCCAGAGTGCTCAAGCGGGAAATTTCCTCATCCGTCACCACATTGCCCGTAGGGTTGGTCGGACGGGAGAGGCACAGGGCACCAATTTCCTCACTGATCTTAAGTCCGTTAAAATCCACCCGGTATTTGAAAAGGTGATCATCCAACATTTCAATCTCCGGCCGGCGTGCGGTAAAGAAGTCGGAGGTCAGACCGACCTCGTTGTAGCCAATATATTCTGGTGTAAGTGGTAGCAAAATTTTGCGTTTTCGTCCGCCACTAAATTCACCGGCGAAAAGATTGAACAAGGAAAGAAAGGCATTCTGACTCCCATTGGTAAGGGCAAGGTTTTCCGGACAAACATCCCATCCATAAGTTTGTTGAAACAAGTCGGCGAGTGCTTCGAGGAAAGGCATCGCACCCTGGGGAGTATCGTAGTTCCCAATCAACCGTTCGAACTCTCCGGGTTGGTCAAGGATAGCTTCCATTCTCTTTCGGACAGCCAGCTGAATTTCGGGAATATGTGCAGGGTTTCCACCTCCCAGCATCAATGGTGCAGGATCAGTAGAAAGAGCTGTCCCCAGATCATCCATCAACTCAGCAATTCCAATCCTACCAGCGAACCGTTTACCGAATTCTGAAAGTTCCTCGTGCATAAATGTCACTCTAAAAGGTTCCTGATTTCAGACTCTTTCTGAAAGAAGAAGGGGACTGTCCGGTTACCCGGTTAAAGACCACAGCCATTCGTTCAGGATCATTGAAACCACAGCGTTCGGAAATTAGCCCCACGGAATAATTGGTCTCCGCGAGTAATCTTCGGGCTTGGTTTACCCGCATGCGGCAGAGCATCTCCCAGGGTGTACGCTGAAAATATTCCTTAAATCTCCGCTCTAGGGTCCGCCTGGCAATGCGCAGATCTCCACACATCGAACTAATGGAAATAGGCTGTTGCAGTTTTTCGGTCAGATAAGACATCGCTCGTCGTAAGAGGGCATCATCAACCGCCAGGTGATTGGCCGAATGACGCAAAACAACTCCGCTTGGAGGAATTAATGCCCGATTCTGATCCTGGGGTGTCTTAGATATAATAGCATCCATCGCCAGACCGACTCTTTCTCCCAAAGCTTCCCATGGAATGGCAATGCTCGATAGGGTAGGAAAGGTAAGATTGCAAACCAAAGGGTCGTCGTTGGCTCCGATAATTGCCACATCATTGGGAACTTCCAATCCCAATTGTCCGCAGGCACCACAAAGAAAGCGACCCAGAGGATCGTGTACCGCAAAGATGGCCGTGGGTTTGGGAAGAGCATGCAGCCACTCTTCCATCTCCGGACTCGGTTTTCGGAATGACTCACTGTAACGGGCATCTTCGAAGCCGGTTTCTGTGTGAGTAAATATCGGAATCTCTAATTTACCTGCAACCTGAGTAAAGCCATCTATTCTTTGTTCAGAGTATGGTGTGCCATTTCCTAGGCAGGCGAGGCTGCGAAATCCGGCATTGGAAAAGGCCTCGGCAGCTTCCTTACCCACCGCCCAGTCGTCCACATCCACCGATATGCATCCATCCACTCTTTCATCGGTTGCCACGAGGATAGTTGGAGCAAGTTTTGCTAAATTCAAAAGTTCCTCGGTACGGTTGGGAAGAATTTCGAGGATGAGGCCAGCGGGTTTAATTTGTTTGATCAAATTTTCGAGCTCCCCGATTTCCCGGTGAATACTGAGGATGCGGTAATCTTGTGCCCGGCCCGCAAACTTGGCAAGTGACGGAGTCAGGCGACGAAGAAACACTTCGGACATAATTACTGCCACAGGTTGGCTCATGGAAAACTAGTAAGGGAAACTTTTTGGCGTGATACAACAGAAATTATACGCAATTTGCGGTTTTATTTTTGTGATTAATTCAGTAAAGTCAGATCACTTTGTATATTTACCGCAAGGTTTAACCCTTAACCCCTGTTTAGAATGGCCCATTTCCCCTGTGATAAAATTGCCTACGAAGGCCCCACTTCCAAAAACTCTCTTGCCTTCAAGCACTACAACCCTGAGGAAGTAGTCGGCGGTAAGTCAATGAAAGAGCACC
>JAYODK010000013.1:27755-34068 GCA_038106225.1 Opitutales bacterium | reverse complement strand
GATAATGGATGAGTTTCCAGTCCCCCTGCATAATGATGGAGCTTGGTTCCCCCCCCTGGTTGCCATAACTGGGGTAGTGCCAGTAAAGCGGTCGATTAGGCATGGCTTCCTTTTTTAGGACGGGAACGAGGCTAACTCCGTCCACTTTTTGTGCTTTAGGAATTTCGATCCCGCAAAGGTCAAGAATCGTGGGGTACCAATCGATACCGCTGGCGAGGATATCAGTCTTGGTTCCGGCCACCGATACACCCGGTGCTTTTAAATAATAAGGTTCGCGGATACCTCCCTCCCACTGGCGTCCCTTGCCTCCGCGTAGGGGTAAATTCGAGGTGGCATAGGCATCGCCGGAGGATACCCCGCCATTATCGGAGGTGAAGCAGACAATGGTATTCTCCGCCATGCTAAGCTCATCGAGTTTTTGGAGCACGATGCCAACGGATTGGTCGAGCTGTTCCATCATCCCAGCATAGACTGGGTTGTCCTGGGTCTGGCGGACATTTAACCGGCGGTCAAAAAGGTAGCGCTCCTTGACTTTGTCTAAGCCCATTTTTTTCGCTTTTGCCCGGTACTTTTTGTAGAGTACTTCAGTTGTCTGAATAGGTGCATGCACGGTGTAATAAGAAAGATAGGCAAGGAAGGGTTGGTCGCTATTCTTTTGGGATTCAATAAACTTGGCGGTTTCCTGACCGAGCCGGATGGTGAGTGATTCTCCTTTAGGTCCATTCGAGAGGTTAGGATTTTGGTAGGGGGAGAAAAATCCACCCCGTGGCCCGCCGGCATCAAACCCACCTTTGTTTATGTCAAAACCATGATCGGTGGGCCAGGAACCCTTGCTCCCAAGGTGCCACTTGCCCGCAAAGAAAGTTTTGTATCCGGCATCCCGCATCGCTTCCGCTAGGGTGATTTCCGAAGCCCGTAAATTTCTTTCATACTCGGGTGGAAGATGGCTGTCATGCCGGCCTTTGTTACGATGACCTACTCCAGATGGGCCACCAATGTATTGGGTGATGCCATGGTTAGTGGGATATTTGCCAGTAAGGATGCTTGCCCGGGAAGGGCTGCATACCTGGCAGGTGGCATAACCCCGGGTGAACTTCATCCCCTCATTGGCGATGCGGTCAATATTTGGCGTTTCGTAAAAAGTGGAACCCTCATTGGTGAGGTCCATCGCACCGAGATCGTCCACCAAGATAAACAATACATTGGGTTGCTTTGCGAGGAGGGCAAGTGGGACAAAGAGAAGAGAAAGGACAAAGGTCTTATTCATGATATCCAAGGCAATACGCCTGAAAATGAATGGCAAAAGAAAACAGCGGACTAAAACAAAATTATTCGTAGTGGGTCCACATGCGAAGAACGAGCACAGTCTTTTCTTCCTCAAATACTTCGTAAACAAGCCGGTGCTGGATATTTATTCTGCGGGAGTGGCAACCGAGCAGGTCGCCCCGCAAGCTTTCGCAGGGTGGTGGATTCTGAAAGGGATCGATCCGTAAAATTTCGATCAGTTTTTCTGCTGGTTTTTTGAGTTTGCTACGGGCTAATTTTTTTGCGTCCCGCTGAGCCTGACGGGAAAAGACCACACGGTACTGGCTCACCAGTCCAGATCTTCGCTTGCTTTGGGTACTCCTTCCTTACGGGCTTGCTGAATGGAATCCACCATGCCGGGAATGGATTGCAAATGAAGGGTTTCCTGAATAGCACGCCAGTCAGACTCGGAAAGAAGTACCGCATTGGCCCGCTTCCCGGTTATCTGAATGGGTTCATGAGACTCGTTTGCCTGATCAATCAGTGAATACAGATTCTGGCGGGCTTTGGTTGCAGTGATTGATGTCATGAGTTAAAGCGTACGCAATTACGCACTTAATGTCAAATCCCCCGATTTTACTCAAAGAATTAGCATGGCATCTCCATAGGAAAAGAAGCGGTATTTCTTAGAGATCGCATCCGAGTAGAGTTCCTTGAGTTTATTCAGCCCATCCGGCTGACCGGGGCTTAGAAAGGCGGCAACGAGGCAGAGCAGAGTGGACCCGGGCAGGTGAAAATTGGTCAGCAAATGATCGATACCCAAGAACTGATAGGGAGGACGAATAAATAATTGGGCTTCGGCACGGGTGGCCGAGTTTGGGGCAGGATCTTCGTTTCCAAGGTAGTGCTCAATTGCCCGTACGCAGGTGGTGCCGATCGCCAGTCTTTTAATTGATGGATCCCGAAGCACAGACTTGGTGGCGGGTGATAAAAAATACTCCTCGGCATGCATGGGGTGGTCTTCGACATGCTCCGTCTCGATGGGGCGGAAGGTACCGAGTCCAACGGATAGAGTAAGGTCATGAATCTTATGTCCATCCACCAGCAACTGATCGAGCAGTTCCGGAGTAAAATGCAAACCGGCGGTGGGCGCGGCCACCGCAGTACGGTGATTCTCCTTGGCATAGACGGTTTGGTAGCGCTCCTCATCAGCAGTGCCGGCGGGTCGCCGAACATAGGGAGGCAGAGGGAGCGAGCCGATCCGCTGGGCGAGCGAAGGGGCATCTTTGTCCTTCGGTAAATTAAATCTTACCAAGTATTCGCCGGAGGGCAGGCTTTCCAAAACCTGTGCCTGATACTCGCCATCCAGACCAAAGGTTCCCGCTTTGGCGGTCTTGCCCCCTGGCTTGAGCAGGCAACGCCAGGTGGTCTCGGGTGGATCAGCCGGACGGAGAAGTAAACATTCCACTGCACCGCCAGTTGGTCTTTGGCCAGGGAGGCGGGCTTTTAAGACTGAAACATCGTTACGAAGAATCGAAAGCTTGGGGGGGAGTAGGTCGGGCAGTTCGTGAAAGTGATGGTGGGAGACGGATTCGTTGGAGCGGTCGTAAACGAGCAGGCGGGAGCCATCCCTGCGGTCGCTGGGGGATTGGGCGATAAGATCGGCAGGTAGATCAAAATCCAACTCGGAGGTAAGCATATTCAGTAATCAGAAAAGCTATATCAAAAGCGCATCGACAAGCAGGGGGCAATTTCCTAACTTCAAAATTTACGCCCGAAATATAATAAATTTACTAACTACTTATACTTAACGCCATGTCTGATTCCGCAAATAGTGAGCTTGTCCATCCGCCCAAAGCTGCGTCCGAGGGGGCGTACTGCAAAAACTTTGAGGAGTACAAGGAAATGTATGACCGCAGCATTGCTGATCCGGAAGGATTCTGGGGAGAGGTGGCGGGTGAATTTCACTGGTTCAAAAAGTGGGACACGGTACGCTCTTACAATTATGACCGCAGGGAAGGACCGGTTTCGATCGAATGGTTTAGTGGAGCCAAAACCAACGCTTGCTACAACTGTGTGGACCGGCACCTCGAAGCCCGCGGAGATAAAACTGCGATTATCTGGGAAGGGAATGAACCCGGCGAGGACGCAACCATTTCCTACCGTCAACTGCATGAGCAGGTGAGCAAATTTGCCAATGTTTTGAAAAGCAGAGGAGTGAAAAAGGGAGACCGGGTATCGATCTATATGCCCATGGTACCCGAAGCCACTGTTGCCATGCTTGCATGTGCCAGGATCGGGGCGGTACACTCGGTGGTGTTCGGCGGATTTTCCGCAGAGGCATTGGCGGACCGGATTGTGGATTCCAGTTGCAAGACTTTAATCACTGCAAATGGTACCTTTCGTGGATCCAAGGCGATTCCGATGAAACCTAATGCCGATCAGGCAATGGCGAGTGCGGGCGAGCGGATGGGCGAACCGGTGGAGACCTGTATTGTTGTCCGCCGGGTGGCCGAGGATTCAGGAATTGCCTGTGAGATGGAGGAGGGCAGGGACCTGTGGTGGGATGAGGCGATGGCAGGTGCATCCGCGGATTGTCCGTGCGAGGAAATGGATGCGGAAGACCCCCTTTTCATTCTCTACACATCCGGATCAACCGGGCAGCCCAAGGGAGTACTCCATACCACTGGTGGCTACATGGTCTACACCGCGGTGACCCATAAATACATTTTCGATTATCATGAGGAGGATATATATTTCTGTGCCGCGGATATCGGATGGATTACGGGGCATTCTTACATCGTTTATGGTCCATTGGCCAATGGGGCCACCACCACCATGTTTGAAAGTATTCCGACCTATCCAAACCCAGATCGTTATTGGCAGGTGATTGAGAAATGGAAAGTGAACCAGTTTTACACCGCCCCCACCGCCATCCGGGCAATTGCAGCCGCTGGAGAGGAATGGCCAAGCAAATATGATATGCCCAGCCTGCGCATACTTGGCAGCGTGGGCGAACCAATCAATCCGGAGGCATGGAGATGGTACCACCGCAATGCGGGCAAGGAGCGTTGTCCAATCGTGGATACCTGGTGGCAGACCGAAACCGGTGGGATTTTAATCACCCCATTACCGGGTGCGACCCCATTGAAGCCAGGCTCGGCAACCTTTCCGTTTTTCGGAGTAAAACCGGTCCTGCTCGATGCTCAATCTGGTGAGCGGATCGAGGGGAACGGTGTGAGTGGAGTACTGGCGATAGAGGAACCCTGGCCTGGGCAGATGCGCACGGTATATGGCGACCACAAGCGCTTCGAGGACACTTATTTTGACCAGTATAAAGGTTATTATTTTACTGGGGATGGATGCCGTCGCGATGAGGATGGATATTACTGGATCACCGGCCGGGTGGATGATGTGATCAATGTATCCGGACACCGTATGGGCACGGCGGAGGTGGAAAGTGCACTGGTTGCACACGCTTCCGTTGCAGAGGCCGCAGTGGTTGGATTTCCCCACGAGGTTAAAGGGGAGGGAATATATGCCTATGTTACCCTCAATGCCGGACAGAATTATAATGAGGAATTGCGTGGAGAATTAAAACAGCAGGTACGCTCGGTGATTGGTCCGATTGCCACTCCTGATGTGATCCACTGGGCACCAGCTTTACCCAAGACCCGTTCGGGCAAGATTATGCGCCGGATTTTGCGCAAGATTGCCACCAATGAGACCGATCAGATTGGAGATACCTCAACCCTGGCGGATCCGGCGGTTGTCGACAATCTCATCGCCAACCGGTGAATAAGATTTTTGCTTGGCGCTCGCCAAGGTTGAATCTTTTCTGCAAATAATTATTCCGAAGATGAAAATTTATTTAAACGGAGAGTTTGTAGAGAAAGAAGACGCAAAGATTTCCGTCTTTGATCATGGCTTGCTTTATGGGGATGGGGTGTTTGAGGGAATCCGATTGTATGATGGATGCGTGTACAAACTGGATGAACACCTGGAGCGTCTGGAGCACTCTGCCAAGGCCATTCTTTTAGAGATGCCAATGAGCCGGGAAAAATTTGCCGAGGCGGTATGTGAAACCTGCCGGCAAAATAACCTGAAAAATGGATATATCCGTTTGATTGTCACCCGTGGTCCCGGTCATCTCGGATTGACCCCTGATGGATGTGGTCCGCAGAGCGTGATCATTATTGCGGATAATATACAACTCTATCCGGAGGAATTGTATGAAAATGGGCTCAAAATTATCTCGGTGCCCACCCGGCGGATCAATTCCTCGGCTCTGCCTCCTGCGGTAAAGAGCCTGAACTATTTAAATAATATACTGGCCAAAATTGAGGCCAAGAGAGTGGGGTATCTCGAGGCATTAATGCTTAATGACAAAGGTGAAATCGCTGAGTGTACCGGAGATAATGTGTTTATTATCCGCAAAGGCACGCTCTACACTCCACCTTTGGATGCTGGTTCGTTGCGGGGGATCACCCGGGCAGCAGTTATGGAAATTGCTGAGGGTATGGGTATGCCAGTAAATGAACAAGCCCTTACCCGTTATGATTTGTGGATTGCGGATGAATGTTTCCTTACCGGTACCGCTGCGGAAGTAATTCCCTGTGTGGAGGTGGATCATCGTCCGATTGGAGATGGTAAACCCGGAGAACTTACCAAGAGATTAATCAGTTCATTCCGGGAGACTGTGAAAAACGATGGTTTGCATCTAGGTGGGGCGGATTGATTAAAAAGCACATAACTATTTTCCTGTTCACTTTTGGCGCGTCATCTGCGTTGTAATTTTCGTGTGTGCAATGTATATTGAACAAGGATTTAATACATTTTAAAAACTTATGAAATGTCATCATTGTGATAGCCAAGCTACTGTGCATTTGACGCAAATAATTAATGGTCAAATGCATAAGATGGATTTGTGCGAGAGTTGCGCTCAGGAAAAAGGGGTGACTAATCCTGATAATTTATCGATTGGTAATCTTTTGGATGATCAACCCAAAATGGATGAATCCACCGCAGCAATGACCTGCGAAAGTTGTGGCACCACTCATCAGGATTT
>JAYODK010000013.1:0-27655 GCA_038106225.1 Opitutales bacterium | reverse complement strand
ATGTTTCACGATATCTTTTTTTCAAAATCCAAGGGCAAGGCACCCAAACCTTGTCCTATCGCTCTGAGTACTCGGGTTAGATTAGCGAGAAATCTCCGGGAATTTCCTTTCCCTGGTCGTGCTCATTCCGGGCAAAAAAAGGCAGTCCTTTCCAAGTGTATGCAAGCACTTGAAAAGGTAAAAAATTTAAAAGAAAGTACTTCTGTAGAACTGGATGAATTAAGTGAACTGGACCGGCAGATTTTGGTGGAGAGACATCTGATCAGTCTTGAACTTTCCCAGTCAGACGAGTCTGGTGGTGTGGTCTTATCTGGTGACCGTTCATGCAGTGTAATGGTCAATGAAGAGGATCATTTGCGGATTCAGGTGCTTAGCAATGGGCTGGATTTTAACAAAGTCTGGAAATTAGCGGATTCTCTGGATTCCGGAATCGAAACAAACCTGGACTATGCGTTTGATTCCCAACTTGGATTTCTGACCGCATGTCCGACCAACCTTGGCACTGGTATGCGTGCATCTGTAATGATGCACCTGCCTGGTTTGGTGATGTCCAAAAATATGGATAAAGTGATTAACGCGGTCAATCATCTCGGTATAGCAGTCCGTGGATTATTTGGCGAAGGATCGGATGCCAGTGGCAGTATTTTTCAGATTTCCAACCAGCAAACCTTGGGAGAGTCAGAAGCGGCAATACTGGAGCGTTTACAAGTCACCCTAGAAAATGTTGTGCACCAGGAAAAAATGGCCCGGGAAAAACTTATGGAGGATGATGGTATGCGTCTGGTGGATAAAATCAGCCGGGCGGTTGGTTCGCTCAAGAATTGCTACCTGATCCAGAGTTCTGAAGCAATGGATCATTTATCCCTTATCCGTCTGGCTGCAGATTTCGGATTACTTCCAGATAAATTCCGGGCTCTTGCAGACCGTATGTTTATCGAGGTGCAACCAGGTCATGTGCAGCTTTCTGCAGGCAAACCTATTGAACCTGGTGAAAGAGACCGTTTGCGTGCCGAGACTCTTAGAAAAGAATTTATCCGTATGCCACAATTAAACTTGGACGCCCAAGTTGACTAACCTTTACATTTCCATATTCTAAAGTCATGTCCGAACCAATGAGCAATTTCACACCGAGAGCCCAGCAAGTGCTTGCCCTGGCGCGCAAGGAAGCGGACCGGTTCCACCACAACTACATAGGCACCGAGCATCTTTTGCTTGGGTTGATAAATTTAGGACAGGGAGTAGCGGTTAATGTGCTCCAAAAAATGGGCCTGGATCTCGATACGGTGAGGCAGGCAGTTGATGAGCAGGTGGGACTGGGCCCAGAGGCAAAACCCTCTGGCAATATCCCCTACACGCCCCGGGTAAAGAAGGTATTGGCATTGGCTGGAAAAGAAGCAAAGTCACTCAACCACAGTTATGTGGGGACCGAACATATTTTACTTGGTCTATTGCGGGAGGGAGAGGGAGTTGCCGCACGGGTTCTGAAATCTTTGGATGTGGATGTCGACCGTTGCCGGAATGAAATCCTTTCCGAGCTCGATCCAAATTTTGCATCTAGTGAGGAAAAAGAATCTTCCGTGGTGGGTGGAGAAGATGAGGAACCAGAGGAAAAAGGGAAGGATGTAAAAACTCCTGCCCTCAAGGCATTTGGACGTGATCTTACTGAACTTGCCAAGAAGGGAGAACTGGACCCGGTAGTTGGTCGTGCCTCGGAAATCCGCAGGGTCACTCAGGTGCTTTGCCGCCGGACCAAAAATAATCCGGTCCTTATCGGTGAAGCTGGAGTGGGCAAGACTGCAATCGTAGAAGGGCTTGCCCAGCAGATTGCAGGTGGTTTAGTGCCTGAAAATTTAATCGATAAAAAAGTGGTTACCCTCGATCTAGCATTGATGGTTGCTGGCACAAAATACCGTGGACAATTTGAGGAACGGATCAAGGCGGTGATGGATGAACTTCGCAAGTCCAAGAATATCATTATATTTATCGACGAACTTCACACCATTGTGGGTGCGGGAGCGGCTGAGGGTGCGATGGATGCATCCAATATTTTCAAGCCTGCACTCAGTCGTGGAGAATTGCAATGCATCGGTGCCACCACTTTGGCTGAGTATAGAAAGTACATTGAAAAAGATTCGGCTTTGGATCGTAGATTCCAGTCAGTCAAGGTGGATGCTCCTTCGATCGAAGATACAGTCAAAATATTGCAGGGTATCCGCTCGAAATACGAGGATCATCACAATGTTACTTACACCGATAAAGCTCTGGAAGCTGCTGCCAAACTGACTGATCGTTATGTGACAGGTAAATTTTTGCCCGATAAAGCAATTGATGCGATTGATGAGGCAGGTGCCCGTTCCCGAATGGAGTCGATGAAAAGACCACAGGAAATCGAGGACTTATCAGACGAAATCAAAGAGGTATGTGCACTCAAGGAGAATGCCATCTCAGATCAAAATTTTGAAGATGCCGCCCAGGCTAGGGACAAAGAAAAGAAACTTCGGGCCAAACGTGAGCGGGTGCTGGAAAGCTGGAAGAAAAACCGCGAACAAAACAGAGCAGAGGTAAACGAAGATGACATGCTCCAGGTGGTTGCTGACTGGACGGGCATTCCGCTCAACCGGATGGAGTCGAAGGAAAGCAAGAAACTACTTAAGCTCGAAGAAGAACTTCGCGAGCAGGTAATTGGACAAGATTTTGCAACCCAGGTAGTGGCAAAAGCACTTCGCCGGTCACGGGCAGACTTAAAAGATCCCAAAAGACCGATCGGATCATTTATGTTTCTTGGACCAACAGGGGTGGGGAAAACCCATCTAGCAAAGGTGTTATCTGAGAGAATATTTGGAGATCAGGAATCTTTGATCCAGATAGACATGTCCGAGTACATGGAGAAGCATGCGGTTTCCCGAATGATTGGATCCCCTCCTGGTTATGTGGGGCATGATGAGGGGGGACAATTGACCGAGGCAATCCGCCGGAAACCCTATTCAGTCATTCTTTTTGATGAAATCGAAAAAGCCCACCCTGATGTTGCTCAAATTCTTCTGCAAATACTTGAAGATGGACGATTGACTGACAGTCTTGGACGGAAGGTAGATTTTAGAAACACTATCCTGATTATGACTTCCAATGTTGGTGCGGAAATTCTTCAGCGTAATACATCCCTTGGATTCTCGGTCGGTGATGCTGAGCAGGATTTTGAGAAAATCAAAGACAAAATAATGGATGAGGCAAAAAAGGTGTTCAAACCGGAATTCCTTAACCGTTTGACCGAGATTGTCATATTCCGTCAGTTGCTCAAGGATCAGATGGGGGCGATTGTGGACTTGGAATTGAACAAAGTATCCGAGCGATTGAAGGAACGTAAGCTAAAGCTCGAAATTAGCAAGGAAGCCAAAGAATTTCTTATAGATCATGGATACGATAACAAATTGGGAGCACGTCCATTGCGCCGGGCTGTGGAAAAATACCTCGAGGATAACCTAGCCGAGGCTTTGTTGTCTGGAGATTTGCGCAAGTCTGTACCGATTAAAGTACTCCTGCATGAGGATGAAGAAATTGGCTTGCGTTTTGAGCAATCCAAAAAAACAAAAAAGAAAGTTAGCGTTTCTTCCCCTGAGGAGGAAGAGGAAGAAAAGCCCGATTCATAATTAGACTGGTTTTCCGACAGAAAGGTGTAATCGACTCGCCTTTTACATTCAGTTGTTTAAAGTAAACTTTTAATTACCCCAATATGGAAAGAACATTGATACTTCTTAAACCCGACTGCTTGGAAAAACAAGTAGCTGGACAGGTTATTTCACGCTTCGAAGAAAAGAATTACGGCATTGTAGCCACCCGTATGGTGCAATTGGATGATGCGTTGCTTAATGAGCATTATGCTCATGTTGCCGATTTGCCTTTTTTTCCTGAGATTGCATCATTCATGAGTTCACGTCCGGTATTGGCAATAATTTTGGAGGGAGAAAATGTGGTGCAGGGAGTACGTGATCTTTTGGGGCCAACCGACTCGACTACTGCTCCAAAGGGTACAATTCGTGGGGATCTGGGGACTGATCGTATGCGCAATGTGGTCCATGCTTCTGATAGTCCTGAAAATGCTCAGATTGAAATAGAGCGTTTTTTTTCTGATCAGTTAGTTCCTGCCTGATTCTAGCATTCTAGCATGCAGGGATGTAAATTCCCTAGTTGAAGTCAGTCTTGAAATAACAAGCAAACTGCGTGGGTGGCAATTCCTTCCCCCCGTCCGAGTGATCCGATCTCTTCATGGGTCGTGGCTTTAAGACCAATAGAACTTCCCGAGATTTCTAGGATTGAAGAGAGATTTTTACGGATATCTGGCAAAAACTCTTGAAGTTTTGGTCGCTGGGCAATCACCGTTAGATCGACATTACCAACAAAAAAACCCCTGCCTCTGGCCAAATCCATGACAGTTTTTAGAATAATTGAGGAATCGAGGTCGCGGTTGGAGGGATCATTGTCAGGGAAATAATGTCCTATATCTGGAAGAGCAAGAGCTCCCAGGATGGCGTCGGCGAGTGCATGAATTAAACAGTCAGCATCTGAATGACCGAGCAGTCCAAGATGGTGAGGAATTACAACTCCTCCAAGAATCAATTTTCTGCCTTCGACCAATCGGTGAAGATCAAATCCGTGTCCGATGCGAATGTTTGGTTTATTCATGATTTTAAGAGAAATTCAGCGTAAGAGAAATCTTCTGGAGTGGTAATTTTAGGGTTTGGATAATCCGGTTCCAACATGCCGATTGGGAGACCGATCAACTCTATGGCTGCCATATCATCGGTAATCAAAATTCCGGCGGTGCGGGCTTGGTTGATTCCCTCGACAAGCCAATCTCTTGGAGCTCCCTGAGGTGTTTCCATTAACCATTGGTTGGTGCGGTCAAGCGTGCGGGTAGGGCTGGGGGAAATGGGGTCAGTGGAGTGCTTAATCCGCTGTCTTAAAGTGTCCTTTAGGGGTCTGGCCACGGTGATTGCACGGTCCAAAAGAATTTGCTCAATTGCTTGGGAAATAGTTTGTGGACGAATAAAGGGGCGGGCACAGTCATGCACCAATACATGTGTGATTTCTTCCGGGAATTTACAGAGGCCGGTCCAGACCGAGTCCTGCCTTTCTTGACCACCTTGTGCCCAGTATATTGCCTTTTTTTTAGATTGGGGGCATTTATCGCTTAATTGCTCCAGGAATCCCTTCAATTTTGCCAGTTGGGTCTCGTCTTTGTAAACAATCACCAGGGAGTCCACTTCATTTGTCAGCCAAAAAGCCTGGCAGGATAGCATAAATGCATTTGAATTGCCGATTGGGTGGAGGAGTTTGTCCTCCACTTTGCCCTGCATTCGGTTTCCTTTACCCGCAGCTAAAAGCAGTGCACCAACCATATCGTATTAATCGGAAAGTTCGTCAAGGATTTGGTCTAGTGCAATCCTTGGATCAGCTGCGGCTAGGATTGGTCGACCAATTACCAGATAGTTTGCACCGGCCTGCATTGCCTGACGGGGAGTCATGATTCGTTTTTGGTCTCCTGCATCGGCATTTGCCGGGCGAATTCCAGGAGTGACTAAAGCGGTCTTCGCTGGCAATAGATTGCGCAGATGTGGAAGTTCGAGTGGTGAACAAACAATGCCACCAATTCCCTGTTCAACCGCAAGCGAAGCAAGGCGTATGACTTGCTCTTCAACCGGATCCATTATACCAATCGCCTCCAGACCCTTTTGGTTGGTGGATGTAAGCACGGTTACACCCAGCAGGGTTACGCCGGGCATGTTTTCCTGGGCAAACTTTGAGCAACGGTCGAGAGCCTCGGGACCGGCACAGGCATGCAGGGTAATCATACCAACTGGTAAACCTGAAAGACTTTCAAGAGCTTTCTCCATGGTGTTGGGAATATCGTGAAGCTTGAGGTCCAGGAAAACTTTTTTTCCTGAATCTGCCAGTTCCTTAACTAACGAGGCACCATCCCGAAGGAAACTCTGCAGACCAACCTTTACCCATTTTAAACGATCACCAGTAGATTGAAGCACTTGCTTGATTTGCTCACGGTCTTCAAGATCGAGGGCTAAAATAATTTCGGGAGATGGATTGCTCATTTTTGTCTATCATGCCCGTGGAGATTTTTGAGCCAATTCAATTCTTGTATCGCACCTCATTCTATTAGGAATTATTTTGCATTTGTTTAATGATTGAAAGAATTACAGAGAGATCGCACAACCAGGTCAGGATATTTGCACCGGCAAAAATAAACCTTTTTCTAGCCGTTTCAGGAAAACGGGCGGATGGGTATCATGATCTCACCACTATCTTGGGAAAACTTTCCATTGGGGACACTCTGGAATTGCGAAGAGGGGAAACTGGCAAAGGTATAAATTTAAAATGCCCGGAATTTGAAGATCTTGAAAATGATCAGAATTTAGTCTGTCAGGCTGCGAAAAAATGGTTTCAAAAGACCGGGGAGAACTGGGCAGTTGATATACTGCTTGATAAGAAAATCCCCCCACTTTCTGGATTAGGCGGTGGTAGTTCCGATGCGGTTTCAGCCCTTTTTGCCATAAATGAATTGGGTGATAAAAAATTATCCATCGATGAACTGATTGAATTATCGGCTGAGATAGGATCGGATTGTCCGAGCTTCTTTCAAAGTGGGCTGTGTATTGCCCGGGGTAGGGGAGAGTTGGTTCGCTCGATGGATCAAGCAGTTTCTCAAAATCTGATTGGCCAGAATATTTTGTTATTCCGCCCAAACCTAGGGCTTGCTACCGTAGAAGGCTATCAGAAGTTATCCGAAAACAAAAATTATTCTTCGGTTGCTTGGATAAATACCCGAATCAAAGAATGGGAAAATAACTTATTATCTACTAACGACTTTTTGCATAATGATCTGGAAAGGCCGGTTTTTCATAAGCACAGATATTTTCCTGCTATGTTTGATCAGTTAAAGGCAAGTTTTGGTTTAATTCCAAGAATGTCTGGTAGTGGGAGTTGTTGTTTTCTGTTTATTCCTGATGGATTTGATCGGGTCCCAGATTTAAAAAGTAAAATATTCTCGGCATGGGGAAAGGATGCATGGGTACAATCCGCCCAGATTATTAACTAAATCGACACTTGATGAGTCAAAGAATTTGTTTTCCCTAAGCCTGAAATTCAGGTAGTATATGGGGTTGGTCAAAATTTTCTGCCATGATTCAGAGTAAAATTGAGAAACCAGAGCTAATGTTTTTTGGGATTCCTGCGTCTCCCGGGGTTGCTCATGGTCAAGTTTTCCGCTTTCTTCATGATGAAGTAAGGGTTGCGACCTACAAGGTAAGCGAGTCTGACCAGGAAGAAGAAATAAAGAGGTTTCTGGAAGCCCTGGAAATGACCAAGTCAGAAATTCGTAAAATCCGTGAAGATGTGGCTAAAAGTTTGGGTGAAAAGGAAGCGGGCATTTTTGATGCCCATATGCTTGTGCTCGAAGACCGGGCATTGATTGAAGATGTAAAAAAGGAAATTATAGAGTCTGGAGAGAATGTAGAGCAGTGCGTCCATCGTGTAACTGGGAAATATCTAGCCTTCTTTGATCAATTGGAGGACAAATATTTGAGGGAACGTGCGGTTGACTTGCGTGATATTTCAAGAAGATTGCAACGCTGTCTTTCTGGAACCACCGCCTCTGGAACTGCATTTCTGGACGAGCCAAAAATACTGGTTTCGGAGGATCTGACCCCTTCTGATACTGCAGCACTTGATCGTTCTAAAATTTTAGGTATTGCCACGGATTCGGGTGGTCAAACCAGTCATTCCGTAATTATGGCCCGAGCAAGTGGGGTACCCGCGGTGGTTGGATTACGCAGTTTGTCTGACCGATTAAGCGAAGGAGATGAATTGTTAATTGATGGATTTGAGGGGGTTGCCATCATTAATCCGAGTGAGTCTACTTTGTTTCGTTATGGGAAAGTGGCTATCCAAAGGCGAAAACTTTTAAATTTGGTAGATGAAGAGTCCGATCTGCCCGCACAAACTGCAGATGGTAAAAAACTTTATATCTGGGCAAATGCGGATACTCCAGAGGAGGTGGAAAAAGCTAGGGAACTTAACTGTCTTGGAATTGGTCTTTACCGTACGGAATCCATTTTTCTAAGGACCAATTCTCTACCCTCCGAGGATGATCAGTATGAAGAATATGTAAGAATGGTAAAAGCATCGGGGGATAATCCCCTGACTATCCGCACGCTCGATTTGGGTGGGGATAAACTTCTGAACGGGCTTAATCAGGAAAAAGAAGCCAACCCATTTATGGGCTTCCGTGCGATTCGATACTGTCTGAGCAATCCCAAAGTTTTTCTTGAACAATTACGTGCAATTCTCCGGGCAAGTGCACATGGGAATGTGCGAATTCTACTACCTATGATCTCTGGAATTGGTGAGGTGGTGCGTGCTAAAGAATTAATTGCGGAGGCAATGGAAGAGCTAAAAAACAAAGGCCAGGATTATGACCCTGAAATTAAGGTGGGCTGTATGATTGAGACTCCTGCGGCAGTGGCAATTTGTGATCTGCTGGCGGAAGAGGCTGATTTTTTCAGTATCGGTACGAATGATCTGGTGCAGTATTTACTGGCAGTGGATCGGGTAAATAACGAGATTGCATTTCTCTATGAGCCTCATCATCCAGCTGTTCTCCGTTCTATTAAACATGTGGCAGAAGTGGCAAAGGATAAAGGAGTCCCGGTGACCATATGCGGGGAAATTGCGGCAGATCCACACTTTCTTCCCTTGTTGATTGGTCTTGGTTTGGACTCTTTTAGTGCTACGGCATCCATGGTCTCTGAGCTGAAATTTTTTGCCCGCCGATTTACCCAGGATGATGTGGAAAAAATCACCCTTGATGCAGAAAAGAAAAAGCGACCTTCTGAAGTTAAGGAATTGATAAAAAACTTTTTCGAAGCCCGGTTTTCTGAGGCCTAATTCTCAGGAACCCAAACCTTAATATCTAATACTTACTCGTCCTGAAACTTGGAGGCAAAAAGATCAGACATCTGCTTCTCGAGACTGGGACCATCTTCCTGAGTGCATTCGAAGGTTAGCTCGGAGCCTCGAGCAGCGGCCAGCATCATAATGCCCATAATGCTTTTGGCATTTACCCGCTCCCCATCCATTTTTGTAACCCAGATTTCGCCGGAGAATTGAGATGCTATTCTGACGATCATAGCCGCGGGCCGAGCGTGTACGCCCATTTTGTTACTCACTTCAAGAGTAAATGAATGATTATTTTCAGCGGATTCTTCGCTCACATTGACGATTTAGATCGTTCATTAGAGAAAAGACAAAGAAAAAGTTTTGGCTGCCCATAAGACCAAGGCAGATACTGCAGCAGCCAAGAGGTCATCAATCATCACGCCGAGCCCGCGGGGCAGCTTCTGGGCAGTGCGTATCATTAACGGTTTGGAAATATCAAATATTCGAAAGAGAATAAAACCAACTGCTATCCAAATATATGTCTCCATTGTAGGAGGATTTTCGAACACTTCGGGAATGGGAATGAAGATAAAAGGTATGACACAGAATTCGTCCCAGATCACTTCTCCAGGGTCATTGCGGTCAAGCAGGATCTCCGCCCTCGAGCATAGGGGAATACCAAGGATGAAAAGGGGGATGGAGCAAAGAGCAATCAAATGGGGCGATAGACTTAATCCCAGGGTCAGAAATACAAAGAAGATGGTGCCACATACCGATCCCATAGTCCCAGGGGCGGGAAGTTTTGTACCAACTGGTCCTAGGGTGGCAAAAAATAGAATCAGTTTGTTCACCGAGAGACCCTAGGAATTACTCGCTGTAAAAACATTCCAGTATTTTACCAAATAGTTGACACCGGAATAGACTGTAAGAAGACAGGCAAGGATGAGGGTAACTTGAGCAGCTTGTCCAATAGTTGTGGTCCATGTATGCAAGCATTCCCACATTTTCAACTGCAAGAGGTCGTGCACAATTGCACCCTTGGCAAGGTATAAACTAATTGAGGTAATTTGCATGACAGTTTTTACTTTGCCTGCTTTTTCAGCAGCCAGGGTTTTTCCTTGGGCGGCAGCAACTAGCCGCAGACCAGTAATCAGAAATTCGCGGGAAAGAATTAAGAGGATTGGAAATAAAGCCCAAAGACCAACAATTCCCAGGGCAAGCAGACTGACAAAGGTTCCCATGGTAAATATTTTGTCTACCAGTGCATCCATAAATTTTCCGAAATCAGATACCTGTCCGAGTCTTCGGGCTAACCATCCGTCCAACCAATCAGTTAATGCCCCGAAAAGGAACATGACCAAGGCAATAGTCCATGCCCAGGGGATGGGCTCTCCTTTCCAGGGATGAAGCAAGGCAACCACGATGACCATCAATGGAATTCTCGACAAGGTAAGAAGGTTTGGCAGATTCATTTCAGAAAAGAGGCTCTTTAGAACTTTAACCACACCTTTGCAATAATAACCAAAAGTTTCCTTGGTTGTGGACTTGTTAATGGATTAAGGATAAAAGCGAGATAATGGCTGTAGCACTGTACCCCGGCACCTTTGATCCAGTAACACTCGGACATCTTGATGTTTTGACCCGAGCATCTCGTCTCTTTGAGCGTGTAATAGTTGCAGTTGCTTCTGGAAACTCTGCAAAGAGAACCATGTTCCCTCCTGAGGAAAGAGTAAAGCTAGTGCAGGAAAATCTTGATGCATACTCCAATGTGTCGGTCGAATTATTTGATGGTTTACTCGTTGAACATGCACGAAGAAAAGGAGCGACCGTGCTGGTGCGGGGACTACGGGTAATTTCTGATTTTGAATACGAATTTCAAATGGCCCAGATGAACAGGCATCTGGATCCCGGTTTGGAAACCATTTTTCTTATGCCCAGTCAGAAGTATTTCTTTACAAGCTCTCAATTAATCAAACAAGTTCACCGCTATGGCGAACAGGAGACTGGTTTGGTTCCCGAGAATGTCAGGTTGGCCCTGAAGGAGAGATCAGGAGATAGTGGGTGAATAATTCCAAACGCTCAGTTTTTGGGATTGTTTTCCTGACCATTTTTTTGGACATGGTCGGATTTTCGATCATTTTTCCTCTCTTTCCTGCGATGCTTGATCACTATCTTTTTTTGGAGGAAAGTATGGGAGGGGGGATACTATCCAAATTTGTCATCTGGGTGAGGGAATTCGGACATGAGACAATTCTGGGAAATCCGGATTTCCGTTTGGAAACCGTAATTTTTGGGGGAATACTGGGCTCACTCTATGCGGTACTACAGTTTTTCTTTGCTCCTATTTGGGGCGGGTTATCGGATCGCTTTGGCCGGAAACCAATCCTCTTATTTACCCTATCAGGAACTGCAATGGGTTACTTTCTGTGGATTATGGCTGGCGATATTTGGCTGCTTTTATTTTCCCGGATAATTGGAGGAATGGCTGGGGGGAATATCTCGGTGGCAACTGCGGCAATTGCCGATGTTACAACCCGTGAAAAACGATCCAAGGGGATGGCATTTGTAGGTATTGCCTTCGGATTGGGTTTTGTTCTCGGCCCGGCACTGGGTGGGTTAGCTTCCCAATGGGATTGGTCCGGCTCTGAACTGGCTTTCTTTGGCATGCATCCATTTTCGGCCGCAGCAACGATCAGTTTTTGTCTGGCATTGATAAATTTTTTATGGCTGGCAGTAGGATTTAAGGAAACTTTGGTGCACGACAAAAGAAGCAGTTCTACATCTTTTCTTCCGGCTTTATGGAAGATGGGTGAAGTTACAAGCTCTGATGCACGCCGGACTTGTCTGACCTACCTGCTCTACATGGTATCTTTTTCAGGAATGGAATTTACTCTGACCTTTCTTGCCGTTGAGAGATTTTCTTTTTCCCCAAAAGAACTTGGTCAGATGTTTTTGCTGATAGGCGGTACCTTGATCCTTGTGCAGGGCTTCGTGGTTAGAAGGTTTGTCAACCGGATCGGCGAAAGAAATATGGCTCATTTGGGAATATTTATCGGGGTGTTTGCATTTTTGATGATTTCATATGCAAAATCCTATTCCTTTTTTTACCCAGGGCTTTTTCTTATGTCTACCGGAGTCGCCCTTATCAGTCCAACTTTGACGGCTCTTACATCCCTTAGTTCAAAAGATTCAGAGCAGGGTATAAACTTGGGGATTTTTAGATCCTGCGGATCGATCGCCAGATCAATTGGACCCATCTCTGCCGGGCTCATTTATTTCAGCTATGGATCATCCTTAGCTTACCTAATCGGTGCAATTTGGTTGATCTTTCCTGCAGTAGTTTTGTTTGCAGTCAAGCAATCTGCCGGAAGTAGGAGCCTGGTTTCTGCTCACTAGTCTTCTTTTCACTCGCCATTTTCTGCTTAGATGCTAATAATTGCAGGGACAAAAACTTTGAAACTGAACACAAGCTTGAATGAATACTGAAGTTATCGACCGTCTTGTCGAAAAAGATCCATCTCTTGAATCCTCACGCCCTGTCCTGGAATCCATGAATCCCGGTACTTATTGCATTCATCGCAGTTGGGGATTTGGGGTTATTTCTGGATTTGATGAGGACCGTGGAATGATCCTTATCGATTTCGAGGACGATGAACGCACCAGTCATGCCATGGACCCAGTGTTCTGTATTGAAAAGTTAGATCTCTTGCCTGAGGACCATATTCTTTCTCAACACCGAAAAAATACCGAGGAAATTGATCAAATTGCCAAGAAAGAACCGGCTGAATTAATCATTAAAATTTTGGAACAGGGAAATGACGGGTGTATGTCAACCCGGGAAATCGAAAGGATACTTGGTTATATGTTTGGTGCTGCCAAAGCAAAGCGTTGGTGGACAGCCACCAAAAAAGTCCTGATCAAGGATCCCCGCATTGCGGTGCCCAACAAAAAGAATGAGCCCTATGTACTCCGCGATGAACCGGTTAAACCCGAGCAGGAGATTTTACAGGACTTTTTTGAGGAAAAAAGATCCTATGAAAAAATTGTCTTAGCTGAAAAATTATTTGATTTGTCAGCGGAGAAAGAAGATTTGCAAGCTGATCTACCTCAAGTTCTGCATGATCTGACTATTGCGATCATGGAAGCAAAAAATCTCAGTCAAGCGGATCGTTTATATGGGATTTGGGTACGTAACAACCTTGCCCGGGATGTGGAAGAGGATGTGGAGAAACTTGCCCCGACATCTGCTTCCATTTTGCAGGAGTGTCAAGATGATCTACCTGCTTTGGCAGATCTGATGCCGGCAAAATTTCATTCCCGCTTTCTTGATCTTGTTGCCCGTACTTACCCAGAGAACTGGCAGAAGATGGTGCTTCATTTATTACAGAATACTACGGTCAAATTCTCTGGCGAGTGTGCTCATTTTCTAATTGACCGGGAAGAATCGAAACTGCTCATTTCCTCGCTTAAAACATGGCTTGATGAACAAAGCCTCAAGGCCCCCGTTCTTCTTTGGATGTTGAAATTCCGCAATCTTTCAAAATTCGAGAAGTTACTTGGCGAGATGATCAATCCTAGGTTATTGACCGCGGTATTCTCTGCGATTGATTATGAGTCCCTTAAGAATGTGACCAGCCGGAGAATTCCTCTCGCTGAAGTTTTGTCTGATGACCGTGAGTTACTTGCAGATATTCTTGGGAAAGGAACGGAAGAAAATGCCAAGGATCTTGCTCAGGCATTGATTCTTAATCCTGGCTTTGAAGATCTTACCAAGCGGTCCTTACTGGCACGCTTTATCAAAAAATTCCCCAAGATTCAATCGATGCTGGATGGCGAACAAAGCAAGGATACCTCCTCTTCTGGCGGTGCTGCAATTGATGAAACCCTGATCGTTTCCAAGGAAAGTTATGACCGCAAGCTGGCAGACCTTGAAACAATTACCAAGGAAAAGATTCCTGAGAACTCCTTAGCTATTGAAAAGGCCAGAGAGTTGGGTGACCTCAAGGAAAATGCAGAGTATCATATGGCTAAAGACGACCAAAAGGTATTACTTGCCCGCCAGGCTGAATTACAGGCAGATTTGATGCGTGCGAAATCCACAGATTTCACGGAGGCACCAACAGATACGATCGGGATTGGATCAGTCGTTGAGCTCAAGGATCTTGGATCTGGCGAAAAGATCAAATACACCATTCTCGGTGCCTGGGATAGTGACCCCGAAAATAACCTTCTCTCTTACCTCACACCTATGGCCCAGAGCATACTTGGTAAAAAGGTTGGTGATGATGTCCAGATTGATATTGAGGGAAATGAACAATCTTTGGTCATTGAAGGATTGAGCCGCTGGGTAGACCAGAAATAATTTTCTTTTTACGGGCAGTCCCTGAATGCCTGACCCAGAACAATAGATCTATCCATACAAAGGAAAGACCTAACAAATTCGGATTACCTTGCGGTGTAGGCTAGGGAACTCTACTACCTCTACTGATGAAAATTACCGAGGTTTTGCAGGTTCTGTCCGATTCCACCCGACTGCGCATGTTAAGATTGCTTGGTCAGGAGGAGTTATCGGTTGCAGAATTGCAGGAAATTTTGGAAATGGGACAATCTCGCATTTCTTCCCACCTCGGACTATTACGAAGAAATGATTTGGTGTCCGACCGCAAGGACGGAAAGCGGACTTATTACGCTCTGCATATTGATTCATCACCTAAGTTTGAATTAATCCGATTGGCTATATCCGGGGAATCGGATGAGGAATTCTGGGAAAGTGATCAGTCTGCACTTTCCCGAATTTTGGATCGTAGGAGGCGCGAATCTGAGCGATATTTTGATGAAGTGGCAGAACGCTTGGGAAAAAATTATGTGCCAGGCAGAACCTGGGAGGCGATCGGACATTTCCTTTTCCGCTTAGTTCCTGCGATTACCATTGTCGACTTGGGTGCTGGGGAAGGGATGATTTCTCAGCTTCTTGCGGACCGGGCAAAGAAGGTGATCTGTGTGGATAGTTCCAAAAGTATGGTTCGTTTAGGTACTGATTTGGCAAAGCGAAAAGGTTTGGCAAATTTGGAATATAAACTTGGAGATCTGGAAAAGATACCCCTTGCCCAAAACAGTGTGGACCTAGCCCTCATGAGTCAATCCTTGCATCATGCACAAAGGCCTGAATTTGCTCTGGCTGAAGCTTTTCGTGTGATCAGGCCTGGCGGTCAATTAATTGTGATCGATCTAAAAAAGCACCAGTTTGAAAAAGCCCGTGAATTGTATGGGGATCACTGGCTAGGCTTTGGACAAAATGAGCTTTACCGGATGATTGGGGATGCGGGTTTTTGTGGTGTAAAAGTTGAAGTGGTGGCCAAGGAAAAAAAGAAACCTTTTTTTGAAACCCTGCTTGCTTCAGCAGAAAAAGGCTAATTTTAAAAGCATATACCCCAAATTAACCCTTTAGAGAATTTTCCAATCGGTCCAACACTTGTTTGATCTGACCAAATTCGGTTTGGGGCTGTTCACAACTAAAATCTTGGCAAAGAAAAAAAGTGGTCAATTTAGCCGAATTAAATGAGGAAAGATGAGGGGCAATTTTGAGTAGCCTGGAATCAACCTGATCTGGAGGCAAATGAAGCAGGGTTTTAAAAGGAAGAAATCTGTGGTTTACCTCCTTAAAAATAGACCGTGCAAAAGAGCATTTGGGATTGCCCTTGATGACAATTTCATAGGGAGGATGTAGCAAGAAAGCGAGGGAATGAAGAAGATTTTCTGCTCCGGAAGGATGGGATGATAGAAAGCCAGAGAAAGCGGAAAAGCAATGGTTTAAACTCTTCTGATATTCTGTACATCCAGTAAGTTTCCAGAGTCTTGCAAGATTCATTGCCATGATTGAATTGCCGGAAGGGATGGCTCCATCATAAATTTCCTTGGGGCGGGTTAATAATTTTTCGCCATCTTTGGCAGTAAGAAAGAAACCACCGGTTGCATGATCTTCAAAAAGATCCCGAGCCAGATCGGTTAGCTCCTTGGCATGTAGAAGATATTCTGGGTCCTGCAAAGCTTGGTGAAGATCGAGTAATCCTTGGCTGAGAAATGCATAATCGTCTAGATGAGCAGGTAAGCCAGATTTTTCTAACCGCCAGCGCTTGACCAATCTGCCATCTGGCTGGCGAAGTTTATTCAGACAAAAATCAGCAGCTTTTTTAGCACGCTTGATATAATCGGAATTATCAAAAGCCTGTCCTGCCCGGGCGAAGGCAGAAATCATTAAACCATTCCAGTCAGTCAATACCTTGTCATCAAGCTGTGGGTGGATTCTTTTTTCCCGTGCCTTGAAAAGTTGACAACGCATCCTTTCCATCTTTTCAGAGAGTTCATCAGCATCCTGACCATTTTTTTGTGCAAATTCAGAAAATGTCTCACCGAGATAAGGAATATTAGAACCGGTTTTTTGACGGGTTGCTTCGTCCAGGTAATTTCCCGGTTTTTCAAAGTTGTATATTTGGATAAAGAAGTTTGCTTCCTCGGTGCCCAAAACGCTGTGGATTTCTTCAGTGGTCCAGAGATAAAACTTTCCCTCTTCCCCTTCGCTGTCCGCATCTTCAGCTGAGTAGAACCCGCCTTGTGGCGAGGACAGTTCACGGTCAACATAGCTAAGGGTATGTTCGCCAGCCTCCTTAAAAAATGAATCCCTGGTGATCTGATAAGCCTCGATACAGGCAATTGTAAAAAGTGCCTGGTCGTAGAGCATCTTTTCAAAGTGAGGGACAAGCCATTTTTCGTCGGTTGAATATCGGTGAATACCCCAGCCAATTTGATCATAGGTTCCACTCAATCGAATTTGTCGCAGTGTATGGGTTACCATTTTAAGGGCTTTTTTATTGCCGGTTCTATGGTAATAACGGAGTAAAAAAGAAAGGGCATGAGCAGTGGGAAATTTGGGTCGCTGACCAAATCCACCATGCACTGGGTCATAGGCGATGGATAAGGATTCGAAGCAATGATCCAAATGAGTGGAATTTAGGTCTCCTCCTGCCTGACTCGCCTGAGTCTTTTTCAAACTATCGATAATTGCACGGCCTACTTCAACGGCTTTCTCACGATCCTCTCTCCATATCCGGGCACAGTGGGGAAGTAAATCCAGCATTGAAGATTTTGGGAAGTAGGTGCCTGCAAAGAAGGGAATTTTCTCGGGAGACATAATCACGGTCATGGGCCATCCTCCACGCCCAGTCATCATTTGGGTGACAGACATGTAAACATTGTCGAGATCTGGCCTTTCCTCACGGTCGACTTTTACGCAGATGTAATCTGCATTGAGTAGTTGAGCGACCTCAATATCCTCAAAGGATTCCTTCTCCATTACATGGCACCAGTGACAAGTGGTGTATCCGATGGACAGAAAGATTGGTTTATCCTCAGTAAGGGCAAGTTGAAGGGTATCCTCTCTCCACGGCCTCCAATTAATCGGATTTCGTGCATGTTGAAGTAAATAGGGACTGCTTTCAAAAATTAACCGGTTAAATTCCTTGCCGCCATCTTCTGGCAGGAGGCTAATTTTTATTGGATCGGGCAATTCTGATCGCATTATCAGATTGGGCAGGATCTTCTACAGTTTGGAAGGATGATCTTTTTTATGGGAACAGGCAAAAACAAAGGTCACCTGGATTGCCCAAACTAAAACAAGAAGCACAAGGGCAATGATAAAAAGATCCGGAAATTAGCAACTTTTTCAGGCAACGGAAATTAATTGATTAAGCAATTCCACCCGCTCTTCAATCACAGATTTCCCTGCCGATTCCAACCGGTCGCATCCAAAAGCCTCAACTGTCAAACTTGCGGTACAAGTGGCATAGAGCATAGCTTCTTTGATTGCAGGAAAGTCGGTTCGTTGGCGCGATGCAAGCCGGCCAATCAAAGCACCTGCAAAGGAATCTCCTGCACCGGTTGGATCGTGTAATTGGGTAACCGGGTAAGCAGGAAGGGCGAATAATCCTTGTTCGTGAAAAAGAACCGCACCATGTTCCCCTTTCTTTATGATCACACTGCTGGGTCCCATCTGACGAAGTTTATTACCTGCCAGGATTACATTGGACTCACCCGTCAGTTCTTCGGCCTCTGAATCATTGATCACAAAGAGGCTGACTTTTCGAATCAAATTGAGCAGGGCCTCACGCTCTGTCTCGATCCACAGGTCTATGGTATCTGCCAACACAAAGGAATTTCCCGATAATTGATCGAGGACATGCATTTGCAGTGCAGGATGAATATTGCCTAAAAGCACATAGTCTGAATCAACATAGGATTCGGGTAAATCCGGTCGAAAGTTTTCAAAAACATTCAGGCGGATATCTAGGGTGTCTCTGCGGTTGAAGTTTTCGTGGTATCTACCTTTCCAAAAAAAAGTTGGGCCAGATTCATCCCGCTTAACTCCTTCCAAATCGATTCCCCTCGTGCGGAGGCGATCCAGATCGGATTCACCAAAATCATTCCCAACCACCCCAACCATGCGAACTTGGGTATAATAGCTGGCAGCAAATGAACAATAAGATGCGGCACCTCCCAGAATTCTTTCCTGTTCTGCCTGAGGAGTGATGACATTATCAAAAGCGACCGAACCAACCACCAACAATGGGGATGACTCAGAAGAATCGGATGCAATTAAATCTGGCATAAGCAAAAGATTTATCTCTTTGGATAGTTTGATGCAAGAGACAAGCGGTAAAGAAACACCACCTCAATCAGGAGGGCATTTTAACTTCTATTATGGGAAAGGTGCTTGCCAAAACTACTTGTTCATCGATTTCGATAAGAATTGAATAATTTCCGGGTTCTTCGAATTTCAACCGGTGAATATCGTTAATCAGGTTGATGCGGTGTTGGGGACCGGGTGATTCGAATTCCCGGTTTATAATAGTGCGTGGTTCCTCCTCCGCCATGGGCAAACCGATGGTCATCTTTAATTTATGCTTGCCTATTGTAAGGTCTGAAAAAGAGAGAAACCAGACCATCCGAGGATGAACAACGGGGAATTCCTTGGCCCGCAGACTGGAAAATATTCCCAAGAGAGTATGTTTTCCAGTGGCGGGATCAACATACACACTGTCACAGGTGATCCAGGCAAGAACTTGTGGTTTGGTAGACATAAAACCTATGAGATTAGACGCTATTTTCTGTGAGCCCGCTTCGAATTAGCAGGGCGTTTGAATCAGGCGGACGCCCCATGAAATCCTGAAATAATTGATCGGCCGGCCGTGAATTTCCTTTGCTTAATATGGATTCCCGGAACGCACGGCCAGTTTCTGCGTTCATGATGCCCTCTTTTTGAAAACGAGTAAATGCATCTGCATCCAAGACCTCAGCCCATTTGTAGGAGTAATAAGCGGTGGCATAGCCCATGGGGTTACCAAATAAATGACTGAAGCGAAGGGCAATGGTACGGGGCCTGGTTTTGCGCTTTGGGAAATATTCTGACAATAGATCCTGCAAGGACTCCTCTAAATTTTCAGGAATATCATGGGCAAGGGTACGATGGAGTATGAGATCAAGCTTTGAGAATGCCAGTTGTCTCATCATAGAGTTGCCAGCCATAAAGTTTTTTGCCCGGATCATCTTAGCAAAGAGATCTTCCGGAATGGGTTCATCGCTTTCATAGTGGCGGGCAAATAAATCCAGGCTTTCACGTTCCCAGCACCAGTTTTCCATAATTTGGGAAGGAAGTTCAACAAAGTCCCAGGCCACATTAACCCCGTTTAGGCTACGATGGGGCACCTCGCCGCAAAGATGATGCAAAAGATGGCCGAATTCATGAAAAATAGTTTCCACTTCGTAATGGGTAAGCAAGGCGGGTTTGGTCGGAGTAGGGGCGGTCAGGTTACCACAGATCAGACCAAGGTGGGCGGTACATTCATTCTTCTCATTAGGTTCGCCGGTTTTAAGGTAATTCATCCACGCCCCAGCCCGTTTGCTTGATCTTGGGTGCCAATCAGCATAAAACGATCCCATGAGTTTTTGGCTGTCCGAGTCGAAAAGATCATAAAAGCGGACTTCCGGGTGCCATACCTCTACCGGTTGATCATCTCCGTCGATTTTTTGGGAGCTTTTTCCTTCACAAAAAGTGGAACGCTCGACAATTTTTAAACCAAATACTTTGGTGACTAGGGTAAACATTCCATTGATCACTGATTTGATGGGGAAAAATGGGCGCAGGTCCTCGTCATCAAAATCATAGCGTTCTTTTTTAAGCTTCTCTGCCCAGTAGCCCACTTCCCAGGGTTCAAGCAGGCAAGATTCCTTTCCTGTCTTTTCCGCTTTGTAATCTTCCAATTCCTTGTTTTCTCTTTCAAAAAATGGAAGGGTTTTCTGGTGGAGTTCAGAAATAAAATGATCCGCATTTTTTCCACACTTTGCCATTCTTCTAGAAAGTGCGACTTCGGAAAAGTCGGTTTTTCCAAGGATTTCGGCTTTTTCCTGTCTTAACCTTAAAATTTCTGCCACCAAATTTTTATTGTCATAGGGTTCGGTACATCCGAGTGCATCGCTGGCGGACCAGATTTGCTGACGCAACTCATCATCGTCCAGGTATTGGAGTGCAGGTAATAGAGAGGGAGCATGTAAGGTAAAAATCCAGGCGTTTCCTCCCTCCTGCTTCCCCAGTTTTTCAATGGCGGTCTGACGGGCAGCTTCTTTTGCGGTTTCAGGAAGTCCCTCCAGTCTGGATTCATCTTTGATCTCCAGTTGCCAGGCATTGGTCGCATCCAAAACCTGCTCGGAAAATTGTTGAGTCACCTGAGCAAGCTCGGAAGATAATTTCTCAAGCCGATCTTTTTTATCTGCAGGTAAATCGGCCCCCGCTTCACGAAAGTCTGCCAGGGTTTCCTCGAGCAATCGTTGATCAATGGGTGAAAGACTTTTGGCTTCCTCGCTCTCCGAAAAAGAACGCACGGACTGCCAAAGTTTTGGATCCAGAGGAATTTTTGCCCCGAAAGCGGATACCATTGGCAACATTTCGTTGTGGGCATTTCGTAACTCCGGGGAATTGCAAACTGCGTCGAGGTGCGAAACCAGTCCCCAGGCATGATCCAGGTCAATGGTTGCTTGTTCCAGTGCTTTGATCGTGTTTTGAAAAGTATACTCCCCATTTTTAAGAGCACGAATACAACCAAGGTTTTTTTCTGCCCGTTGGAGGGCAGTGGATACTTCAGGCTTAATCTGGGTAGGTGAAAGCCTGGACCATTGAGGATGATTTTCGCGATCTAGAAATGGGAGTTTGGACATGTTGGTAAGATGAAAGTTATACAGAGCTGCTCAGATTTATAACCTAGGGAAGCTCGAAAACATAGCAATATTAAGCCGCATGAGTTGAATATCTGTTCGGATCTGCTTGAAGAAAAGTAAGATAATTTATAACTTGGATCTAAATTTATCTTAAACCCAAGCAATTATGAAAGAGCAAGTTTTCACCCTCTCCGCTGCCCAAAGTCCAGCCGCTGATCGTGCTGCCTTTATCCGGCGTACTTATTCCCACCTAGCGGTAGCCATTCTCGCCTTTATTGGATTGGAGTATTATTTAGTCAACTCACCCTTTGCCGCAAAACTGGCCATGAGCATGACCAGCGGTTACAGCTGGTTAATTGTAATGGGACTCTTCATGGCAGTGGGTTATTTTGCGGATAAACTTGCCCGCTCGGAAAATTCTGAACAAATGCAGTATTTCGGGTTAGGCTTGTTTGTGATTGCAGAAGCGATTGTTTTTCTTCCGCTCTTGTTTGTTGCCACGATGTTCGGAGGTTCTGGACTGATTCCGAGTGCCGCTCTGATGACGCTGCTGCTGGTGGGTGGAATTACCGCAACGGTTTTCATTACTAGAAAAGATTTTTCTTTCTTGAGAGGCATTCTTGCAATTGGAGGATTTGTTGCAATTGGACTAATCGTCTGCAGTACAATTTTCGGATTTTCGTTGGGCTTGGTCTTCGCATCCGTGATGGTCTTGTTTGCTGCTGGGGCCGTGCTCTACACCACTTCCAATATTTTACATCACTATTCCCCAAATCAGCATGTGGCCGCTTCACTGGCTTTGTTTTCCTCAGTTGCTCTACTTTTCTTTTACATCCTTCAAGTTTTGATGAGCCTGACCGGGGGAGGGGATGATTGATTTTCTGCCTGAATTAAAACTGTTGACTAAATAATCTCGAGGGGAGCAGTGGTCTTACCCTGTCGGATGCTCCGGTTATGGAGATTTTTATATCGATCATTTCCTCGATCACATCTAGGTTACTGCCTGGCGACATACTGAACTGAGACCTGGGTATGGATAATACTCCATCGAGTCTTATTAAATCTCCCATTTTCCCTTCATATTTTCTACGTTCTTCCCTGAAATAGTGAATGGAAAGGGGCATCTTTACCGCCTTAGAAACTCCCTTGATTATAAGAATGCCGTTGGCTTCAGTCCTTAATTCTTTACCGTGCCAGGCAAAATCGGAAAGTCGGTTTAATTCGAACGATATTGTAGGATGATTGGCTGAATCAAGCCAGTCCGGAGAATGGGTATCATAGGCAACTTTAGGGTACCCGAACCGCAGGGACCGGGCCGCAAGAACAAAATTACCCTTAGTATTTTCGGGATTTTCAGGAGAAAAATAAAGGTTGCCTTTCATCTTTCCAAAGGTTCCGCGAATAGAACCGCTCCCAAACCCCGTGGATAAATTAACTTCTATCCTGCAAAGAGAAGACAGTGGCTGGAAATCAAATTCCATGGAGTAAAGAAACCGTGAACAGATTATTGAAGTAACTAGGAACCCGCTCACTAATTTCCACATTAACATTTGATCCTTGTAAGCACGGTTTCAGCTGAAGTCGAATGTGTAAATGAATTAATGGTTAAGAAATGAAAAAAAAAGTTCCTGATAACGGTTCCAGATTGCCTGCTAATGAGAATCGATTATCAATTAACCCGATGATCCGACTAATAACTCCTTGGACTGTAAGTGCATGGTTTTTCAATATTTTATTTGCTAACGGCGAGCTTGAACCGATGGTGGTGGTTGAAAAACGGGAACTTCAACCACTCAGTGAGGCATCACCCTGGGTTTCCAGAATTTCGGGCGAGGACCTAGAGCAAAGGCAGGTTTATCTATTGGCTGATGCTTTGCGCTCGGTTCCTGGAATGTTGATCGTACGAACTGGACAAGCAGGTGCACAGACATCACTTTACAGCAGGGGGAGCCAGAGCGATCATACTGTCTTTCTTTTGGAGGGAAGGAAATTAAGTGGAGGATTCTCAGGTCTTTACAATCTCGGGCAGTTGAGTGTGGCTGGTTATTCCTCGACCGAGGTGATGCGTGGACCCTCCACTTTGCAGTACGGAGGTGAGGGGATAGGGGCTGCGGTTTCCCTGCGTTCCTCAAATTTTCAGGATCAACAAACTGCTGGTCGAACAATTACCCTGGAAGGGGGGAGCTTTGAAACTGGTAGGGCAAGTCTCAATCAGCAGATTAGAGGAAAAAATTGGAGGTTGGGATGGAGTGGAAATATTTTCACAACTGAAAATGATCTTGCGAATGCAGGATATTACACAAATGGAGGAACGGTTTCGTTCCAAAAAAATATTACCGACGGATTATCATTTGATTTCGTAAGTACTGGATTTAAGAGCGATCTTGATTTACCTGGTGCAGAATATAATCCGAGTTCATCTGATTATCAGAATTCTTACAACTATCTGATTTCCCCTGGCATTATGCTTAGCGATGATCTATGGGAAATCAAAGCCCACTATGCTTATGGTGCAGACTGGGTGGACAGTTATACCGCAGGCAGTTGGGGGACCTACCAAACGGTCGGGAAGTCTGAGCAACATCAAACAGAAATATTACACAGGATTAATCTTTCTGAATATTTTAAATGGAGGGGTGGCGTTGCTTACTTGAGCGAAAAATTTGAAATGAAAAAGGATGCAGTGATTGATCAAAAAAGAACCACAAAATCTATCCATGGATCAATTGACTGGGTCCCAAATGACTGGATTGAGTGGACTGCAGGAATGAGGCTGGAAGAGCATTCCTTTTTCGCTGACAGCCCAGTTATGACTAGCCTCTCCGTCAAGTGGCATGCTAATGAACGAGTTACATTTTACGGCAGATGGAGTAATGGATTTTCTCCGCCCACCGGTAATGATCTCTACTTTCCCGGAAGTGGAAATCCAGATTTAAAACCAGAGGAGATGGAGACCAAAGAGTTTGGGGCAAGTTTTTCTGGTGAAGAATCCTCCTATCTCGGAAAGATTACTTTCTTTGAAAGTGATATTGAGCAACTCATTGAATTTGGTGTGCCCAATACCAATGTTGGCAAAGTAAATATCAAGGGGATGGAGGTGAGTGCGGAGGCTAAAATATCGGCTTCCATAAATGGTTTTTTGTCTTGGACAATTCTGGAAGCTGAAAATTTTACCACAGGAGAGAACTTTTTGGATCGGAGAGCGGAAAATTCTGGAACTATCGGAATGGAATGGTCCGAGGAGGGTTCAAAAATTGGCATAAGCAGTACATTGAGAAAAAACTTGATGGAGAAAGATTTTTCTTCGTGGCCTGCTCTCTGGATATCGGGTGACGATTATTGGCTTACCCGGATTTATGCTTCGAAAAAATTCGGAAATAACATCAGGCTCTTTGGCAGAGTTGAAAACCTGTTTGATAAGGATTACGAGGAGGTACATGCATACCCGGCCCTTGGAAGAGCTGTGTTCGGGGGAATAAACTATTCTTTCTGAGGTCCATTTTTTACCCGCACTCGGGACAGATACCGTAAAGCATTATTTCGAAACCCTGTACCACGAAACCTCTAGGCACTTTGGCCGGAGGGTCATCCCCCGTCGTATCCTCGAGAGCAAAGAGTTTATTGCAGGAACGGCAGGAAAAGTGGACCTTGTCCTTACCGTCTGCCCATTCGTAGCGTGGGGGTTGCCCTGGATAGTCCACCCCAACTGCCTTTCGGGAATCGGTCAGAGATTTTAAATGACGGTAAGTCGTGGCAATCCCCAGTCGGGGAATTCTTTTTAAGGCTAACTGATGTAACTCTAGGGGTGTCAGGGGGCGACCGGCCGACTGTAGAACCAATGAAATTACTTCTCCCTGCTTTGTGTTTCTTTTCAATATTCGCTCGGATATGGCTAAATGGACTCTTTTTTTCCTCTATTTTCCTTCGTTTCCCGCTTGAGTGCCTGTACTTCCTTTTTGATTTCCGCGAATGTCTTTTTTTCCATCCGATCGATAAATAGAATTCCATTTAAGTGGTCTACTTCGTGCTGGATACAGCGTGCAAGCAAACCGTCACACTCAAGCAAATGCTCAACACCATCCAGATCCTGATAAGTTACGGAAATTCTTTCGGGGCGGGCAACATCAGCGTTGATGCCAGGGAAGGATAAGCAACCTTCCTCGTAATAGTATTCATCACTTGGAAGTATATTGACTACGGGATTGGCCAGCGAAATCGGCATAATTAGGGATGGCGAGAGTGGTTTTCCATCCAGAATGCAGGCAATAGGATAATCCGGATGATCGGGTACCTCAACCACGCAAAATTGTAAAGCCAGACCAACCTGCTGGGCGGCAAGTCCGATGCCATCAGATTGATGCATCAAGGCAAGCATATCTTGAGAAAGTTTGGACAATTCATCATCAAAATTTTCCACTTTCCTCCCATTTTCCCGAAGTACAGATTCCCCAAAATATCGAATTTTTAAACTCATCTATAATATTTATTATGACTAAATGCGTTGATGCTTAAATTGCAATTGCATTGGATCAATGAATCCGAAATAAATGACAATTCAAATCAACATGGAAAATAAATTCAGGATCGGCGGAGTAATATTTCTTCCATTGGCGGTAATTCTCGGAGTTCTCGGCTTGGGTTCCCCCGTTTATTTTGCAACGGTTTCAGAGCGTTCATTGGCAGATATTGGGGATAACACCAAGACTTTGGACGATGAGATGCTCAGGCAATTGCGTCAAAATAATGTTGGCCCTGCGGAGATGCTTCTTCCCCTCGCTTCTCTCAATAAAAGGCAGGAATTTTCTGATGCGATTGAAGCAAAGAAGAAAGCACACCCGGAACTTTCCATATCGGGTGGGGGTAGCATCTTCGATATGCTGACTTTTAATGATTATTTTGGAGGACTCGATAAATACAACCTAGATCGTGGCAGATACCAGGCTTTTTTTGTCTATAATCGGGCCACTTCCAGGGGAGATTTATGGGACCGTTTACGAGATAAAAGCTCCAACGATAATGTACAGGCCCTATTACGTTCCATACCAGTCGATGGCAGGCCTGGCTTTTTTTGGACGAAGCTAATGAATGAGCCATTGGTTTTTGCCTTTCCGGGTGTAAAGGTGGCTAAACTTACAGATTACCCTTTTTTTGCTGGTCGTAAGGTTTTGCTTTCTGTGGGGTTGAGAGGACCTGATGTATTCGAAGGGAATCTGACTGAGGCAGAAGTCCGGGATCTTTGCTTGGCCGAAGCAAAAATCGGATTGGCTGAATTCTCTGGCAGTGCAGAATGGTTTGATGTCCGAAAGGAAGGAACGGAGACAAATATCCGCAAGTTTGATGGCAATTTTTCTTTGCCTACTGGGCTAGATTTTCGTGATCTGGCAGACCGTTCGGTCATGCTTAAGCTCGGTCGAACCAATGATGGTGGATATGCGGTTATCATCGGAGGGATTATTAATTCTGAGGGAACTATGGAAAGCCATGGCAGATGGCTGCCTTATCCTATCCTCGTCCCCATGATGGTCGGTACTGCCATGTCTATTGAAAAGGACTATTACTCTGCTGACACTGCATTCGAAATCGGTCGATTGTCCCAGAAGGCACTCGATGGTGATCATGCCTCCAAGGAAAGAATTCGTTCGTTCTATTGGTCCGCTCATCAACTGGCTCGCAAAATGAATCTGATTCAAATGGCAGAACTAACCCAGAGTTGTCCTAATCTACAGGGTGTTTTTGATCTTGCTGCCCTTATTCGCATGCTTAACCGGCCTTTATCTTCCAGCATCGGAAAAATTAAAGAAGTAACCAGGAAATCCGGCTTGATACCGATGGACCAGAGAGAGAAATCAAGAACTGAATTACTTGAAATGATGGAGGAGAAGAAGGTCATCCAGTCTCAATTTGAGCACAATTTGCAAATCATCTATTCTGCGACCCTTCTTTCCGGCAATCCATCAGGCATCCTTCGATTTGTCAGCAATTACCCGGTTTATCAGAAAGATGGTGACGACTATGCGGTGGATCGTGCTCTTGATGATCTCAAATTATCAATGTCTTATGGAAAAGGTTCGCTTGATCATCTGCTTGAGCGAAACAAACCAGTGCATAAAAGCGGATTTGCCGTAAATTTAGCCAAACCTCTTTTTCCTTTGTTTGGAGGTGGATTGCTTACCAACCTTTCTCACAAACACAGGGATTTATCTATTTCTCTGAAGATTATCCTCCTGATTTCCTCTTTTTTCTGTTTGCTCTTATTTATTTCTAAGACCATGCCAAAGCCAAGTTTTCAGCGGGCAAATAGTCATTTTGCATTGCGTTGGACGCGCAGGTTTTCGGCTTCAACTCTATTTGCATTGCTTGGAATATTGGCACTCGAACCATCACTTTTACAGACTCCAAGGGGTCAGGTGTCCGTAGCCGGGTTTGATTTTGCGCTTGCGAATCT
>JAYODK010000070.1:0-5398 GCA_038106225.1 Opitutales bacterium | reverse complement strand
GAGGTATTCCAATTTGCCAGCCCATGGATTTGAGCTTGGGGTGAGGCTCTGTCCAACGGGTTAGTTTCCAGTTTTGCTGAACAACGGAACGTGCACGGAGGGCGGTTTCCGGGCGGTCAACATCGAGCATATCATGAGTGAAATTTTCGAGGAAGATGGATTTTCTTTTTTCTCCATCACCAAAGTGAGCGAGTAGGAAATGTAGCTTCTACGCAAGCAGTCCTTTTACGGGATAGGCGTTTTCGACTCCAGTTAGGCGTTGCTGTAGGCCTTGGTGAGGAAAAGCGAACTTGTGGTTATCTATTCCTAAACAATGAAGAATCGTAGCATTCAGTTCATTGAGGTGTACCGGATTCTCGATAATGTTGTAACTGAAGTCATCAGTTTCTCCGTAGGTAATACCTTTTTTGATTCCTCCGCCTGCCATCCACATACAAAAGTTTCGAGGATGGTGGTCCCGTCCATAGTCCTCACGTGTAAGTTTTCCCTGACAGTAAATTGTCCTTCCGAATTCCCCGCCAAATACCACCAGTGTATCTTCAAGAAGTCCTCTCGATTTTAAATCTTTGATTAACGCCGCAGTGGGTTGATCCACATCCATACATTGTCCTTTGATCAATTTGGGGAGATTTCCATGCTGATCCCATCCCCGATGAAGGATTTGTACCGTACGAACCCCTCTTTCAATCAGCCTCCGTGCCATGATAGCAGAATGAGCGTATGTTCCCGACTTTTCCACATTTGGACCGTACATTTCCATGGTCGCTTTGCTTTCCTTCGATAAGTCAGTCAATTCGGGCACACTGGATTGCATACGGAAAGCCATTTCATACTGAGCAATCCGGGTTTGAGTTTCAGGGTCACCGAACCGGTCGTAGGTCTTCTGATTTAATTTTCCAAGTGCATCAAGCATGGTCCGACGGTCTCCCGGATTTACACCAGGAGGATTCTTTACAAAGAGAACCGGGTCACCCACTCCACGAAGAGCAACACCGTCATACTTTGATGGAAGAAAACCACTGCTCCACATACGGGTGAAGAGTGCCTGTGCCTGACTGTCCTTGGGAAAAGTGGGAGTAAACACCACAAAGGCAGGTAGGTTCTGACTGTCACTTCCCAGTCCATAACTTAACCATGAGCCAAGGCTTGGTTTTCCCGGTACTTCACTACCAGTCATCACAAAAGTGCAGGCAGGGTCATGATTGATCGCTTCCGTGTGTACCGATTTGATCATCGATATCTCGTCCGCTATTTCCTTCATGTGCGGAACCAGTTCACTCATCATGATTCCTGATTTTCCACATCTCTCGAATTTGAACTTGCTAGGTGCAACTGGAAATCTAGCCTGCCCACTTGTCATTCCAGTAATTCGTTGGTTATTACGAACGGAATCCGGTAGATCCTTATCGAAATATTTCTCCATCATCGGCTTGTGATCAAAAAGATCCATTTGGGCCGGAGCTCCATTCATGTGGAGATAAATCAGGTTCTTAGCTTTCGGTTTGAAATTAGGAAAACCGGGAAGGGCAGGGTGCATTTCTTCCATGGGAGCGTTTGTCAAATTGGCAAATGCCTGTTTGCCGGCTAGTTGAGCCAAAGCAATGCTACCAAGTTTAAGACCGGCTCCCTTAAAAAAGGTACGTCTGTTTTGGAGTTGATGAAATTCGATGGCAGGATTCATAACTGATTTAATTTTTGTTTACCACTTCGTCGAGGTTCAGGATCATATTTGTGGTCAATGTCCAGGCCGCGAGTTCAGGAGGCTGAATATTTGCGTCCGGTTCGCTCTCGCCAAAACCAATTAGATTCTCGGCAGCTTCTTGATCCTGAGAATATCTTTTACGATTTTGGTTCAAAATATCGTTCACGATTTCAATTTCTTCCTGACTCGGCTTGCGTGAAGTGGCGGTGCGCCAAGCCCAGCTGATCTTTGCCTTATCTTGATTCCCGCCCTTATGAATGATTTTCTCGGCAAAGTTGCGGGCGGCTTCCACATGCTGAATATCGTTGAGTAATTGAAGTGCCTGCATTGGGGTATTACTTTTGCTACGCCCCGAGCAGCTTTGCTCGCGATTGGGTGCATCGAAAGTACTCATAGAAGGAGCGGGTGCTGTTCTTTTGTAGAAGGTGTAAAGACTTCTCCTGTATAAATCATCACCCTTCCCCTGTTTGTAATAACGGGTATTACTATTTCCAAATCCGACGGGCTCCCATATGTTTGGCGGTTGGTAGGGCATCACCCCACGGCCACCCATTTTGCGCACGAGTAAGCCACTCAAATGCAAGGCTTGATCACGTACGATTTCGGCATCCAGTCGGTATCTCGAGCCACGGGCGAGTAAACGATTGTTCGGGTCCTTCTTGAGAAGACTGGGAGAAACTTTCGAACTTTGCTGATAGGTATGGCTGGAAAGAATCCGCTTAATGAATGCACGAAAGTCCCATCCTTCTTCGATGAATTGAACGGCCAGCCAGTCCAATAGCTCGGGATGGGTCGGGAGTTCGCCCTGAGTGCCAAAGTCAGAACTCGTCTTCACCAAACCGGTACCAAAGAATTGTTGCCAAATCCGATTAACAATAACCCGGGAGGTGAGGGGGTGATCTTCACGAACCAACCAATTGGCTAAATCCAAGCGATTGTAATCCCGGTCTTTTGGTTTGGGAGGTAGACTGGGTAGGAAAGCGGGTACTCCTCGGGTTACCTTTTCTCCGGGATTGTTATACTGGCCGCGAACCATGACAAAGCTCTCCCTTGCCTTGGGAAGATCTGCCATCACAAAGGTCGAAGGAATCTCTTTGTTCAACGCTTTCTTCTTTTTTTCTATCTCTTCTCTTTTCTTGTGAAGAACAGAGAGGTGCTTGGGTAATCCTTTGTACACATTGTTTCGCCAATGAGTGAAGGCATCGTTTTCATCACGTGAATTCCATTTTTGGGGATCCTTCCCTTTCAGTCTTCTTTGTAAAACTTGACTGAGGTCTTGTTTTCTCTGGTTTTCTGGCAGTTTTTTCCATACAGACCAGGAATAATTTGGATCGTTTGGCTTATCAATTGTCACAGAGATCCCGAAGTGATCCCAGTTAACCGTTCCTGAAAATTGAGTGAGTGCAAACCCAGTGACCTTGGTTTTCGGAGAGAGTCCGATTTGGGATGCAGGAAATTTTAACTCTATCCACTTGCCTGTTTCTGGAAGTTTTCCCATGACCACTCTCTCATGCGTTTTAGCTTTACCCCAGCCAATTTTTTCGTGATCGCCCCAGACTGCACGGTGATTCCACCCGTTTACATAAAACTGTAGCATGATTGCTTCCGGTGGGTTTTCAGGATCAAGAAAGCAGTGAACAAAGAAAGTTCCATTTCTTGGGACGATGAGGTTTTTTGCTTCTGTTAGCACGTCCTGTCCTACTTCGTTTTTAACGTTTCGGGTGCGAGATTTTTTCCCTTTGAAAACTGGTCCTTCTTTTGCGTCAGTGAATTTTGCATCACCACCTACGGTTACCAGTTTGCCCTGCGGAAATTCGTCTTCAAACCAAATGGTTTTTGATATTTCTGGTTTGGGCTTTGGAGTTTGATCAGCTGGGTCCTCGTATTTGAATTTCGACACGGCTTGATTGAAGTTATTTCTCGCCTCTGCAATTTGCTTATCAAGCTTACTTAGTTCCGCTTTTTGTTCTTTCGTGGGAACTTGAATGACAGGCGGTGTATCCAGTTTGTTTCCATCCATGGCGGGATCCGCAGCACTGTGAAAAAAGGAATACATCGAGTAATATTCCTTGGTGGATAGGGGATCAAATTTATGATCGTGACAGGTGGCACAGCCTGCGGTCAGTCCCATCCATACTTCAACTGCGGTCGATGTTCGGTCTACTGCATAGCGATAGATCCATTCCTCTGCGATACTGCCACCCTCTCCGGTCGTTACATTGCAACGGTTAAATCCGGAAGCAATTTGCTGATCAATCGTGCGGTTGGGCAGGAGGTCGCCCGCCAATTGCCATCGGGTAAATTCATCGAAAGGCAGGTTTTGATTAAATGCTTTGACCACCCAGTCCCTGTACAACCACATGCTTCTTTCATTATCCAGATGCAGACCGTGGGTGTCGGCATAGCGGGCAAGATCCAGCCAAAAGCGGGCCATATGCTCCCCATAAGCAGTCCGGTTCATCAAGTCATCTATGACTTTATCCCAGGCATTGGGGGATTGGTCGCTGATGAAGGAATCCAGTTCTTCCAGCGTTGGCGGTAGCCCTATAAGATCAAGATAGACTCGCCGAAGTAGGGTTTCCTTCTCGGCGGATGGAGAAGCGGTTAATCCATCTTTGTTTAGTCGATCCTGAACAAAGGCATCAATAGAATTTTTAGTGCCATTGATTGTAGGAACTTCCGCTTTTTGGGGTGTACTAAATGCCCAGTGGCCCTCATAAGGGGCACCTTCTTCAATCCATTGTTTAACTAGCTCTTTTTCTTCTGCTGTCAGGGATTTGTGTGTCTCAGGAGGGGGCATGACATCGTCTTCATCATCGGAAATAATACGCAACCAACTTTCGCTATCTTCAATGCTTCCGGGTACGATTGCCTGTATGCCATCACGGGACATGATGGCTTCTTCTCTTACATCGAGTCTGAGTTTAGCCTTTCTGTGTTCCTCGTCGAGACCATGGCAGGAGAAACAATGGTTGGAAAGGATTGGTCTGATATCACGATTGTAGCTTATTTCGCCTTCTTTAGCGGACAAAGAAGACACGAAATAACTAATAACGAGAAGTAGATGGATTCTAGTTTTCATTACGACGTAATAGTCAGTTAGATAGAGAAATGGGATTCAAGTGAAAAGACATGAGATATTACCATTTTCTGAAGAGTACTTCATCCCATCCTTTGTTAAAAATGTCTCATTTATTGTCTTTTTTTGATCGAAATTAGAAAAGATATGACATTTCATGAACATGTTAGAGCCAGTTTCAAAGCCCTTTTTGGATAGATTTATTTTGAAGACTTAAATTTACTCAAGAGTTGACGCTTTAGTATTTTGTGAAAGCGTCTTTCTTACCTTTGTCAGTTTAAGTTATTTTTTATTTTGCAGTGGATTCCACCAGGCGTTCAGCTTGGCTGTTAAATTCTGCACCAAGTTAGGATTTTGATTAGCCAGGTTGGTGGTTTCCAATGGATCTTTCGTGAGATCAAAGAGTTCCACTTTTTCCTGAGGTATTCCAATTTGCCAGCCCATGGATTTGAGCTCGGGGTGAGGCTCTGTCCAGCGAGTTAGTTTCCAGTTTTGCTGAACAACGGAACGTGCACGGAGGGCGGTTTCCGGGCGGTCAACATCGAGCATATCATGAGTGAAATTTTCGAGGAAGATGGATTTTCTTTTTTTGACTGCCGCGGGATTTAAAAGATCAA
>JAYODK010000069.1:0-5411 GCA_038106225.1 Opitutales bacterium | reverse complement strand
TCCAGTCGGCCCGTCCGCCAGAACCCGATAATTCTGAGTGTCAAATGTGGCATAGGATGCACTGATTTGTGATCGATGAACATTACCTGCTTTTTTTGATTTGATATCAATGATTCCACCAGGTGTGTTTTTGCCAAAACGGTGTCCTTGATAACCTTTGAGTATCTCAACGCTTTCGAGGTCGAAAAGAGCAGATGAATAGGTAGCGGTGCTACCTTGTGGAATGCCATCGATGTATAAACCAACGGCTGGATCGCCGAAGAGCTGAGCGTTTCCAATTCCTCTTAGTGTTATAACATCTCCATACGATTGAATACCGAATGAATTAATGTAAAGGTTGGGGGCAAGACCTGATAGATCGGCGATTGAACCAACTTTGTTTTTCTCAATGTAGTTTCCGCTCAATACAGATGACCTGGAAAGATCAAGATCTTCTAAGTTGTTGCTGCCCCGAACTTCCATCTCGTTGAGGGTTTCTGGACTCCTTGCTGAGAGAACAGAGGAGATCATATAAGTTATAACTAAGAAGCTCGTTGGGGTTTTGAAGAATTTATTATCCATGGGAGAGATTGTTAATGACAATTACTCTCCAAAAATTCAACGAGAATACTTAGGTTCTAAGATTATTCATAAAAGAAATTACCCCGGTTTAAAGATTCAGGATAATTTCTTCCGCAATGTTTAGTGAGGCAGTGGCAGCCGGGGAAGGGGCATTGCATACATTAACAATCCGTTCATTTTTTTGAATGAGAAAGTCATCGACCAGAGAACCATTTTTCGAGACCGCTTGGGCTCGGATTCCCGCAGGGGCAGGGGATAAATGCTCTGATTGAATGGCAGGAACCAGTTTTTGCAAAGCTTTTACAAAAGCTTTCTTAGAAAATGATCGCCACATTTCTTCGCAGCCCATTTTCCAGTGTTTCATCGCCATAATCTGAAATCCCGGATATGCAATCGATTCCAGAAAGTCTTGCGGATTGAAGTCCCATTTGCTGTAGGCTTCACGGCCAAAGGCTAGAACTGCATTGGGTCCGCATTCAACTCCTCCACCAATCATGCGGGTGAAATGAACGCCAAGAAAGGGGAACATCGGGTCGGGGACCGGGTAAATGAGATGGTTGCAGAACTTTTCCGCATCTTTAGAGAGAAAATAATATTCTCCTTTGAATGGAATGATTTTGGCCGTCGGTTTTTGCCCACCTAAATTGGTAATACGGTCGGAATGAAGTCCTGCACAATTGAACAGATAGTGGCAATGGATCAAGTGGTTGTTTGTTTGAAGCATCACTCCTTCTTTGGATTGCTCAATATGACAGACAGATTCTCCCAGAAGGATTTGATTATTGGATTCCAGCAGCAAAAGTTTACCGAGCTTTTCACATACTTGGCTGTAATTTACTATGCCACATTCAGGTACATGAATTGCACCTACTCCATTGGCGTAAGGTTCGATCTCATTTAGTCTTTTCTTGGAAATAAGCTCACATTGCACACCGTTTGCTTGCCCTCTTTCAAAAATTGCATTTAGACGGTCTTTTTCCCCTTCATTTGTGGCGACAATAACTTTTCCGCAGAGCTCGTAATCGATATCATATTTCTTGCAGAAATTTTCCATCGCGAGCTTTCCATTTCTACAATTTCTAGCTTTGAGTGAACCGGGCTTATAATAAATACCGGAATGCAAGACACCAGAATTTCTTCCTGTTTGATGTGTGGCAAGACACTTCTCTTTTTCGATTACCAAGATCTTGTTATCAGGAAATTTTTGAGCTAAACGGAATGCTGTCGCCAGCCCAACAATACCTCCTCCAATTATACAATGATCTGCCCTTTCCACTTTTGACTCTTAGCATCCTAGCTCTTGTATGGGCAGAAAAAAATCAATTTAATGCTAGAAGGATTTTTGTGTGATTAGAGGAGGCGATGCAATCTCGCTTGTGTGCCCAAAGATTGGTAAATCATAATTGCACTTATGTACCTGAATTATCAGCTAAAACATGGATATTTACACCGCTTTTTTCTTGAATCTCTCCTAGTTTCTTGAACAAATGATCCTTTTAGCAAACCTTAACCCCTAAAATCATTATTCTATGAGCCTCTCATCTTTAAAACTTCACAATGCAATGTGGCCAGGTCTTGTCGGAAAAGGCGACGGCGAAGGCGAAGAACCTCCATTCAGTCTGGATCGCATGCTTGATCTGACCGCCAATGCGGAAGTAAATGGCCGTAAGTTTGATGGTGTTGATTGCTTTCTCTTTCATCCTCACACCGATCCTGAGGCAAGTGATGATCAATTAAAAGAGACTGCAGATTTAATTGCCGGTCGTGGCTTTGATGTCGGATCGCTTGTTGCCCCAGTTTGGCCAGGCACAGTCGGAGACTCTGCTATGGGTACTGACGAACAGCAGGGCAAGTTTCTCGAAGCGGTAAAAGTTGCCTGTCGTATTGCCAAAGTTTTCAACGATCATGGAGTCCGCAAGGGCGGGGTGATCCGGATTGACTCTGCAGAATTTGGAGTCGAGCAGTGGAAGGCTAATCCAGGTGAGGGGACTGCCCGTATCATCGACACCTTCAAAAAAGCTGCGGCCATTGCCTCTGACCATGGGGAGCGACTTGCTGTAGAGGGTGAAATTTGCTGGGCTGGTATGCATAGCTGGAAAGATGTACTAGATCTTCTTGAGGGAGTCGGGCAGCCAGAGACCCTTGGCTTTCAAGCTGATCTTGCTCACACATATCTATACTTGATGGGCTATAATGCACCCGAGCATGCTCTTCTGAATGATGGATATTCCGACGAAGAATTCTATGCGGCCTATGAAAAAATGACTGACAAGCTACGCCCATGGACAATTGATTTCCATGTGGCCCAAAATGATGGGCAGGTACATGGGGCAGGCTCCCACGATAAAACTGGCAAGCATTGTCCTGCGGATGATCCAAACGGCAAGTTGGACATTACCCGTTGTTCCAGCTATTGGCTGAAGGATTATCAAGATCGAGGAATAAAGCATATTTGCTGGGATGGATGCATGTTTTCCAATGCGACTTTAGAAAATTCTGCAACATGGAATACTATCTTAAAAGCAATGGTTGATGTTGTGGCTTCCTGACGCTTTAAAATTTAGATAAACTTCTCTGGGGCGGTCTCTTCTGGGATCGCCCCTTTTTTATGATGTGAATAAAAAAAATCACATTTCATGCATTTTTTCATCGAATCGTTTCCAATCATGGGTAAGAGTAGAATAAGATAAGGGATGGTGGAATAGCCCTCGGGTTATTTTTCGTCGGTTTTAAACAAACCTTTAGAAAGGATAAAAAATGGGAATAACATATAGAGAAGCAAAAAGGATTTTGGCCAAGCAGGATGAGGCCCGCGATGTGATAAATAGCTACCGTGGCATGGAGACTTTGGGGAAGCGCTTGCAACTTCGAAACAACAAGGAACTTATTCTTAAACTTTTTGAGATCGAGGAAGACGAATCAATAGTTGAAGTGTTCACTCATCTAAAGTCTTTGTACGAGGAACAATGGGGAGATGCTGAAGTGACGGCACCACCAGAAGTCCCTGGCGAACTAAAAGAAGATCCTAAGGAAGAAAAGTCATCTCTTTCAGAATCCTCCCCCAAATCCAAATCTGAGGAATCCAGTAAGGTTATCGCTGGCACTGGAAAATAAAAATCAACTAAACTTGATTTTCCCAGCAAAGGTTGGGTAGGATAGGGAGCGTGAACATCACTTCCAGGTTTAAGCATTCAACTACTCTTTCTGGTAGTATTCTCCTTTCTCATCCCTCATTACAGGATCCCAATTTTTCCAAAAGCATCGTCTTTCTCTCGAATCATTCCGAGGATGATGGTACTTTAGGAGTCATTTTAAATCGTCCTATTGGCAAAAAATTACACCAACTGGACAATCAATTTGATCATTTCTCCCTCGGTCAGGCAGAGGTATTCGATGGCGGACCTGTGGAACGGGAGAAATTAATTATTGCCGCATGGGACTGGAAAGATAGTGCTGAATCCTTTCGTTTATATTTTGGTATCGATATCAATAAGGCTGAATCCCTGAGGGAGGAAAATGAAAATATACATATCGCCTGTTTCCTTGGTCACTCTGGTTGGTCCCCTGGTCAGTTAGAAAATGAGTTAAAAGTTGAATCTTGGCTCGTTTCCAATCTCAATCTTGGACTCTTCAATAAAATGAGTGCAAAAACGGAATGCTGGAAGAGTGCAATATCCAGGATAAGTGACGAAATGAGACTTTTGGTAAACGCACCGGATAAACCATGGCGTAATTGATTCTCTTTCTTTATTTATTTCCGTTACTGTGAAAATTCTTTCCACTTAAGTGGTCAAATTCTTTATCATTTGGTGCTCGTAATTGGGTTTGGCATTCCTTTTGCTAAAGTTTGATTGATTGCCCTTGTTTGGCATTCAGTCTATCTCCAGATATTTAACCCTTAATTATATGAGTAAGCATAAGCTAGAATACATATGGCTCGACGGTTACAAGCCCACCCAGAGCCTGCGCAGTAAAACGTTGATCCGTAAGGATTTCAGTGGAAAAGTTGAGGACGCTCCTCAATGGTCCTTTGATGGTTCTTCCACGGAACAAGCAGAGGGTGGTTCTTCGGACTGTCTCCTCGAGCCTGTATTTGTGGTAGAGGATCCCGATCGATTTGGTGGAAATGGTTGGTTGGTAATGTGTGAAGTCCTCAACCCTGACGGTACCCCACACGAGTCCAACGGTCGAGCTACAATCGATGATGATGATGACGACTTCTGGTTTGGATTCGAGCAGGAGTACACCCTTATCGATTTAGAAACTGAGTTGCCTTTAGGATTTCCCAAAGGGGGATATCCTGGACCACAGGGACCTTACTACACTTCAGTTGGTGCAAGAAATACCAAAGGCCGTGAATTGGTAGATGAACATTTACATCTCTGTTTGGAAGCTGGTCTCAATGTTGAAGGTATCAATGCTGAGGTTATGATGGGGCAATGGGAATACCAAATCTTTGCCAAAGGTGCAAAAAGTGCTGGCGATCAAATCTGGCTTGCCCGTTATCTTTTGGAGCGTACCGCTGAATCATACGACATTGCTATCGACCTTCACCCCAAACCAGTTAAAGGCGATTGGAATGGTTCCGGCATGCATGCAAATTTCTCGAACGGTGCTATGCGTGACGAAGGCGGGGAAGCACTCTTCAAACAAATCTGCGAAGAGTTTGGCAAAAATATTGATCGTCATATTTCTGTTTATGGTGCCGATAATAACCAGCGACTCACCGGACTTCATGAAACTCAATCCATTGATAAATTCAGTTATGGAGTTTCTGACCGTGGTGCATCCATTCGTATTCCTGTTGGAACCATTCAGGATGGATGGAAAGGCCGTCTTGAAGACCGTAG
>JAYODK010000068.1:1388-5425 GCA_038106225.1 Opitutales bacterium | reverse complement strand
ACAGTTTTGAGGTTTTCTTTAATCTCATCCACGCCTGCAGGCTTGGCATTGCCGTCGGCAGGAAGCTTGGATGCTTCTTCCAAGTCTTCTCCAAGTGCGTCTGCATCTCTTGCGGCAATCCGATACATGCCCTGCAGGGTCATAACCGTGAAATTTCCGCCTAATCTGTGAGTGATGGTTACTTTTTCACCTCTTCCCAAAGTGAATTCCTCACCATGGGGTATAAGTGTGGCGACCACATCCCGGTTCAGTTCGACTTCTTGTTGGCTCATGAAATGAAATTAAGAGGAAAAAGCATCCGCCAGAGCATTTAAAGCTGTTTCGCGGGTCTGTTCATCATCGATATTGAGCAAAGATTCGCTGAGGAATCCAATGGCAATCAGTTTTTCCGCTTCCACTTTTGGGATTCCCCGGCTGTGCAGGTAGAAGAGTTCTTGTGGATCTATTCTACTGGTGGTGGCTCCATGGCTACACTTTACCTCATTGGCTAAAATTTCCAGGCCGGGCAGGGAGTCAGCTTCTGCTTCCGAACTTAATAACAAGTTACGGTTGGTTTGATAAGCATCTGTATGCTGGGCTTCCTCATCCACCTTAATCAAACCGGAAAAGATGGACTTAGCTTCCTTGCGAAGAGCATTTTTACAGAGGAGGTTACTTGTACAATGCGGGGCCTCATGTACTTGAATGGTTCTTTGATCGAAAAGTTGCACTTCATTTCCAAGAAAAACAGATCCATATTCAAAGTGAGCTCCGGGCTCTTTTAAAATGCCCTTGGATTCAATCCTGGACTGAGCCCCTCCTAAATGGAGATTCGATGTGTTCAAATAGGCATTCTTTCCGATGTTGAAGTTTTCCATTTGAACAAATGTAGCTTTCGCAGAGCACTCCTGAATCACAATGCGATTCAGTCTGGCCCCTTCCCCTAATTGAACCTTGAGCAGATTGGAAATGAATCCTCCAGGCTTATCCGTTTGGCCCAAAAACCGTTCGATTAAGGTTACTTCTGCATTTGCTTCCAGTTCAATCAGGTTGTGATGGAAAGCAATTTGCCCGCTTTCCGGTTCCTGATGTTCGATAATTATGGGTTTACTTCCTATAGTGCCTTTCTTGGCCCGCAATAAGAAGCCCGTTTGAGCGAATGCACCTGTGAGGTAAGAATAATCATCCGCACCTAAATCTGGCCCCAATAGTTTGGTGAGCAGAGTAAGGGCATGAGGTTCATCAAGGATCAGTTGATCGAAGAGATCAACGGATAGTCCTTCAGAGATGGACGAACCAGTAAGGGTGAGTGACTCTTTGGGATGGGCCAAGGCAGAAATTTGGTCGATGCCAAATCGGGCACGCGGAGAGAAACGCCACCTTTCGTCTTTCAAAATTCGTTCGGGCAGGCCAGAAAACTTTTCCCAGCAATCTTGCCGGTAGTCGGCAAGCCAGCCAGGTTCCCAAGACCTGCTTTCGGCAAACTCGTTAAAGGTATGAGGTTGTGATAACGAAAAAGTATCCATCGAAGAGGGAGAAATGGTTTCTAGGCTCATGGGGGCTTATCCGACGGAGCCTTCCATCTCCAAATCGATTAATCTTTTTAACTCAACGCTGTATTCCATGGGAAATTCCCGAATCAAATCATTGACAAATCCATTCACGCAAAGGCTCATCGCTTCAGCTTCCCCCAATCCCCGTTGTTGCATGTAAAAAATCTGTTCAGCACTGACTTTGGATACACTGGCCTCATGCTGCACCGAGTTGGCATCCCCTTGCACGGTGATGGCTGGGTAGGTGTCAGTTTGGCTATTATTATTGATCAGGAGGGCGTCACATTCTGTGTTGTTTTTACATCCTTTTAAATGACCCGGCATTTGCACCAAGCCACGGTAGGAAGCCCTGCCTTCGCCAATCGAAATGGATTTGGAGACCACATTGCTGGTGGTTTCATCGGCCGCATGTACCATTTTCGCACCTGTGTCCTGATGCTGACCATCGTTTGCTAACGCAATGGAGACCACTTCGCCGCGTGCTTTTCGGCCCCGTAGAATTACGCCTGGGTACTTCATGGTTAACCGGGAGCCAATATTACAATCAATCCACCGTACTTCCGCTTCCTCTTCCGCCAAGGCCCTTTTGGTTACTAAATTAAAAACATTGTTAGACCAATTTTGAACGGTCACATATTGGATTTTAGCACCTTTCAAAGCGACCAACTCAACCACTGCACTGTGTAGGGTAGAGGTTTCAAACTTTGGAGCCGTACACCCTTCCATGTACATGACCTCTGAGCCCTCATCTGCAATGATTAAGGTACGCTCAAATTGACCGAAATTTTCTGCGTTGATTCGAAAATATGCCTGCAGCGGTTGGGCCAATTTTACCCCTGGTGGAATGTAAATAAAACTTCCTCCCGAGAAGACCGCACTATTCAGGGCTGAAAATTTGTTGTCCGAGGTGGGGATTACTTTACCAAACCACTTTGTGAATATCTCTGGGTGTTCTTTTAAACCCTCAGTGGATCCAACGAAAATAACCCCTTCCTTTTCGAGATCCTCTTTCATGCGGGAGTAGGCTGCCTCGCTATCGAACTGAGCTTCCACACCGGCAAGAAACTTTCTTTCCTGTTCGGGAATGCCTAACCTTTCAAAAGTATTTTTTACATCGTCAGGCACTTCATCCCAGGTACGGCTGGGTTTTTGTCCTTTGGCCAGGTAGTAACGAATTACATCAAAGTTGATATTTTTTAGGTCTTCCGTTGCCCAGTGTGTGGGCATCGGTTTTTTTTCGAAAGTTTTGAGGGCTTTAAGCCTGAAATCGAGCACCCAGGGATCCTCATTTTTAACTTCAGATATATAGCGGATAACATCTTCAGAAAGACCAACACCGGCATCAAACGAATAATCGGTATCGTAATGGAAATTTCCTTTTTCTCGGTCTACTTCTACTTGGGATGGACTAATCATGAAAAGTGGGGTGGGGTGTTTTAAGCAACAGCTTCCTGTTTGATCCAGTCGTATCCGCGCTCTTCCAGTTCAAGTGCCAATTCCTTTCCTCCGGTTCGCACGATCTTACCCTCAGACATCACATGCACATAATCGGGCACGATGTAATCAAGTAAGCGTTGGTAGTGAGTGATAACAAGTATGCCACGGTCTGGATTGCGCATCCGGTTGACCCCATCTGAAACCACTCGCAGTGCATCAATATCCAGGCCACTGTCTGTCTCATCGAGAATGCAGTACTTCGGAGAGAGCATAGACATCTGCAGAATTTCGCAGCGTTTCTTTTCGCCACCGGAAAATCCATCATTTAAGGAGCGGGCAGTAAATTTCCGATCCATCCCCAAATCATCCATGTGCTCATAGAGTTCTTTGTAAAAATCGACTGCTTTTACTTTTTCACCTTCAGGTAGGCGTGCATTGCGAGCTGCCCGGATAAAGTTTGCGATGGTTACCCCAGGAACTTCCATGGGGTATTGAAAAGCGAGGAATAAACCAAGCCTTGATATTTCATCTGGTTCCAAACCGATTAAGTTATTTTCATCCAATGAGGCGGAACCACCAGTAACCTCGTAATCGGGATGACCAGAGAGAACTTTAGCTAAGGTGCTTTTGCCGCTACCATTTGGTCCCATAATTGCATGGACTTCTCCCTTAGGAATTTCCAATGATAATCCATGCAGGATGCTTTTGTCACCAATTGAGGCTTGTAGGTTTTTAATTTTTAAGGAGTTCACAGTTTTTGAAATCTAAGGAATAAAATTTATTAGTTTTGGAATCCATTTCCGGTGAAGCTTAAATCTAAATTTTCAGTCTCAAATCCTTCAGGGATCAGTGAGTGAATACTGGCAAGAGTTTTTTTATCGATTTCAATATCATAGATTTTCCCGGATCGATTACACTTAAAGTGAGCATGAGGGGAAAGGTTGGGACAGTAACATGCAGGGGAGCGGGCCATATTAACTTGGCGTACAAGACCACAACCAACTAGCGTTTCCAAGCAATTGTAAACGGTGGCGAAAGATGTGCCAGGGAGATATTTTCGTACTCGGT
>JAYODK010000068.1:0-1288 GCA_038106225.1 Opitutales bacterium | reverse complement strand
ATCAATTCATCAGAACTTACTCGAAAAGTACCTGTTTCCACAGGTGTGTAGGAAGTTGGTTCATGAGTGATAACACCGCCAAGGTTTACTCTTTTAGTGAAGTATTTCTTTGGATTTAAGCTACAACTGGAAATTGCAATACAAAGAATGATCAAAAGGGAACGAACAGCGGTTCGTAAAAGCTTATTTTTTGATGTACCCATCGGGAGTTCATTCAAAATTCTTCCCAGCATAGAGTCAACCTGAAGTTTGGCAGAATAATTCAAAGTTAAATGATTGTCTGAGATCTTTCTCGCAAGTAAGATATATCTTCTAATATGAGAATGGAAAATAGCTTGATTGAGGAAATTATTTCTCTTTGTAAACGCCGTGGCTTTGTATTTCAATCCTCCGAGATTTATGGAGGGTTAAATGGATTTTTCGATTATGGTCCCCTTGGTGTAGAATTACGCAAAAATATCAAGGACGCTTGGTGGGAAGACATGGTCAGAAGACGCGACGATATGGTCGGATTGGATTCCAGTATAATCATGAATCCACGAATTTGGCAGGCATCTGGTCATGTGGATGGATTTACTGACCCGATGGTAGATTGCAAGGAATCTAAAATGCGTTATCGTGCAGATCAGCTTTTTGCAGCTGAAGTAATGGTTGATGGAGACTCTCTTGGCTGGGTCTCGCTATTGGAATCTGAAAGTATGGAAGAAGAAGCTGCTAAAATGGCAGATTCTCTAAAAAGAAAGGTTGCGAAGCAGGGAGATTTAGAAGCACTCAAGCTTCGTCAGTATGATGAATTGTCCAGTGAGGAACAGCAACTTGTTCCCTCACCCGCAACCGGCAAGCCTGGTTCCCTCACGCCGCCTCGTGAATTTAATATGATGTTTGAGACTCATGTGGGTGCATTACGTGATGGATCATCCAAGTGCTACTTGAGACCCGAAACGGCACAGGGTATCTTTGCAAATTTCAAAAATATTGTAGATACTGGGCGGGTAAAAATACCGTTTGGTATCGCCCAAATCGGAAAAGCCTTTCGCAATGAGATTACTCCCAGAAACTTCATCTTTCGTTCGAGAGAATTCGAGCAGATGGAGATTGAATATTTCATACCTCCCGGAGATGAACATTGGCCGAAGTATCATCGGGAATGGATTGATGTAAGAAAGCAATGGTTTAAATCGATCGGTCTGACATCGGATATGCTTGGAGAAGAAGTTCATCCACAAAATAAGTTGGCTCACTATGCTCAGGCTTGTACGGATATTACCTTCAAATTTCCTTTTGGTGA
>JAYODK010000067.1:0-5447 GCA_038106225.1 Opitutales bacterium | reverse complement strand
TGGTTATCCGCTCGATAGTATTTTGTCGCTGCTCAATTGAATTAATCAGAAATTTGCCAGCACGCATCTGGTTACGTACATATTCTTTTTCTTTTGCAGATAGCGTACCTTTGGTGATCAGTTCCTTGTATGTTTTGTTCAGACGCAATCGTGGGACATAATCATTGTTTAAATGAATAACCCATTCTTTTCCCACCTTCTCAACTTCTGCATCCGCAGCTACTGCCTGGTTGGAATCTTCAGAAAACCTTTTACCAGGGGCAGGGTCCAGTTCGGCAATTTGTTTAAGGGCTTCGTGAATTGCATGGGTTGGATGGGACAATTTTCTGGAAAGTTCAGGAACACGCCGCCTGACCAAGAGCTGGAATTGCTCGGCCACTATGCGGTATGCAAGGGAATTTTCCCAGTTTCTCGCTTCCATTTGCTTGATCAAGCAATCCTGCAGATCGATGGAGGCAATTCCGACCGGATCAAAACTTTGCAAAATTTTCAGTCCTTCCTGCAGGTCCCGAAGGGGCAGTTCAGAAAGCAGGCCAATTTCCGACAGGGGAGTGCTTAAAAATCCATTTTCGTCCAGCGAGCCGATCAAATATTCGCAGGCTTTTGCCTGCCCCTCGGTGGTATCTGCCATTTTTAACTGATCGATTAAATGCTCCTGCAATGAAGTCTCTGCGACCAGAGAATCGAAAAAGAACTTTCTTTTGTCCTCTGCCTCTGAATTGCCCAGTTTTGCCTCTCCCTCATACTCGCGCTCGTAGTGCTCGCGCAAATCCTCCTGCATTTCCTGAAGCACCGAAAATTCGTCGGAAAAATCCATATCCATCAAGTCCTCGACTGGATCATCCCAGTCATCTTCCTCCGTGGATTTTTCTGTAGAGTCTTCAGATTCGGGCACAGGGTCCTCAAATTCATTATCTTCTTGTTCAGATGATTCATCAGGAGAAGGTTCGATATTTTCACCATCCAGGCTTTCGTCGTTCGTACCCACTTCTTCGAGCAATGGATTGGTTTGTAATTCCTCGAGAATGGCAGAGCGCAGTTCCAATGCGGGAACCTGTAAAATCTTGAGAGATTGCCGAAGTTGTGGAGCCAAAACCAGGTTTTGGGTCTGCTTCTGTACTTGCCTAAGTCCTTGCGAAAGGGCCATGGTCAAAAAATATTTGGCTACTGCTAGGCGATGATTTGGGGGGTTTGTTTATGGTGCCAACGATAGGCCGCATGTTCCCCATCCCGCCCAAACAGATCGAAAGTGTAGGCGGCCAGTTTTTCATTGGTGGGCCCATAGCCATCGCCATAGATAAAACCCTCCAACTCGGTAAGCATTTGATCTGCGGTTTGGTATCTTTTGTCTCTTGGTCTTTGCAGAGCAAGGTGCAAAATTGTATTTAACCGCTCGTCAATGTCTTCCCTGATTTCCGAGAAATTTGGAATTTCCATTTCCAGAATATTACGGATGGTATTTTCTGGATTTGTGTCTTCAAAAATATTGTATCCGAGCATCAGTTCAGCCATCACAATCCCACAACCAAACAAATCTGCCCGATGATCCGTCACCTCGCATCGTGCCTGCTCGGGGGATAGATACTCATCTTTGCCGGCAATTACCTCACCCTCCTGATTGTACATCAGGTCGAGTGCTTTCGCGATCCCGAAGTCGGTAAGCTTAACATCTCCCTCCTGTCCAATCATTATATTTTTGGGGTTCACATCCCGGTGCACAATACCAAGTGGTCGATCATCTTTGTCTTTTTTGCGGTGTGCATAGGCAAGTCCACGGCAAATTCTGGAAACAATGAACACTGCCAGATCGGCTGGTATGTATTGATCTGTTTCAATATGCCGGTCCAGAAATTCTTCCAGGTTCCAACCGGAAACATATTCCATAGTCATGAAATATTGCTCTCCAACCTTTCCCAGGTGATAGGTTTGCACAATATTGGTGTGGATGAGGTCAGCCACCAATTTTGCCTCGCCAATAAAATTGTTACGAAATTCCTCAATCGCAGAGTATTCTTCGCGGATCAGTTTGATTGCCACAACTTTCCGGAACCCACCAATTCCTCGCTGGGTTGCCTCGTAGACCAATCCCATTCCACCCTCCGCAATTTTACGGGTCAGTTCGTAGTGAACTTCATTAAAAATATGCTTCATTCAACAATAATTACCGTATTGATCTGTACAATCGTACCTTGCTCAAAAAATTCATCAAGTCCAACATGCAACAATTTGGCGATTTTTAACTCTGTGGCATAAAAATAGCTGCATTTAGGAGTGGTTTGACTTACCCGTGGGATTGATCATTTTTAGTAGTATGATCACACTTACAGATTCTGCAGTCTCACAAGTCAGTAAAATGCTTGCTGAAAGAGAGGAGGGTATGCTGCTCCGTATATTTATTGAACCGGGTGGTTGTTCCGGTTTTGAATATGGAATGTCAGTTGATTTTCCCAAGGAAAATGACCAGGTCGCAGAGTTCAATAATATCCGCTATGCGGTGGCTGATGACAGTCTGGACTACCTCAGGGGATCGGAAGTACACTTCGATGACGGATTGACTGGCAAGGGCTTTGAGATACGCAACCCCAATGCCCAGTCTACCTGCGGGTGCGGAAAGTCTTTCAGTTAATTCTTTTAGTATGCGGATCTTCTGCTCCCATGCTATGGGGGGTGCAAGGTCCGGTCATCAACCATGGCCCTATAACCATGCGGCTGGTTTATCCGGGCAATGGTGTGGAAGTTGGCCAAAAAGAAAAATTCTGGATCGGGTGGGAAATTATTCTGGAGCAAGGTTGGCATACATACTGGAAACACCCGGGAGATGTCGGATTGTCCCCATCCATAAAATGGAAACATTCCAATGAATTTCGTGCGGGGGAATTGATTTTTCCTCCTCCTGTCAGGGTTTCAATGTCGGGGATTAGTTCTCATGGATACTACGGCGAAACCCTTTTTTTAATTCCTGTTTCCATTGGTGAACCTCTAGAAAGTAAGGATGAAATCCAATTACATGGACAATTTTCCTGGATGGCATGTTCCCGAACATGTATGCCTGCCAGCAGGGAGCTTTCCATTTCCATTCCGGTGGTAGAAAAATTTATTGCCAACGATGAACTGAGTGAAAAATTCCAGCAGTTTTGGAAAAAACAACCCAAGGAACTTCCTGAATCATGGGATTTTCAGGCCCATTCGCTTGGGAAATTTATTACCTTAAAATTCCCCCGGGAATTATCGATGCCAGACAAAAGGATCGACTTTTTTGCTGAGGACCGGACCGTTCTGTCCGATCAGGAACCACAGGTTCGCCGATCGGGTGAGCACTTGGAATGGTTGCTTGAAAAATCGCCCTGGAAGAAATCTGGGTCTAATGAACTGGCAGGTTTGCTGGCAGTCGGGGAGGGGAAGGATCTGGCTTATTATCGTTTTAAAACACCTCTTTACCAAGCGGAATAACGGGCAGGAGGTATTACATTTCCTCCAGGGTTTCAATACCGAGCAGGCCAAGTCCGGTGGTCAGGACAGACTGGGTGGATGCACATAGAAGCAAGCGTAATTCCCGTACTTCCTCCTCATCTACCATTACTTTTTCCTGGTTGTAAAACGAACTGAATTCGGTGGCCAATTCGTAGAGATAAGTGCATAAAAAATGAGGTTTTAATTCGCGGCTTGTCTGTTTTAAAACCAGTGGAAAAAAGAGCAGTTTGCGGGATAATTTTCTTTCACTTTCTGACTCCGGAACCCGGGCACTGGCAAATGAGTCTGTAGGCTTACGGTTCAGTTTACGGAAAATACTATGTATCCGGGCAACTGCATATTGCAGATAGGGGGCGGTATTTCCTTGCATCGCCAGTAATTTATCCCAGGAAAAAACATAATCGAGAGTGCGGTCCTGGGAAAGATCGGCATATTTTACCGCTCCCAATCCAATAATTTCCGCTCTTCTTGCCACTTCAACATCAGGAAGGTCAGCATTTTTTTGCCTGACCATTTCCGCGGCCCGGTTGATTGCCTCTTCCAGTAGATCGATCAATTTTATCGGTTGTCCATCCCGGGTCTTGATTGCCTTGTTATCATCCCCAAGAATGGTACCAAACCATACATGATCGAGTCTGGGCAGGTGGTTGTTTTCTGCCTCATACCACTTTTTTGCGGTAAGGAAAAGTTGCTCGAAATGATCGCGCTGGCGCCCGTCGGTCACATATATTATCTGGTCTGCATTCCATTCCTTCTCTCGGTAAGCTAGGGTTGCCAGATCAGTGGTCGCATAATTACTTGCTCCGTCGGATTTGCGGATAATGAATGGTTGCTTGGCAAATCGCTTGTGTTCCGGATGGAAGACCACCAGCGCTCCATCATCTACCTGGCAAATCTGATGTTTGCTCAATCCATCATACACATCCTCCACCTTGTCACGGTAAAAACTTTCCCCGAGGGAATGATCAAATTTCACATCTAACAGATCGTAGATTTTAAGAAATGAGGACATACTGATGTCCCTGATTTTTTCCCACAATTTCAGGTTTTCGGTATCTCCATCCTGCAGTTTTACCAGTTCCATTCTTGCCTGTTGCAGGGCCGATTCATCCTCCTTCACCCGGGCATTTCCCTCGCGGTACAAATCCTCGAGCCGGGCAATCGGATCGTCTCCCAATTGATCCAGTGAAACAGCCTGCTCCTTAATCGCCAGCAAGAGGATACCAAACTGGGTACCCCAGTCTCCTAGGTGATTATCCCGTACTATCTCATGTCCCTGAAAAGCAAGTATCCGGGCGATTGATTCCCCAATTATGGTCGATCTTATATGCCCGACATGCATCTGTTTGGCAGTATTGGGTGAGGAGTAATCGACCACTACTTTGGCTGGTTTTTTGGTATGGGCAGCACTGGTTAGTTTTTCGGACAATCCATGCTCGGTGATCCAGCGAAGCAGAAAGTCTGGAGACAGGGTGAAATTGATAAATCCCGGACCTGCCAACTCGACTGACCAGTCATCAGACCTGGGCAATGCATCCATTAATTTCTGGGCTAATTCACGGGGATTTTTCCCTATTCTCTTGGCAAACGGAAGCACGCCATTTGCCTGGAAATCACCAAATCTTTCATCCGCCGCCCGGGTTTGTGGCTCGAATATATCTGAGAATTCATCAATCGAAGATGCAGTCTCGAAAAGGAAACTGTCAAAAGTGGGGATCAGGTTAAAAGAAGTGGACATTTGGTATGCCCTGTAAGCATGGATTTGCGATCTCGTCAAGTTCACTTAATGTAAAAGCTCGACAAATATTAGTTTTTTTAATATACAATGTGCTTTGCACGATTTTTTCTAAATCCATAACTCAACCCCGAGTAAGCTATGCCAAAGGCCAAAAAAGAAGCCCCCTCATTCTCATATCTCATCGAAAAAAAGCGCGACGGTGGTGAATACACCGACGAAGAAGTCCGCTCCATTGTCG
>JAYODK010000066.1:0-5499 GCA_038106225.1 Opitutales bacterium | reverse complement strand
AAAGGATAAGCCCTCTCGCCCGAAGGCATCTGAACTGAAATATACATATCTGCCATTTCCACTGATTGCAGGGAAACGATTACTCAATGGCGAAGATGTTCCACCATCGTTGGAGAGGTATCCAGAAGGAGTGCCAAAACTGCTGGTGCTAATGCGGGTATTTGAGCTGGTATTTACATCGTAGAGATATATATCATCGGATAAATCGTCTGGGGTTGAGAGAAGAGCAGTTCTGCCAACTCCATCCGCCAATTGAAAGGCTGGATTATTCTTAATTTCAGAAAAGCCATAAATCGATGGCACCTGGTTGATCACTGGGGTGGCGGTGGTGTAGCCACTTCCCTTGATCAACATGTTGGACTGTTCGGTAATACGAACTGCGGCAGGGTTGGAGGTAAGAAAGCGTCCAGATAGTGCCGCAAAAGTAAAGGTGGTTGAGTTTGTCTGGTTTTGATCAATTACGGGAGCGATCGTAACATCAGTATTAGTTCCCTGTACTCCAAAATTGATAACAATTAAATCGATTACTTCATCCCTGATTTCGGCTAGGGATAATCCATTAATATTTACGGTTGTAGCAGATAATCCAGTTCCATCCTCAAATTCAATAATTACAGGCTCAAGTGAATTATTCTTATCGTAAATGGTTAGTTGGGTATTGAGTAGGTCTGTGCCGGCAGAAAGGAATTCAATGTCAAATTTTTGTTCGATGTATAAACTACCGTTCAAATTTTTGACCCGGTCAGGATCAACCCTGCCGTCTGGAAATCCATCCTCGTTTAAGTCTGCACCATCTCCTTCGAATTGTATAATATCTGCAAACGAGGCATTTGCATCGCTGCCCAAGCGGTATCCATAGCCAAACTCAGTCATTTCCACTTTGTGGATCCGCCCGCCTCCTGTACGGCTGGACCCTTCGCCAATTACCTGAGGAAATCTTAACTGTCCTGCAGTAAAACCAGACCCTCCTCGTGGCTCTGTGACACTAATAACTGTTGATTCCAAGTGGTAATTCTCTCCACTGTTTAAAATGTCTATTTTTACAATTCTTCCCCGGCTGTCTACTTGGTAGGAGGCCAATGCACCAGATCCTAGTCCGGAGAGATCCTCGATCCTCAAATATCCGGGACTGTAACCAACACCACTGGTGGCAATCTCAATTTCGCCAATACCTCCAACGAGCATACTTTTAGCAGTTGGTAATATGTAGGAGGCATTTAAAAATTGTTTTCCGTCTGCACGGGTAACACTACCGGGTAGAAGATTGGACGACTTGGTTGAGTAGACAATCGAATTGCCATCCCAACTGATACTCAAATCGCGACTTGCTGAATCGCCACCTGTACCTCCGTTCGATTGGCTAATTCGTTTGGCAAAAACCGGCATATTAAAAGATCCGTTAATATCTTGGACATCAACATAATATGCATCGCCATTTGGGTTGGACAAGTAGGCTGTGACTGTGGCTTCCTGTACCGGCTCAGGATAATTCGGGTCAGGAATGATACGAACTTGAGGGTCAACATAACCGTAGCCCGGGTCGACAACCAGGACTGCATCGGAATCGATTTCATTGAGGGCATTAATCCCGTCATCTTTTAAAGAAAGGACCGCAAGACTACCTGGGGCACCACTGGCATTAAAATCTGCATCAGTAATTTCCACAGTGGGATTACCGGCATATCCGGAGCCCCCTTGGGTTACCACGACCTTGGCTATTCCCGTACCAGATACTAAATTTTGTGCCCTAGACTCGAAAACTATTCTTTCCCCGTTGCCAGATATTCTGGCATTGTAGGACTCACCACCGGTAGTTTGTTCGGTCTTGTAGTTGATGGAACTGAGAAAGATTTTTGACTCACTCAAATCCACCATGTAGACATCACGGAGTCCGTTTGTATCGCCTGAGAAATTAAGGTTTCCACCATTGTCTGAGCCATTTTGCAGCCCTGATGTATTTTGAGTCAAAAGATTGGTGGCATAGGAATCAAAAACGATGCGGTTTCCAGATTCATCAATAGATGGGTTCTGGGATGAACTATCCCCAGCAGTAAGTGCCATGATCGAGCTACCTGAGCTCTCGTTTATCGTCCATAAATATATCTGTTTCCCGGTAATAGATGTGTCATTGAGATCGGCATTGGTTGCATCTGACTCAAAAACCACAACAGACCCATCTCCGTTAACATCTGGATAAAGACTCCTGCCATTTAACTGTTCATTATTTTCATTAACCGCCCGGAAGATTGTGTTGGTGGAGACGCGGTATAGAAAAACATCCTCTTTATTATTGGTATCACCAGGAACGAGATCGGTGGCTGATGAGTGGAAGACTACAGTTGATCCATCAAGGCTAATCCTGGGGCGGAAACTGTTCCCATTGCCTCCAATAGAATTATTGTTGAAGGATTTACTGATTAAGCGGGGTGCATCCTCAGGAACCAGCATATCTTTTAAGTAAATTTGCTGGTAAGCTTGTCCGCCCGATGAGAGAACACTTTTCTCAAAAACAACAAACCTGCCACTCTTGTCTGAACTGGGACGTTCCGCAAATGATCCATTGGATACATCTGACTGAATTTTCTTGGTAACTCCCTTATTTTCTGACTGGAGGGTAATCAGGGGTGAAGAATCCATCGAGAAAACTGTTGTCGATTGATCATCATTGGTAATCTCTATAAGAAAGTAAAAGTCGCCTTCATAATTGTCTGGAAGTTGTTGAAACCAGGTAAGATTGATGGTTTCGCCAGCAAGTAAGCCATTACCTATGCCACTACCGCCAAGATTGAACTCTCTGAGTATGAAATCATTTTCATCTGTTTGCAGATCTTTGGATAAATAAACTCTCGCCTGAATATTGTCGGACCCAATTACTGGGCTTTTTCCAACATTTCGTACCGCAAACGATATGAAAATTGGCTCCAATCCACGAAAATTTCCCTGTTCACCAGTGTAACTACCCTCAACAAAAGACAATTCTGCAGCAGATGCAGTTTGGGTTGCTGAATTAATGGAAATTACCGCAGATGTCGCATTATTGTCGGCATAGCTTTCCTCATGCATAATTGGCCCTCCATCAATGTTCTGAGGGTTTACCCTAACACGAATCACATAATCTCCATTGGCATTGGAAGGCATAAAGAGATCGGATATAGTGTAGTTCCAAACCCCGCTTGCAGGTAAGTAATTAGTTTCAAAATAATTAGGAGGCAGTAATACGGATTGTGTATCAATGGCACCTCCTCCACCTGCACGAACGAGTTCTGCCACAACTTCCATAAATGTACCGGGTTGGGTCATCACATTCCCTACATTGGTAATCGATCCAGTGACGGTGTAATTTGTGTTGGGTACATATTCTGTAATATTCTGACCGGAAAGAGGATCCACGGCAGTGACGCTATCAATCGCCAAAGCTAGATCAGGCAATTGAACCTTTAAGTTGTGAGTAACAGAATTATTAGCAACTGAACTTTCAACGGATGATACCGATAGATTAAGGGTGATTTGCCAAGTGGCATTTTCATCCCACTTCGAGCTCTGCGACCAGGGAATGCGAAACTGTATTGTGTTAACGGGAGAATTTAGATCGCCATTTGTTTGAGAAGTAAAGCCATTCCAGGACTTGGTGTGACTCCCGATTATCAACCCGTCAGGGTCCAACAATGATACCGTGGCCTCAATAAATTCACTGGATGGCAGGTCGGTCGAATTAGGATCGAGATAAACTTCTCCAACCAATCCAAAAATACCATTAATTTTGACCGTATCAGGAACCGATAGTATGCGGATTCCAAGATCTACACTAGAAGAGACATCCTGAGCAAATAAACCAGGCTTGAAAAAGCCACTAAGTCCCAAAGCACCCAAAACGATGTGTAGAAGTGTTTTAGCGAAAAACTTACTCATTTTCTTCGCCTCCATCTACGGGTGTTTTGGTCATAAGATTTAACGCCATCGCTATCTAATAAAAGGTAAACCCATCCTTTGGATTCGTCACTATAAATCCAAGGAAATATTGAGGTGGCTTCAAATTTATCAGTCGTCCACCACCAATAATTTTCTTTAGCATCCCATATCCAATATCCTTTTTCTGCTTGGTAAACATAAAGCCAGCCCAGTGGATGGTGATATACCCAGTTATCTCCTATATCCATAAAGTTTCCAAACCATTCAGATGAGTGCCATTTTTGGCCCATTGGCTTGCTTAAAAGAGCTATTTTGCTGGCAGACTTTGAATCGAGATCCAAATTCGCTAGCATTTCATCCAGACCAAGTCCTTCGGATGATAAAGACGGTACGGTAAGGCGTTTTATAATTTGCTCATCGACTTTTCTTTGCTGGTCAAGCAGGGCTAACATGGTTTCTTCCGCTGTCCACTGGGCATCCCTTACCTGTAATTGCTTCTCATCTGCGGCCTTTATTAAACGCATTGCTTTAATCACAAAATCAGGGTCATCTGAATCCGAACTTATGTTATTGAATGTGTGGGTAACGATCTCTTCCAAATTCAAATCGGTTACCGTAGAAGAATTAATAATTTGCGCAGCAACGGCATCCATCATGCCAACCCCTATCTCACCTTCAACATAATTGGGGTCAGAGGACTTTAGTAATGCCTCTCCTTGGTTTATTAGGTTCGCCATACGATGGTTTGCGACCAGAACGGCCGTAGCTTCACTGCGGCCGGATAATGCCTCCGCATAAGGATCGAAGCTCCCAAGGTCTATATTTTCATCGATTGAAAAAACTTGGTTCACTTTTGCCTGAGCTTCGGATTTCTCGATTCCTTGATCAATCAGTTGTGAAACCAAAGTAGATAATGGAGAGATAACTGAAGTGTTTGCATCTGCAAGAAGTTTCCCCGAGAAAGCAGAGCCGGTGGAGCGATCGATTCCGCCCACGATAATTATTTTTCCTTCAGCAGGATCCAGAATTCCATTTTGATTGAGATCAAACTCTCTAATTTCATCAGGAGTTAATTGGAATTCGAAAGTCCCATCCTCTAAAGTAAAGACCTGGTTCACGAGATCAGACTCTCCATCCCCATTTGCGTCAAAAATGACTTCAGCATTTTCCAGATACCCATCGATTGCAACCCCGGCTATTTTAATGGGTTCAGTAATTTCGGTCCCACTCTCCTGAGTATCTGATTCATTTTCCGGTTGATAAATTTTAAAGTAGGCCGTGGCATTGCGGGATGAGGTCATAACCACAGACAATGATTGGGATGTGCTTATTTTTGCTTCATCCAAAATCCAATAATCAAAAACATGACCTTCACTGGCAGTTGCGGTAAGAGTTGCAACCGTGTTAGGGTTAAATTTACCCGCACCGGTAACAAAACCGCCCGACCCTGCACTTGCAATGAGATCAAATTGATCGAGCTTAAATCGTGCTGAAACATTATGATCGCTTGTCATCTCAATTTCCAAGTTTTCACCACCAGAAACTTCTGAACCATCTATTGTCCAGCCGACGAAACTATACCCTTCCTCT
>JAYODK010000065.1:0-5626 GCA_038106225.1 Opitutales bacterium | reverse complement strand
TGGGAAGGATTGCGGGACGCGGGTTCAACTCCCGCCACCTCCACCAAAGTTTCAAATGGTAATCAACGACTTATGTAATAATAAGTTTTTTCCTATCAGTTTCCTAGCAATATGTTTGCACCACTGCAAAAACTACCATATCATAGTGTATGGCCGCAGTTAATGGAACATATGAATATCCAAAGAACTCTGGGATAAAAATTTCTTTGGTCTCAAATGAATCTCATGGTTCGCGATTCGCGAATCGCGTAACGAGTCAATCTTACCGAGTGACAATACCAGCAAGATTGGCCTCAGGGAAAAGGAAGATGATCCAGTTCAGGTCCGAAAAGGAAGCGAAGGTTTTTGCCAAACAAGAATGGGATAACTTCCGAACACTTGGTGAAGACTTCTCAGACTTATCGAAGGAAGAGAGAAAAGAAGCCGTTAAAGCGTGGAAATTAGCAAAGAAAAACGACCTCGAATTACTTGCAGTTGTGAAATTTGGAATTAAACGCATGTGCCCTGAGGGTGGGACCAAAAAGGTTCACGAGGTTGTTCGAAAGTTCGTGCAGATTAAAGAGAGAAGAACTGCTAATGGAAGCCTGAAAGAAAGAAGTTTAAGGGACGCGAGAGCTCGGGCTGAAATGCTTGCTACAATTTTGGGCGATTTAAATATAAACGAAATCTCAGGGAAAGACCTTAAAAGTTCACTACTTGGCATTGGCAGAAGCTTTAGAACTTTGAAAAATTATAGATCCATTTGGTCCGAGATATTTAAATTTGCGAAGCAAAGAAAGTATATTCTCGATAATCCTTTTGATGATTTATCAAAGGAGGATGTAAAAGAGATAGTAGGATCGGGAGATGACTGGAATGCCCCAGGCATCCTTGAGGTAAAAGAAGCCAAGAGATTACTGACTGCTGCACATTCTAATCCTGAGCTACAGCTTCTTCCCGCAATTGTATTAGGTCTTTTCTGCGGAATACGAACTGAGGAAATAAAACAACTCAAATGGGGTAATTTAAAACTAGATGATAGTAATCCTCACTTAATCGTCCCAAGAGAGATTGCAAAGAAAAGAAGAATGAGACGCGTGGAAATTCCTACCAATGCCGTAGAGTGGTTATTACAGTGCTATGATAAATCTGGACCGATTACCCCAAACAGATTCGAGAACGATTACCAAAGGCGTTTCAGAACTCTATTAATTAGGTGTGGGTTTGTTAAAAAGATAAAGGGTGGTTACAAATCCCACTGGAAAAGAAACGCGATGAGGCATAGCTTTGGAACTTACCACTTTGCATTACACGGCGACCCAATTAAGACATCAGTGCAAATGGGCCATAGGACAGGAGACGAAGTTTTATTCGACCACTACAGAAACCTAGCAGCGAAAGCCGATGCGGAGCTATTTTTTAACCTCCGCCCAAATACCTCAGTAGGAAAAGAGATAAAATTTGCTTAACTTGAAAGATAAGCCGTACAACCCTTACCAAGACGGACCAGTTGCTTGTATATGGGAGCTTTGCCGTAGGAACTCTCTAACGAAAGAGATTTTTTTCAACTCAGATAATGACACTACAATTTCTATAGAGCCGGCCGTTAAGCGTGTCTTGATAGATGCATTTTGCTCTTTAACCCTCAGGACAGAAGAAGAGTTTGTAAAACTCTTATCATCCAAGTGGCCTAAGCTAAACCCAACAATTAAAGACAAATTAGTGAAGACCTATATTGGGGAAAAAGACCTAGTTTCATATAACCCGATAAAGATCGATCTAGCGAAGTTACTTAGCTTAGATGACCACTCTTTGAGATCCGAACTTAATGCACTGTTGAGTAAAGATCTGACATTTATCGGAGTGTATCCTACCGTTTTTGATTCAAAATCCAGAAAGGTATTTGTGGATAGAATGTGGTCACTTATTTCTGGGGGGGAAGAAATTTCTAATATTAGAACCTCTGTTGATCGGCAAATTAGAGAAATGCATCCGCACTGTTCAGCTGCAGATTTAAAAAAAATAAGCTCTAAAGCAACAGTTACAAATGAAGTTGGTGACCAGATAAAATTAAAACCAAAGATATCACAGTTTAACTATGGTTCTGAGCAATCCTGGGCAGCATTCATTTGGGATGAATATTTTAAATCCTTTGCCCCAAAATCAGAAAGAATCCCTGCATCTGGAAAAAGGCTCATTAAAGTAATACGGAGGATACATAACCTACCTGACGAGCCTGAAAGTTCGTTTGAAATCAACTCAAGAGTTCCTCGTACAGAAAGTAATATCCGAATTATCGAACAACTTATCCATGATATAATAAGGAGGATTAATTCCCTAAACTCTTGATTTTCAGCATATACGATCGTTTTCAAAACAGTCGTATAAGATTCCTGCAGCTATATCAGTTAGAATGTAGATATGACAAGAAATAGTCTTACATTCAACGCATTGGATCGCAATGAGGAGTTGCGAAAAAATCCTCCGCAAATTATGAACGCTAAAGAATTGTCCGTTTATTTGGGCATCTCTGAGAGAAAGATTCGATCAGACGCAGCAGTTGGTTTGCTGCCATCTGTAAGATTGGGAGGGCGAGTGGTCTTCAGATTATCGGATCTAAACAAAGCTCTCGAAAAAAATGGGAAGGGAGTGAGCTATGAGTAAAGATTTGAACACCCCTGCAGTGGATGAATCAAAGAGCTCTTTTGATTGGAATGCACTAGCTCAAGACACAACTTATCAAGAAATTGCAAAAGTGCAGAAAAACCAAACGAGGATACATATTGGCAAGCCTAGTAAGGAAAAATTCTTCAGAGTTCACCCGGAATATGAGCTTGATTTGGCCTTAATTGAGATAAAGGAGTCCAATGACTTAAGGGGCATTTATCTTCCCTCGCAGAACCCTTCGAATGAACTTTTAAAAATTATCCGTAGCCAACCTGGTGTCGTCAGAATGAAGAAGCTAAAGCTCGGGATCTACCCAGATGGAAGTATCTTCATATGGGCATTAAATCTTAATAATGGAAAAGTTACAAATGCTTGGAACCAAACTGCATTAGACGGATCAATCATTGCTAAGGAGCAATGGGTTAAGTTGTTGGCTTCCATGGAGAATGGATACTATGAGGTCCTGACCGCAATAACCCCTATGAAAGATCCAGTCTGGCCGGAAGAAAGATTCTCCCGAATACTAGATAAGGCTTTCAATGGAAGGGTCGTCGAAAGCGTAGAGCATCCTGTCATATCTTACCTTTTAGGGAGATGAATTCGATTTCCAATATTGCAAAATGGGGGCGTGTTATTGGTATCGATTTTGAATACCGTTCAGGTCCCCCGCCTGAGCCTGTTTGCATGGTAGCTATCGATTTCAATACCGGAAAAAAATGGGAATTATTTTTCGAACAAAATACAAAAGTAAATTGCCCGATAGATTTTAATGAGGAGGATCTAGTTGTAGCCCATAATTTTTCAGCAGAAGCCTCTTGCTTCGGCGTTTTGAACTGGGATTTACCCCCTAACATATGCTGTACAATGGCTGAATATCGAAATCTTACAAACGGTATCAAGTTTAAGTATAGCCTGCTGGAAGTGTGTAATGCATTTAAAATCTCGTGTATTGAATCTGATGAGAAAGAAGAAATGAGGGACTTAGCACTGAGAGGCTGGCCATACTCTAAAAAGGAGCAAAAGGATTTACTTCAATACTGCTCGACAGATGTTCTAGTTCTCGGAGAAATGGTTGGCAGGTTGAACCCAGATGCTCGTGCCTTGATCAGAGGTCGTTATGCCGCGGAAAACGGTTTAATGAGTGTTAGGGGTTTACCCGTCGATAAAGGGGGCATCAACTTATTAGAACAAGGCAAGGATGAGCTTCTTCTTGAAAAGGCTAAGGAGATAAACTGTTTGTGCAAAATGGACATTTTCTGCAACGGAAAGCTTGGTGTAAAGACCTTGGAGCAATTCCTGTTACAAATAGATGAGCACTGGCCGAGTACAGAAAAAAATAGCTTAAAGCGGGACAATGAAACATTGAAGTCTCGAGAGAAATTGGATGAAAGGCTACCAAAGATAAGGCAGTTACTCAAATCGATGAATATGCTTCGGAAATACAAGATAAATGCAGGTCACGATGGTAGGCATAGATATGACTCGATACCATTCGCAACTTCAACAGGAAGAACACAAATGATAGGTGGGTGCCTACTTTCAGGGCCAGCATTCCTTAGGTCATTCATCAAGAGTCCACCCGGTAAAGTATTGATAATTGCAGACTACAAATCACAGGAGACCTTAATTGCGGCAGTCTGTTCTGGTGATGAAGGTATGGCTCATGATTATTATTCAGAAGATTTCTACTTCTCATTTGCCAAAAGAGCTGGAGCGGTTGCACCTTCTGCTCAAAGATCAGATTCAGATGAAACTGAGTCAATTCGGTCAACCTTTAAAGTTGTAGCTTTAGCCGTCCAATATGGAATGGGTGCAACAAGTCTCGCAGACAAATTATCTATACCCGATGTTTATGCTAAATCACTTTTGCGTCAGCATAAGAGGTCATACCCAAAATATTGGAAGTGGGTCGAAAAAGTTAAGAACATCGCCGCTATGAGCCAACCAATCGAAGCAGTGTTGGGGTGGCGCCTTAATCCGCCTTATCAATCAAAAACTTCATACATGAAGGGAAAGAGCTCCATGTTGAGTATTTGTAATTTCCCAATCCAATCCACGGGTAGTGAGATTCTGAGAGCTACAGTAATAGATTTAGCAAATGCTGGTTTTCAACTTTTAGCGACAGTGCATGATAGTGTTATTGTCGAAGTTGACTCTAAGGACTGGGAACAGGAGGAAATTCGCCTCAAAGCTGTAATGAAATCAACCACACAACAGCTTTTGGGAGGCAAAGAGATTTTGGTCGAAACCAAAATAATACACCCAGGAGAGCGATATCATGATGAGAGAGGCAAAGATATGTGGGATTTCTTGGAGAAGCGTTTAAGACTAAATAAAGGTACCCCCAATGAGTAACCAGGTTTCCCCAAATGGGATCCCCGGTCCCTTATTTATAGATATTAATAATAGTAGTATAGTTAAGGGCAGTAATGGTGAACCCGACGCGGTCATATATCAGTCGCCATTCATTCAAAGCCTAAAGTCGAAAAAGCAAGGAGCTTTTATTTCCATACCAAAGGAGTTTTCAATCAGAGTCTTAAACTCTTGTGGTTTGCCTTCCTTTATCATCTGGCTTGCAGTTTACGATGCTTATAGGATCAGAAAAAAGGAGCCCTTCAAACTGAACTCCAAAATTACTAGTACATGGATAATCAACAGAAAGCGGCTTAGTTCTTGTCTTTTGAAACTTAAAAATAAGGGCTTTATCGAATATGAGATAGGATGCGGAAAAGCACCCCTAATAACTAAAGTTTATGGATATCAAAATTAATTGTAGATCCAATTCGCAGCCCCTCCCCTCCCTTCGCAAATTTTCGCTAAATTGCCCAGCGGTGTCTATATATTTTATATTTTATTGGATATGCCCTCGAATTAATTACGCGAAAGAAGGCTATCTTAAATTGCAAATTTTCTCTTTAGCGAGGCTTAAACTCCCAAGTATCCTCATCTAATTCCCATCTTGTACTGTCCATTTCCTTTA
>JAYODK010000064.1:0-5997 GCA_038106225.1 Opitutales bacterium | reverse complement strand
AACTGATCCGCTTTGAGCAGACCGGGCGTGCCCCCTCCGATAAAAATTGTCGAGATTGGATGGGTTGGTTGAAATCGGTCAAATTCATCCCGTAATCCAATAAAATAAGATTCGATTCCGATTTTGCTTGGTTTTTCCTGATAGAAAGCACAAAAATCACAAGTGGTGGAACAAAATGGGACATGGATGTATATTCCGAGCGCTAGATTCTTGCGCCCGTCCAATTCCTTGTTTAACACCAAGGTATTCAATTCTTCATCTGCTTGATTCATACGACCATGAAATTCTTCTCCAAATTAATCGTTTTTTCCGCCTTGTCAGCAAGCTTGTGGTTTCTCTCCAGTTGCCGTCAGCCAAACTTTATCAACCTTACTTCTCAAAATGTCAGCCAGAACCCTTCTGGTATTTACACTTTGCAAACCGAACTGGAAATTCAGGATCGTGGTATCAAGATTGATACAGTAGAAGTTTTTGCGGTAGTCGGGGGCGAAAAATTAGTGATGGTACAGGACGATTTGAATCCGGAATTATGGAGCTGCGACTACAAATTGCCTACTGGGTTTGACGAAGCGACTTATTATTTTGAAGCAAACTATGCCAGTGTACTTGATAACGGAAATATTGCCAATCGGCGGGTAACCAGTGATTTGCAAGTTTTTCGTCTGGAAAACAGGTATGTTGGCAATCTTGCTTCCTATCGCGGTCCAGTCGGTGCAGAGATTGCCGTGCAGGGAAGAGGTCTAACCAAGTATGATGTTATTAAAGTTGCCGAGGAAGATGCGACCACCCGATATCTTTCCGAAAATGAACTGAGGTTTGTGGTACCTGCCCTGCCCTCCGGTCTGGACTATCCGGTAAAGTTATCTGGGGGTGCACATGGTGCTCTGGATATCGGAAATTTTCGGATCGATGAAAGCAGACTCGGTGTCAGTCCAAATGCATTGGAAATTCAATCCGGAGATACTGCCACTTTGCTCTTTAAAATCGACTATGAGGCACCAGCAGGTGGTTTGGCAATTGATGTAAAAACAAATATTCCCAATTCCGTAATTATGCCCGAAGCAATTATCGCGGAAGGAGACATGACCGTGAACATTCCCGTCAAAGGTGGTGAAGCAGGGGAAGGTAAACTGGTCATTTCAGCCCCAGGCTTTGAAGGGGCTGAGGTCTCGGTCAAGGTATTTTAAATTTCTCCTCCCCGCTTTAACCGGGGAAGCAGCTTATCCAACGGCATGGCTGTAAAAATTTCTGTTGTCATTCCGGTTTTCAATCGCCCCAGCCTTCTTTTGCGGGCTCTCCAGTCGGTTGGCAAACAGACCTTCCAGCCTTTTGAGGTATTGGTGGTGGATGATGGCTCTTGCCCGCAAGTTGTTTATCGTGGAGGGAGGATATCTTCGAATTTCAAGCTGATCAGGAATGAAGAAAATCTGGGGGTTGCTGCAGCACGAAACCGGGGAATTAATTCTGCGAAGGGGGAATGGATTGCTTTTCTCGATTCGGATGATGAATGGGCCCCTTCAAAATTGGCTAAGCAAGCTGAGCTAATCAAATCCGCACCCAATACCCGTGCTATACACACGGATGAAAAATGGATGCGCAATGGAAATGAGGTAATGCCTCCTAAATATTTAGATAAATCAAGTAATTTGCTCTGGGAAAGAAGCTTGGACCACTGTTTAATTTGTCCATCTTCTGTGCTTTTACACCGCTCTCTGTTTGCTTCGATTGGTTTATTTGATGAAACACTCACCGTGTGCGAAGATTATGATTTTTGGTTACGCCTGCTCCTTAAGGAAGATATTGGATTGGTGGATGAAAAACTGGTGATCAAGCACGGAGGAAATGCGGACCAATTATCAACCACAATTTGGGGGATGGATAGATTCAGGGTTATTGCCTTGCAAAGAATCCTAGCCAATGATGACCTCAGTCATGAGCGAAAGTTAAGGGTGCTTGAAGTTCTTTATAAAAAATGCCGCATTCTCGCACAGGGTTCAGAAAAACGTGAGAAGTTCGAAGAAGCCAAAAATTACAGGGCATTGGCAGAAAAATATTCCCACCGACTTGGGCAATCATCAGCCCTACCCGCCTGATGAATTTTGTGGTCGCATTTAAAGGCGAAGCTCAGCCCATAATTGATTTTTATCGGTTGAAAAAAGTTGAGGATTCCCCTTGCCCAATTTTTCGAAATGATCACCACTCCCTGATCATGAGTGGCTTGGGTAGAGAAAAGGCAGTCTCTGCGACTCAAGTCCTTAATCAAATAACCCGAAAAGCTAACCAAGGCTGGATAAATATTGGGATTGCAGGTCATGGAAGCCTAGAGATTGGTGAAGCTTTCGTTGGTGGTAAAATTAGCGACGACTCAAATAATGAATGTTTTTACCCTCCGCAAGTTTTTGAGCATTCCTTTGAAGTAAGTTCAATTATAACCTGCACCAAGCCGTCCTCAAATTACCAAACAAATTTGGGGTTTGATATGGAAGCTCATGCATTTTACAAGACTGCCTGCCAGTTTTCTAGCCGTGAACTTGTACAGGTGATAAAAATTGTTTCGGATAATCCAACCCACAGTCACGATCAAATTAAGCCAAATGAGGTGCCTGTAATGATTGATAGTCACCTGCAAGAAATCGATGCGTTGGTTAAACAGATCGATGAGGCAAGTACAGCTATGCAACCAGATTTGGAATTAGATCAGCTCTGTGAAAAGCTCGAGGGGATGCATTCTTTTTCCGTAACCAGGGCACATCAACTACATGACCTGCTCCGGCATGCAAAAGCCATAGGATTAAAACTTAGTCAGATTGAGGAATTGATTATTTCTGCAACTGATGCCCGGGATGCCATTAAAAAAGCCGCCCATTTTGTGGAACCTCACCGAACGCTTCCATGATAGATACTATTTATATAGAGTCAGGGGCTGAGGAATACCCTAAGTGCAAGGAAATCCTTGCCCGATATTCCCAAGCCAAAGTCATTCCCTGTAATCACTACAAGGAGGTATTCAACCCGTCTGCCCAAAGTTTTAGGTTACAAAAAAAGAAACCTGCTCTTATTCTTGCGAAGCAAACAGGTAAACTGGTTCACCCTATCCCTCCAAGTTATGGGGTTGGAGGAAAGCAAAATTATTATTTCTCTCATCTGCTTAATTGTCTCTACGACTGCAGATATTGCTTCCTCCAGGGGATGTTCCCATCTGCCCACTACCTGTTATTTGTTAATTTCGAGGATTTTGAGCATGAAATTCTCAGGATATCAGAATCTTCCCCAGAATCATGTTGGTTTTTTTCTGGATACGACTGCGACAGTTTAGCACTTGAATCAGTAACCGGATTTGCTCAGCATTTCCTGCCATCCTTCAGAAAACTTCCAAATGCATGGATTGAATTAAGAACCAAGAGTGTAAATACAAAGATTCTGCATGACCTTGAACCCCTTGCAAATGCGGTGGTTGCGTTTAGTTTTACACCACAAGAAGTAAGTAGCCAAATTGAACAAGGTGTACCATCTGTTAGATCAAGAATTTCCGCCATAGAAAAATTGGCTGACCAGGGATGGAAGATAGGCTTACGGATCGATCCCTTAATAGACTGCAAAGATTTCGAGCAGAGATATTCTAACTTGCTTCAGGGCATATTTGAGGTGCTTCCAGAAGGTGCATTGCACTCGGTGAGTTTGGGTGCGTTCCGAATGCCTAATAGCTTTTACAAAAGAATCGAGCGGCAATATCCAGAAGAACCTTTATTCGCTGGCAATTTTAAATCCGAAAATGGTTACATTGCTTATCGGCAAAAGACCGAGACAGAACTGATGGAAAAATGCTCCAAATCTCTACAGCAGTGGGTAAATCCTGAAAAAATCTTTAACTGTAATATTTGATAATTTTATCTCCTCCAAAACTCAAGATTTCACTGAACATTAGAAGTTAGCCGCTACCATCGTGCCCATATTGGAGCTGGGAATACTTAGAGAGTTGTTGAAGGAATTCATCGGATTAACTCTCAAAGCTTGGTATTTTTCGCGGAATTTTCGTTTCACATTTTCATCACTCAAGGCATGCCAGTCTACCGTAGAAACATTCCCTATTTGGGCAATTTGCCAAGCCTCCCCGTATTCCTCCTCTGAGATATCAATTTGGGGAGCAAGTTTGGCCATTTTGTAGGAATAATAGGCTTTGCGAAAATGATTTTTATCCTTCAAACCAAGGCTGCTCCAGTCCGGTGCCAAGGGATTAGCTAAATTTTTTATTGACCAAGCATGGGCAAATTCATTTTGGCTAATTTTTAGCTTCTTATTTTGTTCAGCTTGCCTCTCGAAATCGGCAAACCTCTTACGGTATTCTACCCGTTCTTCGAAATTTAAATCGTACCAGCTCCTCCCATCTCTTTTCCCTGTAGAACTATTTGCCCATGCACTCGCGATCATACTTTCATTTTTCGAGACAGACTTAGTTTTGGGACTGGTTTCTTGGTCACCAAACTTATCGGCCCCAAAGGATGGGTTCATATATTTGAGGTAGCGCAGACGGCACATTTCCTTTTCCTCATCGCTTAGCATCATCCATGGACGCCCATCAAGCAGTCCAGTTGGACTTTTTTCCCAACGAAATGCCAACACCGACTCAAATTTAATCGCTCTCTCTCTAGCATCCCATTCTGCTTTGAAATCATTCCTCTCCGCTTGACCTTTAAATTCTAATTTATAATTGGCCGTATCCATTAACATTTTCGCTCGAGTAGCTTTCATTTGGTTTGTCAGTCCCATGGTATCCAAGCTCCCTTTAATCTTGTGTTTCCTGTAGTCATCAAATGCCCTGTTATTAGGGTCAATATCCCTTGTAAGTTCATATCCAATTTCCATACTTTTTTGAAATGCATCATCCCCATCATCAAGAACTTGATCAGCTGGATTCATAAAGGATTGTCCATTGGCTACTGTTACTGCAGCACCAATCACTAAAGAAAGATATATTATAGTATTTTTCATTATTTGTATTGTTAGTGAGTTAAGAGTCATACTTAATGTAATTGGTATATTTATGTATTTCAAGTTATACTTCATTTATTTAAAGTTATTATACTTACTCACACATTGACAGGTACCATTTGACATAACTTACGGTTGGGCCTTCTTTAGGATAATGAGAATTGCCCTTCTATTTGTTCTTATTCTTACATACGGGTGCAGTACCAAAAGTAACCTTGCTTCCAAATCAGCACTACCACCAAAGATAGATGACTTCCACTTCCAGGTTCTGGAAATCCGCTCATCCCTCCATAAGTCAATCATTGAGTCAGAACCCTGGAGAAAATTGAATGGATTGCCCGTTAATGATTGGACCTTAATTCAGTTCTCAGATTGGCTGGGTCTCCAGTATCCCAAGCATGTGGAAAGAGCAAAACTCCGCTTACTTAAATGTCACCTGGCGACAATCGATCCAAAACTTTCCTACACCAAGGAATTAGAGGAAATGTGCTGGTCAGAAGTGGAGAGATTGGTGAGGGCTCAATTACGAAAAACTGCGATTGAAGTTTCCCACAAAGCCAAGTTTGCACCAAACCGACCAATCCAAGACATTATTCACGATTCAATTGCCGCTCACACACCCTGATTGGTTATTTTATTAGATCACTCAGCAACTATCCAATTGATTTTTCGTGATTTATTGCTAACCTGAAAATCGGTCGCCACCTTAGCTCAGTTGGTAGAGCGCCTCACTTGTAATGAGGATGTCGTCAGTTCGACCCTGACAGGTGGCTCCATTTTTTATTAGGCATCCTACCAACATGATCCAGCCATCTACTCGGTGCGGATGATTTACTTTTATTAGGATAGCGTGAGCCTCTGCATGCCCCCATACCTTCGCTCGTTGGTCAGATACTTTGTTTACAATTCCTCATAAGTTAGTCGCTCATCTCCCATTATTTCTTCTAGCTCAGGGAAGGATTCACCATACATTCCAAGCTCTCGGTAACCGAATGCACGGGAGAGATG
>JAYODK010000012.1:0-37393 GCA_038106225.1 Opitutales bacterium | reverse complement strand
GATGCCAATGTAAGCTTTGAAGCGGGCTTTGAATATCTTGAGAAAGGGGCAATATGGAATGATGCAGTGGATGGGAACGGTACAACATGGGTTAGTGGCCTTGTTAAAAATGATGTTCCAGGTGATTATGTTGTAAGGTACGATTATAATGACACAAGCGGTAATTCTGCATTAAGTAAATTTAGGCTTATTCAAGTTACCAACAGCCCACCATTAGAAATCTTCCCAATCAGTTCTCTCCATTTTAGTGAGAATTTAAGTATCGGAAGTTTAGTAACTCAATTCATTGCGTATGATCCAGATGAAATTCATTCGATTAGTTTCTCACTGATTGATTCCAATGGATCATCAGGACAATTTACTATTGATGCGAACGGTTCTTTAAGAACTGCAACTGCTTTTGATTATGAAACAGATCAAATATTCTATCCGATCATTCTAAAAGCTACTGATGAACACAATGCTTCGTTTGAACAATCATTTATCATCGAACTACTTGATGTTTATGAAAATCGAAGCCCTGAAGATCTTTTTATTACAAAATCTACTATTCAGGAGAACATGCCTGCCGGAACAGTTGTTGGAGTCCTGCAAGGGTTTGATCCAGATTTAAATGATTCCCTAAGCTATTCCCTACTCCAACCGATTGATGAAAACGATTTAATCGATTTTAACCATTCAAATATAGTAATTCCAGAATACCATGAAGATACAAACTTCTCGGATAATCTATTAGATGATCCATTCAATGAACCTGCTTCAGTCGATGAAAATAATTCGATGATTGTGGTATCAGATAATAATTCTACCAACCTTCTTTTCGAAGATTCTAATCATACAATTGATGCCCCTGTCACATCAAATACTGATCAGAATTCCACAAATTATCTTTTCGATGATCCACACAATGATGCTGCATGGATAGAGGCAAATAATTCAGCAATCTATCTCTCCGAAAATAATTTCACCGATCCTCATTCATTGGATAGCAACCATACAGAGATCGAAAATGATCACTTAGATGATCCTCTTTTTTACTTAGACTCAAATGGTACACTTGTAACCCTGCGTCCACTTGACTTTGAAAAAGACAACACTTTTATGGATCTTTTGATCCGTGTAGAAGATCAGGACGGTGCATATTTTGAACGAATCTTCCAAATTGAACTTCTTAATATCATTGAAGATATTGATGGGGATGGCGTTGAAGATCCATTTGACACCGATATCGACGGCGATGGATTTTCTAATGAAGAGGAAACCGCCAATGGTACTGATCCACTTGATCAGTTCTCCTATACCAATAAACCGATATTATACACCGGAGATGGATTAATTGAAGATAATGGAACGATTAAACTTTTCGGAGGTATCGAATTTAATGGGGATGGCATAATTGAAGACTTTGGATTTGTTGTATCGTCAGGCATTTCATTAGATAAAGCACTATCAACTGTTTATTGGGTAAGAGCCGAGGGTGAGCCCTATAATTTTGCACTAACCACACAGCAAAGCCCATTTCCTGATGTTCTCTATTTTCGTTCATGGGCAAAAAATGCCGCAGGGTATGGAATTGGTCCTGTTAAGAAATTAAAGATTCCAGAAGCACCTAAAACCTGGTGGGGTGAGATTATCGAAGAAGTGGGTGAATGGAAATCCTCCTCATGGTTTGGTGCATTTATTTACTACGAGAAAGGCTGGTTATTTCATGCTCAACTTGGTTGGCTGTATTCATCTGGCGATGAGAGCGATGGCGTATGGTTATGGAGTGGAAACCATGGCTGGTTGTGGACTAAGCAAACGGTATGGCCCTATCTTTATAAGCATGAATCTGCCAATTGGCTTTATTTCACCACTACCTCTAATGGTAAACCAATCTTTTATGATTACTCAACAGCTTCCTATATTGGAATCGATAATGAGGTACTAAAACAGACTGAATAAGTCTTAAAATTGTGAAACTCCTCAGAGGAATATTTCCTCTTGTGTGCGTTCTAGTCGCACAGATTAATTATTTAAACGCCCTAAATATCAAGGTGCAACCAGGCGATTGGGGAAATGTAAAAACCGAGGAAATCAAGGTTGTACTGGAGTCCACTGCAAGGGTATTTCTTTCATATTCGACTGTGCTTAAAAACAAAAAGATTTCTGTCTACAAAACATCTGCAGCACCGAAGATATATTATAAAAAATTAAAAAGCGGAGCATATCGTATAAATATTTCTGCAAAAAGTCGTTTCTGGTGCCAGTATGCATTCCAGTTTGCACATGAACTTGGCCATTTGATATGCCAGACAAGAAGTGGAGATTCCTCTAACAATTGGTTTGAGGAAAGCATCTGCGAAGCAGCATCTCTTTTTGCATTAGAAAAGATGGCAGATTCATGGAAAAATTCTCCACCCTATTCAAATTGGAAATCTTATGGAATTGAATTCAAAAGATATAGAATGGACAGGATCAAAAATTCAGCCTATCCGGAAAACTTAGATCTTTCCTCGTGGTGGAGACAAAATAGAAGCTTACTTTCCAAAAATTCAAATCTAAGAAAGCAAAATCTTTGGGTGGCCTTGGAGATTCTTCCATTAATTGAAAAAAATCCAAAGATCGCATGGGGTACATTTGAGTGCCTAAATGATTCCAAAAATAAAAATAAAAAATCTTTCAGGAAATATTTAAGCGACTGGAAAACTGCGTGCCCGGATAAGGAACAAAAGGAATTTGTTCAACAGATAATGAATTTATTTGATATAAAATAATTTAATTTTCCTGAATGAACCCTGCATACCTTGATACTTATTTTTTTGGACCATTTAATCCCCAAAAAATTCCTGGTCATTCATTTATTATCACTGCATGGAACCCGATGGATGAAAAGCTCTCAAATGAAGAAAATATAAAAAGAAATGCCATCCTTAAGAACAGAATCGGTAGATCTGGTGCAGTTTGCCAACCCATTACCGGTGCATCAAAAGATTTAACCCATCAGGAACCCAGTTTCCTAACAAATGCACCACTCATGCAAGTAATTGAATGGGCAAAAGCCTTTGATCAACGGGCAATTTTTGAAATTCAAGACGGGAGAGTAACCATTCTTTACTTAGATAATGAGCAAAAATCTGTCCCTCTGGGTTCTTTAACTGATCGATGGATCACACCTAACGAATAAAGTAGGAAATATAAGTTACCAGTACCGGAACATAGAGATTATCATTTATATGTAACCGAGCAAGTTTGATTGGAAATAATTCCAGCAATGAAACCGATAATCCGATCACTATTGCCTGAACAAAAGAAATCTCAGTACCCCACCCTTCCAAAACTTTTGGAAGTTGAGGAAAGATAAAATAAGAAAGCATGAAACAAAGCAAAAAACAGGCGATTGCGCCCTCCAAGGTTTTTTTACCAATCCTTATTTTACCAAACGATTTTCCTGCCAATGCCGCAACCGCATCTCCAAGAACAAAAAGGGTTAGACCGAGAAAGGAACATACAGCTAGACTTTCATTAGTAGTACTCAACCATGCACAGATAAAAATGGCTCCTGCAATGTAGGTTGCTCCAGTAAGGTGTTTTTTTTCCTCTTCACGAAGCATGGCTCCAAATTTTGAATAAAACCATTCTCCAAAAGAAATATTTAGCAACCTCAATACTTCGATAAAAATCGATAAAATCAAGAGAAGCAGGCAAATCTTGACAATGGATTCCCGTGAAATGCTTAAGACAGATGGACTGTAAAATATGGCGACTGGAAAAATAATTACCAATCCGTGAAGTAATTTTCTGTAAACTTCTTCTGTTGGTACAGATCTAAACATTTCTGAATTACTATCGGAGAGCAAAATTCAGTAAATAAAACATATAAACTGACCTTTTAAAATTCGAAGGTCGCCTGGTTTTTGGGATCTTTTTCTGGGGATGATTTTTTGTCTGGTTGTTTGTTATGCTCTTCCACTTTACTGCTTTCCCCTGTTGCAGACTTAGGAACAGATTCATTTTTTGCAACCGGTTGCTCTTTGTTATCTGTAGTATTGGAAGGAGATGCATCGAGATCCCCACCCCCATTTTCCCTGGGCGTATTGACCACCCGGTCGACCTTATGAGCCGTAAGGGTTGTGCCCTTGGCTCCACGCCCTTGCAGATCAATCCATGCGAAATCAAACTCAATCTCCATCTCCTTCACCCGTTTGAGCTCAGGATCCAAATGAACGAGTATGTTACTGTTCTTCTTTTCGTTATCATGAACAGCAAAGAAAAAGATTCTTGATTTTGAATGGGTCTTAAAAAGAGGGTATTCTTTTTCACGGGTCACTCCACCAACTTTAAATTTTTTCGCGTACAAACGACCGCTCTTTCCGTCGCGGTAGACCATGTTGTAGACTTTTTCCTCATCTCGTCGAAATACATTCACGCGTAAGGGGGATTTACCGACAAACATTTTCTCGGCAATTTTCATAACCTTCATCAGACCATCTTTTCCAAAAACGATTACCTCATCCAGGTTGGAGCATTTCTCAATAGCCTCGTCTTTCTTAAGGCCATATCCTGCAAATCCATCTTTTCGGTTGAGATAAAGGGTCTCATTGGCAACAACTACTTGGGCGGCATTAATACGGTCAAAGGGAGCAAGTGAGCCATCATCTTCCTTGCAAATTTCTGTCTTTCTCTCACGACCCTTACCGTAATTTTTCTTGAGTTCCTTAAGGTAGCGAATTGCAAATCTTGTTAACTGAGCAAGGTGACCCTCAACCTCCTTGATGTCTTCCTCAAAGCCTTTGATTACTTCATCAGCACGGAAGGAATCGAATTTGGAAATTCTCTTAATGCGGATTTCAAGTAATTTTAGAATGTCGTCCTGCGTGATTGCCCGATGAAAAATCTTCACATAGGGCTTTAATCCCTTATCAACAGCGGAAATAACACCCTCCCAAGTTTCCTCTTTTTCAATATCCCGATAAATTCTCTTTTCAATAAATATCTTTTCAAGAGAAGCAAAATGCCATTTTTCCTTTAATTCACTAAGTCGGATTTCAAGTTCCTGACGCAGCAAATCACGGGTTTGATCCGCCGATGACTTGACCAGATCATTGACCGAGAGAAATTGCGGGTGATTATCCTTAATCACACAAGCGTTGGGAGCCAAACTCACCTCGCAGTCAGTAAAGGCATAAAGGGCTGGCAGTGCCTCCTCCGAACTCACTGTGGAGGGCAGATGGATCATAATCTCAACAAACTCAGCCGTGTTATCTTCGATTTTTGAAATTTTAATTTTCCCCTTGTCGTTAGCCGCCAGTACAGAATCAATCAGACTGGTGGTGGTAGTACCAAAAGGAATCTCAACAACTTTGAGAAGGTGTTTTTTGACTACTTCTATTCTTGCTCTGACCCGTATTCTTCCTCCACGTGAACCACCATTATATGATGTGCAATCCGCAATGCCGCCCTGAGGAAAATCGGGCAGTAAATCAATAGGATTTTTACGGAGGACATCGATCATTGAATCGATAATCTCATTAAAATTATGGGGAAGTATCTTGGTGGATAAACCAACTGCTATTCCTTCTGCCCCCTGAGCGAGAAGCAGGGGGAATTTGGTAGGAAATGTTATCGGTTCTTTATTCCTGCCATCATAGGAAGATGCCCAAGTGGTCACTTTCGGACTGAAAATTACTTCCAAAGCAAACGGTGTAAGGCGTGCTTCAATGTAACGGGGTGCTGCCGCAGAGTCACCGGTAAGCACATTTCCCCAATTCCCCTGGGTATCAATCAATAAATCTTTTTGTCCAATCTGAATAATGGCATCTCCAATAGATGCATCCCCGTGTGGATGATACTTCATGGTGTTGCCAATCACATTGGCCACCTTGTTATAACGTCCATCCTCCAACTCCTTCATCGAATGAAGAATTCGTCTTTGGACGGGTTTCAAACCGTCATCAGCGTGTGGCACCGCCCGCTCCAGAATAACATAGGATGCATAATCAAGAAACCAATCGCCGTACATATCATCGACATAGATTGCATCATCATCGCCCCGTTTTGGTCCTTCAAGAGCGAGGGCTTCAGGATCAAAACGACGATTTGTGCTTTCCTCTACGGTAATGTTTTCAATTTCTTCGTCTGAAGAATCGGTCGAACCATCCTGATCTTCATTGGAATTGATCTGACCGGCACTCATGAATAAGAAAATCAGGCTGCCGCACTTTCGGCAACTTCTTGCTTGGTAACTGTATCTTTATCGTTTCGACCAGCATCAATTTGCTCTAAATCCTTTTCTGCATCGTCTTCATCTTCAACAAGATCGTGCTCAAAGCGGAGATTACGAATAATATACTCCTGACGGATCGGAGTATTTTTACCCATGAAAAATTTTAACATTTCCTTGATGGATTCATTGGCATCGATCTTAACCGGATCCAACCGAATATCATCTCCAATGAAATGCTTGAATTCATCTGGGGAAATTTCACCTAGTCCTTTAAAGCGGGTAATTTCAGGATTGCGACCAAGCGTTTTAATTGCCGCATCCCGCTCGGTATCATCGTAACAATAAAGCGTCGTCTTTTTATTACGGACCCGGAACAAAGGAGTTTGTAAAACGAAGAGATGTCCCTGCCTGATTAGTTCAGGAAAAAACTGAAGGAAAAAAGTGATTAGGAGTAGTCGGATATGCATTCCATCAACATCTGCATCAGTGGCAATAACCACCTGATTGTAACGCAAATCTTCCAGGTCTTCCTCAATCCCGAGTGCCGCTTGGATTAAATTAAATTCCTCGTTTTCATAAACCACTTTGCGGGTAAGTCCGAAAGTGTTAAGAGGTTTACCTTTCAAACTGAATACTCCCTGAAACTGAACATCCCGGGCTTTGGTGATCGATCCACTAGCCGAATCTCCTTCAGTTATAAAAAGAGTACTTTTAAACTTTTCTTTATGCTTACCGCAAAGATGAATACGGCAGTCACGAAGTTTACGGTTATGCACCTTGCTCTTTTTGGCCCGTTCTCTGGCAATTTTCTGGATACCTTTTAATTCTTTCCGCTCACGCTCACTGCGCTGAATTTTTTCCTGCAGTGCATCAGCAATTTCTGGATGCCTGTGCAAAAAGTTATCGAGTTTTTCCCTAAGAAAATTGCCAACAAAAGTACGAATTGTTTCACCATCAGGCGAGACCGTAAGCGACCCTAATTTGGTCTTTGTCTGGGATTCAAAAACGGGTTCTTGTACTTTTATGCTGATGGCGGCAACAATCCCCCCACGAATATCTGCCGCCTCAAAGTTCTTTTTAGCAAAATCCCGGATAGTTTTCACCACTGCTTCCCGAAAGGCAGCCTGATGCGTTCCCCCTTGGGTGGTGTGCTGACCATTGACAAAGGAAAAATAATCTTCTCCGTACTGATCAAGGTGGGTGAAAGCGACCTCAATATCGTTTCCTTCAATATGTATAATTGGATAGAGGGGAGTTTCAGAAATATTTTCCTCTAGTAGATCTTTTAATCCATCCTTCGAGCGAAAACGCTTACCATTGTAGCGGATAGTGAGACCGCGGTTAAGATAAGTGTAGTATCGAAGCATCCGTTCCACATACTCATTGCGGTATCGATATTTTTTAAACATGGAATCGTCTGGAACATAGGTGATCATTGTTCCATTCTCTTCCTTGGTGGATTTGTTCTTATTGTCTATTACCTGAACATCCCCACGAGCAAATTCAATTCTGCGGGTCTCACCTTCACGGAATGCCTGGATATCGAACTTGGTCGAGAGTGCGTTGACTGCCTTAATTCCGACACCATTCAACCCAACTGATTTTTTGAATGCTTCGGAATCATACTTCGCTCCAGTGTTGATTTTGCTCGAGCAATCGAGCAGTTTCTCAAGAGGTATACCCCTGCCAAAATCACGCACGGTAACCACCTGACCATCACTTTCCACCTCGATCTGCTTACCAAAACCCATAACAAATTCATCGATACAATTATCGAGAACTTCCTTGAGCAAAACATAGATTCCATCATCCTCGGATGATCCGTCCCCAAGCTTGCCAATGTACATACCGGGGCGCAGTCGTATGTGCTCTTTCCAGTCGAGCGATTTGATGCTGTCCGCAGTATATTTGTGGTCAGCCATTTTTCCCTAAATCCAATTCCACACTATAATTTATTAGAATCATCCACCTTGTTGTCCACTTGAAAATGGAATTTTACTTAAAAAACCTTGCCATTTACTAAATAGAAACCGATGAAAAATTGATTGTCACAAAAATGATTGGAAGCACGAGAGACTATTTACTGGCGTTTTCGCAGCTCAATGACTCAAGACTGTGGAAACCCGTTCTGTGGGCCACCCTACTAAGTCTTGGCACCATTTTTATTGGAATGCTTCTTGGAGGAGCTGTTCTTTTTAAATTTGTTGATTCCTTTTCACAAAGCCTCACTGGCTGGATTAGTTGGACTGAAGGATGGATGGGGGGTATTGCTGCCATCTTAGGCACTTTTTTTATAGGTGTGCTTGGTTATTTTTTCCTGGCCAGTGTCTATGCAGCTTTTCTCGGCATCTTTCTAGATGATGCCATCGATGCAGTACACCAAGCTCACTACCCAGACATAAAATGGAATAAACCTCCAGGAATCATTGAATCCACCACCCTCTCCTTACGCTTTATTATCTGGAGTTTATTTCTTTATTTACTGGCATCTCCACTTTTATTTATTGGATATTTCATACCACCCATTGGTCTAGTTTTACAATACCTGCTCGGAGGTTATCTACTTAGCCGGGAATACGGACAATTAATCGAATTAAGATTGCCCCGGGACCAAAGACGCAAAAATCCTGGCAGTTTGCCTCACGGCATCTTGGCAATTTTTCTGTGGACCTTCCCGATTGTCAATTTGTTGGCACCACTATTATTAGCAGTTTCCCTGGTACACAACCGTCTAGGAGGAAACCAACAAAAACCCAATTTTTCGGAACTTAGTAAAATCAGGGATTAAATTCTCCCTTAAAGCGTGGACCGATAAGGCTACCATTCGCATCCCACTCCTCAATCAAACCAATGGCAAGTCCATCAACAAACTTTGTCCGTGTCTTTTTCTGCCCATTGGAATGAAAAGTTACCCCAACTCCTGAATATAATCCACCTTCCTTTTTGTAGTACCAGTGCCCATCCCGGCGAAGTTCGAGCTCCTCATCCTTGTCTACAAAAGATTGCTTATCTAAATCCTCGATTTCTTCCTGTGGAAATTGCATGGCATCAAACGAACATTGGGATGGCAACCATATCACCAATAGTCCCATCATGAACATGGCTCCAAACCACCAAAAATAAGGAGAACTGGTCAATCTATCCCACAAGGAAGGATCAGGTGCATCTGGTGGAGTAGGAAATATGTCTTCTTCCTTCATCAAAATACTTAGGTAAGAGAGAAAAAGGTTAATTTAGCAAGGCATAAAGAAATATATTCATACCCAGACGGGCATAAAAAGAATGGGCATAATTGCTTATTTCCTCACCAGAATAATACTTAAAAATTCTCCACCTCCCGGTCGGTTCCTTCACCCACAATGGACGCTGACCAGGGATGAGATAGATTTCATCCTTTAATCCATCCTCACGGGTAACCTCAAAGGTTTGTCCAGCAAAAGATGCAACTTGGAGGGTTTCATCAAAGTTATCCGCAGATTCACGTATCCGGAAAGAGATAGGGGGTATCCAGGCACCAAATTCATCCCTACCCCAACCCATCGCACAAATCGGAGAGGCGACACATGCGAGACGGTTTTTTACCTTAAGACCGACAAGTGAATAAGTTCCCTGAGGCCATTTTTCCTGCTCAACAAAAGCCAGCACTGTATCTGGCAGTCGCTTTTGATCTTCTTCCAGTCGCAAATATTCATTATCGGGCAAGCCTTTGTAAAATGTCCTGAAAATTTCATGATTCCTGGCAAGTGGAGTAAATGTTTTATCAGGCATAATTTGACTAAACCATTCCCTCACTTTATCGCGTTCTTCCCAGGCTGCATAACTATGACCGAGATCATTTCCGAGAAAAGATGCCTTAATGCCGGCATCAAGGTAGACAAATCCACCTAGCTCCATATATCGGCGAAGTGCCTCATTTTCTTCAGTTGAAAAATCAAAGGTTGGTAGCTCATCACAATTTACATATAAGATGGGGTTTTCAAAGAGCCTTTCATCAGTCAGAGATTCAATAAACATGGGATCTGGATCAAACTTTGCATTTGATCTTTCATTCATTAAATCGAGCAGGCTGGGCAAGGCATCAGGATAACGAATACGGGAGACTCCTTCACGGCGTAATTGCATGATTCGAACTGACCCAGCCTCAATTTCAGTTGAAGAATATAAGCTCTGAACCGGGCCAAGAGCAGAAATCAAAAAAAACACCAACAAACCCGCACAAACTCTCATGGATCAATTCCCATTTTTTTTAGTTCTGCCCTGGCTAAAGAGCTGATCCGGGCCGATGGATATCTTCGTACAAATTCCAGTAAAGCAGGCACACCTTCTTCTCGATCACCAAGGAGTCCATCCATTGCTGCCCGTTGTAAGGTGTAGTCATCATCATTGAGGGAACGTCGATGTAGATTAATCCATTCTTTGTGCCGGAGTCTTGCCAATGCCCGCAAAGTTGTCGAACGAACTAATGAATCCTCATCAATCAAAAGATCAAAAAAGCAATCATCAACTACCTCAGTATCAGCGGCCAGGAGAAGCTCAGCGGCGAGGGCACGAACCCCACTGAATTGATGATCAACCAGCAAGCGTAAATCATTCTCATTGATTTTTTCCACCCTTCCCCGAACCAAGGCTAAAACTGCACTGCGAACCTTTGGATCTCTATCCTCTAAAGCTGGTATCCAAACAGATGGGGTTTTCCAACCCTCGGAAATATTCAGGTAACGCTCCCAGGCATTAGCTCGCATACTGCTGCTTGGGTGTTTCAGCAAAGCTTGATATATCCTCAAACTATCCTGCCCCAGGGCAGACAGGGAATGAAAGAGGGTCTCGGTCTCACCATACAGTCCACGGGCGTTTGTAAGGTATTTGATTATCCGGTCTATCATCCCAGGTGAAACTCGCTCACCCAATCTGGCAAGATCGACCGCTGCCAAGGTGGCAATCTCATCCTGTTTATCATTGGTCAATAGACGAAGAATTTTTCGATAGTCAGGAAATGAACGGGACAGAGAAAACACGGTCTTCTCAAGTTTTGCCCGAACGCCAACTTCTGGATGAACGGTGAGGTTCTCTAATTTGCTTAAAACCCCAGTTTGAGATGCATACATTCTTACCTGATCAAGAGCCACCAGCAAAACAGCAACATCCTGATCCTCCAGTAACTGACCAATCGTTTGTGGTGCAATCTGAAAACGGAGAGAATAATGATACCTCAAAATATTTTGCCGTACGATGGAATCAGGATCGAGCAGAGCTTTTTCTGCAAGCAATCTTAAATCTTCCCTTAATCTTCCGGGAATTGAGCGGAATATAGTGCGGCCATTAACTACCACTCTCTCCATCCCTGACCTCATTAATCCAGGGACCAACCTAGAAATAAGTGCAGAAGTCTCACGCCTTACTTCAACATCAGAATCCCCGATTTTGGAAAATATTTTTTCTGCCAGTGATTTTTCATAGATTGGGGATCCATTGTTAAAATGTTCCACCAGGGAGACAAGAGCTGCCCGTCTGACCAACTCACTTTCATCATCCAATGCCCCAATCAAAAGAAGGCCCACTTGAAGACTAGCGTACTTGCCAAGTAATTTGGCAGCACCAATCCGCTGCTCAACCTTTTCTGACTTTAATTTTCGTGCTGCATCTTCCAAAGTACCAACCATAGATGAGCGCTTGGGTGGACTGGTACTCTCAACAGAATCATTGATCTCCAGAGAAATATCTTGTGCAGGCTCAGATTTATTTTCTTCCCTGGCAAATAATTCAGCAAAAAGAAACAGCAAGGCAATCAAGGATAAGGATCTAATTACCATCACTTAAGGCCTGCCTTTCTGCGCATAATCCATTCCAATCCGGCCGCAAAAAAAATGATCAGAAAAATCATCCATGCATCGGCCAGATTGGTTCTTTTTGTAATTACAGGCAAAGAGGAAGAAAGCCGCGGAATCCACTCATCCTGCATGTTTTCTATTTTAATAAATTCACCACCGGTCAAATTGGCCAGCATTTGTAATTCACGCTCAGCATAACGCGTATCTTTGGCCTCATCTCCATGCTGTTTAATTTTCACATAAGATAAATGCTTTAGTTTTTCACCATTCGGATAAGAAATATGATAAAGCACCCGAAAAGAACCCGCAACTGGTGGTTTGAATTTACCAGTATATCTACCCAAAGATCCACCCTGCGGATAGAGCTGCAAAGATTTTACATAACCATCTGGACCGGTGACATTCGCTTCCACTTGTGCATCCATTGAGGGCTCAAAATCCTGACCGAGAACATCAATTGATAAAATATTTTCTTCACCGGCACTTTTTGGTTCCTCCTGTTGGTCAACTTTTATTCGATTTACTGTTCCCGAACCGAGCCATTCAATAACTCCAGACCAAAAAAAGGAAAACTCCAAGGAACGATCTTCATTAATCAAAGATCTTTTCCAATCATGAGGAGAACCCCAATAAGCTGATTTGCCAGCACCATAAGCCTGGATTGTAAGAATTGATTGATTAGACCCACCTTTGAGTCTGACCACATCCCTTGCAGCCGGATTGATCCGGGTAACTAACTCCGCGGGCATGCCACCAGGCAAAAATGTTTTCCATTGGTCCAAGCGCTTGCGTTCAGTAAACAACGGATCAGGCAAAATACTTAAAGAAAGGTCTTCTTTAGCCATGACGGACTGGGTTTCCAAGGCTGGCATCAATCCTCCAAGTAATTCTCGAGCAGGCTCAGGATCTCCAAAAAGTAACAAACCACCTCCCCGTTTTTGAACAAAATCTTTCAGTGATCCGATCATTGATGCGTTTAATTCTCTGAGAGAGCCGCAGTCCAGCATTATCACATCGTAATCCATCCAAAATTCAGGATTCTCAGGATAACCATGGGGGAGGACATTGTCTCCAAGAGCATGGAAAGTTTGCTCACCCAAACGAATCAATGAACTAAGCTGAAAACGATCCTGTGCTAATGCACGTTTTAAAAACGGATAGATTGGTCTAATTTGGTGGGAAATGTATAAAGAAGAAAAAAATTGTGGAGGAAGAATCTGCATGACATGCACATCCACATCGTCAGAAGGATCAGCATCGCCTTCCAAAGGATCGACCAATACCCTGTATGTACGAACCCCCGCAATTTCCGGAATATGAGGAGAGAAACGAATGATTCTGGACTCTCCTGCACCAAGACTAAGATTTTTTGTTTCTAATTCCACATCATTATTAAATAAACGAACGGTCGTGGATTTATCCTTTGCGAATCCATTTTTGATTTCCGCTGAAAAGATTAACTCCTCCTTTGCCACTGACTCAGAAGGGACATCAGCAAATGCAACGGATAAGTTCCCATGTTCCCTGACCTGCCCTACTCCAATCACATTTACAGGAATGGCTCGCTCACGAAATTTCTCTCCTGCTTCCAAGGGAGATTTCCCCGTATTATTTCGACCATCTGAAAACAGAACCACAGCACCTAGATTGACCGACTCCTCGGATTCAAGAACATCAAACAAAGCGTTGCCCAAAGAGGTGCTCTTCCCTTCATCAGGTACGGCCCAACTAGATGACCGGATCGCAAAGACATCATGATCACTAAAGCCTAGGCGATCAACCGAACCATACCTTGAACGGGTCAGATTTATCCACGAATCTGCCCGATTTATATCCAATAATTCCCGGACCTGATCAATCCTTCGTTTACCGTCTTCATTATCCTGCTCATTCATACTCCCGGATAAATCGATTAAGGAAACCAGCCTGACTGCATCTGGATTGGTCTGCGATTGCTCTATAAATGGTCGAGCTATGAGCAGCAGCAGAAATAAACCTGAAATTCCTCGAAGTACAGATAGTTTTATGGCCTCGGAACGGGTGGTGTTCTTGAATAGGTTGCGGGCATGCCAGAGTAGTAAGACGCCATAGATTAGCCCACCTCCTATGATCCAAGATACGGGATATGACCAGCCAAGCCCTATAGATTCAAGTGTCATTCCCCTTCTGCTATTCGACGAAAATATTCCTGAACTTGCTTACGATACCGGGCAGGTGGACGGGTAGCTTGATGGTTTCTTTGTAAGCTTTGCTCAGCTGCTTGTTGCCAGAAAAATTGCTCAATTAAACGGGATGCTTCTTCGACTGCACCAGCCGACATAGAACGGCCGTTTTTTATATCCTCAGAAATTGCAGACTCTTCAAACATTCTGGTTAAGTTGATCAATCTGTCATCAGATTTGGCATCAGGCAAACTACCGATTGCAGATGCTGCCTCCTCGTTTGATTGCCTGAACTCTTCTTCCCCCATACCTCCAGCGTCTTGCCGCATCTTTTTTAATTGCTCAGCCAGTTCTCCAAGTTGCTGGCTGTCCCCGTAGCGCAATCTATCTTCCACCTTTTGCAATCCGGACTGCAGATCCTCCAGTCCCTTCTCAACTTTGCCCTGCTCTTCTTGAGCTTTCGGAAAAGCATCGTAGAGCAATGAATTTGAGGCTCTCTTTCCAGCTTTCTCCAGACCGCTACCACTGGCATCTCGAGCTGCACTGAGCAAATCCTCTGTGGCAAGCTCCTGGAATTTACCGAGAGATCTTGCAGTGCGGTCAATTTCTTCAAGCAATTCTTCAATTCCTTGGTTTAGGCTCTCTTGTTGATCACGCAAACGTTCCCCCTGCCCACCTTTTGCGTTTTCTGTTTCACCGCGTAGATTCCCCTGCCCCTCCCCCAATTGTTCTGCCAATTTTGTAAGTTGGTCGACCATGTCCGCTGCCAGTCTGGAAAGTTCCTGTTCAGTCTGAGAAATAGCCCGGCCAAGAGCCTCCGAGGCCAAATCGCCATGGGGCAATGCTTCCCGTGGTTTATCCCTACGCAAATCCCCTGCCCCATGTTTCATCTCTCTTCCCGCTTGGTCTAGATTGGCGACATCTCCAAGTTTTCCATTACGGTCATATTTTTTTTGACGCAACTCCTCCAAATCTCTTCTTATGCCCTCCTGCTCACTGGCTAGATCCTGATTGGCTTGACCGGTCTGCCCCTTACCTGCTGCGTCCCCAATCTGTTCATTTATTCCGTCCTGCCGCTTTTCCAATTCTCTGAGTTGTTCTAATTCCTTGGCAAGTTCCTGCAGCTGCTTGGCTGGATCTTGGCTGGAATCATTCTGCTCATCTTCTTTTTTCTCCTCCGATTGACCAGTGCTCTTGCTGGGTGGTCCCTGCCCCTTCCCCTTTGCTTTCTGCTTTTCGAGTTGTTGCATAAGAGCATAAAGCTGCACCAGCTTACGAAGAGTCTGTTCAGTTGACTCAACAGACTGTTCAAGCTCTTGTTCACCAGAGTAAATCTCGGTTTGTTCAATATGATAGGTCGCTTCATTGAGCAGTTCCCCGAGGTCTAATCCATCAACTATTGGAAACATCCCCTCAAATTCATCATATACTTTGGTCATGTCATTTTTTAAACTCAAAGCCTCCGCGTAGATTGCCAGAGATTTCTCCTCAAGTTTTAGCCCCTCCATCATCATTCCATCATAGGTATCGCGAATAATTTGCTTAGTGCGATTGATAAACTGACGAATTGGAATCTCCTTTGAATCCCCATCCATATCCCCTCCAGCTTGTTGTTCTTCATCAGTCATATTGCCCTCAGGTGGAAGAATTTCGATAAAGTAAATCTCGGAACGGGCAATCTGGCTTATTGGTTCACGATTATCCGCAGCAAATGCCATGTAAGTGATAACATCACCAACCGCCAAAGGATATTCGCTCAAATCCAATATACCCGTTACCGCTTTTTCTTTCTCCACTGGACTGACGAACAATGCCTGCTCCTTCTTTACTCCGTCATGCGAGATATTGAGGCTAAGATCAGTAATACCATGATCATCCGCGGCAAACACTTCAATCAACAATGGATCAGCATCGAAGGGTAATTCCAGGTCCTTGGCGGGTTCAGAGATCTCGACGATGGGGGGCTCGTCTGGAATCGGTGAAAATACGACTTCATCGTGAAGAATTTCTGGGCGATTGGGTTTGGTAAGATCAGCAAGTCCAAGCCGGGCAGACCATTTTATTCCAATTTTTCCCAGCCACGAAAAAGTCACCCTTCCTGCCTTCTCTAAGGATATATTGTTGTCCTGAGAGATCAAGCGGGCCCTAACCTCCTCAGGAAAATCATTTATCCTTACATCCAAACGGACAGAACTATTTTCCGGTGCCTCAATATATCCAAATCCATCATGAATGATCGGTTCCATTTTCAGGTAAGCAGGCGGAGTAATCTCCCAACGGGCAAATTCAAGCGACGGGGGATCGTAAGGTTCAATTTGATACCAAGAACTCTGCAAGGATGGAGTCATTACCCGGTATCGAATGGGTTGTTGGAGGGATGGCAGAACAAATTCCAAACGACCGGCTGTGCCAGTCGGTAACATGCTCAGTTGCACGGTACGATTTAGCTCAAGCCATTCAATGAAGGCCTCTTTTTTTCCCCGATGACCACGTAATACATCAGCAAAAACAGAAACATCAGTCCCCCTTCTGTACTCTGCATCAGGTGGGTTTAAAATCTTATTAGTTGATCCACTTAATGATGTCCATACCTCGAGCCCATTTTCTCCACTAATAACCGCCCGGGCCTTGGACATAGGACTCCGGTCAAAGCTCCAAACCGAAAGTGCGATTCCTGCCAAAAAACCGAAAATCAAATAATTTAATAGAGATGATGATGGGCGCAGACTTTTACGCCAGTCGATTAGCTGAACTTTTTTTTCCAACCGATGCAACACTCGGCGCTCCATAAAATGTGGTTCTGTTCCTTTATTTTCGATCTCGACGGCAGAGTTTAGGAGGTCCTGTAAATCTGGATGGGCAGATTCAACCTGAGTGGCTAATCTTTGGGCATTCGGACGGTTAAGCCATGTACGGAGAAATAACCACAGAAAACATATTGCTGAAATGACCAATGCCCCAAAAATCCAAAAAGAAACCTCGCTTTCCTGAAGGGGAGAAAACGCATCAAATAAATCGAGCAATAGCAATAATCCAGACCACGCCAGAAATCCACTGAGCAAAGCACCAAATGATTGGCAAAGTATCAGGAATCTCGACTCTTTCTTTAATCTGCGAGCAAAATTAGCCACTAATCGCCTCCTGTTTTTTATCTTTCACCAATGATGGGGCAGATAAAATCATCTCCAAAAGCAAGAAAATTGAAGCACTCAATGCAAACCAGAGCCATAAAGATTGGTTCGTCTCCTCCCTTTGTGAGTAATTATCCAAACCACTGTTTCCAACTTGGAGAGTCCCTCCCAACAAAGCATCATACAATTCATTTTCGGCCATTACCTCTGGCATAGACTCAACTAAGGGATGCACGACCTCAAGCCTTTGTTCACCGACTTGAAAGAGTCCTATTTGATGAACATTCGTGAATTCGTTCCAATTCTGCTTTTGATCGCCAGCCTCTAATCGGAAGGTACCCGAGGAAGTGTCTTCTGTTTTATTTAATCCACAGAGCTCAATAAGTAAGGGAAGAAAGGAATTACGCATGGGTAAATCGCTCCATTCCGGAAGCATTCGAAACGAGAAAAAAACTATTCTTCCCCCGCCTGGAAAAGTTCTGATTAAAACAAGCGGACGACCGGCTCGGTCATAAAGAGGAACTTCCAACCCATTTCCTTCTTCAATACTAATGAACTTCTGGATTTGCGAAAGATATAAATCACGAACGGAATCTCCTGAAAATACCTTATCTAGCCTGCTACTTTCGGGTAGTACTTCAAATCTGTAAGGCTCCATACGAAATGCAGTACGGTTCATTCCTCCAAAGGTAAAATTTAGTAAACCTGATACATTCAATGCCTGATTCATACGCACATGAGAATCTTGCGGGGGAGTAATCAAAACTTTTCCTCCTTTTTCCAAATGAGTGAGCAAAGGTGGTGCAAGTTTCTCATCCTCAAACCAACCAGACAGCCCGAGGACGAGCAGTAGATTGATAGGTGCTCCCTCTATTCCAAGTCTCAGTTCTTTGCTTCTTTCATCATCCTCCTGCCAACGGTCCCAGATACCAGTTCCCGCACTTTCCATAGCTGCCCGAAGAAATTGTGATTCCAGCAGATCGGATTCGTCCATATTCGATTTTGTCCAAAATCCAAAAGTCCTTGGTAATGGCGGAAGGATCCACAAAGATTGATTATCGTCCAATGGATAGGCATCCTTTCCCTCTATTCTCACAGTAGCCTGGGCAAAGTCTTCAGCTGGTAATTTAAACTGGATTTGTTCCGTCCCTAGTGGAGGAAGAATAATTTCATTAATTTGTCTAATTTTTCCTCCGGCAACTATCGATACATTAAGATCTTTCCGGTTTTCATCAAAATTCCTCAATGCCGTCCAGACTCGGATTTTACCTTCCCCGCCAGAAGCAACTCGAGTATCCAGTATTGCACAGTTACCAGATCTTTGCTGCCAGATTGTACCCCCATGACCAACTGGAAAAAGTTCCAAATTTATTCCCTCTCTGGCAAAAGTTCCTGCAATCTCCTGCCAAGAAGATTTCTGAAAGTCACTAATCAGTACGATATTTTTAGAACTTATTTCGGAGGAGAATAACTCGTGTGCCCGGTCAATCATTGCGGATAGACCAACTGGGGAATCCTGAACATAAATTTCTTCCAATCCAGAGATAAGATCCTTTACAGAAGTTCCCACGGGCAACTCCATCAAAGATCCATTTTGAACAGTTATTAGTCCAAATTTATAATCTGGATAGTTTTTTAATCTCGAACGAATTTCAGAAAGGCCGTCATCCCACGCGTTCCATCCACTCATGCTGGGAGTAGAATCCAATAAAAATAAATACTCTGGAAGATCTGAAGGTTTCGAAGAATGGATATCGGGTATTCGCCAGTAAGGATCTGCTAATAGCAGGGTGATAAGAATAAATAATATGGTGCGAAGGATAAGCAGGAACCAGTCACTTGGCTTCTTACGACCACTTCTTGGAATGGTTGAAAACCTAAGAAAGCGAAGGCTGGAAAACGGAAGTTTATAGGCAATTCTGCGGTATGCCAAATGGGCAATTATGGGTAAAGCAATTGCTAAACCAGTCCATAAAGCAAAAGGTTGGCCAAACTCAATCATTTAACCACTCCCCGCATTCCCAAAAACTTGCGGATCCCATGGCCAAGTTCCTGGTTGGTACGCAAAGTACAAAATTCTGAACCTGCAGCAGCCAAAATCCTGCTTAAATTTGCAAGATGATCCTGCATTTGAATCTGGTAATCTGTACGAATACGCTCCGGGGATACTGATATCTCATTCTCACCCTCTAATTCAGTAAAACGCAGAGCATCCGATTCAGGAAGGGTCTCCTCGACCGGATCAATAATCTGCAGACAAATCGAATCATAACGGGAGGACCGAGCAAAGCTCAAGCGATCACTCAATTTATCTTCATTCTCTAAAAAATCTGAGATCACCACAACCGTAGCTTGCTTAGGCAGTTTAGTTTTAAATTTTCCCCACATCTCATCACCCAAGTCAGACCCTTCGGGTTTCATCGCAGCAATGGTAGTAAGAATACTTTTAAAACTTTCCTTCCCGCCGCTTGGAAACTTCCATAATTGTGAATGTGCTGAACCTCCAAACAAACCAATCCGATCCCCCTGACGGTGCCCCAAATAGACCAAGCACGACGCTAGCATCTGGGCATACCTAAACTTCGAGCATGCTGACTCATTCCCCTGGAAAGACATCGATGCACTGGCATCCAGTACAATCATTAAATTTGTATGAGTGCTATCCTGAAATGTCTTACTCACCAACTGGCTGGTTTTGGCAAAGACTTTCCAGTCTACAGATTTGAGATCTTCGCCCGGCTCGTATGCACGATACTGGAAAAATTCGTTTCCTTGCCCCTGTTTTCTACTTCGGTGAATCCCGAAAAAATTTCCCTCCACCACCACACGGGCGAGCAGAGAAAGATCCTCAATATTAACAAGATGGGCAGGATCGAGCAAAGGATACTCAGAATGCTGAACCACTGAAAATAAAAGAGTAAATCCCTAGGGAAATTATTCTGAAACCTGATCGAGCAAGTGCTTGATTAGATCGTCCGAGCACAAACCCTCTGACTCAGCAAGAAAGCTAGGCAATATTCGATGTCTCAAGGCAGACATGGCCATGAATCTGACATCATCACGGGAAGCATTTGGACGCCCCTGAAGCAGGGCCCTCGCCTTAGATGCAAGGACCAGGGCCTGAGAACCACGGGACCCGGCACCCCACTTGATTCGGTCAGCAAGCCATGAATCGCAGCCCGGCATCCCTGGACGGGATGCTGATACCAAACGAACCGCATACGAAAGAACACTTTCAGGAGCTGGAACTTGTCTAGTAAGGGCCTGTAATGTCTCGATCTCAGCACCGGATAAAATAGGTTGAGGTGATGGACGGTCTTGCCCAGTGGTGTCCCCAACCATACGGATTTCATCTTCTTCGGGCAGATACTTGATCACAGGATTTAAGAGAAAACGGTCGAGCTGAGCTTCAGGTAAAGGATAAGTTCCTTCCAATTCGATCGGATTCTGGGTGGCAAGAACGAAAAATGGGCTATCCAGGGGTCGGGTTTCCCCGGCCACAGTAACTTGCCTTTCTTCCATAGCTTCAAGCAGGGCAGCCTGAGTTTTTGGAGGAGTTCGATTAATTTCGTCTGCAAGTACAACCTGAGAAAAAATTGGGCCAGGAACGAACCGAAAGGATAGTTTGCCCCCACCTGGATCCTCATCGACCACTTCTGAGCCCAAGACATCCGCAGGCATAAGATCAGGGGTGAATTGAATTCTTTTAAAACCTAGACTCAAACAATTTGCCACCGTTTTAACCAGGAGAGTCTTTCCGAGGCCAGGAATGCCAGTAAGAAGGCAATGACCGCGGGCCAACAAAGTAATAAGTAGTTGCTCGATTACTTCATCCTGACCAACCACTGCTTTGCGAATTTCGGCAAGCAAGCGATCGCGCGTTTCAGATAATTTGTCTAGGGCTTCTTCAGCCATGGTGTCTGTGGTCATAAGATCTTAATATTGATTTACATTAACTAGGGCAATTCATCCTTCAAACAAGCAGCCAAATGGAAAACATCCCGAATAGGATAAACTGGAAAATATTTCAGCTCAACTTTGACCAGTCATTTTAAGCAGACGATCCCATTCATTAATAAAGCGGTTCAAATGCGGACGGTTTTCTGAACTTTCTTTTTGAAGCAATTCCCGGACGAGTTTCTGTTCATTCAAATATTCTTGATTGGATAACAACCCGGAAAAATGTGCGATCCTTGCCCAAAGTAAATGAGTGGTAAACGCATCAAATTCATTGTACTCAACTATCTCGGTTAATTTTCCATCCAGCCACATCTGTGCTACCGAGTCACCGCTTACATCGATTTTCCCAGGTATTCCACTAAGGGTTGCAGCTTGGTGTAATGTCGGACGATCACGAAATTGGCCCATAGCATCCGCAAGATCGATGTTATAATCAGAATTTCTAGAATCAAAATAATCAACTCCTTCCCAGGGTTTGTTGGGACGGTCTGAAAATCCGAAACCTGCCAATCCATGAACAATTGAACGTTGAACAAGAATGGGAACATCAGCCTGTGAAGAATTGTAGCCAACCAATTGTGGCTTTCTTCGCCCCACAGACTTAAGAAAGCTTGTGAGAATTATTTTTTCGTCGGATTTTTCGGGATCCATCGGATCTGTTGGCAGCGAAATTAGTTTCAGGGAAGGATCACCACCAGGTGCCCGTTCCCGCAGAATTCCGGCAAGTGAAACAACCCGACATAGAATGGTCTTTAAATAAGGATGTGAATCAGGTGCATCACCCTCCCTGCGGGCACTTGCCCAAAGTGTCTCAAACGAAGTAGATGCAGCTTCACCGGGTCCATCTGCAGGTGGAGCATTATGCAAAATTTCAGCAGATTTAGGATCAGGCACCCATTCCACATCGAATGAGAAGACACTATCCGCCACTTTTTTAAGCATTAGAATAAATAACTAGCAAACCAGATCAATATCTAGGACTAATTCCTCAAGTTTTGCCTGAAGAAAAGTGCCTGAATTACTAAATCCAGGGGGTAAGGTTATTATTTCCGGACGGTGATCATCGACCAGTAAAGTATGCTCAAAATGAGCAGATGGTAAATTATCCTCAGCCAATGCCGTCCATCCATCCTTGGCCATTTTCACACCGGAGCTTTTGGTGTTTACCATGGGCTCTATACAAATTGCCATACCTTTACGCAGCTGTGCTCCAGTACCAGCCTTACCAAAGTTGGGTATCTGTGGATCTTCGTGCAAGGTCCGACCAACCCCATGACCGACAAAGTTTGTAATAACTGCAAAACCCTCGGCTTCAACATGTTGCTGAACAGCACTGGAAATATCACCCACCCGGTTCTTATGCACTGCATGGATTAGTCCAACATAGAGGGACTCTTCAGTAATGCGAAGTAGGCGTGCTACTTCTGGGGATACTTCGCCCACTGGGACTGTTCGGCAATTATCTCCGATAAATCCATCTTCGCGAATGCAAACATCCACTGAAATAATATCTCCCTCCTTGAGAATTTTTTCCTTGATGCCTATGCCATGAACAACTTCTTCATTTACAGACAAACATGTGTAGGAAGGAAAGATGCGGTGACCAGAGCGGTAGCCTTTGCAGGCACTTTGAATACCCATCTCCTTCATAATTTCACCGCCCGCCTCATCGATATCCCAAGTACTCATCCCAGGAGCAACCATGGCACACAACCGATCAAGTACGGTTGCGGCAGATCGGCCAGCAACGCGCATGCGTTCCTTTTCTTTGAAATTTTTACAAATCACTGCTATCCAACATTATCAAACACTTGCTTTCAGCAATCCAAAAAATGAAACATCGATAATAAAAAAAAGTGATTTTAAACTTTTACACCCAGACAAAGTTCCCAAATTAATAAAATTTAAGAAAATATTCAAAGGTGACTAAATATATTCAAATTTTCCTCCTTTTTTTCACTCTTCTCAATGTACTTCTTTCCCACGAGGAAGATAAGATTTTATACATTGGAACTGGCGGTAAGGAAGCGGAGGGAATATACCAAACTGTATTTGACCAAGCCAAAGGTCGATTTTCAGAAATTTCCCTGGCAGCTGAGATTGATTCTCCAGGATTCCTGACTTTGCATCCCCAAAAAGATATTCTTTATGCGGTGGCAAAATGGCAAAAATCAGCTGGAGTAGTTGGTTATTATATTGGAAACAAGGGTAAGCTTACCGAGTTTACCCGTTTATCATGCCCAGATGGTATGGGATGCCATCTTGCCGTCCATCCAAGCGGGAAGTTTCTATTGACTGCTCAATATGGTGGAGGTTCAGTATGTTTCTTTCCCCTAGACAAGGAGGGGAGATTATTAGAGCCGGTCGTATTTGAACATGCTGGAGGTTCGGGGGTTTTTGAAAAACGACAAGATGCTCCCCACCCTCATTGGTGTGGATTTTCCCCATGTGGTAAATATGCGCTAGTACCAGATCTTGGCCTGGATCAAATCGTCATTTATCGGGTGGAAGAAAATAAAAGGATTTCACTTCATGGAAATGCTCTTGCAAAAGCTGGAGGAGGCCCCAGACATATGAGGTTTTCCATCGATGGAAAATATATTTTTTTACTCAACGAGTTAAGTTTGTCCGTTGAAACTTTTTTATGGGACCCCGGTACTGGAAGAGCTAACAGTCTCTTCTCTGTTAAAACATTATCTGAAGAAGAAAAAGCCGGGGAGTCTTTTAATTCAGCAGCGGAAATCCTGGTACATCCAAGCGGGAAATGGGTCTATTCATCTAACCGTGGGCATGATTCTGTAACTATATTTAGAACTCAAAAAGATGGATCACTTACAGTTAAACAAAAACAACCTGTCCGGGGTGCATTTCCTCGCAACATTAATCTCAGCCCAGATGGAAATTGGATACTTGCAGCAGGTCAGGATTCAAACACCATTTCAGCACATCGGATTAATCATACTTCAGGTACACTGACCTATCAAAGAGGAGCAGTGGCAAATGTGCCCAATCCAATCTGTCTGCTTTTTTTTAAAACTCCCTAAAAATTCTCAATTAGCCAAATCCTATTGGGTTTTATCGATGGAGGGCTTCGTGGATTGGATGACTTTTTCAACTTTTTCCACCAGTTGCTTTCTTCGTTCGGAATTAGATATTGTTTCTGCCCACACTAGGGCATTTTGCGGATCTGACTTATGGATTTTATTAACAAGGGTCTCGATTAAGGGATCCTTGTTTACATCTGATGGCATTTGATTAATCCACTCAGCAGTGGCAACAGGATCTTTCCGTGTCCACATTTCTGCCAATTGATTCATTGCTGTTATTTTTGATTCACCTGCTGGTAAAGAATTAACCCAACTGGCAGTTTCAACGGGGTTCTCCCTAGCCATTTCTTTGGCCACCTTATCGATAACTGCTGATTTCAATGAGGACTCCTCCATTGATTCAATCCATTCAATTGCCCTGTGTGAGTCTTCACGCACAATTTTTTCTCCAAATTGACCGTAAGCAAAGTTTTGTAATGAACCTTCAGGAAGGTGCTCTGCCCAATGAAGGGAAATATCCTCACCTTTGGTCCATACTTTTTCAAATAAAAGATGGGCTGCCCTTCCACGAACTCGTCCATAGGGCAACTCAGTCATCAAGTCGGTCGCTCTGGGAAGGCTACTCTCCGACAATCCATTAATGATTCCAACAAAGTAAGGATTTTCTTCACCTTCAAAATTCTCTCTTGCCCACTCAATCGCGGCATTCGCATCTACTCTTGCCCACGAATCCATAATGGAAGAACTAGCAACATGTTCATCCCAGTGTTGCTGTTTTTTTGCCCATTTTAATGCGGATTCAGGATCCACCTGACCCCATGCAAATGCCAGTATTTTAAGTTCACTAAAACGACCAGGTCCACTGGGTAAAGATTCATAGGCCTTAAGGGCGGTTTCAACTTTTGATTCATTTGGACTCTTGAGCAATACAGCAAAGGCCTCCAGACGCTCTATGGGATGAGACTCAACCAACTTGTCTGAAAGTTCTTTTTCAGTGTTTATGAATTCTTCTTCGTCTTGAAATTGAGCATAAGAATTAATGCTTGAGAGTGAATTTTCGACAGAATCCACCATTGAGTATTCCTCATCTATTGGTTCATTTTGAGTTCCTGAAATTACCTGAGGATATTCATTGGTATTAAGAAAAGAGTTTTTCGTTACCGGACGATCAACAATACCCAACCAGTATGCAAAAAGCATAGTCAATATCCATAATGCAGTGACAATGATTTTGTTCATGTTTGGGTGCCGTAATTCTGTTTCAGCGTATGCCCAGTAAGATTAGCCAGATATTTGTGGAAATTCAAATTTTCTTCTTTAAGAAGATCAATCGTTCGTTGTTCGAAATCTCTGAGAGTTATACTTAAGGGCACCCAACAAACCATGTATTGTGTATGCTATTTTGGTTAAATTATTTCTACTTTTTACAGTCTAAGTCAAAAAATACGAATCATCTACCAACTTAAGAGCCAACCTTAAAGCGAGTACTCATGCAAAATTGACAAAGACTGCCTAAAGATTCATTCCAAACTTTGCCAAAATTTTTGTCATTGTAAGGTACAATATAAAGGTAATTATCATACCCACCGATAGCGAAGCGGGAAAAGATATTCCCTTACGTAACATCCAAGGCATAACCAGAAACATGGGCAAGGATGGTAAAACATACCAAAATGTTCCCTCAGCATGATTTGCTATCCGGACAATATCCTTGGTCTCACCATACATCCAGATCATTCCGAGCACAGAAACCAAGGGCAAAGACGCGATTAAACTACCTAACAGAGGCATTCTTTTCGAAACCTCTGAAATGACCACGATTATTACTGATGTTATAAAAAGTTTTAAAATATACCAAGTCATTGCATGCATATTAATACTAAATTTTAGAAAGTTCCATATAAATAACCATTAGTAAGATTAAGGTTCTTTAACAATTTTGTATAATTTTTTTAAAGCTTGATGTAGTGCACAATCATTCTATTTTATAAATATTTGGAATATTCCTGTAACAAAAGTTTAAATTGTGTTAATAATAACTTACGTACATGAGGGGTAAGTTTATTATATCGAAAGCATTATTCTTGTTGGTTTTTTGTGCCTCAAATATACATGCTCAGTATGTACATCCGTTCGATACAATTACCCGTTTTGAAAATCCTAACCTCGATAACGAACCTCAAAAAGCCTATGATTTGAACTTATTGGAAATCACCATTCCCAAAGTGAACCAAATAGAACTTGGCTTGTTCCTAACCTCGCATGGAATTTTTGGAGGCACTAAATCCGAAAGACAATTCATCTATCAAAATTTGGGATTAAAGGATGGAAACATAGAAGAAATTTTAGATTTTCGGCTCTCTATACCCGAAGAGCAAATGAGTTTAGGAAAATCAGAGTTTGCTTCCGAAAATCTGGAACAATACCCAACTTTTTCATCAATGAATTCCCTCGATGAAAGAAACAATTCCTTCATCATGTATCCTGAAATCAATAACCTATCCTATCTTCTGGATAAATTTTTTGAACTTCAAAGGAATACAAATTATGACAACAAGTTTTCTTTTTCATTACCTTCAGATTCCCTCAAAAATAATTCCTCAGCCTTTGCCTCCCATTATCTGGATCAAACTAGGAAAATGGAATCGGATCATGTAAGTTATTTGCTCGAAAATTATAATAAAAAGAAGGTTCGAAAAAATCCAAGCATTCATCAAAGCAAAGAGTCATACCACGGAACTAATCATCTAGCCGATCTGGATCTGAGTTCCGCTCCTTACCCAGACTTCTCTTTTTCAATACAAAATCCCGGATTTGTATACGATATATTCGATACCAACTCATTTACCTCAGTTATGGAAGAATCTTCCGATAATTCTTCAGTGAATTCCAAATCTAGATTATCTAATCGGCAAAGAAGAGTGGCTTTTGTTGATGGCTCTACTTACACATGGGAAATCAAAAGTTTCAGTAATCCAAACTATGACGAATTTACATTTGAAGGAAATGGTAGTCTCAGCCTCTACATAAAGCCTGTTTCTTCCGTAGATTCAGGCAACGATGGAACATCAAGTACTGGCACTGTTGCTTTTAGTTCGGTTTACAACGAAGATTCACCGGCATCCCCCAAGTTAACTTTCTTAACTTCATCCAATACCTACACTATTTCCAGCATTGATCAAAGTCTTTGGAGATATGTTCATCAAGATTGGGCTGGCGAGACGAATTGGTCATGGGGCGTTGAACAAATTGGATCTGAGCAAAATCCAAATTACAATTACTATCTTTCCTACAACGCAAATGGTTTCACCTTGTCGGTTGTTCCCGAACCTTCCACCTACTTCATGACAGGAGCTCTCTTTTGTTTGATTGGATACAATCGACAGAGCAGAAAAGCATTGAAGCATTTGTTTTCAAATTTTTTTCCCCCTCCTAAGGAAAAAGTAAATTGTAAAGATATCAAGAATCAGCTCTCGTAAAGTGGACCAATGTACCGCTTTTTTCTTTTCATCACACTTTCTGCAATTGGTAATAAATTAGTTCTCTCACAGATAGATATTCAAGCAGATGATATAATTGGTTCTCGTCTTCTTCTATTAGACCCACTGACTAAACCAACCCTTGAATATATATGCGTAAAAAAGCATCCATCAGATATCTCCTATTTATCCGAAGCCCTTATCCATCCAATTGATAAGATTTTACAATTCCAATGGGATGATAATACATCGGATCACAATAAATCTTTTTATTTATCTACTATAACCAGTTCCTCTATTAGCAACTGGATGCTTGGGAAATATATCGAAAATATTGATATTAATCTTCCACTGGATTCCTTTCTTTTGGAAGAATCTTACAAAATTGAAGTTTTTTTGGAAAAACAACACGAACTTCAATTAAAAGAACTCGCTTTTACAAACCAGGCAATGGAGGACAGGAATTTATCCAAAGCATTATCCGCAACTCCAACTGATCCGAAATTAAAGAAGAATAAAAGCTCCAATGAAAAATCGGAAGAAGGATTTACTAAATTTGCCCTATATCTAATAATTGGGGGCGGAATTTGTGTTATTTATTCAGTATTGATTCCGACTGGGTCATCAACAAAAGGAGATGAAAAAATAGGAAAAATTGAACTTGCCCGGAGAAAAAGATGGCTGAAGAAAGTTTTGGAAAAAGGTTGGATTGATAAAACAACCTACAATTTTTTATTGGAAAGGATAGAGACGCTTCCGGAGTGGCTTGGAAAAATAAGAACGCTTGATCAATCAAAAGAATCCTCAGAAAGCTCTGAAACCTCAGTCCCTTTGAGCAACCTGAAAAGTGGTGAATCTGTTGTCAAAACCAAGGATACATCCGCAGACAATACCTCCCGGTAAGTTTCCAGAGTTTTAATAAATTGATAAAATTCAGCAGAAACTGGACTACTGTCGTAAGCTTTCGCATATATTGCAGATGCCTTTGCATCGGCTTCTCCATATATCTCCTGCACCCGCTTGTATGATTGCGATTCAATTTCCTGAAGGTCACGCTCTTTTTTACCAATAATTTTGGCTGCCTCCCCTGCTCCTTCAGAACGGAAGCGGGCAGCGATTTGTTGACGCTCACTGACCATACGCTCGTAAATTCTGCGTCTTACGGTCTCATTGTAATTAATTCTTTTGAAACGAACATCGAGCAGCTCAATCCCAAATCCAGCTAATTTACTTGCTGCTTTTTCAAAAATTTCCTGTTCCACTTTTTCACGACCAATCTTAATGGGATAAAGCATGCCCACATTACCCATTCCTTCAGTGAGTGACTTATCAGTTACTGCAACCCGGTCCTTGGATGTACGCACAATCTCAATCAATTCGTGCTTGGCAACTGCATTGCGCGTTTCACTCCCTAAAATATCATCGAGCCTGGATAAGGCACTGCGTTCATCTCGCAATCTTAGAAAGTATTGCATTGCATCGCTGATCCGCCAGCGGGCATAGGTATCGATTACCAGATAGGTTTTGTCCTTGGTGGACATCTCATTGGCGGGCCCATCCCAGGGAAGAAAGCGTTTCTCAATACGGTTAACCTCCTGAATAAAAGGTAAACGGAAATGAAGCCCTGCTTCGGTTACAGGTTCTCCAACAGGTTTCCCAAACTGGGTGAGGATAACTTGATCGGTCTCTTTTACGACATAGGTACAGAGATAAAAGGCGATCGCTCCAAGAATTATGATAATGGCAAGCCCTTGGGTCTTCATTTTGCAAGCCCTCCTTTACTATTATCGTTTAATTGCAGAAGCGGAAGAATTTGGGAAGCGTCCTCATCTAAAATAATTTTCTTACCCATCTGTGGGACCACTTCTTTCATCGATTCAAGATAAAGACGGGTACGGGTAATAGCTGGTGCTTTCTTGTACTCCGCCAGCATGGAATTAAAACTGGCAACATCACCCAAGGATTCATTTACACGTTTGAGAGCATATCCTTCGGCTGCTTGGATTTTTTGATCTGCAACACCCCGGGAACGAGGCACTTCTTTGTTGTACTCCCCATTTGCCTCATTGATCATTCGTTCTCTTTCCTGCTGTGCCTGATTGACTTCATTAAAAGATGCCTGGACCGGAGGGGGCGGGTTTACATTTTGCAACTGGATTTGATCAATCCCAATGCCTAGCTCATATTTATTGACGAGCGCCTCCAGGCGGTCTCGTGCTTCTTCCTCAATTTCCTGCCTGCCGATGGTGATAACCTCGTCCACGGTACGGTCACCAACTACGGTACGCATAACCGACTCAGATACATAGCGAAGGGTACCTTCCGGATCTAAAACATTAAAGAGGTAGAGCCTAGGATCGCTGATGCGATACTGAACGATCCACTCAACTTCAGCTGCATTGAGGTCTCCAGTAACCATGCTTTTCTCCCGGTCACGGGTACGGGGTTCAGAAAATTGATTCGAGTTACTTGCACCGAGGGTTGCAAATCCAAACTCTTGCTTGAGCTGTCTGCGCACTGGTAGCACATATACTTTATCGATTCCAAATGGTGCTTTGAAACGCAACCCTGGTTCGACCGTCTTAAGGTACTTGCCAAATCGCAATACCACACCTTGGGATTCGGCTTGAACGGTGTAGGTGGATGTAATCACCCCACTAATCACAGCAATGACAATAATAACCCAGAGGATTAATCCATTGCGGACAAATTCTGGGATGCGAATTTCTATCGGTTCATTCATAAACAAAGAGACTACAAAACAGGATGCTTACAGAGAGGTCAACTATGGACGGAAGTAATAGAAAATGCTTTTATTCGATTTCGTATTTCTGACGCATCGAATGCCTGACCTCTTTAGCATTGTAGGAAAATCCAGTTTCTGATTCAGACTTCAATAAACGGATAGTCTTGGTAACAAAAGGGGTATCTCGCACAAATGGATCCTCAAAAGGATAGTGCCGATGGAACGGATAAGCAGAGGGGATTTGATCAATGGATGAACCAGATTCCGAATCAACAACCTGAAAATACTTATTTCCGGAATCCAAAGTCACTTCAGCACACCTGAGCAAACATAAATCGCCTGTCATAGGATGATCGCCTCCCCGAAAAGTCACCCGACTGACATCACTTCCTACTTTAGTTTCGGAGTAATATCCGGGACCGTAGATACTTCCCACACCGCAACCAGAAAGAAGCAATCCAGAAAATAGCAATAGTTGCAAAATCTTAGGAAAAACAAGCATAGAATTACTCTAGATGGATTGCTTCAAACCTTCAAGCGGGACAAACGGCTTTAGGAAGACTCCCTCTTTGCTTCACGCTTACGGGTCGTGAAGTCGAGGATACGCTTACGTAAACGAATCAGTTTTGGGGTAACCTCCACTAGTTCGTCCTGAGCGACATATTCGATAGCACGTTCCAATGAAAACCGGACCGGAGGGGTGAGGGCTTCTGATTTATCACTTCCGGCAGCCCGGTGATTGGTCACATGTTTCGCTTTGGTAGGATTGACCGGTAAATCTTCCGAGCGGGGATTTTCGCCGACAATCATGCCTTCATACACTTCTTCTCCAGCTCCAATAAATAGCTTACCCCTGGTCTCTATATTACGCAGGGCATAGGTCATTGACTCTCCCTTCTCCATCGAAACAAGGGTTCCCGTCTGTCGGGTACGAATTTCTCCTGTTACCGGACGGTATTCCAGGAATAAATGAGAAAGTATGCCCTGACCGCTGGTAATATTAAGAACCTCAAACTCCAATCCGATCAAGCCACGGGTAGGAATAATTGCCTGCAACCGGGTCCATCCATTTGAGGCAGACATATCCTCAACCTGCCCCTTACGGTTGGCGACTGCCTGCATACATCCCCCGAGGCAATCATCCGGGACTTCGAGATAAAGAGTTTCGTAGGGTTCATGCTGCTGCCCATCAATTTCTTTACGGATAACAGAAGGACGACTTACTAACACCTCAAATCCTTCCCGCCTCATGGTCTCGACCAGAACTGCCACCTGCATTGCCCCACGGGCGCTTACTTTGAATTCAGTTGATTCATCTCCGTCTTCCACCTTGATTGAAACATTAGTGCGTGCTTCCCGGAATAAACGCTCACGGATTTCACGGGAAGTGACCCGGTCCCCATCCCTTCCAGCCAAGGGTCCGTCATTCACCGAGAAGGACATCATCACAGTAGGAGGATCGATCTGCACAAATGGAACCGCATCTCCATCGGGAGAACCAGAAAGGGTTTCTCCAATATCAACTTCCTCAAACCCGGACACCCCAATGATATTACCTGCGACGCCCTCGGCCAAATCCTGAGTGGATAGAGCACTGTATTCAAAAACCTTGGTTACCTTGGCACGAGGCGAAACTCCGTTTTCACCAATCCGCCAGACTGGATCTCCTGCTCTGACTTTGCCCGACAATACCTTACCCACTGCAATCCGCCCAACATAGTCAGACCAGTCAACATTACTCACCAGCATACGGAAGTTAGGATTATTCTCAATTACCGGTGAAGGAACCCGGTCCACGATTGCCTGAAACAACGGCATCATATCCTTAGATTCGTCCTCCAAAGACAGCTTGGCAAATCCTTCCTTGGCACTACCGAAAAGAAAAGGGGCATTAAATTGCTCATCACTTGCCTCAAGTTCCAAAAAGAGTTCCAGAACCATATCCTGCATCTTCGCAGGTTGTGCATTTGGACGGTCGATCTTGTTTACGAAGACCACCGGCAATAAGCCTGCCGCTAGGGCTTTCTGTAATACAAAGCGGGTCTGTGCCTGTGGGCCTTCATGTGAATCCACCACCAGCATGACCCCGTCCACCATCTTCATTACCCGTTCAACCTCGCCACCAAAATCGGCGTGACCAGGAGTGTCCACTACATTAATCAAATAATCATTCCAACGAACCGATGTATTCTTGGCTTTAATAGTAATTCCCCGCTCACGTTCCTGATCCATCGAATCCATCGCCCGTTCATCAATCGCCTGATTTTCACGGAATACCCCCGACTGCCTTAGCAGTTGATCAACCAGGGTAGTTTTGCCGTGATCTACATGAGCAATGATCGCAAGGTTACGGATATGAGTGGATTGTGGTGTGCCTGAATTCATGCAAGCGGAGAAAAGTATCCATTCGAAATCATTTTGGCAAGGCAACCTTACTGGTAAAAGGATAATTTTAACCTTATTAAATGTCTTTCTGATTGTCCTTTATGCTATCGATGATTCAGATGATCAACCAATGCACTTTTTGGAAGAAATCACGGTCATTGCCACCGTCAGCGTACTGGTAACCCTAGTTCTTGGGAGACTCAAACTCCCGGTGGTTGCCGGACTTGTTTTGTCCGGTGCCCTAGTTGGGCCCAAAGCACTCTCCCTCGCCCATGATCCGGAAGCGATCGAAGTTATTGCCGAGGTAGGAGTCATCTTTCTTCTCTTTACCATTGGGCTGGAGTTCTCGCTCACTAGGCTAAAAAATATATTCAGACAGGTCGCTTTGGGTGGACTGCTCCAGGTTAGTGTAACCGCAATGGTAACCTCGGCTATTTGCCTAAGCCTCGATCTCTCCCTACCCGAAGCAATCGTATTCGGATTTGTCTTTGCCCTATCAAGCACTGCACTTGTTTTGCGGACCCTTGGGGAACGGGGGGAATTGGATGCTCCGCACGGGAGATTTATCGTGGGCACCCTGATCTTTCAGGATCTATGCATTGTGCCCATGGTTCTAATTGTTCCTCTGCTTGCCAATGGATTGGACAAACCGGAAACCTGGCAGGCTATTTTGATTGCTCTTGGGAAAGCCGCTCTCGTGGTCACTCTGCTCTTCGCCACTTCCCGAAAGCTGGTACCTATTCTTTTTCGCTTGGTTGATAATAGCCGCAGTAATGAGGTGTTCATTTTGACAGTGCTTTGTCTTTGCATTGGTACAGCCTATCTTACTTCACTCACTGGATTATCACTTGCATTGGGAGCTTTTCTTGCAGGGATGATCGTAGCGGACACGGATTTCCGTCACCGGGCAATGGGAGATATTCTCCCCCTGCGGGATGTATTTGTCAGTTTTTTCTTTGTTTCGCTGGGCATGTTTTTTGACTTTCAATTACTTGCAGACAAACCGACGGAGGTTGGATTACTCCTGCTAGCTTTTATTGGTGGAAAGGGACTCCTTGCTATTCTTGCCGCCTCCTTCATGCGATTTCCTCCCCGCGCCGCATGGTTGGCTGGAGTGGGACTTGCCCAGTTTGGCGAATTTGGTTTTGTAATACTCCAATTGGCCATTCATGAGGGTGTGGTACTGGAGTCTGAAATCGGACCTTTACTTAATGCGGGAATCTTAAGCATGTTTCTCACTCCTCTGCTCGTTTACAAAGCCCCTCACTTCACCGCAGGCGAGCGGGCACTTGACCCACTTGCAAAACTCCTACGTGCCCGCAGTGCAGAGGAACTGGAAGACCGGACCATGGGACATAGTGACCATGTGGTAGTGATTGGATATGGACTGGCAGGCCGGCTCCTTACCAATAGTCTTAGCCGCTTAAAAGTTGAAGCGGTTGCCTTGGAGATGAACTCCGACAATGTTGAGCTCGGAAGAAGGCTGGGCGACCCGGTCTATTACGCGGATGCCACCAGCGAGGAGGCCTTGGGGCATGCACATGTGGAAAGTTGCCGGGCAATCGTTATCATGATCAACGATAACCATGCCATTGAAAGGGTCATTTCCACCATTGCCAGGATGAAAGTGGAGGCACCAGTTTTTGTTCGCACTCAATACATGCGGGGCTCGGAACAATTAAGTAAAAATATGCCCGTAAATGTGGTTGCATCCGAAGTGGAAGGAGGACTGGAGATTCTTTCCCTTGTTCTTCGCCAGCTGAAAATCCCAAGAAATTTAATTGTTCGGGAAATTGATCAGGCCCGGGAAGAAACGATGCACTCCGATCGCGAGCATTCCTCCTCCCCCCTCCCCCTAGAAGCCCATGCTGGATTAAAGGATCTAAAAGTCGAAAAATTATTGGTTACCGCAGGTAGCCGTGTCATCGGGCAATCTCCCCGTGCCCTCGATCTCGCAGAAACTTCAGGGGTTTCTATTTTGGCGATCCGCAGGGAGGAATCCTTATTGGTTCACCGCCTTGCTGATACGACATTTTCAACAGGAGACCTCGTTTACTGCATTGGCAGTGATCAGGACCTACGAACGGTCACTCCCTGGTTCGATGCGGACAAAGTAGTACAGGAAGCAGACGCCCACGGCTGATCAATTAGGAACAGGACACACAGGTGCTTGACTCGGGAGCCACTTCCAGGCGCTCGGAAGCAATCGGCTTCCCACAAAACATACAAATACCAAACTGGCCATTTTCTATTCTTTGCAAAGCAGAGAGAACCGCTACCTTTTGCATCTTTTTACGTCGGCGGGCTTCCAGAAGAAGTTGCTGATCCTGCATCGCTTCCATCCTAGACAAACGTCCCAGACTTTTATCCGGGGAAACTGCTTCAGCAGATTCCTCAGTCTTTGCAAGATACTCTTCAATTTCCCCTAGTGATTCCTGCAGTAACTTTTGATAAGCATCCTGATTTTTTTGATCAGTCATAATAAATAAACCATTGAGGTAATGAGATTGGGTCAACCAAGTAATCGAAGGCAAGCCATACAGAAAAACTTTTTAAATCTTTTGATGAAAGCTTGAATTCATCTGAAAATTTGATCAAATTGAAGATATGAAAATTGCACTCTCTACTCTGTTTATAGCTTTACTCATGCAACCAGCTCTTTTTGGTGCTGAAAAATGTGCCCTAATGTTGGAAGACGACATCGATCCGGAAGAATACTCCGAAGTTATGGGTAAGAAAATTGAATTTTGCTGCGGTTCCTGCGTTAAGGCCTTCGACAAGGCAACTGCCTACTACATTAAGGCTGTGCCTGCTCTTGCTGAAAAATTTACTGATGCTGAAAAGAAAGAACTTGGCGTGGATAAAGTAACCTTGCTTGAACAACGTTTTTGTCCGATTTATCCAGACCGCATTGTAAACCCAGAGTCCAAAACTGAAGAATATAACGGTAAGACTGTTTACTTCTGGTCATCCAGTGCTCTGCGCAAGTGGAAGAAAGACCCTGAAAAATATTTCAAAGAAGCAATGGAGAGAGGTCACCTTCCTCAATTCAAGTCCTAAGAATATTTTAACTCTTTACTTAAAAGCCCTACCGGAAACTCCGGCAGGGCTTTTTTTTGCCTCTTTGGGAACAAATCCGTAGAGCACACCAGTTTTGCAATTAACTTTAACATCATCGGAAACACAGCGATTACTTTGGCTGATCATTTTATTCCATGCAAAATCCATCTTCTCTAACTCCCACTCCAAACCAATACTTTCTACCCCAAAACAATTTCCTTGTGGCAAAATACTTAGTTTTGAACCAGATCTGCCCTTTAAATGTAGAGGCACATAAGCGGTTATCCTGCTTACAAACTCATGCTCGTCATCAAAAACTATTTCAACCTTCGGATCCACCCGTGCTGCAAACATGAGATTTGAAAGGGAGTGATCCATTCTTTTCCCAAGCCCACCAAGAATGACGATTTTTTTAGGAGTTCCTCGTTTAATAACCCAAGTAATAGCCTTTTCAAAATCTGTATAATTTTGATCTGACAACTGATGTAGAACAGCACGGGGAAAAACCTTTTCGATTGCCGATAGATCCCCACATGAATCGAAGTCTCCCAGAATCACATCAGGTTCCACTCCGGCGTGTCGGTGAGCCAACCAACCGCCGTCAACCGCGATAGATAGTTCAGCTTCTTCTGCACGCCATTGCAAAAGCTCGGCAGACGGGGCATGACCGGCAAGAGTGATGAGCACAGTTGTATCTGCCACTGCCAAGAAAGAGACTACTGAAAAAACGCCCGCTGCTTCTCGCTAATCGGAATTTCCAGTTTTTCCATCACCAAAAGCATGTCTTCCCATACTTTGCGCTTACTGGACTTGCTGGGGTTATGGAGCAGGTAGGATGGATGATAAGTGACCATCATCGGAATATTCGAATACTCATGCCAGGTTCCACGCATCTGACCAAGCCGCCTCTGTGGATCTTGACCAAGTAAGCCATCGGTTGCAGTCTTGCCCAAAGCAACCACTACTTTGGGTTTAACAATTTCTAATTGGGCACGCAGGTAAGGTAGGCAAAAATTCATTTCCTCCGCTGTGGGCGGACGGTTTCCATAGGCCCGTTCATGTCGTGGACGAAAATTTACCACATTCCCAATATAGACAGATTCTCTGGACAATCCCATGGCAGCAATTATCCGGTCAAGCAATTCACCCGCAGGTCCCACAAAGGGTTCCCCGGCAGTTTCCTCTTCCGCTCCGGGTGCTTCCCCGCATAAAAATAAATCCGCATCCAGATCACCCACCCCAAAGACAATCTTTCCATTTGGATTGAGCTCCGATTTACAGGTTTCGCATCCAAGCACTCTTTCCTTCAACCAATCCCATTGTTCCTGTTTGCTTCCTTTTGGCAGTGTAATTTCGGGAGGCGTTAAGAGTGCAGGATTTACTGCCTGCA
>JAYODK010000063.1:0-6344 GCA_038106225.1 Opitutales bacterium | reverse complement strand
TTTCCGGTTCAGCGGTTTTCAAGACCGCCGCATTAGACCACTCTGCCATCCTTCCAGAAGAAATATTGATGGATACACCAAAGTAATGAAATTTGCAACCCACCTGTAAGCTAATGGGAATAAAATTTAAACAATGAAATTAAGATGAGTAAGTCGGTTTTATGAATCGAGCAGATAGGATAATTTATGGTCTTATTTTGGAACCGAGAACATTTTTTTGATCATTTGTGAGACCAGTATCTTCAGCGTAAACATCTTCAGGTAAAGGGGTAATTGCAACACTAGTTAATAATGGGCTTGTACCTAAATCAATTGATTTAACTCCCTGTAAATTAGAAAGGGAGAGGCTTGATAATCTCGGACTAGAACCAAAGTTGAGGAATAGAAGCTTTGGTAAGTTGGTCATGGATACAGACTTTAGGTTATCGTTAGAATATATCTGAATGGTTTCTAAATTCTGAAAATCGAGTAATGAAACTGATTGGAGACTTTGGTTTGATTGTATGCCAAGATTCTTTAATCCCTTCAGAGATCCAATGAAGGAAAGGTCATATAAATTTGTGTTACTAAGATCTAAACTTTCTAATTTATTCATTTCTGAAAGGTATGAAAATTCAGCAACACTGGTATTGCTTAGATTCAAATCAATTAATGATTGAATCGGAGATAATGCCTCAATGCTAGAGACCAAAGTATGACTAAGATCGAGGTTTGAAAGGTTATTGAGTGATGAGACAGAATTAATATCTCGCACTTGCGTTTTACTTAAGTTAGCGGATGTAAGCTTTGGACTCTCAGAAAGAAGTGAAATGTCAGAAATATCGCTGGAACTTAGGTCGATAGATGTAAGATTAGGGAGAGGAACTAATTTAATACTCTTAGTGAAACTTAAATCGATAAATGAGAGCTTAGAAAGGTTCGAGACGGGGGTTAGGTCAATATTTTGAGTGTTTTTTAAAATTAGAGATTCAAGGGAGACAAGTTCGGACAACGGTGCTAAATTCACTCCATTCGAATTGCTCAGGTTCAGAACTTTGAGGTTGGGTAACCCTGATAGTGGGGAAAGGTCTATGTTGTTAGAGTCACTTAAGTTTAAAGTGGATAGTTCGGAAAGAGAGGACAAAGGAGTTAAGTCCATATCGCTTCTGCTATTACTCAAATTTAACTCTGTAATAGCATCAAGTGTTGAAAGAGAGGTGAGGTCAATAAGTTGGCTACCTGTTACCTCTAAACTTTTAAGTGAATCTAAGCCAGTAACAGAAAGTGTCTGAAAATTATTATTGAAGACTAACTTTAAGGATACCAAATTCCCCAAACCTGCAAGAGATAAGGTGGTTAATTTATCATTGTAACCTAACTCTAAATTTAGCAATCCGAATAAACCATCAGTTTTATTGGAATCGCTTGAGCTAGCAGAGAGTGCTAAGTTAATAAGACTTGATTCGCGAATCTCTAGGTTTTCCAAATCACTTAAATTTGTGAGCAAGGAAACATCATTTGCTTGATTTGCCTCTAAAATAATTGTCTTTAATTCGCTAAAAAATGTGTCAGTTGAGGGAGTAAATGTAGGCCCTGTATATTTCAAGGACTCGAGGTTTGGGAATTTGCTTAGATATGAAAAGTCCCTTAAGTTGGATATACTTGTGGTAAGATTGCCATCAGATAATTCAACATATTTAGTAAAATAATTTCCCCAGTTGAACCACTTAGACTTACCCGAAGAAAACAAATAAGTATCCTGACTGTGGTGCACAGGGAAATATAACCAGCTTTTATTTTGATCCAAATAACCGAAACTATGATCATACATCCATACCCACCCTTGATCAGAAATGAAAGTTGAGTTTTTTTCTAGCCAATTGGGGGCATCATAGAGAAGTACATCACTCCCTTTAGTCACATATGCCCACTCATCAGATAATTCACTGTATACCCAAGGGTAGTTATTGACCCATAACCAGTCACCAGCATTAGCAGTAATAAAAAAACAAGAACTTAAAAAAGTATTAAGCCAGACTTTCATAGAAGAGAAGTAGGCAGCTTATTTTCTGCGAAAATCGAGCATGAATCTGGTGACCAGTTCAAGGTCTACGGAGGCATCAAAATTAAAGGTGATCAATTTTGCATCATCTTTGCCCAGGTTGAGAATTTGTTTTGATCGGCCAATCTCTTTTCCTTTGTCGTTTAGAGCCTTGGCAAGAAGCTCGCCCTCCACAGATTCAGAAGAAATTAAATAAATCTCTACTTTCCCTTGGTCTGTTTTAGAACTGGTCATGGTGAGTCCTTTATCGAGAACTGAAGATCCAAGAGAGACCGACTTCTCTTTCTCCATGCATGATGCACCGAGCAGAATAAGGATGGAGGCGAATAAATAAATTAGTTGGCGGAGGGAAATATTTTTCATCTGTTTACAGATTGAAGCAGGAAGGATTATATTTCAAGGCTTTGATAAAGTATCTTTATTATCTCAATGAAAAAGATGTCTGCCCCCAGTTTTCATGATTACCAGAACTCCCAAGCTGAAAATCTAAAATATCCTGGCTTTTTTTTAAAACAGAATGGGTTAATTCTCTTAGGTTTCCTGTGCCTTTGCCATGAATAATTACCCCTTGCTTGATCCCTGATTGTTTGCACGACCAAATAAATTCTTCGATCAAAGCCTTTACTTCCTTGGGTTTGAAGTGGTGAAGGTCCAAAGTGTTGCTCGCTGTAATTTTATGAATTCCATCAATCATGTTCAAAAAAACTCGAGTTGATTTCATTATAATTATGAAGAGGCTTTGCCATTATCCACCTGCCAGAAATATCTTTGTAGGACTTATTTAAATCCTGTGAAAAAGAAGCAATATCTAATGATTTCCTGATCTTTATAATCTCAAGGGAGCTTTTGCTTGTCTCTTCGATAGTATTATTTTGATCTCTGGAAAAGTCCATATCGCAACTAGATAAGAGTGATGCTCCAAAATATAAAATTATTCTTATCCACATAAATATTATTAAACTTCCAAAATATATAAGAACCAACATAAAATGAGAAGATGCCATTATTAATAGTAAATGCATCCGCTGGGAATCTTTCTGATAGAAGTATTGAAAATCTACACCACATGGGGAGCCAAATTCTTTCAAGTGAAATTGGAAAGTCTATAAAATACTGCATGGTTCAAATAAGCAGTGGATGTTCGCTTAGCTTTGGGCAGGATATCAATACTCCGAGTGCTTATTTGGAGGTGAAAAATATTGGGGAATTATCCGCCGATCTTACTGCAAATATTTCTTCCAAACTTACCCAATTAATTGAGGAAGAAATGGGCATATCACCAGATCGTATATATATTGAATTCCAAGAGTCAGAGAGACATCTGTGGGGGTGGAATGGGGGAACTTTTGCCTAAACAACTGACAATACTAATTTAGGCATAATTGCTTAGTAAATACTCGGTTTGCTGCATAAATTAGCTGCTACGAAATGCAACACAAGCTTGAGGAAGGAAAACCTATGAAGATTCTTCCTCGGAAGAAGGTTCTAGATATGGCAGGGGAGGTGAGTCGCCCAGCTTAAGAAGTTGCTCGTCTACATCATCTAAATTTCTCTTCATTACCTCTATTCGCTTACAGAGACTGCTTATGCGGTGCTTTAATGATCTTTGCTGGGTCTCGATGGCTAAATTGGAATTGGTTCCACCAACTACAGCAGCGGCAGTTTTATATTCAACATTAGGCCAGAAAAAGCCAAGTACTGTGAGGGCAAGCCCACAGGCGGCATGATAGGAGCCAATATTTTCCGAAAGTAAACTTGCAGCCACTGTAGCAATTCCAATTACAAGCAATGCACGGGATGTGGTAAAAGAATATACTTTCTCAGGTCTTAATCTTCTGGGATTTTTAAAGTTCTCGAGCAAGTTTTCTTTAAGTTCTTTGAGTTGTGTCACCTGTTGGAGTGCATTTTCAATATCTTTGGAAATGTTGCTTTTTTCCTCATCCATGACCGTGCGTTTCTTTGAATATTTGCTTTGGTCTTCCAACCATAATTCTCGAACCCTATCCTCCAGTCCTGTTAGTGGTAGTTTTCCGCTTACTTCCATGTACCTCCGGGTAATGAGCTTGGCATCATCAGAAAGAGTCATGCCTGATTCATTCTCGATTATATGATCTGCGTTCCGGGAAATGAATTGATCAATTCCTGAAAGCTCATCTGAACTGAATAAAGAATTGAGAAGATTTTTACCAAAGCAGGAAAAGATCTGCAGGTTAATTGCAATTGGATGGTCTGACTGAAAAGGGAGGGCATCAAAAAATAAATTCAGTACTGATGATACAACTTCCCATTCGCTGGCAATCTCAGGATTTACCGCTTGGTGAGATGTTTTTGCAAATGCCCGCAAATCTTGCTCCAAAATTAAATCTCCTGAACTGTGCAAAGTGTATAAATCCCGTTGACGCTTTAACCAATTGAAGCAAAGGGCAGAATTTCTTGCATCCGTGAAGTGCTCCAAAGTGTAGCGACTGATTCTTGTGGGGTAGGATGCTAGATGGAGAAAGTGTTTATGTTCATCCGATAAAGATGAAAAATATTTGCCTGCGGCAGAATTTTTATCTGTGCCCTCCATAGTACTTCTCTTTAAATTACTTGATATTTTCTCTTTAATCAACCTTTTCGATTCTTGTTCTGCATTCTTGGCCTTGGGCGAATCTACATTTGTGAGCAAATGATCAGTGACTGATTTCCCTTGAACAGGCTTGGGGAATTCAAACCTACGAACCTTCTCAAAGCCAAATTTTTGAAAAAAGTTTTCTATTCGTTCGGTAAGATTTTTTACGGTGAATATAAACCGGGTATTCCGAAATGCGGAAGAATTGCGCATTGCTTGGTTTAATTGATTCTCCAGCCAAGAGAGTATTCCCTCGTTGAGTTCGTCAAGTCCTCTTATGCAAAGAAGCAATTTAGGTGCACCTTCTGCTAATTCACTAAACTGATTGACCAATGTAGTTACTAAAATATCGAGTGGGGTATCTTCGATCGCAGCATCTTTATCCTCTGCGGCTTTATTATTGCTCGATTTCCCGATCTCTAAAGCAAACTTTGCTAATTGGGCAGGACTTGCCCCAGTGCTTGTTCTCAAATTTCTCGCATATTGAGAACACCAATCTTTTTCTGACTTTATTTTTTCTGAATCTATAATTGTCCAGAATGTATTGCCCTCTTTTCTGGCAACATGGTTGCAAATTTGATCAAGCTCTTCAACTTGCTGCGAATCATTATGTCCGCCCAATAAAAAGGCCCGACCATTTCCTTTACCAATTAGACCAGATAGCACCTGTTCTCTCGAATATTTTATAGATTTCTCCCTCATCATAGATTATTGGCTAATGTTCAAATACTGCAGCCACACCTCCTCCTGCCTGTTTATCAAGAAAACAGGCAGGAGAAAGATTGTACTGGCAATCGACATACTCAGTCCCGATTGATTGAGCTAAGAAGTAGGTCCATTACTGCAGCAGTGCTAATATTTGCCTGTGCGACTGCAGCTGCAGCTGCCTCATACTGCATACTCTGGGCTGCATAGTTTGCTGTTTCTTCCGCCAAGTCTATGTCCATAATCCGCCCGTGTGCAGATTCTAGATTTACCGACATATTGGATAGGTAATCACTGGCAAAACCGAGAGCACTCGACTTCCCACCAGCCTGTGCCCGAAGGCCAGTGATTTGATCGAAGGCAGTTTCAAGTGCAGCTTCAATATCAACACCAGTATGGCCGATACTGAGTATGCTTCCTGCAGCTGCTGCTGGGACACTACCGTCATTAATGACATCTCCAGCACTTGTGGCATTATCACCAAAGTTTACCGTGCTCGAGATAGACAAACCACCTCCGATATCAAGTGTGCCCAGCGAAACACTTCCTCCAGATGTTGAGGTAGAGACAGTCATATTTTCCCGATCAACAGAACTAAACAAACTTACCCCGTTGAACTTTTCATTTTTTAACTGACCGAGCTGTACCTGGTACTCCCTGAATTGTTTTGCATACGCAACAGCGGCATCGGATGATTTGTCTGACTCATCATCCCAATTTGACTTTAGATCTTTCATCTCGGTCAGAATATCACCTGCTGTCTCCAAGGCTGAATCTTGCATATCTACAAAAGATTTGGCATTCTCTACCCTGTCTCGAGCTGCATTGGTATTGGATATTTGGCTTTGCAGTTTCATTGCCACTGCCAGACCTCCGGGGTCATCCGCCCCAGAGAGTATCTTCTTTCCACTCGATATTCTTGCTAGGGTATTATCCATCTTCGATCTTGCCTCTTTGAGATATTGCAAACTGCGATAACTCGAGGAA
>JAYODK010000062.1:0-6670 GCA_038106225.1 Opitutales bacterium | reverse complement strand
ATGTTATTTTTAAATATCGATGATTCGCATAATGAATTCTCCCTTGCGTTTCGACATCCTGTCTTTGTTTCCTCAAACCGTTGAGGCTTTTTCCAAAGACAGCATCGTTGGAAAAGCAATTGAGCGCGGATTAATTGATGTGCACTCCCGGGATCTACGGGAGTGGGCCAAAGGGAAACACCGTGAAGCTGATGACCGACCTTTCGGGGGCGGTGCTGGTATGGTGCTCAAGCCTGAACCACTGTTTCATGCGATTGAGGAAATTTCATCTCCGCAATCCACAGTCATATACATGGCTCCTGATGGCGAAAAATTTACCAGTGATCTAGCCAAGGAATTATCTCAACACCAGCATCTTGTTTTGGTTAGCGGCCATTATGAGGGTATTGACCAGCGTGTGCGTGACCATTTGATCCACCGTGAGATTAGTATTGGGGATTATGTCCTAACCAATGGTGCTTTGGCAGCCAGTGTCGTCATAGATTCGGTTGCCCGTCATGTACCTGGTGTCTTGGGGGATGATCAATCTTTGCTTGGAGAATCATTTGAGGATCAATTACTTGGTTGTCCACAGTATACCCGCCCTGAAGAATTTAGAGGATTTAAAGTACCCGAGATTTTGCTTTCGGGAAATCACGAGGCTATCGCCCGTTGGCGCCATGAACAACGCTTGGAGAAGACGAGGAGGTTACGCCCAGACTTGGAAACTATCACCAATCATTAAGGAACTCAGATCATGAATGAACAATTGCTGAAAGAAATTACTAACGAATACCTTCAGGAAGGTCGTGACCAATTCAAAGTTGGTGACGGAGTTAAGGTTCATGTGCGGGTTCGTGAGGGCGATAAGGAAAGAATTCAGATCTTTGCAGGTATTGTTATTTCCCGTAAAGGATCTGGTATCCATGAGAGTTTTACAGTTCGTAGAATTGCATCCGGCGTGGGTGTGGAACGGGTATTTCCAGTAAATTCTCCCCTGATTGACAAAATAGAAGTCGACAGGGAAAGTATCACCATGCGTGCACGTATGTACTACCTGCGTGACCGGGTTGGTAAGGAAGCAACAAAAGTTAAAGAAAAACGTCTTTACGAAGCAAAGAGAAAGGGCTGAGCCCTTTCTCCCAGCCAACGACTTCTTGTATAACTTTTAGGTTCTGAGCAGGTTTAACCGCTCGGGACTAAGAAATTGGTCGAGCATTTTCTCGCCATTTGCAAAGTTTACTTCCCCGCCCGGACTTTCCATAACTTCTTGGTAAATTTGATATACTTTTCTACCGTATGAAGGTGTAGAAAAATTGTCCAGAACCGCAGACTGGTTGTGTTCAATCCTCTTGCTATCCAGAATCCTTAAACTTGCCTGGTCGCGAATGGATTGAGTGAGATCTCTGGAGGAGAGAACACCGGCAATTACCTCTTTTTGAAGGTCCTCCTTCAGGCAACCAAATTTGATCCCCAATTGATTACAGATAGTTGAAGTGGCTAGGCTTATCGCATTTCTAGGCAAATCTCTTTGGTAATTTCGGTATATTGAACTAAGGGAGAGGGAGATTGATTCTTCCAATGCCCGATGATCAACGAGTGAACTATCTACCCACAATTCATCATAAAGATTGTCCAAGTTGACACCCAATTCTGAGAAGTCAGAGGTTATTTCTGGAATATTTCTGCCCCAGAGGCATTTCCCAAAGGCCCAGGGTTCAAGAAATCCAAGGCCAAAGCCCTCGGCCACACTTACATTAATCATTGCTTGGGCATGATTAACCATCTCAGGAAAGTTTACTTCGGATTGTTCGCCAAGGCCGTAGGTTAGACTTAATTGAAGGTGCTTGGCATGATCGATCCAATCCTGGTAAATTGAGAGGAAAGAAGGATTGGTGGGGCCCAGGCTATTAGCAAAATGAAATTCTGGATGAGTGGCAGAAAGTAAAGCAAGTTCTCCAAGGTTTTTTCGTCGCACTGCCCGTACCGGATAAAGAATCAAGTTTTCCGGAAGACTCGGGAGTGGTTTGTTCCCCTGAAGAGTGCTCTGTTCTGGTTGCTGTGGAATTGCATTGGCAAGGAGGTGAACCGGACTGCTGCAATCCTGCAGTGTTGACTTAAGAAATAATTGGTCTCTCCGGTTCAAAGCAGCGTAATGAATCTGTCCCGCGGTTGGGTAGAGCATGCATTGAAACTCCCCAAGGTTTCTGAAATTGTTTGGTCTTCCATCTTCCGCAAAGTCGTGGGGTTGAAGCAATAATCGGGCACCAGATTTTGCTAGTTCTGCAACCACTCCGGTAAGTCCGGGATTTTTTCCAAGTGAATGGTTATGAATGTGCCAAACATCTGGCAAACCGCCCAAAGCCGACCTTGCCTCCTCCTCCATTCTTTCACGGAGAAGGTTAGATGCAATGGCATTTTGATTGGTAGCATAATCCAAGCCTGTCACTACCCTGACATCTTTGAGGATATCGCCCGAATAAGGTCTGCCGGATAATACGACCAAGCGGTTAGGCCCGGTACTATTTGTCTTCCATGCCTTGACTGTATTTTCTATTACCCTGGTCACTCCACCCGGTTGCAGGTGGTAATGAACGAGGGCAACTTTCATACGGTTACCTGGGTTGCATCAGGAGGCATTGAAACGGTTGAGGTATCCTTCAATTTCAATCATAGGTGGTCTTTCCTCCTCTACGACCTCCTGAATTAATTGATGGTAGTTTCCATCTTCAACCTCAAAGCGTCGGTAAAAAGTTTCCAAGTCGGGCATTTTATCGAGTTTCCCCTGTGCGTGCAAGCGGTTGAAAAAGGTCTGTAAGATTCCAAAACTCATCTTACCCAGAGCATTGGTAGTTTGATTACGGTGTACCCGCCGGTCTAGATCGGTCTGGGCAAAAGTTTCCAGTCCGTACATTTCGTAAAGGTCGAGCAGATGAGAAGTTTCCACTCCATACCCGATAGGAAATGGGATTTTTTCAAGGACCTCTCTACGGGCGGCATATTCTCCAGATAGAGGTTGAATGATGTGGGATAATTCAGGATAGAATAAGGAAAACAAAGGACGGATAAGAATTTCTGTTACCCTGCCACCTCCACTTGGGCGTAGACCACTTGAATAATTAAGAGGACGGTCATAAAATGCCTTAACATAAGAAATTTCATCACGGTGGATCAGTGGGGCAACCAAACCATAAACAAAACGTGGATGAATATTAGAAATATCCGCATCCACATAGCAGATAATATCCCCTTTAAGTTGATGAATCGCTTTCCAGAGATTTTCCCCTTTGCCTCGCTTGTTCCCAACTTCAGGCAGGATGTCAGATGCTAAATAAACATCCGCTCCGTAATTGCTGGCCACCTCCAGTGTTTTATCCTCGGAACCAGAATCAATTACCGCAAATTCATCTACCAGGGGGTATCTCTCCATGAGTTCGGAGCGAAGGATTAAAACCTCTTTGCCGATGGTCTTTTCCTCATTTAGGGTGGGAATGCAAAGAGAAATCTTGAGGTTTTTTCGCTCCTTTTCCTCGACCAATTTGATCAAATCCCAAAAGATACTGTGGTGAAAGGTATTTCGCTCCAGCCAGTTTGCTTCTTTCTTGCTCATGTTTCGCAAATCCCCTGATCGATTGCCTGAATCAAAGTAACCAACTGGGCAATTCCCGCGTACAGCGGATCTAGGTACACAGTTTCATTGATTTCGCGTAAGTTTTCCACGGTAGTTAAGCCCAGGGTCACTGCAGGGAGTCCGCCAAGAATAAGTGCATTTAGATCGCCGGTACTAGGGTCGACCTGAGGGGTGATTCCTGCTTCCTGCATTATTGAACGGGTCGTTTTTACAAGTGGATGGGAGAAAGGAATTCCGCAGTTGTTTCTCTTTGCCACAACTTCCATGGCAACAAGTGTACCAGTCTCGGCGGAAAATTGTTCGCAGATCTCATTCAATTCGTTTTCCATTTGGCCAATTATCTCATCCCCTTCACTGGTGATCTCGAAACGCAGGCTACCCTGACGGGGAGAAGTGTTGTAACTGGATCCACATTTAAGCCCACCAAATACGAGCTGAGTTTTAGGCTCTTTGGGTATCGGGATTTCCCGGATTTGATTGATCAGACCGGTCAGGTGGCTAATGGCTCCAGATGCCCCAAATCTTTTCCAATTATAATCGCCCGGTACTTGAAGAGTAATTTCGCCTCTCAAGGTGCCCAGTCCGGAATAACTCAAGCGACCGAGGGTTGATCCCTCCACACAAATGCCAGCCCTTACTGGGAGGCTCATGGTTTCGAGGAATCCACGGGCTCCTTCGAGGTTTGCCCGGCCCAGGCTTTTGGAGTTAGCCACAAGGATGAGGTTGTCATTTAATTGAATATTCAATTCCTGCAATAATCTGGGTAGAGAAATCATCGCAGCTAACCCCAGGGCATTATCCGCAATTCCGGGGCCAGTCAAAGAGTCTGATCCAACTTGAATTTCGTGGCGCACTTCTGGGGAAAAAACACTGTCTGCGTGAGCCATGATCAAGATGGATGACTCTCCATTGGATCCTGCTAACTGAGCAGAAGCGTTTCCAAATTCATCGACCATTGGGCTATCTAACCCATTCTCACGGAACCGATCAACCACCGTGCGGATACGTTCGGCTTCGCCATAAGTGGGAGAAGGTATTTCTCCAAGCAATACCGCATCGGTGAGAAAAGAATCCCGTGTCTGGCGGATTTTTTCAATTCTGCTTGGAATCTCATTTAATAGACCATTAAGCAGTGTTTTACTGTCAATTTGTTCAATAGGCATCTCTGTTTGGATTAATCCTTGGAGTAGGATTTTGTAAAGCTTAACCGACGATTTTGTTTTAGTTGTTGAAATAAAACTAAGCTTCCTGCATCACCCAAATAGTGGCATATGTCAATTTTTCCTCTTTTTCTACTAGATGGCTAAAAATATAGGATTTGTATCAACCCGGTTTGCCGGTCAGGACGGAGTGTCTTTGGAGAGTGCAAAATGGGCAGAAGTACTTTGGGAGGATAGACACATCAGTTATTGGTACAGTGGATTAAGTGACCGGAATCCTGATATTAGTCATGTCGTACCCGAAGCCTATTTTGGATTTTCTGAAAATAAATGGATTAATCAGCGTATTTGGAAAGGCGAACAACGCGACCGGTTCGTCACCGAACGTATACGTGCCTTGGCTGATTATTTGAAAAGTACACTTTATCGGTTTGTGGAGAAATTTGATATCGATCTATTGATTCCCCAGAACTGCCTTGCCATTCCTATGCATGTCCCGCTTGGAATTGCCTTGACGGAATTTCTTTCCGAAACCCGGATGCCTGCCATTGCCCATCATCACGATTTTTACTGGGAGCGTACCCGGTTTTCTGTAAATTGTATTCCAGAGTATCTGGATATGAGCTTTCCTCCCAAGCTTGGAAATATGCGGGATGTGGTAATTAACCAGGAGGCTCAGGAACAATTGGCTCTACGCAAGGGAAGTGCCTCCCTGGTAATTCCCAATGTGTTCGACTTTGAAAATCCTCCTAAGCAGGTGGATAAATATTCTTCCGATGTTCGAGAGGAGCTTGGACTGAGTGAGGATGATTTTTTTATTTTGCAACCCACCCGTGTCGTTCCCCGTAAAGGGATTGAGCAGGCAATAAAATTGGTCAGTTTACTTAAAGACCCAAGGTGTAAACTGGTTATTTCGCATGAAGCCGGCGATGAAGGTTATGAATATCTTGGGATGCTCGAACAATTGGCAAAAGAGGAAGGCGTCGATATGCGGGTGGTTGCAGACCGGGTTGGAGAGGTGCGTCATCGGGATTCTGAAGGGCGGAAAATCTACACCCTTTGGGATCTCTATCACCATGCTGACTTTGTTACTTATCCAAGCACTTATGAGGGATTTGGTAATGCCTTGTTGGAGGCAATTTATTTCCGTAAGCCAGTGCTGATTAACCGCTATTCCATCTTTGTTCAGGATATCGAACCCAAGGGGTTTCGTTTGCTTACCATGGATGGATTTGTAACTCCAACTATTGCCCGTCAAGTAAGGCAAATCCTGACCGATCCTGATTTAAGAAATGAAATTGTTAACCACAATTATGAGGTAGCCCGCCAATTTTATTCATATTCTACGATCCGTAGTAACTTACGGGCATTCATTGCTGATCTTACCGGTTATTGATTAACACTTTTTCATGAGCTATTTTACACAAACTGCGATCAAGCATATATCAAGCACTCGTTTAAAACTCCTGCGTCGGCGGCTTGGTAAACTTTATGGAATGGATCGGGCAGACCGGTTGCTCGACCGGATGTACCAGATGATTGGCAGGTATGGATTAGGTGTCGGGTTATCTTCTTCCAATACGCCTGCACTGAGCCAGCAGGATATCGTCCTGATTACTTATGCAGATATGGTTCAGTCAGAGGGCAGATCATCCCTTGATGTATTGCGTGAATTTTGTTCCCATCGTCTCAAGGGTGCTTTTTCCACGATCCATTTGCTTCCGTTTTATCCTTGGACTTCTGATGATGGATTTTCGGTGATCGATTACCGGTTAGTTCATCCTGACTATGGAAACTGGAATGACATCGAAAGTTTTTCCAGGGAGTTTCAATTGATGTTTGATCTGGTGCTCAATCATTGCTCGTCCAAAAGTCCTTGGTTTAAGGAATTTGTTTCCGG
>JAYODK010000061.1:0-6678 GCA_038106225.1 Opitutales bacterium | reverse complement strand
CTATAATGAACTTCTGTTTGTAACCAGTCAACGCAAACAACAGATTGAATATTTTTATCTCTTTGGGCTTTACCCAGATATCGATTGGATGAAGATACAGTCTTTTAACATTTTATTGTGACATCTCAAAAATCAACTATTCTAATCATCGATGACGACGCGGAGATTCGTTACTCCCTGGACCGTGTTCTCTCCCCTGATGGACATAAAATTATTACCGCAGATTCTGGTGAACAAGGGGTCGAGGTTGCCGAAAAGAATAACCCAAACCTAATCTTTTTGGACAACCGGATGGGCGGGATTTCCGGTATTGAAACCCTGCAGCATTTACGCACTGCCGCTCCTTCATCGCTTGTCATTCTTATGACTGCATATGGGACTACCCAAACCGCAATTCAGGCGATGAAACATGGTGCCTTTGATTATGTCCTTAAGCCATTTGATTTAGAAAAGCTGAAGGACATGGTCGCAAAGGGATTGAAAGCCAGTGCGGATGCCGGAGATAATGAAAATGTGACCAAACGTCTTCTTAACCAGGAAGATTTTGAAGAAGGGATAGTGGGCAGCGGCGAAAAGATGCAACAGGTTCTCAAAAAGGTTGGTCAAGTAGCCGCCTCGGAAGCAACGGTTATGATCACTGGAGAAAGTGGCACAGGGAAGGAATTGGTTGCCCGATGCATTCATCGACACAGCCACCGTCATGATGGTCCCTTCCATGCTGTAAACTGCGGGGCAATTCCTGAAAATCTTATTGAAAGCGAATTATTCGGTCATGAAAAAGGATCTTTTACCGGGGCAACTGAGACAAAGGCTGGACAGTTTGAAATTTGTCACGGAGGCACTCTCTTTCTCGACGAAATTGGCGACATGGGCCTAGCCACACAAACTAAAATTCTCCGGGCTATCCAGGAAGGAGAAATCCAAAGAGTGGGAAGTACAAAAATAAAAAAAGTGGATGTCCGCTTGATTGCTGCAACTCACAAAAACCTGGAATCCATGGTTCAAGAAAGTACATTCCGCGAAGACTTGTACTACCGCTTAAATGTAGTGCGAATTGAAACGCCGCCCCTGCGGTTTAGAATGGAGGATTTGCCAGAGTTGGTTGATTTCATGCTCGTTCGTTTAGACAAAAAATTTAACACTGGGACCAAGGAAGTTTCTCCAGAAGCCATGGAATTGCTTAAGTCATATGCATGGCCAGGTAATGTCAGGGAACTGGAAAATGCCCTCCATTCAGCATCGGTTGTTTCGAAAGGCAAAAGAATACTCGTAAAAGATCTGCCCCAAAACATCTGCAATTCCAAGCCTCTTTCCTCTCCATTACAACATTCAACCAATGAATTGCCCGAATCTTCCCTCAAAAAAAATCCTGTAAATTCAATTATTGAAACTGACACCAAGGATCCTGATCTGGTTGCTCCAGTATTTGGAGATGAGTCCTTAATTGATCAACCAAAGCAAGCTAATCATGATAATCAAAATCTAGCCCCTCCTTCTTCGATCAGCATCGATGAGAGTTTCGACATTGCCTATGCACACCTTCGGGCCAATGGTGATAGAAACTTGATTGAAGAAATGGAAAAGCAAATTATCCGTAGGGCATTACATGAGTGTAAAGGTAATCAAGTAAAGGCATCTGCCCTGCTCGGTATTACCCGGGCAACCCTTCGAAAAAGAATTGATAACTATCAATTAAGATATTGAAAATATTTTCCCTTTGGTAGCTTGCCAAAACTGCCACCTTGCTTCATTTCTCTATTGTTTGACCTTTTCTACAATGAACCAACTTCCAAGAATTGTACTGACTGGTATCGGTCTCACTTGTCCCCTGGGAAATGACTTACCCACCTACCGCGAGGCTCTTCTGGCCGGAAAAAGTGGGGTCTCTCTCTTTCCCGTTCGCAATATGGGAGATCAACCTGCCGGGGTTTGTGACTTTGATCAAACAAAATACCAAAAGCGTAAGGAAATACGGGTTGGTACCCGGGCGGGAAGCATTGCAATCTACTGTGCTAATGAAGCCATTATTAATGCCGGTCTAAAGATTGAAGAAATTGATTCGTCCAGAATTGGGATCTATCTGGGCATTACTGAGCATGGTAATGTCGAAACAGAAACCGAAGTCTGTCAATTGTTTGATCATTATGATGAGGATGTAAAGTATTGGACGCATCATCACAACCCCCGTACCGTTGCAAATAATCCTGCAGGGGAAATTACTGTAAACCTAGGCTTAACTGGTCCGCATTACACCATCGGGGCAGCGTGTGCTGCCGGAAATGCCGGCATCATTCAGGGGGTGCAACAATTAAGATTAGGCGAATGCGACTTTGCCCTGGCAGGTGGAGTAAGCGAAAGTATCCGTGCCTACGGTATCTTTGCCGGTTTTAAAAGCCAAGGTGCGTTGGCAGCTCATGATGACCCAACCAAAGCAAGTCGTCCCTTTGATCTAAGCAGAAACGGGATAGTGGTAAGTGAGGGTGGTTGTATCTATGTGCTCGAACGTTTGGAAGATGCCCAGAAGCGTGGCGCCAATATCATTGCTGAAGTGGCTGGTTACAGAATTAATTCTGACGGTACTGACTATGTTCTGCCAAATCCTCAAAGACAGGAAGAATGCATGAGGCAAGCACTGAGTAATGCCAATATGCTTCCAGAAGATATTGACCTCGTTAGCACCCATGCCACCTCCACCCCTCAAGGTGACGAGCAGGAGTGCAAAGCCATCCGTAATTTATTTGGCGAAAATTCCTCCACCTTGGTCAATAACACCAAAAGTTTTATTGGTCATTCCATGGGTGCAGCTGGTGCAATCGAATTAGCCGGAAATATTCCTTCTTTTGTCGATGGCATTGCTCATGCCACCATAAATGTCGAAAATTTGGATCCTTCTTGCTCACTTCCTGGTCTGGTGACAGATCAGGCGGTTGAAAAGAAGGGAGGGATCAATGTTATTTTGAATAATTCTTTTGGAATGCTTGGAATCAATTCAGTTCTTATCTTGAAAAAGTTTGATGCGTAAGATAGTAACTTTATCTTATAGCTGAGATGGACAAAGAAAAAGTCAAACAAATCGTACTCGACATAATTGCAGAAATCGCTCCAGATGAAGATCTTAACGATGTCAAATCTGATATCAGGCTTAGGGATCAGCTAGATCTGGACTCGATGGATTTTCTCGATATTGTAATGGAATTGCGCAAACAACATGGCATCGATGTGCCCGAAGCAGAGTATCGGGAACTTGAATCCTTGGACAGTTGCGCCAATTATTTGCTTCCCAAATTTGAAGCTGGGGCTGCTGCTTAATTAAGTTGGGGCCAATTGCCCTACCCCCTACATTTCTTTGCCGACCTCAACCCCAAAGCATTCATCCACAGAGGTTCTGATCATCGGAACTGGACTGGCTGGATTGGCCGCTGCCACTCGTTTGGCCATGTTTGGCAAAAAAGTGATTCTTCTGGAAAAACACTATGTGGTTGGCGGGCTTAACAGCTTTTATGCCAAGCAAGGAAGGAAGTTTGATGTTGGACTCCACGCCCTCACCAATTATCCATCCCCATCTTCAGGGAAATCCTCGCCTTTGCTCAAATTATGCAGACAACTTAGGCTGCCTCTCGATGAATTAGATCTTCTGCCCCAAAGTAGTTCACGGATAACTTTTGGATCACAATCACTGTGCTTCAATAACAATTTTGACTATTTTCTGAGTCAAGTTGCAGAAATTTTTCCTAAATCGATTGATTCCTTTTCCAGCTTTCTCCGGAAAATGGAGGAATTTCCAGCCTATTCTGTGGATGCTGAAGAACTTTCCACCCGCACGATCTTGAAAAATTCCGGCATCGATCCTCTACTTGGCGAGATGCTGCTCTGCCCTACTTGTTACTATGGATCCGCACGACCAAACGATATCGATTTTCCAACTTTTATCATGTTGTTCGATGCAATCTTCAAACAGGGACTATCAAGACCAGCTGCTGGTATCCGGGCAATTCTCGATCCCCTTACCCAAAAATTAAAAGAATTGGGTGTAACCAGAAGAATGAACTGTGGAGTGCAGTCAATTCTAACAAAAGACGAGCTTACAACTGGAGTAATACTGGAATCCGGAGAAACTATAGAAGCTGAACAAATTATTTCGACCTGTGGAATCCGGGAAACTGAAAACCTCCTTAAAAAAGAGGTCATCGAGTCCCCAAATGTAGAGACCGGTCAATTCAGCATTATTGAATCAATCCGTGTATTTGATGGACACCCAAGAGATTTTGGTTGGGATGAGACGGTGGTCTTCTTCAATCAATCTGAGCAATTCAACTACAACTGTCCGGACTCACTGGTAGATCTTCAATCCGGTGTTATTTGTATACCGGATAATTATGGTGCTAATCAGGGAAATAAAGAAGCAAAACTCCGGGTGACTCATCCGGCAAACTTCTCGCAATGGTCCGCCTTGTCACAAGATGAATACCGTAGCGAAAAAAATAGCTGGGAAAAAACTATTCTCGAGAGTGCAATGCAATACTTGCCCAACGGAAAAAATTTGCTTCCTCAATTAATTAAAAAAACTCTAATGACAGACACCTTTACCCCAACCACAGTCAAAAGATTCACCAGTCATATAAATGGTACACTTTATGGCTCACCAACCAAGCGAAGGGATGGTGCAACCAAATACAAAAACTTATATCTTGCAGGTACTGATCAAGGCTATGTGGGCATAGTGGGGGCAATGCTTGGTGGTATTGCAGTGGCCAACAATCAGATTCTCCGCAAAGGATAGAATTTTATATATTACTCAAACCAGCTGAGAAATTAATCCCTCCTGCACCTCTGCTAGCACGAGATAGGCAAGATAATAGGACTGCTCATCTTTGGGCTTTTTTGATAGAGCAAATTCACCAGTTTCTAATTCGGTGTCCGAAAAATGCTCTAGGCATGATTGGCGAATATGCAAGCGTAGCTCGGTAATTGCCCGCAAAACCAAATCGGCACTTTCAATATCTACCTCTACATAGCCATGGGCAAACCTCGGATTGTTTAATAACCGGGCAAGGCACTGCCGGTCATTTACCATATCATCTTTTAAACTCTCTTTCCATAATATCGACAGGTCTTCATCCTCTTCTTCAATGTAGGGAAATGCAGGAGTTGATATTTTCCCACAATCCGAGAAAGACTTAGCAATTAAAGGAGCAACCGCCCGGGTAATTCTAGAATCTATCTTTAACTTAAATTCAATCATCTCGCTCCAAGATGGTTTGTAGGCGCCAATGCTGTAACTGATAGGCATAAGTTTCCGCCCTTTCCCGATTTCCTGACCATACAACCGACCTTCCTCTTTCATGCACCTCCCGCATATGTCTGACCGCCTTGGTTTCATCAAATCCTAATACCTTTTTAAATACCATAACCACATAATTCATGAGATTAACCGGATCATTCAGGACAACCACCCGCCAAGTGGGTGCCAATGCGATTTCATTTTCAGTTTTTTCCTGAGTTATGGTCTCAATCATCTTATTCTACTAAATGTGTATTTCTAAAATAAGAGATTTTAGCGGTTAAACGAGAGGATTTTTAAACTTTACGGGCTTGCCTGTTTTTTCAAACAAGGTTTTCTATAGGGATGCTTAAAATACCATCCTTTATTCTCGGAGGAATCCTAATTCTGACTGGTCTGGTTAGCTACCTTGTCCAAGACCCAAGTCTTTCAATCAAGCTTAGCGGGCCTTGGGCAAGCGATGCAGAATTTGTCCTTTCTGATGGTGACCAAGATGTCATGCTTGACTTCATGCCATGCGATGATTCTGCCGGCGAAAATGTCTGGTGGATCGTGCACAAATTAAATGAAGGCCACGCCAAAAAAATAAATGAGGAAAACTACGCCCGAAAAGCAGGCCGGATGCAGGGCGATCAACAATCCTTTTGGTATGCGAGTTCATCAGGAGATACCCTTGCCGGTTTACTGCAGGAGTCCGAAAACTACAGTAACGCAGGAACAGAAGTTCGTGAGCCAATCCCTTGGCCCGAAATTGATGTGGAACAAGCAAAGGTTCGTTTCATCTATAACAATATCGGTTCCACCGATGGTCCCGTAACTCTTAGTTCCAGTAACTGGGAAAATGTGCTCAATGCTCCTGAGCCTGGAGAATCCCTCGAATTTGGCAAAAGCTGGACAGCATTAATTCCCGGAATCATCGGATTAATTCTTATTTTATTGGCCATCGCAGCAGATAAAGCTCCCAACGCCAAAAAGCACATCATGCACTTTGCTGTTCTCATTGGTTTACTTGGCTTTCTCTCCATTGCTGGGAAAACGGTTAGTGCTTTTAATGAAATGGGTTGGTGGCGAAATGAGCCCTATCACATTTATGAGGCGTCCAGTCTCAAGCCCACCGCGATGCTTCTTTCTGCCGGACTCTTGTTAATTTATATCATTTTGTGTGTTGTTTCTTTCGTAACCGCACGCAAGGAGATGGCTGCTCAGGCCGCCCGGGATGCTGCCAAAAAAGCAGCCGTGCTTAAGAAAGCAGCCAAGCGTGAAGACACCCCAGATAGTGAGGTTACGAGCGAAAAGAAAGTTACAGATTCTGATTCTAAGGAAGAAAATAAGAAGGATGCTCCCGAGAAGAAGGATGCTCCCGAGAAGAAGGATGCTCCCGAGAAGAAGGATGCTCC
>JAYODK010000011.1:0-40762 GCA_038106225.1 Opitutales bacterium | reverse complement strand
CTTGAGAGATGTCTTTCCCGATCTTCCCATTATGGCTGGAAATGTCACCACTGGAGAGGGAGTAGAATTCTTGGGCAATGCGGGTGCAAATATTGTCAAAATTGGTCAGGGCCCGGGATCGATCTGTACAACCCGTATTGTTGCCGGAGTAGGCACGCCTCAAATGACCGCATTGTATGCTGCATCCAAAACGAAAAAGAAAGCAAATGTAACTCTTCTTGCAGATGGTGGAATCAACAAGTCCGGAGATATCGTTAAGGCATTAACTCTCGCCGAAGGTGTTATTTGCGGAGGTCTTCTTGCTGGTTGCCGTGAAGCACCCGGTGCAATCATTGAAATCGAAGGGAAATATTACAAGCAATACAGAGGTATGGGAAGTTTGGAGGCAATGAGAGAAGGATCTGCCGCTCGCTATGGGCATAGCCAAAGTGACTTACGGGGAAAGAGTGCGCCAGAGGGGATTGAAGCTTTAAAAGAAGTATCTGGTTCCCTTCGTGAGGTTTTGGAAAATTTGGCGGGGGGTATAAGGGCTGGATTGGGATATCTGGGAGCTGATGATCTCCCCTCCCTTGCGAGGAATGCTCGCTTCATCCGAGTTACTCCAGCTGGTCAAAAAGAATCTGCACCTCACGATGTGGTCGAAATTAAGCGTAGTGATCTTAAACGATCCTAATGCCTATCTTTTTTTGCTATGTCAGTTATAGAGCAGCCGTTTGAATCTTCTTTAATATCCGTAATTGGAGTTAGCATGGGCGACGAAGGCAAAGGCCGTGTTGTTCACGAAATTTTGGCTCATGAAAAACTTCTACATGGTCGACCTGCAGCTGGTGTAATGAAAGTAAATGGTGGTGCCAATGCTGGACATACTGCCGCCGGTCTCAAACTTAATTTGCTCCCATCAGGTGTTGGCGACCCAGAGGTGGGAACTCTTCTTATTGGATCTGGAGTCGTAGCCGATCCCAGAAAATTCCTCTGGGAAGCAAGACCTCTTGAAGCCAGAGGTCTTAAAGTGCTCAATCGACTGCTTATAGATCAAAGGTGTCAAGTGAGTGACCTAAGCCATCGATTACTTGACTTAGCTTGGGAAGATTATCGGGTCAACCAGCTGGGAATGGAAAGTCGAGGCTCAACTGGTCGTGGAATTAGCCCAGCCTACGGAGATGAAACAGGACAATGGCAAATATTTTACCAAAGCTTTCTTGAAGATAAGGCTACTTTTGCATGCTTACTTAAACAAAGGTGCCAACGAACACTCGATACTATCCGATGGGTATGCAAGGTAGATGAAACCACATGGTTTAAATTCTTTGATACGCTATCCCAAGCAGAAACCCGTGCAAACCAACCTTCCATAGATGAAGGTATTTTTGCACCAGAAGAATTTGATTTCACGCATTTCATTGGAGACGAGCCATTTACTCTCAACTTAGAAGCAATGACTGAAGTTTATTGGCGTGCAGGCAAAGAACTTCAAACTTGTATAAAAGATGGTCGTGATTTCCTCATCGAATCAGCCAAGAAAAAACATCTGGTTGTTGCTGAGTTTGGGCAGGCTTACTGGCTAGATAAAAGACATGGATTTACGCCTAATGTAACTGCTTCTCATACCACCAGTGCAGAACTTTTTAATTCAGGAGGCGTTCCCCTTCAACCTGTGACTCAAATAGGTTGCTGCAAAGCGTACGACACAAAAGTAGGCACTCATCACTTCCTTACCAAGATAGACCACAGGTCAGATCCTTGGGGCAAAAAGCTGGCAAAATTAGAATTTGGCACATCAACAGGCAGGCAAAGGATGGTCGGTTGGTTCGATGCTGTAGAAAAAGGGAATGCACTAAGATATGGTGGCTTTGACCAAATTGTAATCAATAAGTTAGATGCCCTTACTTTAGATGATTCCGTTGACCCTGAACTTAAAATTTGCACAGCCTACCGAATGCCTGACGGATCGCTTACTCAATCAGTACCTCGCAATGAGTCTCTCCGGCAAAAGCTTCAACCTGTGTATAAAACTTTGCCAGGATGGAACGAAGATTTAAGAGGAATGAAAACATTTCACCAACTTCCAGCACAGGCCAAACAATACATTGCGGAAATGCTTTTCAGCCTTGTCGAAGTTGCCTATTTAAGTGAATGGGAAAAGGAAAAATTGCCTGAGATAAGATTTATTGGCATTGGACCCGACCCAGGGGAAATCATCTCCGATCTTCCCTCTTCACGCGAATTGATCGAATCCGTATCAGTTAAACTTTCGGCTATTTCGTGAGCCCCTCCCCTGCCCGAATTAGTGATTTCCACCAAAGAATATCATGGTGTGAAATTGAGCAATCAGCAGAATTCTTTATCCCCTTGCTCCAATGCTGTGCTAAAGAAGACTTAAACCCACAACCGGAACATCCTGCCTGGAAAAATGATCTGACTTCATCTGCCTGTGGTCTTCAAGGTGAGGGCTCTGCTAAACTGATTGCTCGTGAACCTTTTGTTTTGTGCGGGATCAAGCTACCAGAGTTATTAATGCCAATCTTTTCCTGTGATGAGGTAAATTTTCATGAAATATTTTCTGACGGGCATAATTGCCAAAAAGGAAATGTAATTGGAACCATAGAAGGATCAATTCGACAAATTCTAGCCATTGAAAGAACCATCCTTAATCTTATTCAACGATTATCTGGCGTAGCTACTAAAACAGCCGAATTTGTTCAAATGCTTGGTCAAGAAAATGTTAGCTTACTTGACACACGAAAAACCACTCCAGGGCTACGAATTTTGGAAAAATTTGCCACGGCCTGCGGAGGAGCGTTTAATCATAGGATGGGTCTTTTCGACCGGGTCTTAATCAAAGACAATCATTTGGCTGCTGCGGGGGTTAAAGACGGGCAGTCCTTGGTTATTTTTCTCAAAAAAGTCAAAGAAAGAACCCAAGACAAATTAGTCCAAGTTGAAATCGATGAACTTGCCCAACTTGAAGCTGCAATAAATGGAAAAGTAGATGCAGTATTGCTTGACAATTTCTCCCCCGAGCAAGTTGCTGAAGCAGTTGAAATTAATAAAAACCGAGTCGTTTTGGAAGCTAGTGGAGGCATAAATGACGAGAACATTCTTGATTATGCCAAATCCCGACCACACTTTATTTCAACGGGTGCTCCGGTGCATTCGGCAAAATGGATTGATATTGGATTGGATTGGAATAATTAAATGGCAAAATATCCATCAGGAAAAAAGAAAATCTTCAGTCCAAAGGTAACTAGGCACCCTTTGAGAAAAAATACTGATCCAAACTTTTTTGTATTAAGTTCCCTTCTTCGGGCATCCCCCCATTTTATATCAGGAAACTACTTAGCTGAACGCTTAAAAATGTCCCGGGTAGGCGTTTGGGCAAGGGTAAATAAATTGCGCCAAGCCGGTCTTTCCATTGAGGGAAGCCAGAATCGGGGCTATCGACTCGAAGGAGAGCCAGACTTTTTGATTAGGCCACTTTTGGAAGCATGGCTAAAGGAATGTAAAGTTGAATATCCCATTCATCTTCTTGAAAACACGGACAGCACTAATTCAGAAGCTGAAAGATTACTTGCTAGCGGAGAAGAAGCTCCTTTTGCCGTGATTAGCCACCAGCAAAACTCTGGACGGGGCAGAATGGGAAGAAAATGGCATAGCCCTAAGGAAGGTAATTTATATTTGAGTATTGGTCTCAGACCAAATGTTGAATTAGTAAAATTTAGAAATTTCACTTTATGGCTTGGAATTTCAATAGGGAAGTTTCTCAAGAATCATACTGGTATTGAGGAGCTAATGGTAAAATGGCCTAATGATTTGGTGTGTAATGGTAAGAAAATTGGCGGTATGCTTACCGAAGCTTCCATTGACTGCGATCAGGTAAGATCGATGGTTTTTGGAATTGGTCTCAATATTAATTCCTCAACTGCCAATTTCCCCGATGATATAAGGAATCATTCAACTTCCCTCAAGGATTTCACAGGCAAAAGTTGGAGAATTCATGAAATAGCCGCAAAAATTATCAAGATCTGCATGCAAGCCAGCCAGGAATGCCTGGCGGGAAAGGAGGAACAAAACCTTCTGCGAGAATGGAAAAGTATGGACTACTTGAAAGGAAAAAAAGTCAAAGTTCAAAGTGGCAAAGAGATTTTTTCCGGAGAAGCCAACGGTATTGAACATACGGGCGGATTAGTCATCAAGTTAAGAAATGGCCAACAAAGAATCGCAAATGCGGGTGAGATTAGTTTAATTCGATGAAGTTCCTTGAGCCTTTGCTTTGCCTTGATCTTGGAAATACTACATGCAGAGGTGGAATTTGGGTCGGTGGTAAAATCATTCGTGAAAGAACCCTCACGACTAAGGAATTTTGTCTAAATGCAAAAAAATGGTTAGATGCTTGGCATCATCTTGGGAATATTAGTTACTGCTCAGTAGTCCCGGAAGCAGAAGAAGTTCTTTATTCGATTTATTCTGATAAGGTTAATTGCAAACTCTTCGGCTTAACTTCTCAAAATCAAACATTCCTCCCAATTTCGTACCCTCACCCAGAAGAAATTGGATCGGACCGGATAGCCAACTCTTATGCCGTTTTTAAAAAATATTCTCTGCCAGCAATCGTTATAGATTTGGGAACAGCAACAACCTTCGATGTCATTTTAGGCAAAGAAGGCTACGTTGGAGGAGTTATTGTGCCAGGTCCTCAGGGTATGCTTGATTATTTAGCTAATAAAACTGCTCTTCTTCCAAAGTTAGACTTAAAACAGGAGGAACGAATTGTCCCTGCGATTGGTAAAAGTACAAATACAGCGATGATCAGTGGCTTATGCTATGGATATATGCCAATGCTTAATGGCATAATTCAGGCAATCTCCAAACAAATAACTACATCAAATCAATCCAGCCTATCCATTATACAAACTGGGGGAGAGGCAAAGAATTTTTTAGTTAGAGGATCTATCCTTCACAATTCCTTAACTTTGGAAGGACTTGCCTTGGCTTACCTAAATGAACAATCTCAAATATAAATAATAATGAGTTCAGAAACCAAGCCATTACCAATCGTAGATGTAATAAATTTGCGTAAAAAATATGGATTGGTACAAGCTCTTAAAGGGATCAGTTTTTCTATAGCCAAAGGTGAAATTGTTGGATTCCTAGGTCCGAATGGTGCGGGTAAAAGTACAACACTACGGATTCTCTCCGGACTCATACCAGCAGATTCAGGAGAGGCAAAAGTTTGTGGAGTGGATTTAGCGGAGGAGGAAGGTGAGGTCCGTAAACACATTGGTTTTCTTGCCGAGAACAACCCCTTACCAGAAGACTTGCGTGTTATCGAATACTTGAACTTTCGTGCTAACCTTAAGGGATTGGAGGGCAGCAGGAAAAGGGAAAGGATAAGGTTATCACTTGATGCATGTGATCTCGAAAGGCGCGTATCTGAAAGAAAAATTGGCAACTTATCTAAGGGCTTTCGGCAGCGAGTGGGAATTGCAGATGCTTTGCTCGCCGAACCAAGACTGCTCATCTTAGACGAACCTACCATTGGACTCGACCCAAGACAGTCTGCGGTAACTAGAAAAATGATGGAAAGATTGAGAGGTGAAGTATCATTTCTTCTCTCCAGTCACATTCTATCCGAAGTTGAGGCATGCTGTGATAGAATGATCATTCTTAGTCATGGGCAGATTGTTGCTGAGGGAACGATGAATGATTTACAAAAGATGTTCATAAACCAAACGGTTTTTGAAATCGTATCAACCGACAACAGAATAGATTTACATCGTGCCATCCGGCAAATTGATCCGAACTGCGAACTTTTGCATGATGAACCAGTAGAGATTTCTCACAAAACTAGATATACTTTTTCAACTGCCGAAGGGGAGAATAAAGCAGAAGAAATTGTTCGCTCTTTAGTTCAAAACCTTCAGCTAAAAATTTCCGAGTTTCAAATTTCTCGACCTGATTTGGAAACAATCTTTCTTCGGGCAACGAAAAAGAATTGGGAGGAGCAAGACTATTTGGGAAGAGGAAAAAAATACCGTCATAAAAAAACGGCCCATTCTATCTTGAATTCGCAATGAGTGGTTATTGGAACATTTTAAAGCATGAGCTTTTCGGTCTGTTCATCTCTCCTGCAACTTATGTTGCAAGCTTTTACTTCCTTGCTTTGCTCGGCATCGGTTTTCGGTTTTTTATCGAGGGATTTGCAAGAACAGATTGGATTCTCCCTCCCATTTCTTCATTAATTGTTGGCCTTACTTTTGGTGCTCCTGCATTGGTTCCATTTCTAACCATGAGATCATTCTCTGAAGAACGACGTCTTGGTACTCTAGAAACTCTGATGTCTGCACCTATCGGATCATTTGGACTCGTACTAGGAAAATGGACAGCATCTTTAGTTTTCTTTCTACTAATCTGCATTCTTGCTCTTTGCTTCCCCTTACTTTTATGGGTTGGATTTCCTGAACAAGCCTTAAGCTTGGGCTTTAATCATATAGAGCATTGGATTGGAGGCTTTATTTTTCTAACCGCTTTTGGTGCTAGTTTTAATGCGGTTGGTATTTTTGCTAGTTCACTTACTAAAAATCAAATGGTTGCTGGGATGCTTACCTTCACCCTTTTAACTTTGTATTTAGCAGTCATGGCTTTTTCATTCGGAGAGTACCGGGATTTCGCTACCCCATCCGGACCAAAGGAATTTATAGAGATATGCTTAGGTTCGGTTATCCAAGGTTTAAATAAGGCACAGCATTTTGCAGTTGGTATAATTGATTTGGCCACCTTATTTCATCAAGCAGTACTTGCCTTTCTTTTTCTAAGCTTTGCCACATTAAAAATTGAAAGGTTAAAGCATTAGCTTATGGACTTCAAACATTCCAAACGAAATCGAAGACTTGATGTTGGAGTTGTCGTAAGTCTAATCTTCACTTTGTGTTTTGGGCTCAACTTCCTAATTTCTAAAATAAATTCACAAATTGATTTATCTCCAGATAAACGGTACAGTTTATCTCGGGAAAGCATGGCTCTTCTTAACCGGATGGAACAGCCGGTAGATTTAATCATTACTATTCCTGAAAATTCTCTAATGCCTAAAATAATGCAGCGGTTCATGCATGACCTTGAACTTCTGACAGATGCATTACAGAGAGCTGACACTCCCTTCCCCGTAAGGGTGCATCGGGTTGATGTATTTGCTCCCCGAAAAAACAAAGACATCCTCGATCAATACAAGATTTCTCAACCAAATCTGCTTATTGCAGCCTCCCCAAAAAATGGAACCCGTGTGATTTTCCGATACAAGGAGGAGAATGGTGTTAATCCCTATAATTCATCACAAGCTTTTAGATCTGCCGAATCTCTTGCCAGACAGGCGATCTGGGAGGCAGGGTTTTATTCAGATTGGAAAGAGATGAAGAATGGTATTTTAGAACCCGGAAACTTCAGGGGTGAAGAAACTCTTTTAAAGTCGATACTGGAATTGTCTACACCTTCAGCCAACCGAAAAGTCATCTACTTTACTCGTGGGCATGGGGAGGCGAGCCCCGAAGATCTTGATGCCAAAGAAGGTAATTCCGTGCTTCGGAGTTTAATAGAAGACAGAAATATTGGCGTATCCACTCTCGATATTGGAACGATTGAGAGAATGCCTGACGATGCCTTGGGCCTGATAATCAGTGGACCAAAGGCAATCTTTCAAGATAAAGAAGTGGCTATGCTTAGGAATTTCCTCAATCAAGGTAATGGACGATTACTACTAGCCTTGGACCCGGTTGAAGAAATTTCCCTCACTGATCGACCAGCATTAGGACTACGACCCCTTCTTAAAGAATGGGGACTGCGCTGTCACGATATGTTAATTTATGATCCTAGAAGAGAAAATTTTGATTTGTTTTCAGGTTCATACTTTTTGAGAACTTATCAAAGGGAAACCATTCATCCAATAGTTAAGAACTTGATGAACGAAGGATTTTCCATTCTGGCAGATAGGTGCCGACCAGTCGAAGTTGAAACAGATCAAAATTCTCCTTTTATCGGGCAGGAATTAATTTTTTCTTCCCGAGATTCGTGGGCATTATCCAGTTGGACAGGAAGAAATATTCCACCCGAGCAAAACCCTCTCCTGGATCTAGCTGGCCCGGTTCCTATACTTGCCGTTTCAAGTCCAAATCCTGCTAAAGCTACTCAAGAGGGACTTGTTGCTGCAGGAAAGTTGATGGTCATCGGGTCATCCAAAATCTTATCAAACGAAAAACTCAGGTCAGGTGCCGGCAACCAAGCACTGGCAAGAAATATTATTTACTGGATGGATGAGAATGATGATATGCTCAAGATACCCCCTCGACTTCTCCACTCTTACAGTATTTCTATGACAGATGATCAATTTGATCAGATTTTTTACTATTTTGCATGTGTTCCGGGCATTGTTTTATTTCTAGGAATTTTTGTAAGTTGGTTAAGGAAAGAACTCTAATTTAATAATGAAAAATCGTACTTTTCTGCTCTTAGTTGCAAATGTTTTGCTGGCTATGTTCATCATTCTCAGCTTTGAAAATGAAGGAGAGAACCAAATAAATATAAATTCTCAATTTTCCGAGATGACGGCGAAGATGGAGACAATCAAGTTTTTGCAGCCATCAATTAAACAGGAAATTGTCCTTAGAAAAAATCAGAGCGACTGGCACATCATTCATCCCATATCATGGCCTGCAGAGCCCATTGCTATAGCCAATCTCATCTCTAAAATTTCGCACTTAGAACCAGACTTCATTTGTTCATTTGATGATCTAGAAAGTAGAGGAGAGATACCCCAAGATTATGGATTTGATTCCAATGCCTCGTCTTTTAGCCTTTTCAGCAGCAATTCGGAGCTGAAAATTACTCTGGGTTCATTGACCCGAGATCAAGTTGGGCGGTATTTGTTAATTGATGATAAAAAAATTAAAACAATCTGGCGCGGCTCGCACCAAATTGAAAATTTGATTACTCGCCCAATCAATGAATGGGCAAATTTAACCTTTTTTGACTTACCGCTGTATGCAATCGATGAAATTGAGGTAAATGAATTTAACGAGGAGCAGATTAAGGACACTACTTCAGTAAGAAAATATGACCAACAATGGTTTTTTTCCTTACCAAATAACAGTCGAGCCAATGATGAGGCTGTCGCTCAGTTTCTACACAAACTAGTATCTGAAAAATTAATTGGTTTTGCAGAAACAGAGCTTCAAGACTACCCGCGAAAAGTTTTAGATTTAAATGTTCTAGTAATGGGTAATAAACACACCCTGGCCTTTTATCTTAATGCCTCAGCAGAAATTAACAGATTATTAGTTAAATCCAGTCGTTTCCCAGTCCAAGCTTTCTATGTGGATGCTAATTTCTTAGAAAACTTTTTCGATCTCAGTGTAAAGCTCAGGGAAAAGCTTATTTTTTCTTTGGAGATGAATCAATTAGACCGAGTCAAAATAGTGGACAGCAATCGATCACTAACTCTTCGCAGAGATCAACAAAGCAGTTGGGTCGGACTGGAAGATAATGGAACAAATATATTTTCCTTTGACGCAGACCCAGAAGTTGTCCGCAACTTTATCCATAAACTAAATACAATTGAAGTTACTAACTTCATCCATTTTAACCCCAATTCTGAGCTATTGATTGATCTTGGTTTTGAAAATCCGCAACTTCGTCTGGAAATCGAACAAAAAGATAGTATCAAAAATAATATATTAATTAGTAAATCAAATTCAGAATCTTCACTTTGGAATACCTACTTAACCGATCAGGCTTTAATTTGCTTGGTAAATACTCAATGGAACAAAATACTATCTGTAGAAGCCATTAATTATAAAGATCGTAGGCTTTTGCCGCCGAATTTTCTAACTGCTCAGATTTTGATAAAAACTTTAGAGGACAATCAGATTCTATCCTCACTCAATTATGAAACCCATGGAGAAACTTTCGAAAGGTTTGTCGAATTCAAAGCTGACTATTTTGTCGATTTATCATTCAACAATGAAGGAGTCTGGGTAGATGGCGATTGGCTACCCTGGAGATATTCTATTTGTTTCGAAAACTCAGACGAAAATGATTCTAGTTCTCTGAGTTTTAATCTCACCGATAGGATTGGGGGCACAAGGTGGTATGCGGGTTCAGAAGAACTTGGATTGGTATGCAATCTCCCAATATCATTAATCGATGAACTGGGCAAAGAACTAAACTCTGCTAAGCAACCTTAACTACCCTGCTTCTGCATGAAGCCTGTCCGTACATATTTATCTCTTTCCAGAGCAAGAAATAATATGCGATTAGGGTTTTTTCTTTTGTTACTTGCACAGGTATTTTATCTGGCGATTGGCACTTTAAAAATCCCAATACCAGGAAAATTACTTGAGTTTTCAAGTCAATTACTTCTTTCCGATGAAATTGAAATGGTCATACATGAACCACTTATTGTTGGTCTTTCGAGAATAGAACTCGAAAAATTAATAATTAAGATTCAGGACAAATCAGTGCTAAAGTTAGAAAATCTTGCATTATCTTTGACTCCATCATGGTCTTTATTTGACCCCCTCTCACTTTTGGAGAACATCCATCTCTCGAGTGCAATAATACTCCCTGGAAATGAAGATTTAGATGACTTCATACTAACTGATTTATCTCTAAATCATAATCCAGGAGAACAATCTCTTTTTTTAAAAACGGGAATTAAGGTCGGCCAGATTAAGTCACGTTTAAGCATCGAAATCCAAGACTATTCTACTTTTTTGAAAAACGAGTGGAAGTGGTCAAACAAAGAGGATAATCGCACCTTAATTCATTTAACCGAGTCTTTGAATTTGCTGAAAGATAATATAATTCAATCCATTGCCCCGATACCGCCTGTTAATACCAAAATTAGAGGAGTAATTAATGGGAAAGGTGGTCAACTCTACATATCTCAAAACCAATACAATGGAAAGGTAAGCAAAGAAATACAAGATCTATTAATCTCTCTCGTTTGGGGTCCTAGCATAGACAACCAAGAATTGATAAATTTCAAAATTCAAGCGAACGCGGGTCAATTCATGATTAGTAACCATTCTGTTCTATTTAATCTAGTAGCCCCATATATTAAAGGCAATGGAGTCATAAGCACAAAAGAACTGTCTCTGGTTTCAGGAAATTTTTATTTTACTTATGATAATATCCTGTCGAAAGGAAAAATTTCAGGAGAAATTCCATCCATGTCATTTTATTTTAATAAAAACAGAAATCTAAGGAATGCCCATATTTTTGCCGACTCTAATGCGACTAGTATTTCTATATTTACCCAAAAAAAAGAAGACACATGGCATGCAAAAGGGGTAGCCAATATAAACCCAAGCAAATGCAATATTTCTGCCCAATTACCTCAAGGAGAGTTAAGAATTATTGATGGGCAAAAATTGTACATTCGCTTTCTTGAAAATCTCGCTCCAATTAGAAAGGAATCTCCTATTCAATTCCTCGTACATGCCAATAATTTTTCTGCATTGCAAACACCAGCAGGAAACTTCCGATTCACCGGTGAAATCGGTTCAGATTTTTCCATTCACATTGATGATGCTTACGGAAAACTAGGACAAAGCGAAGTGAATGGATCATACTACCAAAAGTGGCATCCTGCAAAATACAGATTTTTGGTTAATGGTATATGTTATCCACCAGATATTAATAATTGGCTAGGAATTTGGTGGTCTCCGATTTGGAAAGATTTTTCGTTTTCATCAAATATTCCTTCAGGAAACTTTTCTATTACTGGAATTTGGGGAGGACCTCCAGGTAACTCGGTAACCATTGGACAGGTAAAAACGCAGGATCTCGAATTTAGAGATTTGCCTCTTATTAGTTCTTACATCGATGTCGAGGTCGATGAGCAGTCTACCCGATTATTTGGAAAAGACATGAAACATAAAAATGGTTCGATTCGTGGAAACTTGTTATTTCCAAGATCCTTAACTAACAGCAAATCCTTACTATCCTTTTCTTTTAATGGGGATTTTCCTGTAAATGAAGCTAAAGGAATCTTTGGAGAAGAAGTCAACAATGTGCTGAGAGATTTAAATGCTTCCACCATTTACTGTGAAGCAGATGGGGAAATTTATAAAGAAAATCAAATTGATCCTTCAGATCGTAATCAATCTTGGTATGAACTGTATTTTTCTACCAATAATCCTTTTAGCTACAGAGGAGTGGATTTGGATTATGCTCATGGAAAAATCAACCGTTCCGATGGATTAATTAAGGGGCAACTTGATAATTTTGGGATAGCTAATGGTCAAGGAATCTTGAGCTTTTCTGAAACTTCCCCTCAATCTGATCGAATTTCTATTTCTTTGGACCTAAAAAATGCTCAGCGAAGTGAATTGTTCGAGAAGTTATCAAAATCATATCAAAAGCATCAAGCTACATCTACCAAAAGTAAAGATCTGTCCTTATTAAATACCAATGTCAAAGAAGATACATCTGGAAAAATCGACTTATCGCTCCAAGCGGAGGGTCCGGTCTCTGATGCTAAATACTTTGAAGGTACTGGGAACTTCTCCTTGCATAATGTGGATATTGGATCAATTCACTTGCTAGGTGGCATAAGAGATAAGCTGGGGGCATTTAATCTTCCATTACCTTCAGATGCACTTAATTTTAACCGATTGGATATTCCATTTATTCTTGAACATGACCGTATTATTTTCGATCAGGCTAACTTACATGGACCCTTATCAAAAATTGAGGCAAATGGAGAGATAAACTGGGTTACAGAAGAGGTTGACCTTATCGCAGACTTCAAACTGGCCGGAAATCTAGGTATTCCTTTGCTAAAACAAATTGTAAATTTGGCGGATCCTTTTTCAAAACTCAGTAAATTAAAAATTCAAGGAAACTTAGAAAATCCAGATTGGTCCATCTATTTAGGCACATCAAAGCTCAAGGATTAGTAAATTAGAGAATTAAAAATTCAATTAAAACAAACATTGCATGAAAACATAAATCAGCTTTGATAGTAGGGAATGATAATCTTCAAACAGGGAGGACCATAGATTGGACTTAAGCGAACTCAAAGGTATTGTATCAATAATGCAAAAATCAGATCTCACTGAATTGGAGATCGAATTCAAAGATTTGAAACTGCGGATGGCCAGACCTGGTTCTGGTTCAATTACACATAGGGATAGCATAATGGTTTCTCAACCTGCTTCCATTCCTATGCCTACAAGTCCTCAGTCTCAGCCAGCGGTAGATTCTCCCAAAGAAAAGGATGATCTGAAATCATTTTCTTCTCCCATGGTTGGTACTTTCTATCGTCGCCCGTCTCCTGAAGATCCAGAATTTATCAAGGTCGGAGATAAAGTTCAAAAGGGTGATGTTCTTTGCATTATTGAAGCCATGAAGGTGATGAATGAGATTCAATCCGATTTTTCTGGCGAGATAGTCGAAGCATTAGTCGAAGATGGAGGCAGTGTTGAGTTTGGCCAACCATTGTTCAAGATTCGTCCTTCCTAAATCCAAATGATTCGTAAGATCCTCATTGCAAACAGGGGAGAGATCGCTCTAAGAATTGTCCGTGCTTGCCGAGAACTTGGCATTCAAACACTTGCTGTCTATTCGGAAGCGGATGAACAATCTCTTCATGTTCAACTAGCCGATGAAGCAATTTGTATTGGACCACCCTCCGGTGCGGAGAGCTATCTCCGGGCAGACCGAATTTTAAGTGCTGCTGAAATAGCTGATGTAGACGCCATTCATCCTGGTTACGGTTTTTTGTCCGAAAATGCAGAATTTGCAGAACAATGTGCCTCATGTAATATCAACTTCATTGGTCCAAAAGCTGAAACGATTGGTAAGATGGGTGACAAAGCCATGGCCCGTGAAACCGTAAGTAAAGCAGGGGTTCCTATTATCCCTGGAAGTGATGGTCCAATTGAAAATGAAAAGGAGGCAATAAAAGTTGCACAAAAGATTGGATTCCCAGTCATAATTAAAGCAGTTGCTGGCGGGGGAGGACGTGGTATGCGGATTGCCCATAACGCAGTCAGTTTCGCCAAAGAATTTCAATCAGCCCGTCTTGAAGCCACAAAAGCTTTTGGTAACGGGGCTCTCTATGTTGAAAAATATTTGGAAAATCCAAGGCATATTGAATTTCAAGTGTTAGCAGACAAACATGGGAATGTTATACACCTGGGGGAGCGAGACTGTTCTGTCCAGAGAAGGCACCAAAAGGTAATTGAAGAAGCACCCTCGCCTTTTCTCGATAAAAACCTGAGAGCTCGCATGGGAAAAGCGGCAATTAAAGCAACTCAATCCGCTGATTATGTGAATGCTGGTACTATTGAATTTCTTGTAGATTCAAAAGGTAACTTTTATTTTATTGAGATGAATACTCGCATTCAAGTTGAGCATGCGGTTACTGAGGAGGTAACGGGTATTGATCTTATCAAAGAACAAATAAATATTGCTTCCGGCAATCGTCTAAGTATTTCCCAAAAAGAAATTTCCTTTAACAAGCATGCGATCGAATGCCGTATTTGTGCTGAAAACCCAGCAAATGGTTTTACGCCCTCACCTGGTACTATAGGATTATACTATGCTCCCGGGGGTCATGGTGTCCGGGTTGACTCCCATGTTTATGGTGGCTATACTGTATCCCCATTTTATGACAGCATGATTGCCAAGCTTGTCACTTATGGGAAGACCCGTAAAATCGCATTGGATAGAATGTACAGGGCACTCAGCGAATATTTGATCCGTGGAATTGATACTAACATAGAGTTCCTTAAAGCCATTGTTCTCGATCCTGGCTTTCGACAAGGGGAAGCAACCACCTCCTATGTTGAAGAATTTTTATCCCGTGCACCCAAGGATGTTTTTAAGAAAACTCAATAGGAAAATATATTATGACCAAAAAGAAAACGAATTCCGACTCCGAAGAAAGTATTCCTACTTTCTCCGAGGAGAGCGGCAGTCTCGGAACCATACGAATAAACCACAGTGTAGTTGCTGGAATCGTTCGTCTAGCTACTCAATCTGTAAAAGGTGTCATTAATGTAGGAGGAGCAGGAGTGGTTGAGGGGCTAACTGATTTCTTCGCTAAAAAAGAGTCTGAACGTGGAGTTACGGTAAGTGAGAATGAAGACGGAACCTACAAAATAGAAGTGCGTGTTGTTCTACGCTTCGGGGTTGATCTCGCCAAAACCGGGGGCATGATTCAGGAAGCTATTAGAGATCAGATATTGTCGATGACCGGAAATCATGCATCGGTTATTGATGTAGTCATAGATGACATCAAACAAGAGTCTCTGGACCGAGACGAAGAAGAAGAAGACACATGGTCTGGTCCAGACTCTAATTAGAGGTAGCTATGTTTTCTTATTTTCAAGACTATCTCAGTCTTGAACCTGCAAAGGCTGTCACTTCACCAGTTTTATGGTATTCTTTGGTTTTGCTCGCATTTTTGTTTATGATTTGGTGGATTTATAAGCAGACCAAGTCCGAACTTGTATCAGTATTTTCTGATGACGAAGGAGCAGTTCAGATTACTCCTCAGGCCTTAAGAGAACTTGTTCAAAAATCTTGTGCTACGATTCCAGGTGTTCATTCGCCATCGACCAAAATTTTTAAAAAATCTAATCAAGTAAGGCTTATGGTCGGTTTAAGGATAGAACCAGACTGTAAAGTTAAAGAAACAAGATGTAAACTTAGAGAAAAACTCGAGCATGTAATGGTAGAGAATCTAAATTTTACTAATTTCGGAGGAGTTGATGTCGTAATTAAAGGCTTTCAAGATACCAATTAATTTAGTCATCAGGTTGTTCTTCGCAAGGCAGGCAATCCGATATCAATCGGTATCTTTTTTCCTCTAAGTAATGCATTCCAACCAGAATCCCTATACCTATTGTCCTTGCTATTTCTAATCAGTGCAGTTCCCATTGGCTTCTTGTGAAGAGGAGAGAAACCACCTGATAAAACAACCCCTGACTGGTTATTGCTAGGATCTAAAATAGGACATCCTTCCCGAGGTATCCGCTGGTCACTGGCAAGGTAGTAAATTAATTGGTCATGCAACTGACCTTCTTTCTCTTTAACCAAGGCTTTCTTACCACAAAACCTATCCTTCCCCCAACCAATTGCCCAAGACAGCCCTGCTTGCACTGGTGAAATCTTTTCAGATAGTTCATGACCATACAAAGGAAATCCCGCCTCAAGTCTCAGACTATCTCTAGCCGCCAAACCGATCCACGGAACATTTGTTTTTTCAAATGCATCTACCCATGAACTTATCTCATTGATTGAACAATAAATCTCAAATCCATCTTCTCCTGTGTAGCCAGTTCTAGAAAGAATCGAAGGTCCACCCATCCATTCACCCTCAATGAAATGCATTTTTAAAAGTTGCGATAAATCATCCGAGATAATGCCAGAAAGTATAGTTTCGGAAGATGGTCCCTGGAGTGCAAGTTGAGCAAAAGATGTGGATAGATCGGTTAATTCGCAATTAAATGAGGCTACTCTTTCGGACAATATCTCAAAATCGGCACCCACATTTGAAGCGTTTACACAAAGAAAATATTTACTGACTTCCCTACGATACACTATCAAGTCATCTATCGTACCACCATCTTCATTGCAAAGAATTGAATATTGAGCCTGTCCCACCGAACACTTTCTGAGATCGTTAGTTAAAGCATAGTTCAAAAAATCCTCAGCTTCTGGACCAACAACCTCTATCTCTCCCATGTGAGAAACATCAAACAAACCGGCAGATTCTCGAACAGATAAATGCTCGTTTAATGAACTTCCATAGGAGACAGGCATTTTCCATCCGGCAAAAGAAGTAAATTTTGCTCCATTTACTGAATGATGATCGTGCAAAGTAAGTTTTTTTTCTTCAGACATTTTCAAAGCTTGCCATAATTGAATGATAAGATGTTTCTAATAAATCGATGAGCCTATCTGTGTCAAAGTACAAGAATTCTTTTGAATGGTTACCCAATTAGTTATTGCTGTTGTTTTAACTATCGGGATTTCTGCACTGTGCTCGATCCTCGAAGCTATGGTTTTAAGTGTAACCACGGCAGAAATAGAAAATTTCAAAAAGCAATCCCCCAAAAGAGGCTCATTGATTGAAAAATTCCGGAATGAGATTGAAGAGACTAGCTCTGCAATCTTAAGTTTAAATACGATTGCGAATACACTTGGAGCCACCTTAGCCGGAGGGTTGGCTGAAAAAACCTTTGGCGATGGAAGCAATTCCATACTAATCTTCGCTGGGGGAATGACATTAGGAATTCTATTTTTTTCCGAAATTCTGCCCAAGAATTTAACCGTCATTTACCGTTCTGATATGCTGGGTGTTCTGATCCCACCGCTTGTCATAGTGCGGTTTCTGATGTCGCCATTCTCCAAGATTTGTAAATTCACCATGCGGGCTATGGTACCCACTAAGGAAAAATCTAATGAGGAAGATGAGGAAGAAATTATTCTTCTCGCCCGAAAAGGTGCAAAAGAAGGAACATTATCTGAGGATGAAAGTGATTGGGTAACTAACGCTTTAAGATTGGATGGGGTAAAGGTAAGTGAAATCATGACTCCACGAACTGTTGTATTAGCATTGGATGAAAATCTTTCGGTTGGAAAAGTATTTGAGCAATTCCCCAATGTTCCCTTTGCCCGTATTCCAGTTTACTCTGATAATATTGATCATATTACAGGGGTAGTTCGCAGAAGGGATTTACACAACACGATGGTTGAAGATAAGCCAGCCATCAAGCTTAAGGACTTGGCTCGCCCCCCATTATTTGTTCCCGAAAATGCCAGTGCGGATAAAGCTCTACGTCTTTTGCTGGCTGAACATTCTCAACTTTCTGTGGCTGTGGATGAATTTGGCTCTGTAGCCGGCGTGCTCGCAATGGAAGATATTGTTGAAAGTATTTTGGGTCAGGAAATTTTCGAGCACGATGATTTAGCAGTAGATATGCGTGAACTAGCAAAGCGCAGACATGTGGCAGATTCCAAGGAAACCACAGATGTTTCAAGAAAGCCCAAGCTTTAATCGATGGAAATTTATTCTGCTCCATGGGTACATAATTTAAGCCCTTTCCTTTGGCAATTTCCTGAAGCTTGGGGAAATTGGGGACCAGGCGGACTCAGGTGGTACGGGCTGTCTTATTTGGCCGGTTTCGTAACTGCCTACTTCCTGTTACTTTTTGCCTACAATCGAAAAAGAAGTCCCTACGATAAGGAACAAATCTTAAATCTTATGACCTTTCAGGTTCTTGGTGTTTTGCTCGGTGGCAGACTCGGGTTTGTATTGCTATATCGCACTGAAGAACTGCTACAAGATCCCTTGATGATCTTTTATGTATGGCAAGGCGGAATGGCCAGTCACGGTGGTTTTATTGGAGTAATTCTCGCTACCTACTGGTACTCGCGAAAGTCCCATCAGTCTTTTTGGCCAGTTGCTGATTTAATTGCTTCGATCGTTCCGCCCGGACTTTTTTTTGGAAGATTAGCAAATTTTATAAATGGAGAGCTTTGGGGAAGAACAACGGATGTACCTTGGGCTGTATTATTTCCCAAAGCACCAGACTTTGCTCTTGGCGTTGCCCGTCATCCTTCTCAACTCTATGCAGCTATTCTGGAGGGATTCATTGTTTTTATTTTCATACAATTTAGATTTTGGAAATCAAATATATGTCAACTAACTCCAGGGAGATTAGGAGGAGAATTCTTAGCTGCTTATGCCTTGGCAAGAATTATTGGAGAATTCTTCCGCGAACCTGATGCTCCTCTAATCTTTGAAATGTCTCGTGGACAGTTTTACTCTATCTTTTTACTTCTTGGTGGTTTCTTGGTGATTTATCTGGCAGAGAAGAGAAACTATCACAAAAATTGATTACAATTCCTATTATAGAAATTTTTTTCCAACTTATTCACAATGTGAATGGTTTGTCTTTGACAGATAATCGAAATCGGAAACAAATCGTACCTATCTTTTGATATCAATAAAATGATTAGTAATCTCTTCGGCTTTCTCTCCAATGATATTGGAATTGATCTTGGCACAGCCAATACTTTGGTTTTTGTCAAAGATAGAGGAATTGTTCTGCGAGAGCCTAGTGTAGTTGCCCGATATAAAACTAGCAAAAAAGTATGTGCAGTAGGCTCTGAAGCTAAACGTATGCTTGGTCGGACTCCTGGAACAATTGAAGCCCTTCGTCCAATGAAAGACGGAGTAATTGCTGATTTTGAAATTTCCGAAGCTATGCTGAGATACTTTATTGAAAAAGTAGACAAAAGAAAACTAGTACCACCCCGTGTAGTGATTGCAGTTCCTTCTGGGATTACTGCTGTTGAAAAGCGTGCAGTCAAAGATTCTGCTATCAGAGCTGGAGCAAGAGAAGTTTTGTTGCTTGGAGAACCGATGGCCGCATCCATTGGGGCAGGTCTACCCATACATGACGAGTATGCTAATATGATTGTGGATATAGGTGGTGGAACTACTGAAGTGGCCATAATTTCTATATCGGGAGTATCTTTTCAAAGAAGTATAAGAGTGGGCGGAGACGAACTGGACGAAGCAATCGTTGCATACATGAAAAGAGCATATGGGCTCCTTATCGGGGAAAGGACAGCCGAAGAGATTAAGTTCTCTATTGGTTCAGCTTCCCCTCTAGACTCAGGAGAATTGAGCATGGATGTTCGTGGAAGAGATTCTACCGCAGGCTTGCCCAAAACAATCCATATCACCTCTCAAGAAATCCGAGAAGAAGCACTGAAGGAAGTCGTACAGCAAATTGTTGATCTTGTTAAAAATGCTCTTGATCGTTGCCAACCCGAGCACTCGGCAGATTTGATTGACCGGGGCGTGGTACTTGCTGGTGGTGGTGCTTTGATTCGTGGATTAGACCAAGTTATAAGTGATGCGACCGGACTAACGGTAATCCAAGCAGAAGACCCGTTAAGTTGTGTGGCCAATGGGACTGGCGAATTTCTCAATTTGCTCGATTCATTGAGTCGTGAACAAATCGATCGCTTGGTAACCCAATAACTTTTTAGACTTTTGGCCGCTCCCCAGGACAGGCCCAAGTTCGGACCCTTTTTGGCATTAGGGGCTTTTTTTTTACTCTTTCTTGCCCTCCCATCTTCCTGGAAACTCTTCACTCAATCTACATTTGATGAATTCCAGGCTCCTCTCTGGGAAATTACTTCCAGAATTTCAGATCTATCCGACTATTGGGGACATCAGGCAGATTCCAAAAAAACGCTGATCTCAAAAAATAGAGATCTTTCTAGAATCAGAACTGACTGGAAACTGCAGGAAAACTTGATTCAAAAATGGGAAAATGAAATTGCCAAGCTCAATGGCCTACACTCCCAGTTAGCATTACTAGAGCATAAAATTGGTTTGGATTCCGAAAAACCCTACCGACCAGTCCTTGCTCGGGTTACACATCGTAACCTGAGTGCTTGGTGGCAGGAACTCTCTCTTAGAAAAGGCACAAACGATAAGATTCAAAATGGCTTTGGAGTCTTGTATTCCGAGGGAGTTGCCGGGCGCATTCATCAAACTGCAAGTAACTCATGTAAAGTTGAGCTCGTCACCAATCCAAACTTTCGGATTGTTGCCCATTTTCGAGGCGATGACCGACCAGTTACTTTTCAAGGATCAGGAATAATGCTTGGTGGAAGTCCAATGGGAGTTGTTTGCGATGTTCCTCACGATATTGAGGCAAGTACTGGCAAAACTCTACTGCTTGAGACTTCTTCTCTTGGCGGTACTTTTCCAGCCGGTTTACCAATTGGTATTGTAAAATCACTCCAAGAAAGTGGAGATGGCTTATTCAAAACCGGAAAGGTTTTTTTATCCAATAATCTTAACCGAGTCTCAGAAGTTACCGTCCTGATGCCTGACTTAAGAATAAGTAAAAATAAATGAAATTTCCAAATCGTCTTTGTATTTTAATTACGACTGCTAATTTCATTTTGATTTGGTGCATTACCCTGCTAAATTCGACATTAAATCCTTGGGGAATATTCCTCTATCTCCCTGGTCTTTTCTTTCTTCCTCATTATCAATTGCTTGATTCTTACCGAAGTTTAATTTCCCTCGGACTGAGCGGATTTTTTTTGGATAATCTCTTGAATCACGGCTTTGGATTTCATGCCTTTTTTCTCGGGTTTGTTTATCTACTATCTAAGGAATTTTTTCACTTCGGTAAACAAGGCCCAAAAGAAATTATTATATTTCAGGGAATAACTAATTTTTTATTATCTATAACCTGGCTTATTTGTTGCGGATTTTTCCATTCAAATTACAGCAATTGGGATCTGAGCAGATTTTTACCTGATATATTAATTTCAACCCTAATCCTCATCCCTGTCTCCATTTGGTACGCGGAATTTTGTAATAAAATTATGCACTATTTCATACCCTTACATAGACAGTCCTTTACCTTCTCCAAATGAAATTTTTTGAGAAGTATTTTCCAGAAACTCGCAGGTTTAGAATATTTGCTTGGGTTTATCTTTTCCTTTTCATCACTCTTTTAGGAACCTTGTTTTTAAGACAAGTAATTGAAAGAGAAGATTACACTGAAAAGGAAAGAAAACAGGGTCAAAGAAGGATTCTTAAACCTGGGGCAAGGGGAGATGTTTTTGATCGAAATGGAAATCTTTTGATCGGAAATCGTGCTCATTACTCCGCCAATCTTCATCTTGAACTTCTCAATCCTGAAATATGGACACAAAAGATTAAGCTTCGTAGAACATCCGCTTCGCTTAGAGACAAGTTAAACCAAAATAATAAATTATCAGCAGAAGATTTTTTTACTATTTGTTTTGAAGACGAGCATGTAAAAAAGAGAAAAATTAAAATTTCTGGGACAAAGAAACCGAATGCTAAATTGGTTTCCTTATGGTTAGGTAAAAAGCGCATCGATGTCGTACTGAAAAATAATTCATGGACTGCAGAAATTGAAAACCCTTACTTGACTAAACAAAACCCCTTCCGCTTAGACGGTGCAGAAGAGGAAATAATTTTTGATGTTGCCGGGCTTTTTTCTCTCCCATTCGAACTAAACCTTAATGGACAACCCATTGCAAAAAGAAGAAGCATTGGAAATGAAACCGGATGGATTAATGGTCTCTTTAACAAGCAAGACGAGAATGAATTTAATTTTTCAGTAAGTGGATTTTCTCACTCTTGGGAGGCAAGGTATGCAGTCGTCCAAAATTATCTACAAACTGTCAATGAATTAACTGGTCGGCATCAAAAAATAAGCCTAAATGACATTCAAAAACATTGGCGAAGGAAACTGGTCTTACCTTTGGAGATATGCGGCGATTTAACTAATGAAGAATATGCCCTACTGATTGAAAAATTACCTCCTGATTCGCCAATTCAAGTACAAGCAAATGCTGTTAGGCATTACCCTCATCGCTATTTAGCATCTCATGTTCTTGGATATGTAGGAAGCGGTTATGAATCCAACCCAGAGTCTCTAACAGGGGCTGATTTGGCCACTTTTGAACTGCAAGGAAGAACAGGAAAGGCTGGTATCGAGAAAACTTTTGATGATCATTTAAGGGGGGCAGACGGGGTTGACATTTGGATAGTTAATCCTCTTGGTTCAAGGTTCGAGAGGGTTGATAGACAGCCATCGGAAAAAGGAAAATCGATTAAATTAACCATTGATCTTGAACTCCAAAAAATAGCGGAGGATTCTATTGATCGAATGGTGGAAAAAGTTTCCGGCCAGAGGATTCTGCCTGATCGCGACTGGGCTAAAACACTCGAAAGAAGAACAAGTCGTGCACTTTTAGGAACCAATGAAACCGAGGTGCGTGCTGAATTACTTTTATCAGCTTTTAAAGACGCCCCTTTTCCGCTTACCGGCCGTCAATCATCCACTGTCGCGGGATTTAAAGGAACTGAAGATGACGCAAATCGACTACTCCGACATCTTTACGCACAGGGGGTGTTACAAAGAGATGTAAATAATCCGATCGCCTTTAATCTTGCCCCTCCGCCTCCGCCTCCTGGTGCAGCAGTATTAATTGATTTAGAGTCTTTTGAGATTCTCGCTTTGGCAAGTAAACCCAATTATGACTTAAGTAGCTTAACCCCTTATATTTCTCAAGCTGCTTACGATGAAATTCAAAGGCGGGAGGCATGGTTACCCAGAGCTTGGCATCCTGGTTATGCACCTGCATCTCCCTTTAAACTTGTAACTGCCCTGGCTGGATTGCGAAGCAATACCTTGAACCCCGATGAAAAGTTAATGTGTGAAGGAATTTATCGAGGAATGAAATGTCATGTTCATCCGGGACAGCATGGGGAACTCAATCTCGGTGAAGCTATTGCTCAGAGTTGTAATGTATACTTTTTTCGATGTGCTGAAAAAATGGGACACCAACAACTAATCTCAGAGGCAAGAAGATTGGGACTGGATGAGAAACCATCGCTATCTCTTCCATCTTTAAGAGACACTCCCATAGTACCTGATCCATCCTGGAAGAAAAAACATCTAGGAGTAAAATGGACAATGGAGGACACTTTCAACATTTCTATTGGACAAGGTGGTTTAAGACAAAGCCCTTTGCAGATGGCATGCTTTATCTCAAAACTTGCCAATAATATTCAATCCTTCGACCCCATTCTTACCCAAAATCAAAAAAAGATTTCTGGCTCTTTTGATAGATTGATTGATGAGGATGACCATCAGGCAATTTTAGAGGGCATGGTATTGGCAACCCAGCAAGGCACAGCTAGAAGAGGCCAAATAGACGGTATTGCAGTTGCGGGAAAAACAGGTACTGGTCAATGGCGCAATCATAACATGAAATTAAATTTGGCATGGTTTGTGGGGTTTGCCCCAGCTCGATCACCCAAGGTTGCGGTTTCAGTGCTTATTGAAGGAGTAATCCCCCAAGACCAAGTTCAGGGCGGACTTAGTGCAACTCCAATTGCACGCGACCTTCTAGCTGCCTATTTCGCAAAGTATCCAGAGGCTCTTTCATCTGTTGACCAGTCCCAAAACTCTTATCCCTAATTTATTATGGTAGCAACTCCTTCAACCATGCTTACTCTTGGTACAAAAGCCCCGACTTTTTGCCTGCCTGATCCCAGATCGGGTATTGATATTGAACTTAATTACTCTTGTCCAAGCATAGGCTGTTTAATCGCATTCATTTGCAATCATTGTCCTTATGTTTTGCACCTTATCAATCCACTTACTCTACTTTGTAATCATTGGAATCAGTTAGGTGTAAAGGTGATATTTATATCATCAAATGATATTGAGAACTACCCTGCCGATTCGCCCTTATTGATGAAGGAATTAGCCGAAGTAAATGAATTTAAATTTCCTTATCTTTATGATCAAACCCAAGCCGTAGCCCAAAATTACCAAGCTGCTTGCACCCCGGATTTTTTTCTTTTTGATTCAGATTATCGTTTGTTCTATCGAGGTCAATTTGATGATTCAAGACCTAACAATGCCTTAATACCAACTGGAACCGACCTTAGAATTGCAGTGGAAAGAATGTTAGCAAACCTGCCTGCTCCAGAAATCCAAAAACCTAGTTTAGGGTGTAACCTAAAATGGAAAAAAGGAAATGAGCCTTCTTACTACAATCTAAAGGTCTGACTGACCTTTCCAATCTTTGCCATTAATGGACAAATGGGATTTTACTTTGTTGTCATCACATAAACCCCATCCCAATCATCTCCTGGTGGATTTTCTTTCATTACTTTGCACCGATCGATCAAAATCATGGAAGGATTGTCTTTAACTCCTGGAGTTTCTCCCGGCTTATTCGGTTCAAGATTTTTGGCTTGTTCAAAAAGTTTTAGGGCCCCGTCCCAATCCTGAATCAAGTATTTATCGATACCTTGCCTAAAACAATCCAAACAGTCCTGAGTTTCCTGGGATAATTCGTTCATAAAACCAGTTGGCTCAAACATGGCAACCGGTTGGGACCTTCCCTTAACCACGATTTTGTCTAGATATCTGTATGCGATGTCGTCTTTGGTTTGTTCAGAGGCCAACTTAGTTTCCTCTGTGACCATAATGTATGCACCGTATGCCTTAGCCCCACTCTCGCATCGGGCAGCCAAGTTTACCATATCTCCCATCATCGTGTAATTAAATCTATCCAGTGCCCCCATATTTCCAACGGTTGCGGTTCCTGTGTTACATCCAATACGGGTCTGCATCTGAGTAACTAATCCATGACATTTTCCCCATTTTTCAACCTCGGGCACCCACTTCTCACGCAATTCGATTTGCTTTTGTTGCATTAAGATAGCGGTCCGTACAGCTTGATAGGCATGATCCTGCATAGGAATAGGAGCACCATACATGGCCACAATTGCATCTCCGATATATTTGTCCAAAGTGCCCCTTTCCTCCTGAAGAATATTGGTCATGGCCGTAAGATATTCATTCATCAAATCGACCAAGCCAGTTGGGGTAAGCAATTCAGAGAAACTCGAAAATGCCTGCACATCACTAAAAAAAGCAGTAATCGGGGTTTCTTCACCACCCAAGGAAGGCTCCTCACCCGACGCCACCATTTGTTCAACTAGGTCTGAGGACACATAGCTGCCAAACATACCTTTTAATCTACCTTTGGCTTTCTGCTCAATAACCACCATGGCAGCCAAGCCGATAAAGGAAGTGCTTAGACCGGCACACGCAGGAGCTGTAATTGGCCAAATAACATGAGATTGAGCAAATGTCTCAAAGCCAAAATAGATGTACAAAATAAGCAGAATAATTCCACCAGCCTGAACCATACTTGCCCGTTTGCCTTGATAAACCGCCAATAAAGCCATAAGCAAGCAAACGCCAAAAGTTGCCAAGTGATCAACTTTTATGGGTAGCCTGTGTAAATACTCCTGATGGGTTAATGTCTTAATAAGGTTTCCATGCACACTGACCTTGGGAACCGGTGATTTATCAAATGGTGTAGGAGCTAAATCCTGGAAGGTCGCTTCCTCCGGTCCGATTAGTACGATGGCATCTTTAAAGGATTCAAAAAAAGATTCAATAACAGCTAGTTCTTTCTCTTTGAGAGCCAAGTTTTGTTGATTATCTAGCAGTGCCTTTGAATATTTTTGATATTTACTGTCTTTGAGCAAAAGATCTGGATCGTTCTTCTTCCAATTTTCATATTTCTCCTCTCCAAGGACATTGGTAATTCTGGAAATCATTTCTTTGATTCCTAGAATATTATTTTTAACCTCTTCCATGTTATTCCCATATTCTAAGACTTTATTCATTCCGCACATCGGATTAAAAGATGACTGCACACTCGGGGGAATGATGTAGTAACTAATGCCTTCAATAACCGCTCTGCATTGATTATAAGATGGCACTTCTTGTTCTGGCCGCAAAGGTTGTTGTAATAACTTCTCTGCAGTAATAATTAAATCCGCCTCAATACCTAACTCTATCATAGTTTCAAGTAGCGATTCATTATCTGTAAGATCGATTCCATCGACTAGATTTAATGTAAGTCGGAAAAGGTCAGGCATTAGGGATAAATAGGCCTCGAAATTTTCCTCAGCATAATACTTTTTGGCCATTTTGTTCAATTCATCGGTAGCAGATAATTCATTCCAGGATGAGAACCAGTTGACCTCGATCCACTGCTCTTCTTCGAGAGGAACTTCAATAATTTTTTCCCCCGACAAGCCATACAAAGTCATCCTGTCCCGGGCAGGAGAAATTTCGACTTGTTCATCCCCAATCCCATAATATGCGAGAAGAGCTTCCACGCCCAGGGTGTAAATCCTCGCATGGTTCTGCAAGGGTACTTCATTGGGCAGTGAATTAACCAGAGTAGAAGCTCTGTTTGCTTCATCTGGCAACTGCTTATAAACCAGTCTCAGAGTCGAATTCACTTCCACTAACTCCGTTTCTGCATCTCCTTGAAGCCTGGCTAAAAGAACTTCTTGCTGACTAATATCATTTTCGAGAACAGAGAGTGTCTCCCTCAGTTCACTCAATGCAGATGCACTTTGAGCAAGCTGAGAGATTACTTCTTCATGCTGTTTGTTCATAGCAGAGATTTTATTGGCCAATAATGTCGAAGCCTTACTTAACTCTGCATCTGTGGTTTCCACACCCATCGCCTCAATCCATTTATTTAATTCATCTTGCCTTGTTATCCGGCTTTCCAACTGGGGTTTAATAATTGCGGACAAGGCAGGATTTGCTTCCAAAGTGATACGAAAGTTTCCTATTGCTTCCTCCAGTTCAGCAAATTCAGCATTCACCTGATCAACCGAATAGAAAATGCCTTCCTCATTCCCCCTCATCTTCAATACCTGATAACACAAGTTTGAAACTTGTTTTTCTCTTTCCATGATCTGAGTTTTTAATGTGGTCGCAAGTGCGGGTGCTGCCTGAAGTGTGCCCTCCAAGGTTTTGATTTCCTCCACTAGTCCCTGAAGTTGAGTTAGTGCATCATTGTAAGGCTTGATCCTTTGTTCTATCGTCTCCTTCTTTTCATTCCATTCAGCTAAATTTGCAGTTGCTTTGGCAACATCAGTTATTTGCGGCTCTTTCTTCTTTAGGAGTTCTTCATAATTTTTTTTGTGGTTAAGAATTTCTTCTTTATTTTTAGAGATAAGTTCCAATTTAAGAGCCTCCTTCTTCCCCCCGAGTAAATTGTATGCATGTGCTTTCCCTCCGCCTGGATACCAAAGTGGAACCCATCGAGGGATTTCATCAACTGCACGAAAGGGGGGCACAGAGAAAGACCCCAAACGCCCCGTATAATTTCCATTTTTATAATTAATTAGTGGGTAGGTTGGCGATTCGGGATAAGCAAAGTTTTCACCATCCGAACGGTAGCCTTGATAAAAAAATGGAGGCATTGCGCTTGCATTAACAGGTTTTACAAAACGAGTCTGCACCCCAGAATAGAGGCAACCCAAGACAACTTGATTTGGAAATTTATCCACTAGTTCTCCCATAGCAAAATCGCTTCGAAATGAGTTTTCGGGAGGCACCATCCGTGACATACTTTTGGGAGTAAATCCAAAGTCGAAAGCAACTGAACGTGCCCCTCCTTCTTCCAATAATGTCATGGCTGTATCTCGGAAAAAAGCTCGATCCCATGGTCGCTCCCCCACTCCATCCATAGCTAAGGTGGATGCATCAAAATTGACATAAGCGACCTTTGGAATCCTAGGAACCGTTTTATTCATTTCCACCAGAATCCTATCTTCTGATTGTGATTTGATATCTTGAGGAATTTCCCCGCGAAACTGTTTACGCAAGTCAACTGATTTTACCTTAAGGTAATCAAGGTAGCCGAAGTGGTTGAAAATAATCCAAAAAACAGGAATTAACAAAAGGGAAAAAAAGGTTATCTTGGACTCTTTACTCAATTTAATCATAACAAACTAACAGTTAAAAATTACTTGGTTAGAACGACCATCTTAAAGTGAAATGTTTTAGCCAAGTCCAAAAAGTAAAAATCAGCGAAAGTTCTTTTCCCTTGGACAAAAAACCGTATCAGATACGCTAGTTGCTTTTGTATCTATCATGAACACCAATACATCTCTCACCCCTCCCACACCTGAAAAACAGGAAATGATTAAAAGCGAAGCTTCCTGGGTTGACTTGTTAAAACAAGAGATCAGCCGGGTTATTGTCGGTCAAAAATATCTGATTGACCGTTTGGTCGTTGGACTCCTCGCCAATGGACATGTCCTACTTGAGGGAGTACCAGGTCTCGCCAAAACACTTGCCGTTAAAACTTTAGCTGATTGTATACGAGGTGAATTCAAAAGGATTCAGTTTACTCCGGACCTTCTCCCTGCTGATGTAATCGGTACTTTAATCTACAGTCCAAATCAGGGAGGTTTTACAACAAAGAAAGGTCCGATCTTTACCAATTTTTTATTGGCAGACGAAATTAATCGAGCACCAGCAAAAGTTCAAAGTGCCCTTCTGGAGGGTATGCAAGAGAGACAGGTCACGATTGGTGATGAAACCTTTCGATTGCCCTCCCCATTTCTCGTTCTTGCTACAGAGAACCCCATTGACCAGGAAGGTACTTATCCGCTGCCAGAAGCCCAAATGGATCGATTTATGCTCAAGTTGCTGGTCAATTACCCCGATCGTTCAGAGGAGTTAAAAATTTTGGACGCCAATGCCAGTGTATCAGTCGATCACAAAATCAATCCGATTGTGGATGCAGAGACGATATTCAAGTCAAGATCTCTGGTTGATCAGATTTATTTAGATGAAAAACTGAAAGGTTATTTGGTAGATCTTGTGTTCGCCACCCGAGATCCTTCTGAATATGGACTCAGCGAGATTGAACCCTTTATTCGCTTTGGTGCTTCGCCCCGTGCCACCATAAGTTTGGCCCTCTCAGCAAAAGCAGTTGCCTTTACCCAAGGCCGAAGTTTTGTAACACCTCAAGACCTCAAAGATATCGCACCGGATGTGCTCCGGCATCGGATCATAGTTAGCTACGAAGCCGAAGCAGAAAATGTAACCAGCGATGAAATTATTCAGAAAATTTTAGACACTGTACCCGTGCCCTGATTCATCTGTCCAAATTTCCGTTTCTTTGAATGACCAAGGATTGCTAAATGAATGAGCAGGACCCTGAATTTACGCGTGATATTTTGCGTAAAGTCAGACAGATCGAAATACGATCCAATCAAATGGTTTCAGAGGTTTTTGCTGGATCCTACCACAGTGCATTCAAGGGGCAGGGAATAGATTTTGAGGAGGTCAGGGAATACCAGCCAGGAGATGAAGTGCGTACGATTGACTGGAATGTTACCGCAAAAACTGGAGTTCCTTATGTTAAACAATACCGAGAAGAAAGAGAGCTCACCATCGTCCTGGCAGTTGATATTTCACCAAGCACCGCCTACGGCTCATCAGCGAACAGCAAGCGGGAAAAACTGGCTGAACTGGCCGCACTTCTCGCTTTTTCGGCAAACCGCAATGGAGATAAAATTGGTCTTCTTTTGTTTTCAGATCATACCGAACTTTATCTTCCTCCTACTAAAGGGCAGAAACATGTCCTTCGGATTCTAAGGGAAATTCTCTTCAGGCCGACAACCGGACAATTAACTAACCATAACCTTGCGGTTCAAACGATCAATCAGCTTACCCGGCGTCGTGCGATTGTCTTTCTGCTTTCCGACTTCATCATTAATCATCGATTTACCAATGAGGAAGGTTCCGGGTTGGCTGTTCTTCTCCATCAACTTTCCAGCACCAAGCTCCGGCACGACCTAATTTGCGGGAAAGTGTTTGATCCCAAAGAACGCGAACTCCCCAATGTAGGACTTATTGATATGCAAGATTCAGAAACAGGTCTGGTGGCTACGATCGATTCCTCAGACCCAGCAACCAGGCTAAAATATAAAAACACATATGCAGTGGCGGAATCCGAGTTTTGCAAAGAACTACAAAAAAGAGGAATTGACGGTTTTGATTTCTCCACCGAGGAAGACTTCTCCCAAAAGTTATATTCATTTTTTAGAATGAGGGTAAAGAGGAGGTACTGATGAGTCTTTTTTCCTCCAATCCAAAACCCTACCTATTGGACCCAAACATTCTGGTAGACTCGCCCCTGCCAATATTAAAATCTCTGAGCCAACTAGCCAAAGAAAACCTTTGGTCCATTCTTTTGCTCCTCTTGGTTGTCCTTGTATCTGTCCTTTACTCTTTCATTCGCAAAAAAGATTCGGCTCCCCAAACAAGGCAAGAAAACCTTCCCACTATCGACCCTTACCTCGAGGCTCTTGAACAACTAAAGATATTGGATTCCGAAAAGCCCAGACCGGAGATCAAGCCTTTCATTTTTAGGTTATCGGAAATTTTGCGTCTCTATGTTGAAAGACAATTCAATATACCCGCTATGGAATGCACCGGAGAAGAATTTATCCAAGAAATTAGCCTCAATCCCTTGCTTCGCGAAAGGTTCGAGGAGCCCCTAAACCAGTTCGTAAAGAAAGGGGATCGGATTAAATACTCGACCGATCAGTTTGACCACAAAGAGCTCGACCAACTTCTGGTTTCTGCCCGCGATTTCATTCAGCAGGCACAGGGTGAATGGCAAAAAAACCGTCAAGTACAACTGAGTGAATTTAATTCCTCATCTGTGCCTTCATCGAAATGAAAGAGTTCGTTGAGTCCTTTCTTTTTGGCGAACCGCTTTGGGCCCTCCTCTTTCTTTTCCTGCCTCTGCTTGCCTGGATCAAAAGAAAGTTTTTGAAACACAAGTCACGGCTTCTTTTCCCAACCCTTTCCTTGCAAATGGAGGCAAACCAGATTCATTCAAGTAGATGGACTTGGCTGCCGCTTTTTTGGCGGATCATGGCGTTGGTCTTTGTTATTCTTGCCTTGTGTAGACCTCAATTGGATCGAAGCACCTACACCATTTTATCCAGTGGCGTGGACATTGTATTAGCTGTTGATTTATCCGCATCCATGCTTGCCTTGGATATGAGTGAATCGGATTCCCTTGATGTCACCCGCCTCGATGTGGTCAAGGATGTGCTCAAAGAATTTATTGAACAAAGGAAAAATGACCGTATCGGACTGGTTGCCTTTTCGGTGGACCCATACCTGGTCAGTGCCCTGACCTTAGACAAAGAACATTTGCAGAGAAACCTTGACCGATTGAGAGTCGGCCTAACTCACCAAACTGGCACTAACCTTGGTTCAGCCCTGGCAGAAGGCATCAACCGCTTGCGTTCCCTAGAATCAAAATCTAAAATCCTGATTCTGCTAACAGATGGCAAAGACGAACCGGCACCTCCCCACAGTCCTCTTATCTACGCCCATGGAGCCAAGGCAGATGGAATCAAAATTTACACGATTGCAATTGGGGCAAATACCCGAACCCCAACTTATTTGTTTGATTCTTCGACCAGAGACATCCTCCGTGCACCGAATGGAACACCCGTGATAAGAGTTGCAGATTATCCGGTCGATAAGCAGATTCTTGAAAAAATTGCCCAAACTACTGGGGCACTTTTTTTCGAAGCTAAGGATAAAGCCACCCTTCAATCTATATACGAAGAAATCGACCGGCTGGAGAAATCAGATATTGAAATGGGGGTAAATGCAGTCTTTGAAGATCTCTACTTCTGGCCGATTGGGGCTGCCCTGATTTGCTTATGTCTTGAATTCATTTTAGCGAGAACCCGCTATCTGCGTATTCCATGAATCTTTTTGTTCATCCAGATCTTCTTTTCGGGATCCCCCTGATCTTGGCCTTGTTGATACTCCTTTATTGGCACAGTAACAAAAAAGCAGAGCAAAAGCTTAATAAACTGGTGTCGTTTAAGCTAAAAGGTCAATTGCTACCGGCTCATTCACCGAGGCGGAAAATAACCAAATTTTGTTTATTTATCGGGGCTATCGTTTTTCTTTTATTCGCTTTGGCAGGTCCGCAATGGGGAACATCCCAAAGATCCATTACCCCAAAAGGAATTGATATATTAATTGCAGTCGATCTTTCCAAGAGCATGCTGGCAAGGGATGTACGGCCTAACCGCCTGGAACGGGTTAAGTTATCGCTGACCAATTTGCTACCCAAAGTAAAGGGAGACCGGTTGGGCTTGATTGCGTTTTCGGGTTCCTCCTTTTTACAATGCCCCCTCACGCTGGATCATCAGGCATTTGCCAAAAGTTTGGACGAGTTGAAGGTTGGTTTGATTCCCCGCATGGGGACTAATTTAGCACTTCCTATACAAGAAGCCGCCCGTTCCTTCTCCAAGGATGATACTGATAAATTTTTAATTCTGATATCGGATGGGGAAGATTTGGAAGGACAGGGCTTAGCCCAGGCAAAATTGGCTGCTGAGCAAGGAATACGTATCTACACCATCGGAATTGGATCCAAGGAAGGATCATTCATCGTGACCGACCCCGTTGGACAAGACCCGCAAAGCTTTTTAACCAACCGGCAGGGAGAGCGGATTGTAACAAAATTGGACGAAGATTCTCTCCGACATATTGCTCAATCAACCGGAGGTCAATTCCTCTCCATTGGTCCCACAGGTGAAGGAATTAGTTATGTATTTTCAGAACTGCAGGCATTTGGTCAGAAAAAAATGCATGAGCAATTCTCCACTACGCTTCCCATTAACCGCTATCAATTCTTTGTTCTGATCGGTCTGCTTTTTCTTTTTTCCGAGTATTTAACCCCATCCGCCAAGCAAAAACCAATGGGGGTGTCTTTTAATTCCATGCTGGTCCTGATCCTCTTTTTCACCGGGTGCTGGAAATCTGAGAATATAAGACAGGCAGAAGAAGCGATCGAAAAAGGAGAACCAAGCAAGGCCGCGGAACTGTACTTGCAAGAGATTGAGAATCTAGAATCCAAAGAAGATGAAAACCTGGGAACTCTGTACCTTAATGCTGGATTGGCCCTCTTTGGTGCCAAGGAGTATCAAACCGCAGAAGAATATCTAAACAGAGCTCTCCATCGATCAACCGATTCACCCAACATCCAGTCAACCGCTCTCAACACCCTCGGAAATATTTACTATGCAAAGGCAAATTCCTTTTTAGACCGGCAAGATGTATCGCAAGCAAGGAGTACATGGGAGAAAGCTAGGGAGTATTACAGTTCCGCACTTTCCATCGACGGAAATCAATTAGCGAAAGACAACCTGGATTCACTTAATCAACAGATCCAGCAGAGAATTGAGTCATTGGTAAGCAAAATCAAAGGCCTGGTTTGGCGTGATATCAATGGAAACGGAAAAGTAGACCCAGAAGAACCACCCTTAAAGTCCATTGTTTACTGGGATCGTAATAACAACGGCGAACACAACCAATCCGAAGAACCTTTTATCGAAACTGATTCTCAAGGACGCTTTGCCTTTGAATGGATATCTGCGACCTACCCAACCTCTTTGAAAATTGGCTCCTTATTAGCCGACGACAATCAAACCAAAAAGGATTTGCTTATACCCCTTTTTCCCGCACCCCCACCACCAATGAATCCACAAATGGTTAGAAATCATGCACTTTCGCTGGATCAATCCGGCGAGCATATCATTGCCATCCCCTGGAGAGGTGCCCCGGTTTTAAAGGGAAAAGTTTGGAATGATACAGATGGTGATTCCATTCTCGATGCGAACGAATCTGGATCATCCGCCGCCACCATCTTTCTCGATGAAAATGGCAACTTTCAAATCGATGAGAATGAAACTTCCTTCAAACCCGGCGAAGACGGAAGTTTTTCGCATGCTGTACCACCCGGTCAATTCTCCGTTTGCATTTTGCCAGACAACGAGGAAGCCAATATCACCCGACCGATCGATGACCACAAAGCATACTTAACCTGGGTAGACTTTGAGCAAAATTCACAAGCCCTCCTCTTTGGTCTGCAAGAGGAAGGTAATGGAAGTAATTCATCCGACCCAGACCAGAATCAAGCGAACCAGTCATCCCCATCAGAATCATCGGAAGAATCTAACGAAGATGAGAATCAACCAGCTCAATCTTCAGAGGAAGTAAATGCACTTTATGAGAGATTACTGCAGGAGACTGAATCCAAGAGTGAACCCCTGCAGTTAGAGCCTCAATTTTCAGAACCTGTAAATGCCGGACGCGATTACTGATGAGTAGAAATATCCTTACATCATTGATACCTTGCCTTTGGGGGCTGGCTTCCTGTGGACTCGTGTTGGGGCAAATCAATGTGGAAACTTCATTTGAACCTTCCACCATCACTCAAGCAAATAGCTCCACTTACAAAGTTGTAATTCATGGCAGTCAGCAGTCACCCAGCGGAGCAGTTCCATCCGTTGATGGTCTTCGTTTTTCGCCTCAACCCCGTACTTTAAAGTCTGCTTCATTTATTAACGGAGTTCCATCCATACGCTTTGAACTAAGTTTTGCCGTGTCTCCGGAAAGACAAGGTTCTTTCGTGGTTCCTCCGTGGAAGATGAAAGTGGGAAACCAATCTTACACGGTACCCGCAGCCAAATTAGAAGTGCTTCCCCCAAATCAGAAAGATAAGATCAAACAAGCACAGGAACGCCAACAGCAAGCGGATCTTAGGCAGGCTGCCTTTATTGAGTTTTTCTGCCCAAGACCTTTTCTTTTTGAGGGGGAAACAGTTCAGGCATCGGTAAGTCTCTTTTTATGGGAAAGACTGCCGGTTACACGAATCGAGCAGGTTCCCTTGAAAAATGGGTCCGGGTTTTCCATGACCGAACTTGGACAACCATCCGAAGAAAGAAATGTAAGAAGGAATAATAAATCTTACACTGTGTATACCTGGAACTTTGGTCTTACCGGTGCACTCCCTGGGGTCCATACCCTTTCCTTTGATTCGGTACTTCGTATCCGGGTTCGAAACAATCGTAATTCGACTTTTTCAAATCCATTTTTCAACGATCCATTTTTTGGATTTGGACGGGAGGAAGGTCTGAAAGTCAGCTCAGATACAACCAATCTTGAAATCCGTGCCCTACCCCTAACCAATCGACCACCAAACTACCAAGGTGCCATTGGTAGCTTATCTATTCTTTCCCGTATTGACCGTGACCGGGTATCGGTGGGAGACCCGGTACGTCTTACTTGTAAGATTAATGGAACCGGGAATTTAGCCGCCATTCCGGCCCCCAGCCTTTCCTTAGGGGAAGAATTCAAAGTTGGCCCTCCTGCCTTTTCCTTTGAGGGAGATATGAACACCAAGCATAGCGGCACCCAAACCTTCGAGTTCATCATTACTCCCTTGCAGGCTGGATTACTGGAAATACCCCCTGTCGCTTTTTCCTTTTTTCAACCGGAGGAGGAAAAGTACTTCTCCTTGGTCACCGATGCACACCCCCTTCGAGTCGACCCCGGCGAAAAATGGATTGCTCCCCCAAATCCCACCACAGACTCTACCTCTCAACCTGTCCGAAAGAATATTCAGGATTTATTTCAGACCGAATCAGAACCTGGAGAATGGAAAGCTAAATTAGCGACCACAGACCCACTCCGTTCCAGTACACTCTGGCTAAGCCAGTTTATTTTAACGGGAATATTAATTGGGATCATCTTCTTCCGGATTAAAAGACTTAATCCCAGAGAAGAGGCCCGGAAGCAAAAAGAGAAAAGATTGGAAATTAAAACGAGAGATGCCTTAAAGCACAAGGATGTGTCTGGTTTCCACCGGGCATTACGGAGAAGAATCAGACTCCGGGTGGGTATCGCCTGTAAACATTCTAATACTTCTGCACTATCAAGTTCTGAGATAATCAACTTACTTCACCGCAAGAGATACCCCGAAGATATAGTAAGTGGCATCATCGAGCTCTTAAAAATTTGCGACGAACTGGAGTATGCGGGTGTTTCCAGCGATGTATCTGGCATCGAAGAGACTTACCAGAAATCTAAGGCCATTCTTTCCAAAATCAAATGAAGTTTTTACGCATCCGTTTCCTGCTCGCCGTTCACTTCTTTGCCCTTGGAAGTTTCTCTGGTTCGGGGGAATCCAAGGACAAGTTATTTTACGACGCAGTCAGAGCAGAAGCCTCCGGAGACCTTGTAAAAGCAATTGAAATTTATTCTCTGATTACTGAACAGGGAAATTCTGCCAGTCTCCATGCAAACCTTGCCAACCTCTATTTCAAAACGGAAGATTATGGACGTTCGGTGCTTCATTTCAGAAAAGCAATTCTGATTGATCGGGAAAATCGCGATTACACTGCAAATTTATCCCTTATCTACGAAATGGCAGGTGGAATACCGGAAGATTCAATAGAAATTGATTCATCCTTTTCTGCTCATTTAGAAACCCACTGGTTAATCGCCCTTCTGGTTCTCTTTTGGTTTGGAATCTTCTATCTGGCTTTTACTTTTCGCCTGCCACTTAAAAACAATCTTTCCCTTATTTTTGTTTCTGGCTGGGTCTGCTTATGTCTCTTTTTGGGTTGGGGATTTTTAAAATCCAAAAGACAATCCGATCAATTACAGCGGGAAGTGATTGCCCTTGAATCCTCCACTCCATCGGAAGATTCAGATGACCGTATTGCGTTGCGAGTATTTGCCGGAATAGGGAGTGCGTCCAATACAAAAGTTGCTCCTGGTACCAGTCTCTTTCTTGATAATGGAAACGATGGCCTTCCAAGAGTTCATCTTGGCCCTGCTGGTAACCAGTGGTATCTGGTCAGGAGTAAATCAGGTGCCAATAAAGGATGGCTAAAAAGAAGTGAATTTGAGCCGGTCTTGGATTGGTAACAATCCCAAGAGCCGGGTGCTCCTTAAATCAAAATATTTCGATCAATTTTCTCGATCGAGAAATATTCACCACGAAATTTCTCGTCAATCAACTCCCTTACCTCCACAGGCAACTTTTCCATCCGTGATTTAATTTTCTCTGGATCGGTAACCTGAAGATCCGTCTTCTTTTTCTCCAAGGGAATTTCCTTCTTTGCTAAGTCCTCAACTGGAACCGACTCTACGAGTGAATCTACCGAGCTTGGTTCGGGTATTTCATGAATCTCCGCGTCGTTTGAACTTGGCAGGTCAGAAGTATCGCCCGCCTTTTCGTCATCGGTAACAGAAGGCTCCGCAGAACTTTCCACAGGTGGAATTAAAGGCGGTATTAGATTAGTTTTTTTTTTGCTATCTTTAGGAACTATCTGGGAAATCTTTCGAATGACCTGATCGATTGCACGGGTTCGTCCAGCTTCAACTGCACGAAATAAAGTTACCTCAAAATTTGCCTTATCTGATAGCCCAGACCGAACAAGTGATTCTCCCTCCCTTAGTGCATCCAAAATTCTGGCTATCTGTTCGGGTGCTGTGGATTGTTCAGAAGATTTTAATGAACCAACCAGGCTTTGGCGCAACTTTTCAGACAGATCTAGGAGTGCACGGTAAAAATCCAAACCATTTTGAGAAAATTCATCTGTGATTTTGAGGATCGAATCATAATCGCCCGAAAAAACTGCATTTTCCAAATCACCGATCTTTTCCGATGAGGCCAAACCGTAAACTTCAAGAACATCTGTTTGTTTAATAGTTTTTCCACAAAAAGAAATCATTTGATCAAGTATACTTTGAGCATCTCGCATTCCACCCATTGCCATACGGGCAATTGCATGCAGGGCATCCTTATCGATTTCTATTTTCTCTGCCTGACAAATTTCAGTAAGTTTTTGAACAATTAATAAAGCCGGTATAGCACGAAATTCAAACCGTTGACAACGAGAGACAATAGTCGGCAGGACTTTATGTGACTCGGTGGTTGCAAAAACGAATTTAACATGCGGAGGGGGTTCCTCAAGAGTCTTAAGCAAGGCATTAAATGCTTGCTGGCTAAGCATATGGACCTCATCAATCACATAAATTTTGAAACGGCATTGTGAAGGTGCATATTGGCATTCATCCCTTAAATCCCTGACCTGCTCGACCGAGTTATTAGAAGCACCATCAATTTCGATCACATCCAGGCATCGGCCTTCCATAATTGCCTGCCCGATTTCTGAATCATCAGGGACTTCTAGAGATGGACCATTTTCCCAATTAAGAGATTTTGCAAACAATCGGGCAGAAGTTGTTTTGCCAGTTCCTCTCGGCCCCACAAATAAATATGCATGTGCAATCCTGCCAAGATCGATTGCATTTCCTAAAGTTCGCACAACATGGTCTTGCCCAACCAACTCTGAAAACTGCTTGGGTCTCCACCTTCGGGCAATTACCTGGTATGTATCTGACTTCATTACTGCAAAGTTTTTGTTGTGATCATCTTTGTGCAACCATGCAAGACAAACCAAGGATCGAGTAAATCAAATTGAAAAGACTAAAAAAATAGGTCAGGCACCCCACAGCACACAACCATTACGAATGCCGCTGCTTCCTTCCGGACCTGACGGGGTTCTTCGAATCGTTGTCGCATGGGACCCGACCTAAGTAATTAATTATTCACTAAAAAGTTCAGGGATCAACGAATTTCTGATTTTAAACAGAGAATTATTAAGTTCATCTTTTCCTTTTGCTTTTTCAGGTTATAAATATTTAAAAAGATCATGGGTAATACATTTGGGAAGCTCTTTAAAATTAGCTCATGGGGCGAGAGCCATGGTGGGGGAATCGGCGTGGTAATAGACGGTTGTCCTCCTTGCCTCCCTCTCTCTGTTGAAGATATCCAACCTGAGCTTGAAAGAAGAAGGCCCGGCCAAAGTAAAATCACCACCCCTAGAGATGAAGCCGACCAAGTGGAAATTCTTTCAGGAGTCTATGATGGTCTAACCCTTGGTACTCCCATTGCTATGCTTGTTCGCAACAAGGATGCCCGACCCCAAGCCTATGATGAAATGAAGGAGAAGTTTCGTCCTTCCCATGCCGACTACACCTATCAGGTAAAATATGGTCACCGAAATCATGAGGGGGGGGGTCGTTCCTCTGCCCGGGAAACCATTGCCCGGGTGGCAGCAGGTGCAGTGGCCAAGAAGATTTTATCTTTTGAGGGAGTAATCATCCGGGCATACATTGAACGAATTCATAATATTGAAATTCCCGTGCTCCAAGAATTACCCTCGCTCGAGGAGATTGAACGATCGCCTACCCGTTGTCCCCACCCAGAAACTGCCTCGGAAATGGAAACTTGTATCCTTGATGCCAAAAAGTCCGGTGACTCAGTAGGCGGCTCCATTCTCTGCCGAGTTGCCGGTATGCCCGTTGGTTGGGGTTCTCCCGTATTTGACCGACTGGAGGCTGACTTGGCAAAAGCAATGCTTGGGTTACCCGCGACCAAAGGTTTTGAAGTAGGAAGCGGGTTTGGTGGCACTTACCTGAAAGGATCGGAGCATAATGACCTTTATGAGTCAAAGGATGGCCAGATTCGTACATCTTCTAACCGCTCTGGAGGCGTACAAGGGGGAATTAGTAACGGTGAGGAGCTATATTTCCGCACTGCCTTTAAACCAACTGCCACTGTTTTACAGAAACAAAAGACTGTTAATAATGAGGGTCATGAAACCGAACTTATGGGCCGTGGCAGGCATGATCCCTGTGTTCTTCCCCGTGCCGTACCTATTGTTGAAGCCATGACAGCTTTAGTTTTGATAGATCACCGAATGCGACATTCCGCACAGTGCAAATCTTTCGATTTTTCCTAATTTAATGAAAAAAATCTGTCACTTGGTGGTGGAAACCCCGGGTGTCTCTTCTCTCGAGATTCTCCGGGATGCAACCATTGAAGACAAACCTTTACCCCTCTTCCTGCAAATTACTCCCCCTGATCTTCAGGCTCACGATGAAACGATTTGTGAATATTGCCAGAAGAAAAAAATCATAAATTTCCGATTGAGTCGGGATCCAAAGATAAAAGAATGCTTCATTTTCTTACCCAATCATATTAACTTGGCCGACTTGTTCGAAGCATTTGGTCAAATATTTCGAAATCATGAGGATTGTACGCTTGGAAGAATTCTCTTTTTTATTGATTCAAATAGTCTCATGCAACCACCTGCTCACTTTCAGGAATGGATGGATGGAGTTTCTCATTTTACAGATGTTATGCTTTTCACAAGTCGAACCAATGAGAATGCTTCTTGCATCAAAAATATTCAGGATCGTTACAAAAAAATGCACTATCCTATGGAATCTTTTATCCTGGGAAAAAAGAATGCTCCTTGGGCCCGCATACTTGAGTGCTCTCCACGCAGGCTCACCCATATATTCGATGACCTGGAACTATTGGACCCAGAAGATTTACCCGAAAACGACAGATATTTAGCCCGTACACCCAC
>JAYODK010000060.1:0-6768 GCA_038106225.1 Opitutales bacterium | reverse complement strand
CTGATGAATTAGCCCTTTCTTCCCCGCAGGCTCTTCGCAAACTTGGACTGCGTCCTTCTATTTTGGAATACCTGGACAGTTGGACGATTGACTGCCTGCAAAAGTATGTTGGCACAGAAGTGTTTCCGGGCATTGAGCCGCATCCCATGCTCCTCATTGAATTAGACGGCAATGAGAGGGAAGTGGAAGAACAGGGCAAGCTTTTGGAGAACTGGTTAAAGGATACTGCTTTGTCTTTCCGTTCTGCGGGAACGCCAGTAGAGGCAGAAAAATTATGGGATGTGAGAAGGCAGGGTTCATCCTCGATGAAGAAACTGGCTTCCACAAAATTAAATGAAGATGTAGTGGTTCCCCTGAACCGGCAGGCAGAACTGATGCGTGCGGTAGAGGAATTGCGAAAAAAATACGACATTAAGATTGGGGTCTTCGGACACTGCGGGGATGGGAATTTACATGTGAATTTAATGTACGATGAAGAAAATGATAAGGAGACCGATCTAGCGGTCTCCGCTCTGCGTGAACTGATGAGTAAGGTAATTTCCTTAGGTGGTGCAATCAGTGGGGAGCATGGGGTGGGGTTAGCCAAAACTCCCTTTGTCCGCGAGCAATTTAAGGATGCTGAATGGAATGCGATGCTGGCGGTAAAAAAAGCATTGGATCCGAATAATATTTTAAATCCGGGGAAAATTTTTGACGTTTTCCATCCTTGGGAACAAAAAAAGATACCTGTGACTTTGTCATGGGAAATTGAAAACGAAGAACCAAAACCACAGGAAGCATGAAACAGCCCTACCTACTCGCCCTAATTTTAACTCTAGCTTTTGTCCCCAGTTGGGCACAGGATGAAACCCTTCATCCCTGGACCGATATCCAAGGGAGAACCTTACAGGCATCTTTCATCTCCTTGGATGAAGCTGCTCAGACGGTCACTATCAAATGGAACGGACAGGTCTTTCCTTTACCCTTAAATACTCTCGCTTCGGAATCCCAAGCTTTAGCCAAAAAACTAGGCGCACCAACCTCCGCTGCGATATCTTCAAGTTCCTCTTCCCCGTTTGACGAAATCCTTGATGAGGTTATTTCCGAGATGCCCATGGATGCCCTTGGCCCGGAGGCATTGGATATTGAGCATGATTGGACAAGTGCTGATGGAAAGTCGCTCTCGGCTAAATTTCTTTCCTTGATCGGTGATCAACTAAAAATTGCTATGAATGGTGGGGCAAAGGAATTTACCGTGCCCCTGAGCAAATTTTCCTCTGAATCGCAGGCACTGGCAAAAGTGTTACAGTCTTTGGCCAAAAAACATAAGCCTGAGCCTCCCAAACCTACTGCTTCGACAAAGCCGGCTAAAGTTACTCCTCCCCAAGTTGTTGAGGCGGACTTGGACAAAATGCATAGATGGACCAGTGCCGATGGCAATTCCTTGGAAGCTTCATTCATGTCCGCTGATGATACAGGTGTGGAACTGATTATCCGAGGCCGCTCCACTAAGTTGGCTTGGTCAAAGCTGGATCCTCAATCAGTTGCACTTGCCAAGGCTTTACAAAAACTTCAAATATCATTGATCCCCACGATCCTTCCTGCCAAGGGTAATTCTTTAGAAAGATACGGTTCTGGTAAGTGGAAAAATTACAACACTATCCTGGAAAGCAAAGCTTTTGAAGTCGGACTTCATGCTGCTCCTCATGCTCAACCTGTAGTGCACATCTGGATGCTTGAAGATGATGGCAGCAGAGTGCAAAAGAATCCAATCAATATTAGGTTTGAACCCCGTTATGGCACCAAAGGTCAAATACGTAAGGTCAAGACATATACTGATCCGCCGCCTGTGTCGAATGACAGAAGAACGACCAGATTAAAAGGTGTTTGGACTAACGATGCTACTTTCGAATACAATTTTGATTTTTCTGATTCAGGAATTGTTATGTGGGGCGAGGCGAAAGAATCTTCCAATGAGGAATACCCAACTTTTAATTTACCCCTTATTTTGACTTCGCCCAATGCTGTACCGAATTCCCAAAACGCGACCGAGCAAGATATCAAGAAAGTAGCTGGGGATGGGGAGCTAAAATTTGATCCTGTGGATGGGAAAGCAGATAAATTTTCTTTGAACGAAAAATGGACCGATATCACGGCAGCCTTAAACAAGCGTAAAACCTCCAATCAGTTAAAAAAGGCCGAATTTACCGGCTTACCATTTGGTGCTCATAAAATTAGAGTGGAACTAAGGGGCACGAAGGATTCAGTTATGAGCTGGGGAAAGCCTTATGGAGGTATGTTTCCCATTCAGGGGACTCATATTATTTTACGAAGTATGGACGGATATGAAGCTACCCGCGGAGGGGTTGCCGATCGTAGCAAATTTAAAAATCGTTTGGAAATCACTAAAAGCGGTGCCCTAAATGTCAAGGTTTACAAAGGGATATAACTATTTCTTTGACCCTAATTTACAGGCCTTTATTGCTTCTAATTGTTTCTCTCCCCGTTTGGGGAGAGAACATAAGAGTGGCTTCATATAATCTAAAAAACTACCTTTCCATGGACCGTTGGGCTGGAGGTTCTTGGCAAAAGGATTATCCGAAGCCCGAAATTGAAAACGGTATTATCCGGTCAATTATTAAGCGGGTAAATCCCGATGTGCTTGCTTTGCAGGAGATGGGAGAGATTCCATACCTGAATGATTTATGGCGAGACTTGAACAATACCGGCATCGGTAATTATTCCTATTCGTTTTGGGTCCGAGGCGAAGAGGGTGAACAGCGTCATCTGGCTTTACTCAGCCGGTTGCCAATAAAAGAGAAAACTGCTCATTTAGACTTGGAGTTTTCATATCTAGGAAGCGTCGTCAGACCAAGGCGGGGGCTGATGGAAGTGGAGTTTATTACCAATAATAAAACTTGGCGTTTATTCAACCTTCACTTGAAAAGTAAATGGACTGAGCGGGAAGACGATCCACAGGCCGCGGTTTTACGTGAGAAAGAGGCTAGAGCAATTCGCGATTATATTCGTCAGACTTATCCTCCTGAAAGCAACCCTATGCATTTAGTAATCGGTGATTTTAATGATTTTAAAAATACCGCTCCGATCCGCCGATTCATTAAGGTCAACAAAACCATTTTGCATGACATCTTACCTTGTCGCGATACCATGGGCTATTTCTGGACTCATTATTATAAAAAACAGGACAGTTATGACCGCTTGGACTATATCTTCGCCAGTCCCATGATGTTTGAACACTACATTCAGGGTTCTGCTAGAGTAAATGACTCACTGCGCTGCCTTGAAGGCTCCGACCATCGCATGATCTATGCGGATTTTAAGTTCTAGGCATTAATTTCAGAAATTAACATTTCCACAACCCCTTTGTCTCAATCATTTTCGCTACAGCTTGGGGTAGGAAATCCTTCCAACCTTGTTGGCGCTTGCAGACTTTTTGAAAGACATCCCGGGAGAAAAGCTTCATATTTTCCCGGTCGTAATTTTCAATGGTTTCCAAAAAACCATTCTCACGGATATATTTGTAAAGATTACGCAGATTTTCTGAAACCACCAGATTGTTGATGGTGATGAGTCCATCCGCATCCGCCACCGCTTCCACATTGTTTCCACGTCCCATTTGCTTGCTGTAGATTTCGAAGGTCTCAAGCTCAATCGGATAACCATAAATCCGGAGGTTCTCTTTAAAGAGCACGCCCAAAGCCTCAAGAATACCACCATCCAAGTCTTCGTAGTATTGCTCCTTAAAAATATCTGCGAGATTGTTCAGGCCCAGTACCAAACCAATGGGTTCGCGTACCAATCGCCGTAAAAATGCCGATAATCGATAGTATTCCAGATAATTGGTAACCAGAACTCCGTAGCCGCAGGCATTGATTACCTCTATGCGGGCGATGAAATCGTTATGATCAATTTCACCATCTTCATTTAGAGCACCCAAGGTTAACTCCATGAATACTTTCAGTTTGGATTCATCGACATCCTTACGCCCAGCAAATTGGGCCCGGGCTTTTTCGAGCATGTCAATGTTTACCCTAGTCAGGGGGCGGAAGCTTCCTCTTTCAATCAAGCAGGCCTGCTTGTACAACATTTCAGCTGCCTGTACCACAAAGCCCTCTTCATTAAACATTACTGCATGGGTCAGTCCATTCCGGATGAGCTCCAGGCAAAGGATTCGGTTGTCGAACTTATCAAAATCAGGACCATTAAATTCGATCATATCCACTTCGATACGGTCGGAACCGATTTCATCTAGCAAACTGGCAATGAGTTTTCCTGGTTGATGGCGTAGATGAAAGGCACCGTAGACGATGTTGACTCCAAGTCTGCCAATTGCATCCTGTTGCAAACGGTTGTCACGGTCTAACATACGGACATGCAGGATGATATCATGGGGTTTACCCATTGGTTCCAGTTGCAGACGGATTCCCATCCATCCATGACATTCATTGGTTTTGCTGTAATTGAGAGCGGCAACAGTATTGGCAAACGCAAAAAAAGTAGAATCATTGCCCCGGGCATCGGATAGGCGCTCATCGAGCAGATCAAATTCGTGCTTAAGCATTTGCACGAGTCTTTGCCTGGAGACATAGCGACCCGCTTCTCCGTAGATGGAGTCGCTGAATTTCATATCATATGCAGAGATAGTCTTGGCTACGGTTCCTGCAGCACCTCCTGCCTGAAAGAAGTTTCTTCCCACTTCCTGTCCGGCTCCAATTTCTGCAAAAGTACCATACTTTGCGGGGTCCAAATTAATCCGCAAGGCTTTTCGCTCAACAGTTAACGATTCCGCTTCCATTCCTACCGCACCATGCTTGATTTTCGTCGTCAGGCAAAGTTTTTCTTCGACCTTTGATCGAAACGGGTGTTTTTTTCATATTTTTACGAAATGAAAAAGTTTTTATCTGAAGTTTTGCGTAAGTTTGCCGTTTCACTGGTATCGACTGTTCTTTTTGCGGTGGTCTTTTTCTTTTTGATTGGAGCCATTTTTTCCTCATTTCTGGAGAGTCCAAAACCTGAGATCCAATCATCCTCCTTTTTGGTGCTTGATCTGACCATGAATTTGACCGAGCGTCCTGGTGGAGTTACCTTCGAGGATGTTGCTGAGCAGGCACTCACCGAAGAGGCTAGACCTGTGCAGATTCATTTACTTGAGGCACTTGACGCCCTGCGGAAGGCACGGACGGACCCCAAAATTGCCGGAATTTTGGTCGAAGGTGGCTTTCAACCCCAGGATTATGGTTGTGGATATGCCACCATCCGGGAATTGATTGATGGATTAGATGATTTTAAAGAATCAGGAAAACCGGTCATTGGATTTTGCCACAGTCCAACTCAGCTTGATTTTCTGGTTTATGCAGCCTGTGACGAATTATATATGGATCCTGCCGGCACTCTTCTTCTTAATGGACTGGCCAGTCAGGATTTATTTCTTGGTGATACCCTCAAGAAATATGGGGTTGGGGTGCAGGTGGTACGGACCGGTCGGTTCAAGGGAGCAGTTGAACCATTTACCTCGACCGGATTCAGTCCGGAAAATCGTGAGCAAATTGATCGCTTGCTCAAGGTGCGCTGGAATGACTATTTAAACTTTATTGCCAGCCGGAGAGATGTTTCCGCAGACGAGTTTAACCGTCTTCTCAACGAGATTTATTTATTCGAAGCTGAGCAGGCATTAGACATGGGTTTGATAGATGGTATTCTTGCCCATGATCAAATGATAGATTTGATCATCGAGAATGGTTCATTAAATAAGGAAGGGGATTGGTTCAGGGAGGTCTCACTGATTGATTATCTTGACCGTCCTCTTCCGGGCGATTCTATCGAAGGACCAGCGGGACATTTTCGAAAGCCTGAGATTGCGGTAATTTATGTGGAGGGAGTGATTGTGGACGGCGGCGTGGATGATGGGTCTATGGTTGGTGGACAGCAAGTTGTGCAACGCATACGAACTGCATGGAATGATTCAAACTGCAAAGCTATCGTTTTGCGGGTAAATAGTCCGGGAGGGAGTGTATCCGGTTCTGATGCTATTCTTAATGAAATCAAACGGGCACGTAAAGAAGGGGTACCCGTAGTCGTTTCCATGGGTGCAGTGGCCGCATCGGGTGGATACTGGATCGCCACGGAATGTGACCGATTGTTTGCCAATGAGCAGACCATTACCGGTTCAATCGGAGTATTTGGACTGCTTCCCAATTTTCAGGACCTTAGTGGCAGATTTGGTGCCTCTTTTGATGTAGTCAAGACTCATCCATCTGCTGATTTGCTTGGAGTCACCCGTCCAAAGTCTGAGCCGGAAATGAAAGTTCTGCAAAATCATGTTGAATCCCTTTATCAAAAATTCGTGAATCTGGTAGCTAAAGGCCGTGGGTTGGATGCCCAAACTGTTCTGCAACATGCCGAGGGCAGGGTATGGATGGGCAAGGATGCTCATGAGCTTGGACTGGTGCAGGAACTTGGTGGCTTGTATGATGCAATTGAATGTGCCTCCGGGCTCGCTGGTCTTAAAGAGCCATATGATGTGATTGAAATGCCCGAAGTCAGTACCCCATTGGATGATTTCGTGAAGATGCTTGACGGACAAGCCAAAGTCAGGATGGGTGCACCCCATTCCATTTTTGATCAATTACCGGGAGTAAGCGGATTGGCAGAGGCAAATTATCTTCTTAAGTCTTTGGATGATCCACGCCGTGCCTATTCTTGGCTTTCTTGGTACCGTGGTTCCTTTGGATTCAAATAATTAATAAATCGATTTATGAATAAAAATAT
>JAYODK010000059.1:0-7387 GCA_038106225.1 Opitutales bacterium | reverse complement strand
CCTTGAAACTTTGGTGGAGGTGGCGGGAGTTGAAACTGAATTAGCAAAATAGCTAATCTTCAGCGTTTTGCATTATATTTACATTAGTTGCAGAGTATTATTGTTTTGCGAGAATTGAGACAATGAACGCGTTTTGCGATACGCGGCAAATAAATGCAGAAAAAGGCAATCGAGTTGCTAGGAATTGATAGGAAATTGTACCCCGCCCCAGTGCCCCCGGGTACCGGATTTGAGTCCCGTATTGCCCCTTACATGAAATAGCAAAATATTTTTTATTGGCCTTGGGTTTAGGTCGCTTGAATCTAGTGAAGCATACTTGTGCGGAAAATTTAGGAGAAATCGGAATGCAGGTTATTAACCCTCCGGGGAGTCTGCTTCTTTCCCAGTATCTATCTGTGATTCAGCAGTTTTGTCAGAGGTGTTGACTGAGATTTCTGACAGGGGTCGTCAGATTCTGGTCACTATAGTCAATCGATGGAAGAGGCTTAGTGAGGAGCTAAAAAAGGTGGTTCTAGCGGTTACTGATATTGCTTAGTACTTTGGCAATTATTGAATAAATCTTTCTTCCAGCGCTCTTTCATTTTCAGAGTTCTGAAGACATTCTCGGGTGGAGGAACGGGTAAGGGTTCTGGGATTTTAGTACTTATTTTAGCTCCAGGGACTATATTTTCGCATTTTCTTAAGGCTGTGGTTCTTAAGATATAGAGAGACTGATTGAACTATTCCTGAGGAATATATTTTTGAAAAAGTTTACTAAAAAACTAATTGAAAAAAAAAATTGCCCCAATATTAAGATAATTAAGTGATCAATCCCCAAGCAAAAGTTCTTAGATTTAAGATGTTTGTTATTTCATCCATCTTTTTGGCTATGCTGCTTGGTGGAGTATGCATTCACAAGAGTCTTGAGATTTGCAGACATCTGGATGGGGATTCCCACATTCATAATACCAAAGGTGCCTGTGATGGTTTGCATGCGGGCAAAGGTAAACACGGCCATGGCAAATGTGGTTCCCATCATGCCCACGATCATGGAGAGGATCAGCACCACGCTCCTTGCAGTCATGAGGTGGTGGAGACCGACTATTCTTTAATCTCCTACAGTAAGGAAGGGCAACTTATCGCTCCCGAATTAGCCGGTCATCTTTTTGTAAGTGAATATTTGCCCCGTAATTTCTTTATCTTTTCCACTGGAGTATTCACCACCGGTTTTTCCCGGGGACCACCTGGTGTGGAAGATTTGAGAACTCAAATTTCCAGAACGATTCAACTACAGGTTTGATTGAATGAACACTGTGCCTGCAACTTGGTTGTGCAGGTAATTGATATGCATGGGCGCACCGTGCTCTTTTTCTTTTTCAATCTTTTCCAAATTTGTAATGAGTTCAGAGTTTAACAATCAGTTTTCCAAGTACCGCTTACTTACTGCAGTACACGCAATTTTGTGGTTTGGAGTAGTATCTATATTTCCCTTGTATGCAGAGGAGTTATCCTACGAACGTGCATGTGAGCAGGCGATGGAGCAGCAAAAATTTAGCGAGTATTCCAGGAACCTACAGTCCCTCGGTGAGGCAAGGTTGGAGCAGGCTTCCAGTTTACCCAACCCTTCGGTTTTTTATGAGGAGGAGAGTGCCCGAGGCAGTGGTGACTTTGATGAATCAAGCATAGGAGTGTCCACCCGCCTGGACTTTCTCTGGAAGCGTGGAGCAAGAATTCAGGCTGCCAGAGAGAAGAATCAGATCGCTGAGTTTCAAATGCAGTCCAGAAAGCTGGCTGTATCTCATGAAGTGGGGGGCTTGTTTGTGGAACATGCATACCTGAAAAAAGACCTGAGCTTGTTGAGAGATTCATTGATCCAGCACAGGAGAGCCCTAGGCATATCCCGCGAACTTTTGAAAAAGGGAATGATCTCTTCGGTTAGCTTGAAGCGAATTGAGCTGAAAATTGAAGAACTGGAATTAGAGAATCTTGACTTGGAGGCGCAAATAGCTGGCGTCGTTGCCAGGTTCTCCTCTCTGGTGGGCAGGGATGATGCCATCCCTGAAAATAATTTTCTGCTTTGGGATACCACATTGAATAATCAGGAGAAAGCAGTGGAAACTGCGCTTGAAGGCAGACCTGACTTAAAATCGATTGAGGCGATGTCAGTTTGGGCGGAAAAAGAAGAAAGCAGGGTCAGGGTGGAGAGTATGCCTGAAGTTTTCCTCGATGTATCATCCAAAAAATATCCGGGAGATGAGAAGGGCACCTTTTGGGGTGTTTCCCTGGAATTACCCATTGGAGAAAAACGGGGAGATTCAAGCCTGGCAGAGGCAGAACATGCTTCGAGTACGCTGGCATACCAATGGGCAAAGCTTGAGGTGGAACGGGAAGTCAGGGCAGTCTGGAAAATTTGGAATCATTTGCAGGGAGATAAAACTTCAGCATCAACCAATCTGGAGTCAAATGATACCAAGTACCTGCGTGCCGAAGAGGCGAGGTTTGAAACCGGGGAGTCCACCGCTTTTGAATACCTCGATGCCATGGGTGCACTCCTTGCCGGAAACCGGAACCGGCTGGCTTACCTGTATAAGATGAACACCGCATACCTCGATCTTGCCCAGTCTTGTGCCACTGAATTGAGCTTCCACGGCTCCAATCAATAATTCTTACCCCTTTGACCAAATGAAAACCTATCTTTACTGCTTCCTCCTTAGCGTAGCCTTATGCCTGCTTTCAACTGGGTGCCTGGATCATGATCACGAGCATCACGATCACGGTCACCACGATGACCACAAGCATGATGACCATGAAGAACACGATCATGCAGAGCACGATGATCACAAGCATGACGACCACGGACATAATGATCATAAAGAGCACCATGATCACGGGGGGCATCACGCTCACGAAGGAGAGATGGAGCCAGTTGTGGTGACTCAATACAACGGCTTAACCGAACTTTTCATGAAGTATAATCCGTTGATCAAGGGGGAGTCTGTCACCTTTATCGTTCATCTTACCAAGTTGAGTAATTTTCATCCGGTAACGGAGGGGTCTGTGGAAATTAAATTTTCCAGTGCCGAGGGTCAGGAATATGCAGTCCATCTGGATCAACCGACAAGGGCAGGAGTTTACCTGATTAAAGCCACGCCACCTTTTGCCGGTGCTTGTTCGATTGAACTATCGCTCAGGCATGCAGACTTGAATTCAGTGCACCGGATTCAAGGAGTTACGGTGTATGCCAATGCGGATGAGGTGGAGGATATGCCTCACCAAGAATCAGATGCGGAGGAGATCACGGTGCTGAAGGAACAACAATGGCGTACGGAGTATGAAATTGTGCAAGTGGAGCAGAGGAGGATTGGTTCTAGCATTCCCGCGACAGGTCATCTGCGTTTGCCTGCCTCCAGGGTGATGGTGGTGCCGGCGACGGCATCAGGTACAATCTCCTGGTCGGAGAAAGGGCTTGTTCCTGAGGTGGGAATGCAGGTGAAGGATGGGCAGGGCTTATTCTCAATCAGTCCGGATGGTGCCTGGGAATCAGGTCTGGTCAGGCTGCGTGAGCAGTACCTCCTTGCAGACTTGGAGTGCACGAGACTTGAAGGTTTATTGAAGGAGCAAGCGGTCGCAGAAAAGAGAGTGGAGGAAGCCAGAATAAGGAGGGAAACCCTCGCGGAATCACTTACCCGAATGGGGGTAAAGATAATCGATGGGAAAGTGGAGAATCTCGTAGCCCAGATCAAGGCACCTCAGGCAGGAACCATTACTGAAATAATAGTCCGTCCGGGACAAAGGGTTCAACAGGGCGATCCTTTAGCGATCATTAAAAATACCGATCGTATGATTCTTGAAGCCCTGTTTCCATCCACACGATTGGACAAAGTGAGCAAACCAGTTGATGCTTCTTTCCGGACTGGTATATCCGGCAAGGCACAGTTGATCTCGCACTTGGGTGGTCGGGTGATTTCGGAAGAACCGATTGCGGCGACGCGGGCTGGTTTTTCCCGTTTTCTCTTTGAGTTTGAAAACAGCAATTCTCAGTTTGCAGAGGGGACTGCTGTATCCATCCGCGTGCTGGGTGAAGCGAATCAACCATGCCTGGCGATTCCAGTAGAGGCAGTGCAGGAAGAACAGGGATTGGATTTGGTCTATGTGCAGTCTGGTGGAGAGACGGTAGAGAAAAGGTATCCTCGTTTGGGTATTTCCGATGGTCAATGGATCGAGGTGCTCAACGGAGTGAGTGCGGGAGAACGCGTGGTTACGCGTGGTGCCCAGATGGTGAGACTTTCCTCTTTGGGTGACATGGAAATGGGACATGGGCATGCCCACTAATTGGGAGACTCTCTGCTATGTTTGATCAGATAATCCGTCTTTCTCTCAATAACCGTGCCTTGGTTATCTTTGCCTCTATTGGGCTATTACTTTCGGGCATTTACACTGCGTTCCGGTTGAACCTGGATGTATTTCCCGATCTCAATGCCCCTACAGTCACGATCCTGACAGAAGCCCACGGCATGGCACCCGAACAAGTGGAGACCTTGGTGACATTACCCTTGGAGTCCGCTGTAAATGGCTCCACCGGAGTGCGGAGAATTCGTTCGTTTTCCTCCCCCGGTCTGAGCATTGTGCATGTTGAGTTTGAATGGGAAATGAACATTTTTCATGCCCGCCAGATCGTATCGGAAAAACTCCAGGAAGTGACTGGCCGGTTACCCGAGGAAATATCCCCACCGGTGATGGCACCGATGTCATCAATCATGGGCGAGGTAATGCTGTTGGGTCTGGTGCTGAACGCAGACAGTAAAGAGGAGGTTTCCATGATGGACCTTCGTACATTGGCCGATTGGCGGGTGCGTCGCAGGTTACTTTCCATTCCCGGGGTTGCTCAGGTAAGCCCGATAGGAGGCGAAGTGAAGGAATATCAGGTACAAGTATTGCCTGAGAGGTTGGCCATGTACGGTGTGCCCATGGAACAAGTCATAGAGGCAGTGGAGCAGGCCAGCCTTGCGAGTTCCGGAGGAGTATTCCGGGATCAGGGAAAGGAATACCAAATACGTGGCCTTGGCCAGGCACGAACCGTGGATGATTTGGCCGCCGTAGTGGTGGACTCGGGGGAGAGTGGAAACTTGATTCTGGGAGATTTGGCCAAGGTGCTAATTGGACCGGCTCTTTCCTTTGGTTCCGCCTCGGCAGATGGACAACCCGCCGTGGTGCTTTCGGTAACCAAACAGCCAGGGGCGAACACTTTGGAACTAACCGAACGGATCGACCAGGCACTTGCAGAAATCAAGAACGGATTACCCGAGGGTATCGTATTTCAGGACAATTTTTTTCGACAGGCCGAGTTTATTAATGTGGCGATTGATAATGTACTGGAGGCCTTGCGGGATGGTGCTTTGCTGGTGGTGATTGTACTGTTTTTATTTCTGGGAAACATACGCATTACTTTTATTTCCATTCTCGCGATTCCCTTTTCCCTGGCCGTTACTTTTCTCGTTTTCCATGTAAGCGGAGTGGAACTGAACACCATGACTCTTGGAGGGATTGGCATAGCGATTGGGGCACTGGTAGATGATGCGATTATTGATGTGGAAAATGTCTTTCGCCGGTTGCGGGAAAACCTCGCCCGCCCCGAGGCGGAGAGGTTACCATCAAAGGAGGTGGTCTTCCAGGCATCCAAGGAAATCCGAAAGCCCATGGTGGGAGCCACGCTTATTATTACCATCGTATTTTTTCCGCTTTTCTTTCTCAGTGGAGTCGAGGGTAGGCTGCTCCAGCCCATGGGGTTGGCCTATGTGATATCCATTTTTGCCAGCTTGTTTATTGCTCTGACCATTACTCCAGTGCTTGCCTCGTTTCTGCTTCCTTCCTCTATCCGTAATGCTACGGATAGGGAGGGGTGGCTGGCAGGATGGATCAAACCCATTTATGCAAAGATTCTTGAAGGTGCCCTGAACCGCCCAGGCTTATCGATCGTGGTTTCACTGGGATTACTGGTTAGTTCGCTTTTGCTAGTGCCAGGACTGGGCCGTGCCTTCCTTCCAGAATTTAATGAAGGAGCCCTTACCATTAGTTATGTTACGGTTCCAGATATATCGTTGGAGGAGTCGGACAAGCTGGGTAGACGTGCCGAGGAATTGATCCTCGCCAATGACGGCGTTATCAGTGTGCAGAGGCGCACAGGGCGGGCCGAACTGGACGAGCATGCCCAACCGGTAAATGCGGGCGAGCTTGAGGTGGTGTTGGACCTGGAAGAAGTAGGGCGTGAGGAAGCGATGAACCAGGCAAGGTCTTCCCTGGAAGAAATGGTTGGAGTGCAGTTTACGGTGGGGCAACCAATTAGCCACCGGATTGATCACATGCTTTCGGGTACACGGGCAAGTATCGCCGTAAAAATATTTGGTCCAAAGATGGAACAGTTGCGCCAGTTGGCAGAGGAGGCGGAAGCAGAAATGAGTAAAGTGAGAGGCGTGGTCGATTTGGCCATTGAGCCAATCGTTAATACCGCCCAGGTATCTTTCCGCTACGATCGGGAAGCCATGGCTTTGCATGGGGTTAGACCTGCAGAAATCTCCCGCTTTATTGAGACTGCTCTGAAAGGAAAAACAGTGGGTCGGATACTCGAGGGGCAGCAGTCTTTTGATCTGGTGGTTCGTTATGACCGATCGGAAGTGCATACGATGCAGGAATTGCCAGATTTACTGGTCGATACTGCGGATGGGTTCTACCGCCCGCTTTCTGATTTTGCCAGAATGGAACTGATCCCCGGACCCAATCAGATCGGTAGGGAAAATGCCCAGCGTAAACTGGTGGTGCAGGCAAATGTGGCTGGTCGGGATCTGGTCGGAGTGGTGGATGAAATCCGTAACCGTTTGGAGAATGCGGTGGAATTGCCTGAAAATTATTACATCGAATATGGCGGCCAGTTTGAAAGTGAAGCCGAGGCATCGAGAACCATCTGGGCCTTGTCCATCGTTTCCCTGGTAATGATTGCCCTGATTTTGTATCAGGAATTCAAAAAGACACGCGATGTGGCATTTGCCCTTATCAACCTGCCTCTTGCTTTAATTGGCGGAGTGTGGTCTGTGTGGATGACCGATGGCATCGTCAGCGTGGCCTCATTGGTTGGATTTATCACCCTCTTTGGAATTGCGGCCAGAAATGGCATCCTTTTGATCTCTCATTACCATAAACTAATGCACGATGGAAAGTCTTTGGCCGATGCGGTTCGTCAGGGATCGATCGAAAGATTAAATCCCATTTTAATGACTGCGCTTACAGCTGCCCTTGCCCTGATTCCCTTGGCCAATGGCCTTGGGCAACCGGGAAAGGAAATTCAGGCTCCGATGGCGATTGTGATTCTTGGCGGATTAATCACCGCGACCTTTTTAAATATGATTCTGATTCC
>JAYODK010000010.1:0-43740 GCA_038106225.1 Opitutales bacterium | reverse complement strand
CCTGGTACCACAAACCAGTGCTCTAACCAACTGAGCTACTATCGCCACAAAAGAACTCTCTAAATTATAAATCGGCATGGGATCGTCAATGGGAAAGCTTGTCTTTAAAATCCCATCCTTGTTGACCACAATACACGAAAACGACATATTGAATCTTTTTATCTATTATGCTCCAAGCTGGAATCGTAGGACTGCCCAATGTGGGCAAAAGCACCCTTTTTAATGCTCTGACTAAGACCCGCAAGGCGGAGGCGGCCAACTATCCATTCTGTACGATCGATCCCAATGTGGGTGTCGTACAGGTACCCGATGCTCGGCTCGCCCAACTTGCGGAGCTAGTTAAAACAACTACCCTGATCCCCGCTGCCATCGAGATGGTGGATATTGCCGGATTGGTTGCCGGGGCAAGCAAGGGAGAAGGACTGGGAAATAAATTTCTGGCAAATGTCCGGGAGGTAGATGCAATTGTGCATGTAGTGCGCTGTTTCGAAGATGAGGATGTCATTCATAATATGGGCAGGGTGGATCCAGTCGCCGATGCCGAAGTGATCATGACCGAACTTATCCTGGCAGATGCGGAATCGGTTACCAGTCAGTTACAGAAGAACCTGAAAAAAGCCCGGGGACAGGATAAGGATGCAGCTGCTAATGTTGCCTTGCTAGAAAAATTAGTTCCCCACCTGGATGAGGGTAAACCCGCCAATCTATTACCGATGGACGAGGACGAAGCACTTCGACTGAAAAGCTTTCACCTATTGAGCTCAAAGCCGATGCTCTACGCCTGTAATTTAAAAGAGGATGAGATCGCTGAACCAACCAGTAATGAACGGTTTGTCGCTTTTCAGCAATGGGCTGCCTCCCAACAGGATGCCGCAAGTTGTGCGATATCAGCAAAAATGGAAGAGGAGCTGTCCGAACTTTCAGATGAGGAGGCCATGGAATACCTCGAAGCTATGGGAGTGGCAGATTCCGGAGTTACTTCTTTAATCCAAGCAACTTATAATTTACTCGGGCTTGCCAGCTTTCTTACCGCCGGAGAGAAGGAGGCACGGGCATGGACATTCCGTAAGGGCATGACTGCCCCCCAATGTGCCGGGGTAATCCATACCGATTTTGAAAACAAATTTATCAAAGCCGAGGTGGTATCCTACACCGATTTAATTTCAGCAGGCAGCATGGCTGCTGCACGCGATGCAGGAAAACTGAGACTCGAAGGTAAAGATTATATTTTTGCAGACGGGGATGTGGTCCTCTTCAAATGTAATGCCTAAAACTTCCCCTCTTCGGATTGCCTGTTTCACTCCCGTTTATATGCTGAGAAGTTAATGAAGTGTACCTACATACAAGTTAGCAAATTTGGCAATGTATTGGCCATAACCAGTATGCTTTTCCTGGCTTCATGTGGGGAGAATGCGGAGATTCGTTCCTATTCCGCACCCAATCACTACAAGGGACCAGTAGTGACTTGGGAACTACCCAACCAGTGGGAAGAAAATCCTGTAGTCAGTGGAATGATGGCTGGTTCATTTCATATAAAAACAGAAACTGGTCCACGCGGACGGATTGCAGTAATGCCATTTCGGGAAACCGTCCAAACCACAAGCATTATCAATATGTTTGCCCAAGAACTGGGGCATTCCGAATACAATCAGTCCAGCATACAAAATCTGATTCAAGAAAAGGAATTGGGCGGACGGGACTTCGAGTTGATTCGCTTGGAGGATAAGGATTTGTCTGATCAACCGCCCAAAAATGCTCTTCTCGCCATTCACCGGCAAGAATCTCAGACATGGTTGTTTCCTTTTATTGCTGACCGGGATTTGATCGATGAACAGCTAAGTAATTTTTATGATTTTCTAGAATCCACAAGCCTTCGTTCTGGAAAATCTCCGGTGCGGGCTGTTGCTCCAAGTCTGCCACCTAGCCAATCTCAAACATCTCCCCACGAGCCAACCTGGGAAGCTCCTGATCATTGGGAGCGAAAACCATCCACCCGGATGCGGATTGGAAATTATACTGTATCCAACGCAACTGGGGAATCGCTCGATTTTTCGATTACTTCTTTTCCTGGAAAGGTTGGAGGAATCCTTGCCAATGTTAACCGTTGGCTTGGACAGGTGGATATGGACCCCACTGATGAGGAGGGACTAAATAATTTTCTCTCTGACCGGATAATAGACGAGAAACCTGCCAAGTTAGTGATTGCGGAATCGGAGGAACAAGCTCTCTATGCAGCAATTCTTTTTCATAATGACAGGTCCTGGTTTCTAAAATTAATGGGGAATCTGGAGTTGGCCCGATCGGAAAAGGAAAACTTTCTCGGTCTGATTGATTCCTTTTGCCTAGGAGACCACTAAGTCGAACCCTCTAAATGACTCACAAAAAAAGCAGACTGTCTTCCCTAAGCGAAAGAAGAAAACGCTTCGCCTGGTTGGTCCCCCTGGCTGATTTGCGTATTACCCTTACCCTGCTCAGTTTTTCAATGGTCCTCATATTTGTGGCAACTTTGGAACAAGTCAGGGTGGGAATACGTGGAGCCCAGGCAGAATTTTTTGAGTCGATGTATGGTATCTGGCATTATCCAGAACAATTTTGGGGAGGAGAATTTCTTAACCCCCTACCTATTCCCATACCCGGTGGATATTTACTGGGGGCTCTGCTCATCCTCAATTTGATTGCCGCATTTATCACCCGTTTCCAATGGACCGGGAAAAAGATGGGGATACAATTTATCCATCTTGGCATCATCATGCTCCTGATCGGTCAACTCGCCACCCAGGCAATGCAGGAAGAATCGCGAATGCAAATAAACAAGGGTGAGTCCAAAAATTATTTGGAACGTTTCCATGGAGTGGAACTTGCATTCATTGATGTAACTGATCCGAAAGCCGAGCAGGTAGTTGCCTTTTCACAAGGTCTGCTTGAACAAGGGGGCATGCACTACACCGAAAATCTTCCGTTTAAAATCAGGGTGCTCGAATTTGGTAAAAATTGTGAATTTAATGCTCTTCCACCCGTGCGGAAACCAAGCGGTTTGACCGCCAAGGTAAATCGTGGAGTCATTAACACAAACAATCTGGAAATTTTTCCTAAACCTGAGGATTTTAGCAGCGAAGGAATGAATTTTGCCTATGTTGTTTTTGAACTTCTTGACGGTGCGGAAAGCATGGGCACATGGGGAGCAATTTCACATCCCGCAGGAAATCATTGGTGGGCACAGATTAACCCTAAGATGGGAGATCTCGCCTTCCAACCAATTCGTAAGAATGGAAGACTATGGGGTGCCACCCTGAGACCGGAAAGAGAGTACCTTCCCTACTCCATCGAACTTCTCGGCATTGCTAATGAATTTTATCAGGGGACTGATATTCCTTTTAATTTTGAAAGTGAAATACTTCTAAAAATGGACCAAAACCAATCCCGCAGGGCACTGGTCTACATGAACACCCCGCTTAGGCATGAAGGTAAGACTTTTTACCAGTATCAAATGAATAAGGCAGCAGATTATACCGTCTTTCAGGTGGTGCGTAACCCAAGTTGGCTGATCCCCTACATTGCCTGCATTCTGGTATCAATTGGCCTTCTATGGCAATTCAGCTTTCATCTCGCCCGTTTTCTCAGTAAAAACTCGGCCACCAGTAAATCAACAGCATGAAGGAAAAAACAAAACCATGCGCTTAAAAACACTTAGCTTTGTTCTAATCCTCTCCGGGATTTACTTCGTTTTTTTTCCTAACAAATATACCCCTTTTTCCATCTTTGATTTTTTAAAGAATGAAAAGAATTCCAGCCAGGATACTATTAATCTAGACGCTTTTTCCCGAATCCCCGTACTTCGTGGAGGACGGGTAAAACCGATTGATAGCGTGGCAAGAAACACCTTGCTAGTCTTAAGAAATAAAAGGACCGCATTGGATGAAGACGGGAACGAAGTATCCGCGGTGAATTGGCTGGCAGAGGTGCTATTCGCTCCTGAACGGGCAGATAATTTGAAAACCTTTCTCATCGATCACGACCAGGTACTTGGCGTGATTGGTAAAAAACTTGCAGAGGACGGAAAATATTTTTCCTACAGAGAAATCGAGCCATTTGTGGAGGAAATTGAGAAGAGTGCACAGGAAGCGGGAAAATTGGAACGCGAATTTAGAAATTATTTTCACCAAAATATCATCGAGCTATATCATGGTTTAGTTCTATACAGGAATCTCAAAACCACCCTTAAGCCCCAGCCCCATGCACCCTCATCTTCCATTCATGACCCCAGCAAATTGGAACCCTTATTTTACGATTCCGAAAAGGATAAAAGCATAATTGATGAATATAGAAGATTTCGTGGTCTTACCGCTGAGATTACTAATAATCCTAGTGAAATTAAAATGGGAAACAGCGAAGTGCTTGGCCCCTTAATGTATTTTATCGATTATTATGCCCGCTTTAACTTGTATGCCGAGTTCTTTCCCCTGCCACCCGAGCAAGGAGAGCAAGGAGGAAAATGGCGAAAGATTGGCGAGTCTTTAGTTGGAACAGAGCCCTTAGACTCCAAGGAAAAGTCGGCTATCGAACCCGCACGCTTCGTTTCCACCGTACAGACATTGGTTGCTTCACCAGCCAATGAATTGCCCGCTAAGATAAAAAGTATCCGGGAAAATTTAAAAATGGACCCGACTGCTTTGTTTGCTGCCCAGTATGCAGAAGCAATCGTGCTGAGAAAAGAAATCGATCCAATCATTGAAGGCTACGAAAAATTGGACATCTCATATCGTAATAACGATACCGTATCCTTTAATCAGACTGTGGAAGAAATCAGATCCATGATTAATCAAAGGACGGGGGGAGAGATTTCCACAATTGCCTTTGAAAAAACCTACAATGGATTTGAGCCATTCTATCGCAGTGCGATTGGTTATATCTGGATTTTCCTAATTGCTTGTGTATCTTGGCTGACTTCGGTTTACGCGAAAACCAAGGGTCCAAGCCAGGTTTCCCAAACCCTGCTAAATTGTGCCTTTATTCTTACCGGTCTTGTCCTTATTGCCCATACTTTTGGACTGGCTGGCCGAATGTATATCGAGGGAAGGCCTCCCGTCACCAATCTCTATTCCTCCGCATTATTTATTAGTTGGGGTGCTGTATTACTTTGCTTTTTGACTGAGAAATTTCTGCGGTTGGGAATTGCATCTGCGATGGGTTCGATGATTGGATTCGGCGGGTTAGTTGTTGCCCACAATCTCAGCATCGATTCATCCCTCAATCCATCCGGAGACACCATGGAAATGATGAGGGCGGTTCTCGACTCAAACTTTTGGCTGGCCACCCATGTGGTCACCATAACCATCGGTTACGCCACCACCTTTCTCGCCGGATTTCTGGGAATTGCTTATGTGTTTTCCATGCTTTTCCGATCTATTGTCAAATCTGCCAACAGAGGGAAGGATCTGGACAAGACATTGGTCTCAATGATTTTTGGAATTACCTGCTTTTCCTTATTTTTTAGCTTGGTTGGTACTGTACTAGGCGGAATCTGGGCAGACCAGTCGTGGGGAAGATTTTGGGGTTGGGATGCCAAAGAAAACGGTGCACTATTGATTGTAATATGGAATGCTATCATTCTGCATGCCAGATGGGCTGGCATTGCTAAGGTCCGTGGATTGTCCACTTTGGCAATTTTTGGAAATGTGGTAACCGCATGGTCTTACTTTGGAACAAATATGCTAGGCGTTGGACTACACTCTTATGGATTTATGGATAAAGCATTCGTGCCTCTTATGGCATTTATCGGTTCTCAAATTGCAATCATTGCCCTTGCTTATGTGCCCGCTCTGTTTACTTTGATTTTCAACAGTCCTAAGCAAACGGCTTAGGTTTTTTCAGCGATCGAAGCCCAACCGTTTAGCTTTCTTATCGGCAGTAGCCCAGTGCTTTTCCCATAATTCGAAAAGGTGGTCACACTTCTTTAGATAGGCCAGTTTTTCCTGGTCTGTAATATTTTCATCTTCGTGGGCAGAAAGAATTAGTTGGCGAAGGGTATAATCTTTTCTGGGATGAAGAACAGACCTAGGTTGATTCTCGCGGATCATAAGATATTTCTTTTCCTTAAAGTTATCCACCAGTTCTTTCTCGGCGAGCTCCAGAAATACTTCAATACGGGAACCAAAATTATTGTCATAGGTCCGTAAAATCTCAAATTTGTCATCTTGCTCAAACAGATTTGATCCGCTCCAGGAATTACAGCCTGACAAGAATAATCCAATGATCGGAAAAATAGAGAATAATCGACTTACCAACACGGAAACAATAAGGGAAGGGGAAATGAGAATCGGTTAACCTTGGTGATTTCCAAAAAAATATTTATGAGCGTGGTCTTGGCGTACGGTCAATTTTTGAACGGATAACTTCAAGCACCTTTTCTATGGGTTGGCCAAAGCAGCATGGAAATGGGATTGGCTGATCCGGTAGTTTTTTTGATGCTCGTATGTGTTCTTTTAATTCAACCGTGAGAATTTTTTTGCCGGCAAATTCAAGAATTTTAAAATCTTCAATCTCATGATGTTCGATCCATTGGTTCCTAAACCAACCACGGAGAGAAAATCCACGATGATCAATTTTTAAACGGGACCATTCAAAAATTTGATCAAGCAAACTGAGCAAAGCAATAAGCCCCATAAGGATTGTGCCCAACCAACTGATAATTGGTCCAAAACGGTTTACTACCGCAAAAAAAGCAGCAACGACAAAAAGAAACAAGGTAAAGCATGCGTGTCTCCACCAGATTGGTTTAACGATCTCCACCTTTTTGTAAGCCTGCTTCCCCATCCTTACATATTTGGAAGCATTTATCTGGGAAATCAAAGCGGGCGCAAGGTGGGGAACAAAATAGTATCCCGAATATTTGCAGCTTTGGTCAGAAAAATAACCAGACGATCAATTCCCATGCCCATGCCACCTGCCGGTGGCATTCCATGCTCAAGGGCGAGCAGAAAATCGTCATCCAACTCCTGGGTTTCCTCACCCACCTGTTGTAGAAATGCTTCCCTTTGCAAAGCTGGATCATTCTGCTCGGAATAGGCAGGTGCAATCTCCTGACCGTTTATACAAAGTTCGAAAACATCAATAGTCGTGGGGTCAGACTGAGTGATCTTGGCAAGTGGACAAAGCTCCCGCGGAATATGAGTAACGAAGGTGGGTTGAATAAGGGTATGTTCAATTACTTTTTCAAACACATCGTTGGTCACCTCAAAGTCTTCTAGTTCTGGATCTACCTCAATTCCCATCTCTTTTGTCTTTTGCAACTTTTCGGATTTGGGCAGATCAAACCAGTCATCCCGGCCGACCGCATCGATAATCAAGTCTTTGTATTTTGCTTCGCACCAGTTTCCGGAGAGATCGATCACTTCACCCTCGGCTCGCTCGACCTGCAAGGTCCCGAGTGAGCGTTCTGCAACCTGTTGAATGAGCGAACGGGTAAGTTCCATCATTCCCCGATAATCAGAATATGCCTGATAGGCTTCGAGCATGGTGAATTCAGGATTATGCCGACGGGAAAGTCCTTCGTTTCTAAAAACACGACCGACTTCAAAAACACGGTCGAAACCACCAACAAGCATACGTTTTAGGTGTAATTCCAATGCAATGCGTAAATTGAAATCGCAATCGAGGGCATTGAAATGAGTACGGAATGGGCGGGCCGCAGCACCGCCAGAAACAGATTGCAACATCGGGGTTTCCACCTCGATAAAGTCGCGCGACCACATAAATTCGCGTATTTCTCTAATGATACGACTACGGGTCTTGAAACGATCACGCGATTCGTCATTTACCACCAAGTCAAGATATCTCTGCCTGTATATTTGATCATTGTCGCTTAGACCGTGCCATTTCTCTGGTAAGGGACGAAGTGATTTGGAAACCAACCGGTATTCTTTTGCCCGTACGGTGACTTCTCCGGTCTTGGTACGGAACAGTGGACCGCGCACTCCAATAAAATCCCCTAAATCCAACTTTTTAAAAGCGGTGTATTCTTCTTCGCCAATTTCATCACGGCGCACATATGCCTGTATTTTGCCCTCGCGATCGAGCAATTTCAGAAAGGCAGCTTTTCCCATTAACCGGAAAGCAACAATCCGGCCTGCTACAGAGACCTCGGGCCCAGTCTCCTCTTCTTCTCCCAATAAACCAACCGCTTGTTTTGAAACATGGGATTGTTCCCAATTTGTGGAAAATGGATCGTTGCCAGATTCACATAATCCGGACAATTTCGCCTGGCGAACCGCTACTTGGTCACTACCATCCAATGCCTCTTTTACGCTGGGGTTTTGCTTATCCTGCTCACTCATTACAAAAGGAGTATTTATGACAGTTTGAGAGTGCCGTGACAACGGAAATTGAGCCCATAAAATGGAAGAGTTTAATTACTTTGTACGAACTTTTGCCAGTACGGGCCGAAAACCAAGATTGCGAAAGCGATGATTTAATGAATTTGTGGAACGAGAAGACGATTGACACTCGGCAGCCGTTTTCATGTATGCACCACCACGACTGATACGAAATTCATCCTGCTCACTATCATTTAACAAGGTATTGACGAAGGAATTCCCCACCCATTCACGGACATTTCCATACATATCGTATAAACCCCATGGGTTCGGGCTTTTTAAACCAATCGGGTGAATCCTCTTTAAACTGTTTCCACGAAACCAGCCATGCTCCTGTAAGTCACTGGCATGGTCTCCAAAATAATAATCTGTTAAAGTTCCTGCCCGGCAGGCATATTCCCATTCCACTTCGGTTGGCAAACGAAATTCATGGCTATCGATAAGGTGGCCTGCAGTTTTGCTCAAAATAGTAATAGCCTTACAAAAAGAAACAGCATCCAGCCAGGAAACATTATTTACGGGAAGATTTGCGACTGGATTCCGGACTGAAGAATCAAAAAAACTTGGGTTTGATCCCATCACATTTTCATAAAGTTGCTGGGTAATTAAATATTTGGACATCCAGTATCCCTGGCTCACCCGAGCTACCTTGCTTTCATCAGAGTATGGAACCTTGATGGAAATTTCTCCAGGCGGGATCCACGCAAATAAACCAGCGACAGGATCCTCAAAAATATCACCTGGCTGATTTAGTTTTTTCTCTTTATTAACAACCTCAACATTTACAGTGAATGGATGCCTGCTGTAATCTTTGGACCTTGATTTAGCAATCTCCTTACTAACTCTGGTTGACTTTTTAGGATGTTCCAATTTTTCCCGTGAGCGAAACATTCTGCCCTTCTGAACCTCACGGGAATGCTCCCACATTTCCCAGAGAATTTTCCCATGGTCAATGATCAATTCCTCAGAATCAACCTCATTTTCTGGCTTAGATGGCGGGGCTTCCATCCTTTGGAAAATTGCCTTCATGGCTTTTTCCAGCCAGGTTGGATCATCCAGGGAAACCGATTGAAATTGTTGCAAACATAAAGACAGGCCTGCTGGCAATGTGGTTTCTTCCACAAATATGGTCAGGATTTCCTTATTTTCACTGAGAGCATACCCAACCTCACTCTTAACATAGCGGGAGTCAACCGCACGGGGAGAGATAAAAACTAAAAACAAGGAGGAATTTTTAATGGCGTGGGCAATTTCCTCTACCCATTCACCGGCAGCTTTGATACCTTCGTCATACCAAATATTTGCCCCATTTTCGTGAAGTTTCCGCATGGATTCGAAAACAAGGACTTTATCTGCATGTGCATAACTGATGAAGGAATATGGACCGTCACCCGAGTAAGCCTCAAAAGGAGGGCTTATCCCCGGAGCTTTGTGAGAAACCGTTTTCAAACTGGGTTAGTAGATCAGTACCCCTTTCGTTGCAAGATATAGACTGGATATGCCCCGAAATCCTTGGCCAACTCAATATTACCCGCGTATTCAAAGTCATAACTTTGATATCTGTATGAGATTAATGCGGCAACCGTCTCAGAAACGAAAACGGAACCTGGAAGTACAATGGGCTCGATTCTTGCCGCTTGATTTACATGACAACCAAAGAAATTCCTCTTCCCAAGCAATGGATCATATTCTTCATAAACAGGACCGGCATGCATAGAAATCCGGACCTCAAGCTTACCATCAGAAACTAATTCAGGCCAATTCCCTGAAGAAAAAAAGTCCCTCATTGCCATAGCCAGATTGAGTGCTTCTCCCACATCATTAAAAACCGCAAAAAAACTATCCCCCCAGCTGTTTACAAATTCCGGATGACATCCAAGATCCTGAATCATTTTGGCTATACTTCCATGAAATACTTCCACAAAAAGTGTGGTATTTTCTTCGTTTACCTTACTGAATTTTCCTACATCGGCAAAAATCATGGTTTTTACCGATCTCATCGCCTTGTGAGATTCACCAAAACTGGTATTGAAAATTGGTTTCGTATTTCCGCGGGCAATGGGTGGTTCGTCCATTTGATCCAGCATAAAAAGAACTTCTTTAGAACTAATCACCACAGGTTCGTTAAATGTCTGCCGCCAAGACTCTGCAACTTCCCCGGTTCCTCCAGTTTCTCCGGAATTACCGTCCCAAAACAAAAGTAGATTGGGCTCCTCATCCAACCCGCGTGCTCGCATCGCCGCAAACCCAAGCATTACATCATTACAAAATGTAAAGAGAGAATCATCCCCATAATATCCCTCAGATGTGACATAGTGAACTGAGGTTGCCTGATCTAGAACCTTTTCAAACCTATTTTCCCAGTCGGTTTCGTCTCTGCGTACACTGGATTGTAGAAATTTATCTTTGGCAAATGGTAAAAATACATGAGTCTCCCCTCCCCGTGATGCCATCGCCTCCAGGAAAATAATGTCAGTTCCACAAGCAGCCGAGCTGTACCCACAAGTCGCTCCCAAGAAATCTAAATTTTCCTCAATTTTTGCCCTGACAATTGCTTCTGCCTCCTGAGGAAATCTTCTATTTTTTCCCGGATTATCGATGAGATGACCAGAGCAGGCGACAATGCCCAATGTTGGAAAGGCCAGAATAATTCGTTCCCTTATACTGGGGTCCTCATAAAGAGAACTGATTTGTAAAGCTTGTTTACGGGTACTGGCAATGTATGCAGGTTTTGCATCTGCTAATTCGACTGCATCCGCATAGGCATGGATTGCCTCATCAATGCGTCCAAAATAGAGGTATGCTTCTGCAATCGTAGCCTCTACCCAGTAATTGGATTTGCCTTTATCGCGAAGCTCAAAACAGAGTTTCTGGGCAGCATCAGCATACTCTCTCGCCTTTTCAAAACTCCTGCAAACAAAATGCATGAAAGCAACATTAATGCATGGATAATATAGGTTGTCATTATCCTGAGCTTTTTCTGGATGCCCTTTTTGAAAATATCCCTGCTCATATCTGGCAATGGCAAGATCTGCATACTCCTGCTTTTTTTGTGGATCGGCTGTATTTTCGCACAAATCTTTGTAGGCACTGGCAAGTAAACTTTGGGTCTCAACATCACTGACTCCCGAAGACACTAAATCTTCTAACACTTGGGTGGCATGAAAGGGAGAACCTGCTTTGCAAAGTGCATGGGCTGCACGCTGTGATAATACCTTATGATTCCTGTGAACTTGCAGTCCCACTCTGGCAACATCATGAGCCAGTAAGAACTCACCCACTGACAACATCCTCTCCAAGAGTTTAAGAAAATGATCCGCCGGAGCATTTTCTTTGTCGAACAGCCTCCACTCTCTTCGCAGGCTAACAACATTTCTGGTGGCCAATTGTGACATTGCCAATTATTGCTAGGAAGTTATCTCATCAAAGACGAGATAAAAAAAGGAGACAGGAAAGACCCTGCCAAAAAACTACATCTTTTCGTAGCGGGTACGCAACATTTGGGTAAAGGCTGCAACCTTGCGTGCTTTACGCTTCTTATCGGATGGCTTTTCGAAATAACGTTTGGCACGAACATCACGGATGACGCCTTCACGATCCAAAGTTTTCTTTAAACGACGGATCGCACGATCCATTGGTTCACCTTTGCGTAACTTAATTTCGATAGACATAATTTAAGACAAAAGAAATTATCGTATATCACCGAGATATTTCGTCAAGCAGGAAGGCCGGCTAATCTTTACGACCAAATTTTCTCTCAACCGGTGGTTCTGGCTCAGATATTTTTATCCGAACTCCTAAAACACAAGAACGTGTTTTCCATTGGGAAAATTCTTTTAGACCAAGCCGAAGCCGGAAACGGTCATCCATCTGTACCACCATCCCGTCTTCTTCTCCATCCTGAGCAAATGCCACACTTACCTTACATTTACCCCTGCCTTTTTCACTTTCCTGATGAAGATCGCTTAAAAAGGATACCGCTTCCAAATTGGTTGGATCAATCAGCCAGGTGGATTCTTCGATAATTCGGGCAAGTGATTCATCGATGGTTTCAACTTTCTCAACTGTTAAGCGGGTATCCCCATCTTTGGCTGAAGCAACCCCAGTGATTACCATAAGCTCCCCTTCGACCAGACGATCACCAAAATGGGAATATGCTTCTGGGAACATAGGTAAGGACAAATCCTTTTCTTTGGTCAACAGATTAAACCTGGCCCATGGTTTTGAGTCTTTCTTTGTGTATCTTCTTTCAACTTCGGAAACCACCCCGCAAAGCCGGAAAGATTTTTTTTCGGAAAGATTTGCAAATTCTTCAGGCCGGATGGAGTCAACCAAAGGTCCCAATCCAAGAAGGGTGTCCACTGGATGGCCGGACAGGAAAAAGCCAAGCAGCTCTTTTTCAAATTTTAATTTCTGCAAATCCTCCATTTCTGGAACAGATTGATTTCCATTCGGTCCGAAATTCTCTGGTAAATCGCTTTTCTGTTCTTCCTCTCCACCCATCATGTCAAAGAGGTTTGCCTGACCAGCTTCCCGATCTTTGCGTCTTAATTGAGCCTCACCCATTGCCCGGTCCAAATCTGCCAAAAGAGCAGCACGATTCGAATGCAAAGCATCAAAAGCTCCAGTCTTGATAAGACTCTCGAGCACCCTTTTGTTAACAGCTTTTCCATCCACCCGCTCGACTAAATCACTAAAATCAGAGAATGAACCCCCACCAACACGCTCCTCCACGATACATTTGCCGGCAATATCCCCAACCCCCTTGACCGCTGAAAGGCCAAAACGTATGGACCCAAGAACATTTCCATCTCCATCTAGGGGGGTAAAATTCTCACCTGATTCATTCACATCTGGTCCAAGAACAGCAATACCCATTTGATGGCATTCCCCAAGAAAATGAGAGAGCTTTTCTGAATTGCCCAATTCGCAGGCCAGTACACCCGCCATAAAATCAACTGGATGATTGGCCTTTAAGTAAGCGGTCTGATAACTAATAATCCCATAGGCTGCAGAATGTGACTTATTGAATCCATATCCTGCAAATTTTTCCAGAATATCAAAAATATCATTGGCCTTTTTGGCTTCTATCCCATTTACCTCTTTGGCTCCTTTAACAAAGATCTCTCGTTGCTTTGCCATTTCTTCGGGTTTTTTCTTACCCATTGCCCGACGAAGAATGTCAGCACCGCCAAGGGTGTAACCCGCAATTAATCGAGCTGCTTCCATTACCTGTTCCTGATAAACCATAACCCCATATGTCTCGGAACATACATCCTCAAGCAATGGATGAGGAAATTGAATGGTGGTTGGGTCTTCCTTGCCTTTAATATAATCAGGGATCCAATCCATCGGGCCAGGACGATAAAGAGCAATCAGGGCGATAATCTCATCGACATTTGAGATGGTCATTTGTCGGCACAATCGGCGCATCCCTTCTGATTCGAGTTGAAAAACGCCAATTGTATGGGCCTCATTTAACAGTCTGAAAGTTGGCTCATCTTCCAGGGGTGCTTGATTTACCCGAAATTCTTCGAATCCTCTCTTTTTTCGAATGTGTGACTCTGCTTCTGAAATCACAGTCAGGGTTTTCAGTCCCAAGAAATCCATTTTTAACAAACCCAGTTCTTCGACTGGATCTTTTGGATACTGGGTAGTAAGGATTCCGTCCTGCGTAGTTAGAGGCACCAATTCCTTGAGTGGTCGGTCAGCAATAATTACACCTGCTGCATGTGTACCCGAGTTCCGCACCATACCCTCAATGATCCGGCCAGTATCCACAATTTGTTTCGCAATCGGATTTTTCTCGTATTCAGAAGAAAATTCGGGACTTTTAGCCAATGCATCCTCTAGAGAAATATTGAGGTCATCGGGAATCATTTTGGCGAGTTTATCCGCCTCGGCATATGGAAGATCGCGTACCCGGGCAATATCACGGATGACCATCTTAGCACCAAAAGTACCGAAAGTGATTATATTTGCAACGCAGTCACGCCCGTATTTTTCGCGCACATATTCAATTACCTCACCCCTTCGCCGCATACAAAAATCTATATCGAAATCCGGTGGAGATACTCTCTCGGGATTAAGGAATCGTTCAAAAAGAAGACCGAATCTAAGGGGATCAATATCTGTAATTCCTAAAACATATGCCACCAGACAACCAGCACCAGAACCTCTACCTGGACCAACAGGCACACCATGTTCCCGTGCCCAGTTCATGAAGTCAGCCACAATCAGGAAATAATCGTTGAATCCGGTCTTACCAATTACCCCAAGTTCATAATCTAAGCGTTGACTGAGTTCTTTACCCAGTGAATCATCCTCCAAGCGATCATCACTCGCCTGGTATTCCACCCCGTATCTTTTCTTGAGCCCTTCAATACAAAGTTTTTCAAGATATTGCACATTATCGGCCACCTCAGTTTTAATTTCTGGGGGCAAGGTAAAAACGGGATAGTTATTCTCACCAAATGGAAGTTTCACCTCGCACATCTCCGCTACCGAAAAAGTATTAGTAATGGCCTCGGGCACCTCCTGGAAGAGTTTCTCCATTTCCTCTCTGGACTTCAGGTAAAATTCTCGGGCTTCGTAACGCATCCTGTCTACATCGTCCAACTTCGAGCCCGTCTGAATGCACAACAGTGCATCATGCGGTGCCCAGTCTTCCCCTTTAACATAATGTACATCGTTGGATGCAACTGTTTTAAGCCCAAACTTCTTTGCCAACTTGATCAATTGAGGCACCAATTGTGCCTGTTCTTCAATTCCATGGTTGTGTAGTTCAACAAAATAATTTTCCTTCCCAAATATATCAACCATTTGGCCCATTGCATTTTCGGCATCATCTGCTTGCCCACGGAGCAAAAGTTGAGGAATCCATCCCTGCATACACCCAGTGAATCCAATCAAACCATTTGCATGATCAGCCAAGGTTTCTAGGTCTGTACGTGGTCGGTAATAAAAGCCATCCACATGTGCATCCGACACCACTTTGCATAAATTTTGATAGCCTTCGAAATTCTTCGCCAGTAGTCCAAGATGGTAAGATTTATGATTTTCTCGCCCTGGACGCTCATCATTTTTGTGATCTGTCACCATGTATCCCTCACATCCAATAATTGGCTTTATTCCACGTTTCTCTGCCTGTTTTACAAAAGATACTGCACCAAACAAATTCCCATGATCGGTAAGTGCCATTGCCGACATTCCGAGCTCGACGGCACGGTCCATCAAACGGTCCATCCGGCAACATCCATCCAGCAGACTGTAGTCTGAATGAACATGTAGATGAACAAAATCTGTGTCTTTCATGGCCAGAGGCGAGGGGTTGATTCAGGCTTTAGTAATCTCCAATCAAACCTAAGCTTTCAAGGATATCTTGTGCACATCGCATTATCCCTAGTCGAGGAAGAACTGCCTAAATTTTCTACTGTAATGGATTGTTAAAATATTTCTTTTGTAAAAGACGCCAAAAAACAATCAGAAATGCGGTAATGGGAATGCCGAGAATCATTCCCAATATTCCATCAAAAGCAGTTCCCCAGAAAAAAACAGATGCAATAATTACGCCCGGGTGTAAACCCGTTCGTTTGCCCATAACTTTGGGGCTAAGAAAGTAACTCTCAATTATCTGGACTAGGGCAAATGTAAACGCACAACCCCATAATATACTCCACTGTCCGCAATCCAGAATACCGCCTTTTTGCAGGTAAGAGACTGCAAAAACCGAAACAACGCCGAGGATAGTACCCAGGTAGGGAATAATATTAAGAAACCCAAAAAATAATCCAAGTGCGATTCCAAATTTTAAACCAGCCAGGCTGAATCCAATTGCGTATCCAATGCCCATCATTAGTCCAATGATAAGTTGCCCACGAAAGAAGCCTTCCAAAATGTCTTTGAATTGATGGGTCAGGTAGACCAAGTCTTCGCGAATACTTTTACTGAGAAAAGAAAGCTGTCCAATGATTCCGGCCAGATGATCCCTTTTAGACTCTAAAAAATAAAATAGATAAATGGGCACAATTGCTAAACAGGCAAAGACAGAAAAAAAGGACCATATGCCAGACCATGCATTCTGCAGTGCCTTGGCGGAATTTTTAGAGAACTCTGGCACCCCACTTGTAAGCTTGCCTACCTCCTCCTTCCAATCATTCTTAAATTGACTAAATTTTTGGGAAACCGCACTCCATGTCTCTGGATTTACAGATTCCTTAATTTTGTCCTCGATTCTCTCGGGCCAATCAACCGAGGTGTTTGCAAGATCCCGGTACTGACGGATGACTTCTCCACCAATTCCCCACACCACAACCGAACATATGATAAGGGCTAATAAATAAAGCAGTAAAATCGAAAAACTTGGGCCAAGCCCGCTTTTCCGTTCGATATTTTCAACCACTGGCTTGAATAAAATGCCCAGGATTGATGCAACCGCAAGAGGCCAAAGAACAGAGGAAAAGAAACTCAGAAAATCTCCAATTAATTGAACACTGAGGACTGCAAAGCCCAAAAGTACAAAAGTACAGCCTACAAAAATTGTGATTCCCAAAAGTTTGGACTGAACTGGTGTCAAAAGTTTTGAACGGGTTGCTTCTTCTTTCATAAGGTGCGGAAAGGTTTGATTCTTGCCTTTAGTTCAAGCGAAGGGCAAGAACCTCTTTTGTTTGAATTTAAAAGAAACTTTCATCCCTACCCACTTAATCCTACTTTGCAGACGCTTAAACATACATGTATAAAAATTTGAAAAATTTCCCCCTTTCATTCGTTTGCTTACTTTTATGTATTAAACTCTATGGATATGACACCGTGGAGATTAATGACCGGGTTAACTCGGTTTACCGTGCCATTGTCAGAATTGAGGTTGTGTCCGAAAGAGGTTCAAATGGAAGGATGCAAAAATCTGGATCCACTGGAAGTGGTGTGATTATTGATAAATCTGGACTGGTGGTAACAAATCATCATGTTGCGGGAAAAGCAACCAGACTGACTTGTCGATTACATGATGGTGAAGAAGTGGGTGCAGATTTACTAGGTGCTGATGCCTTAACTGATCTTGCAGTCTTACGACTTAAACTGGATGAACGACCGGAAAAATCACCACCCATTCAAACCGCAGTTTTTGGTGATTCCGACAAGGTTAAAGTGGGAGACTCCTGCTTTGCCATGGGCAGTCCTGCCGGCTTATCTCAATCTGTAACCCGTGGAATAATTTCCAATCTCGCTTTAATTTCAAACCGATCTTCTTCCTTTCGTCTAGATGGAGAAAATGTGGGAGAATTGGTTCGATGGCTCGGACACGATGCCGTTATTTTCCCTGGCAACAGTGGCGGTCCGCTGGTAAATGAAAAGGGTCAGATCATAGGAATCAATGAGGTGGCAATAGCTAGTCTGGGAGGTGCTATCCCTTCCAATCTTGCCAAGGAAATCTCATCTGAACTTGCCCAGAATGGATATATTGAAAGATCATGGACCGGTCTGGAGTGCCAGCCCCACCTCAAGGGTAAAAAAACGGGCATTTTAATTTCTGGAGTGATTGAAGACTCCCCTGCCCAAGCCGCTGGTTTATTGCCTGGAGATGTTCTTACTCATTTAAACAACCAACCGGTTGAAGCAAAGATTCCCGAGGATCTTCCTCCTTTTCATAAGACAATTTCTTCCCTTCCACCTGGTATGCAAATACTTCTGAGAGGCTTGCGGGATTCCCAAGAAAAAAGTTGGTCAATCACCACTCAAAAAAGGGAACCGGCCTACCAGCCGGAAAAAGAACTTAAAAGCTGGGGATTAACCATTCGGGACTTCACTCTGCTGTCTTCCTTAGAAGCTAGAAGAGAGGGGAAAGATGGTGTGCTTGTTCATTCCGTTGCAGAAGGTGGTCCTTCCTTTAGTGCTAAACCAAGACTTCTGCCAAATGATGTGATCACCAGGGTAAATGATCAAAAGATAAAAAAGAGCACAGACTTAGTGTCCCTATCCAAAGAGTTAACGAAAAATAAATCTGTTTCCATTCCCGTACTCGTAGAGTTTGAAAGAAATCTGGCTAACTATCTCACGGTCATAAAGATTGGTCCTGAAGCAGAAGAAAAGAGACCTATAGAGGCATGGAAACCATGGCTTGGTGTGAGCACGCAGGTTTTAACTAATGATCTGGCAGAAGCACTCGGTCTCGAAAAAACTAGCAGAGGTGTAAGATTATCTCAGGTATTTCCCAATACCCCAGCAGCAAAGGCTGGTTTGATCCCAGGGGATTTAATTTTTCGAATCGATGGGCAGCTTATCCAAGCCTACCGCCCGGAGGATGTGGAAGTATTTGGAAATATGATCAAACAATACCGTATAGATTCGACAGTGACTTTTGAAGTTTGGAGAGATCAAAAAACTCTCGAACTTAATGCTACCCTGGATAAGCGCCCCACCCCTGCCAATGAACTTCCTGAATTTGAGGATGAAGAGCTGGAATATACAGTTCGTGAGCTCTCTTTTGCGGATCGGGTATTTCTGAGAATGCCTCCTCAGGAAGATGGGATCTTGGTTGAAAATGTCGAGACTGCGGGATGGGCAGCATTAGCGGGTTTGCGCCAGGGGGACATTCTACTCGAAGTAAACCAAGACCGGATTTCTAACATCGAGCAGATGAAGGGATTGATGTCCAAAATTCACAATAATAAACCATCTCAGGTTATCTTTTTTGTAAAGCGCGGAATTCACACTTTATTTCTCGAACTCGAACCAGAATGGGACCAATCATGAACAGACAACGCCTCTTGCTTTTTTTGATCAGTTTATTTTTCCCGTGGTGGGCTCTTCCGCTGAGTGGAGAATCTGAAATCGATACGGTTGCTATTTGGAGAACTCTTCTCGATGAACAATCCGACTCGGTCACTTGGGTCTCCGTAACCGTTCGAATTGAGGTGAGTACGGGTGGACGGAGTTTTCCTCCATCAGAACGCAAACTTGAAGCTCTTGGTACTGTGCTCGCCCCCGATGGATTGATTGTTCTTTCCTTAAACGAAGTTGATCCAACTGACACGATTCTGTCTCGGATGAGAAGTCCCGGTGACATCAATGTTAATTACACTGAGGTATTAATCCTTCGACCGGATGGCTCCGAAATAGAGGCGGATTTTTTACTAAAGGATGAGGATCTCGATCTGGCATTTATAAAACCAAGAAAAAAAGCATTGGAGGAAAACAGTTCCTTGTCTTTTAAAAATGTTGCCTACGATTCAACAAAGATACCCAGTATACAAATACTCGACGAAGTTGTTTCCTTAGGGAAACTGGGACGGAATCTCTATCGAAAATCCACCTTGCAACGCGGATGGGTAAACGCAGTGATTAATAAACCTCGAGATTATTATGTGGTCGAAAATGTCACCCCTGGAACACCAGTTTTTGACAAGTCAGGAAGATGGCTTGGCATCACAGCATTTCGCAAAGAAGGGGGAAAACCATCGGGAGTTATCACGGTCCCAGCCAAAGATGTTATGGAAATTGCCCAACAAGTAAGGGAACGAACAAATTAAATTTTCCATTGCCCATAGTAAGTTTGAAAGTATAGGAAAAATAAGTGTTGTTTGGTAAACCCAGTTTTCTTTCTTTTTCTATCCATGCTTTTTTACTAACTGGATTCGTCTTACTGTCTGGATGCACAAAGGAAGAACATTTAACCACTGATTTTCTGGAATACCGCCCCGACGAAAATGGTATATTGAAACTATATAAAGTAGGTGAAAAAGATCCTATCGGGAAATGGAAATTTGCCAGAATTTCCGAAAAGCACCCCAACGGTCAGAAAAAATTCGAAATCGGTATTGTTGATGGACTAAGGCATGGTGCATTTTATTTTTGGCAGTCTAACGGATTGAAAAAACTCACCGGTTCATACGAAAGAGGAAAGCGTGAAGGGAAGTTTACCTCCTATGGCAAAGCAGGTGAGATAATTTATGAAAAAAACTACTTTGGGGATGAATTAGAGGGGAACTTTACTCTGTATTATCCAATGTCAAATGCTGAGGTTTTTAGGTATTTTGAAAAAACGAGAAAGGAAGGGTTGGAACTTGGCGAAATACCTCTCAAAAATAATATCCGTATGGAGACTAGTTTTTCTAAAGGTATACCCGTTGGTCCTTACAGAACTTATTTTCATCCCAGAGGGCAAGTTGGATTAAGCAAAGAAGATTTACTTGAAGAAACTGGCAGATTTGATGAAAACGGCCGCCTGATCGGAAACCAAGTATGTTACTACCCAAGAACAGAAGGACTGGTAGTCTATGTCCTTGGAAATGAGCCATCCTCAAGCATTCATCCGCCCACGACCTCTGGGTTATCTGAAGCCATCGATGAATGTTACCTAGCCATGGATGAAATACCTGCTTACAGAAATCCTAAAAATATCCCGGCAATTGTTTATTGTGTAGACCGAAGAAGCAGTCGAATTGCACCTGTTTGGTCGTCTGCTATACACGAACTTGCTATTCGAAATTTTGATGGAAATATTTTAACCGAAAGATTTCCCGCAAATTATGAAAGTTTCCGGAACCAAGCTCTCGCAAAGGCAAAAGAACTTGCCTTATCAAAGGAACTTAACGAAGAAAAATCCGAAAATCTTTCTAATAATCAAAAAAATGGGATAGAAATTATTGCCCTAAATAAAAATGGTGAAGTTCATGACATTTTGTGGAGCGAAAGATCCAATGATGGAATTTTGCACTTAGAAGACCGTATTTTCAAAAAAAGAAAGAGGATACACCGGGCATGGGAATCCGGAGAATCGATTACCTCTGAATGGTCTATTTCTAGCGGTTTGAATTTAATCATCCGCAGCAAAGAGGGAGATAAGGAACTGGATTCACCCACTTTAATTTTGCCAAGTTTCAATCAAGCAAATCGATAGCTAGTTAATTTTCTGTCATATCAAATGGATTTCCCGGAGTATCTACGGATAGATCGAAGGGATTTTTTTCAGGAATAATATCAGGTTTTACGCTGTTATTTATTTGGTCAAATGGGTTTCCTACCGATTGCTTTTTCTCAATTTGATCAAACGGACTTTTAGGACTTAATAATTCGAAGGGATTTCTGGAGGGTGCCTGATCAAATGGATTGCCATTAGCCGTCTTGATCATGTCAAACGGACTGCCAGATGCGGGTAAATTTTCCTGGTTTAAATCATCTTTAGCAGGCGGTTTACTGCTCCCCTCAATTCTTACTCTTACCGGGTTAAATTTTTTACCCACCCAAAATGGAACAAAGGTATCCCTAACGGTTTCATAGGTGGATACGATCGTAGGACGGTTTTTGTAAACCCAGGAAAAACGGATGGGTTCATAGGGTTTATGGTATTTGAAGGCCTTGAATACTTTCTGGTCATAACCCCCACCTTGTTCAGGCAACCCTCCAACCCAGGGCAAATAAAAGCGCCATGGTTTACCTTCATCAATATTTTGCAGATCAATCCAACGATTACTCATTTTCAAAATATAACCAACAAAAACCCCTTCCTTTTTGGATGGGCGAATAGTGCGGGCATCTAAAATTCGTAAAAATCCATCATGCATCCATTTAACCTCAACCCTATTTCCCACGATCAGTTGCTCAATCATTTCAATAGTTTCTGTCTTGAATTTCCCACCGTTAGCCGGACCTTTCCCAGCCCACTCAGGAATAAATCTGAAGGATTGATCCTGATCATCTAGGATTTCTATCCATGTATCACCTTTTGAAGAAAGGATTCCACGAATGCTTCCCCTTTCTGCCAATAATGATATTGCGATCAAAACATTCAAATACAACAAGCACTTCAACAAAATCCTCGGGTTGGAGAAACTTATTATCAGGTAAATATTAAGCACAGCAACTCTTCTAAAAAGCTTTGTCTACTCGAATCAAGCAGATCTGCATTGTCTTGGACTAAGTTAGTGAATATCCATTGACCGTGGAAGGCACAATAAAACTATGGCGCGAAGCATTGCACCAAGTACTGGACATATACGAACGAAAGCGTGGATCGATCAAAATATTTTTCCCCATATTATTCGGCTTTTTCATCTTTCTAAACATCGCCTGTTATTGGTGGGCAATCTACACCGCTTTTCCTCACTACATGATGACGCATGAGGCTGCTCACTACATAAGGTTACAAATCCCTGTGGGTTTTCTTGGTGCTCTATTCGACAGCCTATCCTTCTTTGTTACAATCTGGATAATCCGGCGAGCACTTGCATCAACCAAAACATCGGAATATGTTTTTCACCTATCTCTCGATCTGGTTATTGCGGTACTGGCAACCTTATGGGTATTGTTCGTATTTACTTTTGGAGGTTGGGTGATAAGTTTCTGGGAAACAGCACCAGAACAACTGGCCGAGCGTGGGACCAAGTATACCAACCGTGCAATTCAGGCAATTCAGGATCCTACTGGGCGTGAAAATGCTAAAAATATATACTTCGGTTTAATCATGGGCGTATCCGCAGCCCTGCCAACTTGTATGCATCTGGGTCTATTTTTCTACTCGCTATTCAAGCGGTTTTGGCCGGAAAAAGAGCATGGAAAAACAACTGGCAACCCTTCTTCCGAAGCCCACTAATTTCTAGCTTTTTATTGAATGGGCTTTCTGAAATTCACCAGCGGCTCCGAAGAAAAGATCTGTAAATGCATCCACCGTATAATCAATAGGATTGGAATATCCGCCACCCATGAACAAGAGCATGGGAATGCCTAATCTACGCCGCCATTTAAAAACCCGCTCGTTTCTGGCAACCATTCCTTCCCTTGATAGATTCAATAGACCAAGTGCATCCTCTTTCAATGCATCCACGCCGGCCTGAAAGAATAATAAATCGAATGATTCTCTATTTAGTTGATCGATCGCTTGATCGACTACGGATAGAAACTCCTCATCCCCCGTCCCTTTGGGCAATCCAATATCGAGATCGCTGTTTTTTTTCCGAAATGGAAAATTATCCTGTCCATGAATAGATGCGGTAATCACACGATCATCATTCCGAAAAATCTCCGCTGTTCCATCTCCTTGGTGAACATCAAGATCAAGCACAAGCACGCGTTTTGCCTGTGCCCGTGAAAGGGCAATCTCTGCACAAATAGCAAGGTCATTAAATATACAATATCCGGCCCCCCCCCCACGGAATGCATGGTGCGTGCCACCTGCCATATTGCCAGAAATTATTGTGCCTTTCTGTAGAAGGTCCAACCCCTCAATCGCTCCACCTACCAAGCGCATTGTCCGCTCGACGATCTCTGGTTTCCATGGTCTCAGTCCGATCCGCCTGACTTCATCTTCCCGTAATTCTTGGGCAAGAAAACGGTTAACATAATCAAGATTATGAACGAGCAGGATCTCCTCAGGATTTGCGAGGCGTGGTTTTTTGAGCTCGATGAATCCTTCTTTGTCCTTGTTCTTTATTTTTTCAGCGACCAGGGAGTATCGATCGACCGGGAAACGGGCGGTTCGGTCTAGACCGGTAGAATAAATTTCATCATAAAACAAGGTCATGAATACACTTGGTGCGGAGATTTCATTCATACACGAGTTGTCCATTGATAAACTATGTTTTAGGCTATAACTCATGAGCTTGCAAAATGCATTTCTTGGTTCTTTGGTTGGCGATGCTATATCGATGCCTGTTCACTGGTACTACGACCGTAATGCCCTCGACAGGGACTATGGTGATTTTGAGGAATATCTTGCACCTCGTAATCCACACCCAGACAGTATATTGTGGAGATCATCCTTTGATCCAATTGGACCTAAGGCTGACATTTTGGGTGTACAGGCAAAGTACTGGGGCAAAAAAGGTATCCATTATCACCAGTTTCTGCAATCAGGTGAGAATACGCTGAATTTAAAGCTCTCTGTCGATCTTTACCGATGGATCATATTGCATGGAAAATTCGACCTTAATGCATGGTTGAATCGCTATGCAGAGGTTATGCTAACTCCAGGTTGGCACAACGATACCTATGCAGAAGAATATCATCGAAACTTTTTCACTAAATACGCCATGGGAAAAGCACTGGACTCTTGTGGATCCGAAGACCTGCATATTGGTGCCCTTAGCTTGATACCCGGATTACTCGCAGGTCTTGATGCCCTCGATATCAATGATCCGGCAACTTTGATAGGGCATGCAGTTTCCTTGGTAAGGACAACTCATGACCATGAATTTTCCCTCCGAGCAGCTGCGGATTTCACCCGCGTTCTTCTGCATATGAATGATGGTACACCCATACGCAAGGTGCTAGCGGAACTTCATATTCCTGGAGTATCGGTTTCCAAGTTCATGAGCTGGGTGGACTTACCCGACCGGATAGTGGTGGGAGAAAAACTGACCACCGCATGCTACCTGCCTGAATCTTTTGTGGCCTCCCTATATTTTGCTTGGAAATATCACGATGACTTTACCCTCGGTCTCCTACAAAACGCCAAGGTGGGCGGTGACAATTGTCACCGAGCAGTTGTTGTTGGTTCGATGTTAGGGCTCGGGTGTGGGGTGCCCAGAAAATGGTTGAAAAACCTTTTATCGATGGAGGATTTGCGTTGCGATTTACGGTTAGCCAAAGGACTTAGTCTTTAAACAAAGAAAGCTGAGCTTCTTCAGACTTCTCTTTAATCCTTCTACCAGTCATTCCTTTTCTTGACCCATGCCTTTTTAGGGTAACATTGGCACAATTCTTCCCAAATTCGCTCTTGCGAATGAAAAAGATACGGTCCTTCATTTCTTTGGTTCTTTGCTTTAATCTGACAACAGGCGGGACATATCCCGATAAATTCACCTCTTCGGCATGGGCAATTTCCGCTGGTGTACGGTTCCGTAATTCCGGAACCCATCGCTTTACGAAATCACCCCCTCTATCATGGTCCAAAAACTGTTTGGCCGGACTGTACACCCGAATGGCATTGATCCCGGTAATTCCAGCCTGCATTTGCAACTGAGATAGATGAATGCCTGGTTCGTAGTCCAAAAAAATCTGGGCAAGGGGACCGTGAATAGTTCGCCATGACAAATGTAAACCGAAACAGGCAAAACTAACAACCATTGCCCGCATGCGAAAATTCACAAAACCAGTCTGGCCCAGACAGCGCATACATGCATCAATCATAGGATAACCAGTTTGTCCATGGATCCATGAACTTAGCAAGTTGCTGTCGTCCTCGTACTCGAACGAATCATAAGCAGAATTGATCGGGTGAAATTCCATCTGCGGATTACCTTCCAGTCGCTGGATAAAATGATCTCGCCAATGCATGCGAGATTCGAATGCTCGCAGACTGCGTCTCCAAGAACTGGGACCATTCTCCCTTCTTATTTCATCCATTCTGTGATCTAGTGCATCAAACACACTTCCCGAACTGATTGTGCCCCAAGCGAGATGAGGCGAAAGACGAGAACCTGCAGAAAATGCAGTATTGGGAGAGGAAATACCACCAGCATACGCCACACCTCTCTTCTGCAAGAAAGACTCCAGAGTACTCCACGCAGAACGCTCATTTACGGTTTGCAAACTTGTTAAAATCGGACCTGAAAATTTGGGAAATCTGGAGCAAAATTTCTTCCGGTCAAAAGATTTAGCAAACAAAGACCTCTCCTGGGGGGGGCATAAATTTTTAGGTATCGGCAAAACCGGTAATCTACCCCGTGGATTTTTGTTCAATCTCTTGCGTTTCTGCTCTGCCGAGATTCCTCGTATGACTGTACTGCCAACCGATTCCACCCACTGCACTCCGTGCTCCCTGCACCATCTCTTTACTGCCTGATCTCGTCGGAAGGTAATATCGTTTCCAGTCTCTTGATAGGAACGAATCCTTTGGAAAGGATACTTCTTAAAAAGGGCATCTAGTTCATCCACAACTTCCCCAATCCGCTCGACTAATCCAGATCCACGTATTTGTAAACTAGCAGATAGTCCCTCTAAAGCCTGCCATTGTGCCTGCAAATGAAAAGAACCGAAATCCCCGGCATTAAGGACGGTTGGTTCCCAACAGAAAAAAGGAATCACCTCATCCGAAGTTTCAGCAGCCCAGTAGAGACAATGATTATCGGTTAACCTTATATCCCGCTTAATCCACCAGACCGTCCGACCGACCCTAGGTGTACTTAATTTCTGTACCTTCGACATTTTTTTGAACAGTAAATAATCTCAGACCATATTCCCCGAAGAATCCATTTTTTGCGGTTACGAAATGGGCGACCACACCGCTTACAATCTTTAAGCTCTAATTGATCCTTTTTATCTCCCATTAATACTGCGAGTAGGAAATCAAAAATGCTCCCGCCCAGGCAAATGTTCGCCAAAGATTGGTCCGAATTAAGCGCTCCACCACGCGGTCTATCTTTCCCTCCCTGATCATTCGCCGGTGACAAGGAGCGGATATCAAAAAAGTAACTCCCCAGGCAAATACTACGCAAAGCATACGAGCCCAGGCAAAATCATCTCCCACAAAAAAACATGAGGAAGCGGAGTCGATCAACTGGGCGATCATTAGAGGAAGCACAAACCAACCGATTTTTTTACAATATTCTGGGTGCCATTTGGCAAATCGATCGGATGGAATTTCACGAAAAACCGGATAGACGATCACCTGCACCAGTCCTATAAGTACCAACATGGCAAAATCGATAGTCAACGCATGCTCGTGTAAAAATTCTAGTGCAGTACTCATGGTAGGTCTTGGGTAATTTGATTGATCTAGAATACTAAATTATGCTCACTTTGCATAAACGGGCAAATTTCTGGGGGTTTATAACCCTAAACCTTTTTTTTTGCGGTTGCCCAGTGAGCAATCAAACAGATTCCATTGATTTAGACTCAAGTGAGAAGCAATCCCAGAAAAAACCCTTCCGCATCCTCATCTTGGGAGATTCCCTGACTGAAGGCTACGGGGTATCCCCAAACCAGTGCTATCCTTTTCTACTGGAAGAGAAATTGAATGCGGATAACCCAAGTGGACAACCCTTCTATGAGGTGCTAAATGGCGGCGTAACCGGATCGACCACCAACGGAGGTGCATCCCGAATTGAATGGCACATGCAATCCCCACCGGATTTTTTGATCATCGCACTGGGTGGAAACGACGGATTGCGAGGTATCCCCGCAAAAGAATCCAAGCAAAACCTAAAAAAAATAATTATGTTAGCTCAGCAGAAGAAAGTTCCTACCATGCTAGCAGGAATGAAACTTCCTCCCAATTACGGACCTCTTTACCCGAAAGAATTTGCACAAATTTTTTCCGATCTAGCGGAGGAAATGAAGGTCCCTTTGATCCCTTTTCTCTTGGAAGGTGTGGGCGGTAATCCAATGATGAATCTACCCGACCGAATTCACCCGAATTCTGAGGGACATAAAGTGATTTGCGAAAATGTCTACCAACATTTGATCAAATATCTATACAATAACTAATAGTGAATCCGATTTTGAAAGTACACCAAGTCTGTAAATCCTACGAACAGGGTAACCAAAGGGTGAAAGTACTGGAAAAACTTAATTTGCATGTAAACGCAGGTGAAAAAATTGCGATTCTTGGACCAAGTGGTTGTGGAAAATCTACCCTGCTTTCCCTCCTCGCCGGGCTGGACAAACCAGATATGGGAACTGTTAAAATCGATGGGATTGATCTTGCCAAAATGAGCGAGGACGAGCGTTCTCACACACGCTCACTTAAACTTGGGATTGTTTTTCAGCAATACCACCTCATGCGCAACCTCACCGCCATCGAAAATGTTGGGCTCCCTCTTGAGATATTAGGAAAATCTGACTACGCCACCCATGCCCTTACCGCTTTAAAGGAAGTGGGGCTTTCCCATCGGTTAACTCATTTCCCATCGGAAATGTCCGGAGGAGAATGCCAACGAGTGGCTATTGCCCGTGCCCTCGTAAACCAACCACCCCTGGTTTTAGCAGACGAACCGTCCGGCAATCTCGACCATAAGACTGGAGAAGAAGTGATGGATGTATTATTCAATCTATGCAACGAGTCCGGAACCACTCTCATCCTTGTTACCCACAACCGCGAACTTTCCTATCGGTGCGACCGTGCTCTCCTCCTTAAGGATGGGGCTTTGGAAGAAACTGAGGAATGAAATTCATCCTTCGCCAAGCCTGGCGGGAGATACGGAATAGCAGATCATTCTGTTTTTTCTACTCTCTCAATCTAGCCCTCGGATTGACGGGTTTCATTCTGGTGGACACCTTTCGCCATTCCATCGAAGAAAAGATATCCAACGAATCCAAGGAATTACTTGGAGCAGACCTCGCCCTGCGTGCCCGCAGAATCATAACTGACCAAGAACTTGCTCAGGCTAGAAGAACCCTGCCTGCAGAGACCCGCGAGGCGAAGGCGGTCGATTTCTTCTCTATGGCAGCCGGACCGACCGGAAAAAGCCGTTTGGTCAAAGTGTTTGCGATCGATCCTGGATTCCCTTTTTACGGTTCGATCAAACTCAAACTTGGTGGAGATCTTTCTGGTGATAAAACTGGTCTTTTGCACAAACAAAAACATGCCTGGATATATCCGGAGACACGGGCTCAACTTGGTGCCGATCTTGGGGAAGAAATTCAACTTGGTGAGACAAAGTTTATTATTGCAGATTTTATCGAGGAGGAAACTGGACTGAGCTTTCAACCAACTGATTTAGCTCCCAAAGTATTTATAAGCAAAAATTACCTCGATGAAACAAAACTTCTAGGAGAAGGCAGCTTGGCATTCTACACCCATCTTTTCAAACTACCCGATTATGCAGATGCAAATATTTTTGGACAGGGTCTGGCAAAAGCAATCGATTCTCCCGAAATCCGTTCCTATACCCATCGAGAAGCAGGACACCGGGCGGGACGATTGTTACGCTATCTTTCCGACTTTCTTTCCCTGGTATCCCTAGTAGCCCTTTTTCTCGCCTGCCTGGGCAGCGGTTTTCTCTTTCATGGATTTTTTACTCATAGAATGCCGGAAATCTCCACACTCATAAGTCTGGGAACCACTCGAAAAACCACTCTTCGTATCTTTGTGATACAATTAATCCTGCTGGGTATATTTGCCTCTGTGCCCGCGATCCTTGCATGTTCGGTTTTTCTACCTGCCATAAGTTCTATGCTTTCCGGGTTTGGTACCACTCAAATCGAGGTCTTCTTTAGTTTACCCAGCATTCTTCTTACCTTAGGCGTGGCAACAGGAGCGGGATGGTTGCTCGCCCTACCAGCACTTTGTAAAGTAGGTAGATTCAGTCCATCTGAACTATTTCAGGAATCTGTTCGTCCTGGTACCATTTCATCCCGGGTAACCCTATTATATTCCCTTCCTGGACTTTCCGTATTCTGGGGGCTTTGCATCGCCCAAACCCATTCGGACAAACTGGCTAATATTTTCTTTGGGTGCTTTCTTGGATCTTTGGTGCTGCTATACCTGTTCGCACGCTTCGGATTCAAACTCGGAGAGCACTTATTTCGCGAGACTAGGTTCCCCATACGGTTGGCAGTGCGTTCTCTCTCAAGAAATCCTTCGGGTGCACTGACGGGCTTTCTTGCCATCGGACTGGGTGTTCTTTTGCTTACCCTGATTCCACAAACCCATCATGGACTGGCAGAGGAAATCGGGTTGGATGATCCAAGCACCAACCTGCCCAGTCTTTTTCTCTTCGATCTGCAGGAAGACCAACTCGCGGATGTGGAAGTATTATTAAAAGATCAGAATATCCAACTGAGAAATATTACCCCATGGGTGCGAGGGAAAATTAAAACAATAAGAGGACTGCCCTACGAGAAATCGAACCGATTGGAAAAGAATTTCAACAATCCGGATGAACAAAGACGTAATGCCTTCCGCAATCGAAGTTTCAACCTCAGTTATCGAGATCATTTTCTAGAAAGTGAACAATTACTTGCCGGTAGACCTTTTTCTGGAAATTACGATCCCTTATCTGACAAACCAGCTGAAATATCGGTCGAACATAAGTATGCCAAGGCACTGGATCTGAGACTAGGTGACCAAATGGGTATCGAGGTCGCAGGCACCACAATTAATACTATCGTAGTTAATTTACGCAGGGTGAGGTGGACCAGCTTCCAGCCAAACTTCTTCGTACAGATGCAACCTGGGGTGCTGGATCAAGCACCCAAAACCTTTCTTGGAACCATCCATCATTTAAGTCCACAAAACAAAGAACGGGTTCAAAACTTACTCGTTCGTGAATTCCCTACTGTTTCCATACTGGATGTTGAGAGAACGGGAGCAAAGATTTTACAAGTTGTTGGGCAAATGACCTGGTCCTTGCAGTTGATGGCAACTCTGTCGGTGTTTGCCGGACTGGTCATCCTTTTTTGTGTCGTCCGGGAAAAGTCACGCAGTCAGAGTTGGGAAATTAATCTGCAGAAAATTCTTGGTTCTACGAGCAAGCAAATACGCGGGCAAATATGGTTCGAATTTGGGATTCTAGGTGGCAGTGCTGCTATCATAGGCACCCTACTCAGTCTTTTAACCAGTTATCTTCTAGCGGTGGAAGTATTTGACCGGGTATGGAGTTTTCGCTGGGATCTGCCTTTAATTGTGGTGATGGTGGTGGTGGGACTTTCCATTCTTACAGCGGACTTGGCAGCCCGTAAAGTATTGCAAAGTAAACCTGCCCGCTTACTGCAGGAAGGCTAAGTCTTTCTGATGTTTGCTTTGCTCCTTGTATGAGTTGATTCACTGAGTTAAGAACATACTTTTCCACCCCTATGAGCAGACCCACCGAGCACGGATGAAAGAAGATCTCGTACAGCAGCAAAAAAAGAAGTTTTATCCGCTGAGTGATCCGCTGCGAGAATACCTCCAAGGCTACAACCGGCAACATGAACTACCCGTTCATTATGAAAACCTGCTTCAATCTGAGGACTGCTACCCAGTTATGAATGCCAAAAATGAGGACACCCTTTGGCAAACCATGGTCTATGATCAGAACTATGGTCGGGAAATGTTTGAAGGTCTGAAAAAAATATATGTTCTTTTGCGCTCTGGTGGGGACGAACGTATTCTTCCTAATCTCTATGTTGACCGGGTGGACTACTGCACATTTGGAAACACCAAGCCTTTCCGCATCCGCATTGTTAACCAGTATAATGACAACCACGATTATTTTTACATCAAGAAAGCAGACGCTTCCCGAGTATACGGACTTGAACTTGAACAATTACTCTCCCCTAACGAGATTAATTTTCAGGTAGACAAGGACACCTTGATCGAGGAACACATAATCGGTGTACCCGGGGACGATTTTATCAGAGACTATTTAGAGAGGGAGGAGATAAACGAAGTTCGGTTAGCCAAGGAATTCATAAAGTTCAACGAACGTTGCTTTGTCCGTCTGCTTGGCGACATGCGTGCATATAATTATGTGGTGGAAATGACCCCCGATCTTGAACATACTCAATACCGAGTACGGGCGATTGATTTTGACCAACAATCCTACGAGGGAAGAAGAAGTTTTTATCTTCCTCAGTTCTTCAAAAATAATTTACCAGTAGTCAATCTCTGCACCAGTCTGATCAACAAAGATACTAGCCTGCAGTACCAAAGGGAGGAACGCACCTTGATTCAGCGGAGGTTCAACTTTTCCCAAACACGGATTAAGAGGCTGAGAAATTGTATGTGTGAGGACCGCATATCAAGTGATGAAAAAGTACGTAGATTGCGGGAGGAGCTCTCCCGGATGCACCGAGACAAACGGTTCGAATCATGCGAAACAATGGGTGAAATCACCTTTCTAAACATTTCCGCTGTACTCGATTTAGCGGATGAAGCACCTGCCCGTTTTCTTAGGTAATCAAACCCTATCCTGTAGTTCGCAATCCACTGGCAATTGCATTGACCACCAGCAGCAGCCGCTCTACCCGCTCGGGTTGGTCTCCACCCTCAGAACGAAATTCCCGCAAAAGCAGGATTTGCTGACCATGTAATAAACGGAGGGCATCTTCGCGGGCTTGCAAGGTCTTCCAGAAGCGTGGACGCCTGTCCTGCAAACTCCCCTGAAACAAACTTTTGAAATGCTCCACAGCTAAACCATGTTCATGCATGATTTTGCCGAGTATTAAATTACGCAGATCAATATCTCCAACCAATCCGGCATATGCCCGCATCCATTGAGGGTCAGAACTAGTGAGGCTACTTTCAGCGTTATAGAAGACATAGCGCAGAAATGAACTGCTAGCCAAAAGGGAAGGAAGTTCGGCATATAATTGCGGCATTTGGGTCTTGAGGTTTTCCAAGCCTGTACCAACCCCGTACCATCCCGGAAGGTAATATCTCGACTGATTCCAGCTAAACACCCAAGGAATTGCCCTCAAATCCTGCAGACTGGCTTGGCCGGTCCGCCTGCTTGGACGGGAACCTATTCGGCTGCGCTCGATTGCATCGATAGGGGTAGCTTGACGGTAAAACTCAACAAATCCTTCAGTTTCCAAAAGTTCGCGGTAAGCAAGCCTGGAAAACTCTGCGAGACAGTCCATCAACTCCGCGGTTCTTTTCGGTTCTTTCTTGGCGGTGGAAAGAAGGCGGGCACCAAGACAACCAGCCAATAAACTTTCGAGGTTGGAAGACGCGGTGGTTGCGGTATTAAATTTTTGACCGATCACTTCCCCTTGCTCGGTAATGCGCAAACCACCAGCGAGAGAACCATCTGGTAAGGCTTCGAGAAAACGATGAGTAGGACCGGCACCCCGACCCACAGTCCCACCCCGACCATGAAAGAAAGTAAGAGATACCCCATGCTTTTCCCCCACTTCCAGCAGTCGTCTCTGAGCCCGTTGCAAAGCCCATTGACTAGCTATAATTCCCGTATCCTTATTACTGTCGCTATATCCTAACATGATAACCTGAGAAGGTTTTTCTACACCTGTGTGCAAACTTGCCCGGACACATGGATGAGCAAGAAACTGATCGATGATGACTGGAGCAGATTCAAGGTCGTCATAGGTCTCGAAAAGAGGAACGACCGGAAGGGAGCACCGCATACAACCATCGACAATCCGAGTAAGTCCAACCTCCTTGCCCAGCACATAGACAACCAGTAAATCCGCGACCGAACGCGTCATGCTAACCACTAAACAACCAAGTCCTTCCGAGCCGTTATTCTGGAGATAATCAACTAATTCAGAGAAGGTCGCCCGGGCTTCCTCTGCTTCCGGGGGAAGTTCCATCGAGTGATGAGTCATCGGTCGGGGATGACTGAGTTCAGCATTTAGAAATTCCAGTTTCTTCTCGAGATTCCAGTCACCAAATTTTTCTCCGTTTTGGATTCCAGCTGCCTGCATCATCTGACCAAGGGCAAGATCATATGCTTTACTATTCTGGCGGATGTCCAAGCGGGCAAGATGCAGACCAAAACTATTTATTAATCGGAGGACTGGTCGAACATACTGTTTTACGGTAAGGCCAGCGCCTGCCTCTTCCAGATGAGTAATCAAAAATTGAAGATTACATCGTAGGGGAAGGATTCCCTCCTGCAAACGATCAATAACCCCGAGGACAAATGCTTTCCAGGGTTCTGCAATATCCTCAGGTAATCCCCATTCGCACAAGCACTCAATCAATTCCTTTGGTGCAGCCAACCCCGCCCGGCTGAAGGCAAGTTTCTGCCCTAGTTCGATCAAGCGGGAACGGACCACTTCTTCCGCCCCTTTATTCAAGGTCTGCAGGGTTGCACGCGTCACTGCGGCGTTTACTTTCGGATGACCATCCCGGTCCCCACCGACCCAGGAACCGAAAACCAGTGCTGGTAATTCTTCATCACTAAGAGGCTCAGCATCCGGCCATACGAGTTTCCAGGCATGCCGTAAGCGGTCGTCTAGATGATTAAATACAACTGGAAAGATCTGCTTTAAATAATAACTTAGATTTTCCAGTTCGTTCTCCACTTCTGGCTTACGGGAAAAGATTTCCCCGGTTAGCCACAACCGTTCCAGCACCGCCAGTAGGGATCGGTCGCAAAAGACCTGCTCGAAAGTGGTCTCCACCGCATCGCGCTTACGCATCAAACGAACTATTTCTCGATGCAAGCCCAGCACCGCCCAGCGCTTGGCCTCCGTAGGATGTTTGGTAAAAACCGGTTCCACTCTTACCTTATGGAGCTCTTCCCTCACCTCTTTTTCATCAAATCCTGCATCTTTTAGTTGTTTAAGATAACGCCCCCAGCGCCCAGGTTCTACATCTCCCCCAAGTTCCTTTTCTCGCTGTCGGGCACTACGACCCGAGCCGTGTTCCTCCACCAGATTGAGTAACTGAAAATAGAAAGAAATTGCCTGAAAGGTTTTAGGGTCTAACACTTTTCCGGGGTCAGAAAAGTTTCTTTCCCTCAAGATGATGGCGGCATCTGAAACCCCCAGACTTTCGAGAACCCGGGAGAAGGCTTGCACAAGAAATTCGTGATCGGTTGAGACCTGCTCCAGTCCAGATTCGATCGATCGACCAAAAGCCTGATTTTTTTTGGTAAAAGTTTCCATGATCGTGACAATCTTTAATAAACTTTTGATGGTTTCGCTCAAGCGACATCGTCAGAAATTGACTATTTTTCAACCCGTTTAGTAATAGTTTTCAGTCCTTGCTTCTTGCTTTCATCAATGATTAAATAGTCTAGTTGGGTAAATTTACAGGGGGAAAACAATATGAAAAATAACATGAAGTCAGTGGCGGAATGGAAAAAACTTGTGGAGGAGTATCAACGACCACATCTCGGGCGGGCCATTTGGCAATGTGTAAATACCCTGGGTCCCATTCTCGGCATTTGGATAGCCCTTTATTTTTTACGCCCTTTTTCTTGGTGGATATCAATTCCTCTGGCTGCAACTGCTGGATTGTTCCTTGTCCGGGCATTTATCATTTTTCACGATTGTGGGCATGGATCCTTTTTCAAAAACAAAAAAGCAAATGATGCCCTCGGTTTTTTCACCGGCATGCTTACTTTTACTCCTTATCATCACTGGAAATGGGAACATGCGGTGCATCACGCCACCAACGGAGATCTTGACAAACGAGGAATCGGGGATGTTTGGACCATGACGGTTGAGGAATACATAACTTCTTCCCGCTGGATCAAGTTCAGTTACAGACTTTTACGTAATCCCGTCATTCTTTTCGGGCTGGCTCCTCTCTTTCTGTTTTTTGTGCTGGAGCGGATACCATCCTCCAAATGCAAACCCCGCGAACGCCGTTCGGTCTATTTGATGAATTTTACTTTGCTTCTTTACGGGACTGCCATGAGTCTGGTTTTCGGATTGGTTCCCTTCCTTATCTTGCAGACCGTTATGATGGGTGTTGCTGGTGGTTGCGGGATATGGCTCTTTTATGTACAACATCAGTTCGAGGATACCTACTGGGCCCAGGGCAAAGATTGGGACTTCACCGCCGCCGCCATGGAAGGCAGTAGTTACTACAAACTTCCCCGTATTATGCAGTGGTTTTCAGGAAACATTGGCTTCCACCATATCCATCATCTCAACCCGATGATTCCTAATTATAATTTGGAAAAATGCCATCATTCCGACCCCTTCTTTCAGGTTGCCCCTGAACTCAATCTCTTGAGCAGTTTGAAAACGATCAAGTTTCGTCTCTGGGACGAAGCTAATAAAAAGATGATCAGCTTTGGAGACCTCAAGCGGCAACTGGCCGAAGAGCAGCTTGAAGCTGCCTAGATTTTTTCTTTGGGCACTCGGTTCAACATCAACAATCGAACCTCTAATGCCTGATCACCTGGAATTTCCAAGGCTTTAAGATTTAGTAAACCCTTACCCTCAGGTAATTCTATCTTTCCCATTTTCAATGGTTGGAAGTCTTTCACATAACCCTCTATCCTAGGATAACGGTCGTGCTTATCTAACAAAGGAGGATCTACTTCGGTAGCAACTCTTGCCTTGATAGATTTCCCAAGAAAAGAAAGTTCCATGATCGCACCCAAGTCTTTTTTCGGACAAGCGTACCAAAGATCAACCTCGTAAAAGCCCGGCGTAAGCACATCCACCTCCCAGCTTATTGAATCATCCACTCCCGTCCAATTAAGAAAATAACTACAATTGGCATGTTTACTGGATCTTTTGATTTTCCCATGGGGGATTCCATCTCTAGCGGGTACTTGTGTCCATGAAACATCTGGATGACCAACAACAAAGGAGCGTTTATCAGCAGCGGGATAAGACCGGACTTCATCGATAAACTCTTTCACTCTTGCCTTCATTCTTTTCAACTGTTCAGGGAATTTTTGATTCACTTCAATACGCTGGCCGGGATCGTTAATCATGTCGTAGAGCCTTCCCTGAAAATCCAGCCTAAATCTCTGATCCCTTGCACCGACGCGGTTTTTCCAGCTGGAAATAAGAGTTCTGTTTTCCCACTGGCTTGTTTTTCCATCAATAAGAGGTTTCAGGCTTTTACCGTCCAAGGGGCTTTTCGGAAACCGATTGATTTCGGCAAGATCAGTCAGGGTAGGAAAAAGATCGAGAACCGATGCGATCTGGGTAATCTCTATCCCGGGCTTGATGCCTCCCGGCCAGCGAATCAAAAGGGGTGAACGCGTACCTCCTTCCTCCGTAGACCCCTTCTTTCCTTCCATCCCTCCATTCCAACGGAAACCATTGGGCCCATTATCGGTGAAGAAGACCACAATGGTATCATTAGCCACATTTAATTCGTCCAGTTTTTGTAGAACCCGTCCAACATTCCAGTCGATATTTTCGCACATTGCCAGAGCCGAAAGCAGATGCAACCGATCTTCCTTCTCTGGATTTCTGTGCCTCATCATTCCGTTGAGGTTTTTGTCTTTAAACTTATTCCACCACCGGTCCGGCACCTGCATAGGACTGTGAGGTGTATTATATGGGATATAAGTGAAAAAAGGTTCCTCCCTTTCAACCGATCGCTCGATAAAACTAATTGCCTCATTTGTAAAGTCATCCACGCAAAACCCAGCCCCATTCACGAGTTGTCCATTTCTCTCCATTTGAGCTTCGAAATAGTGCCCCCAATGGCCTGAACAAAATCCGTAAAAATAATCAAATCCTCGACCCAATGGATGGTAGGGATATTGCATGCCGTTATGCCACTTACCGAATGCCCCAGTGTTGTAGCCAGCACCTCTTAAAAGATCGGCGAGGGTAGTTTCATCCAAATTTATTCTTTCAGCCCCGGCAGAAACTCCAGAAACCCCAGTGCGTTGATGGTGTCTGCCAGTTAAAAATTCTGCACGGGTCGGCGAACAGACCGGACATACATAGAATCGTTCGAATGATGCCCCGTCCCTCGCTAGGGAATCTATGTTCGGGGTGGAAAGATTGGTGTTTCCATTGATGCTCAGGTCTCCCCAACCCTGATCATCAGTCAGAAATACTACAAGGTTTGGTTTCGCCCATAGGTGACAGCAAAATACCAGAAAACACAGAGGGTAAAATCTTGAGCCCATCAAGCCAATTATTGTGATTCAATAATTGCGTAATAGCAGCCGAGCTCCCCCTGCGGGATGGTAAAATATGGAGACAGTTTGTGAACGCCCTCGGATAAAAGTAGGCTAAATGAAACCTCCTCGGAATTCTCCGGGACTGGCTTGGTCTCCCAGTTCTTGCCATTCAAGCGCATGGTCGCAGAAGTAGCCTCAATTCCAAAACCTACCTGAGCACGAAAAGCTTTGTCCGCACCAGGCACCTGCTCTCCGGCAGGCAATGCCTCGTTTATGGTTTTACCCGATTCCTCCGGCCATCTACGCACCCGGATTCGATAATTCCCCCCCTGCAGAACCTTGATCGCCCAGTGACCCTCGTGCCTCAATCCTACACTAGATGTACGAACCGGCAATTTCGCCCGGTTTTGCTGTTGATTCCACGGAGGATATGCCTCCTGAATCCAGTCATGACTAGTGAGGGTGACTAATGGATGGTCAGGGTGCCCGATTTGCAGCTCTGTAGTACGGGAAAAAGTGGGTTCCAGTTCGGCCCACCAGGCATCATAAAATGACCGCATTTCCTCGACCCTATGAGGATGCTCTGATGCAAGATTATTACTCTGACCGGGATCAGTATCGATTTTATATAATTCCTTACCGTTTACCAAACGCCACCCCTGACTCATTACCGCAGATTGTTTCCACTTGATGGGATCACGCACCCGCTGGGAATCAGTGACCAACATTCTATCCGGCCAGTCGACCTTGGTGTTACTCCGCAGAACAGGGGATAGAGAAATACCATCAAACTTATACCCTTTCGGACTTTTTTTACCGACCAGGTCGAGAAGGGTTGGAGCGATATCCACCGCATGACAAAGGGTGTCAATTTTTTTGAGTTTATCCATTCCACCATTGGGCCAGTGAAGAAAGAAAGGTACGCGGTGCCCCCCATCATACTCACTTCCCTTTTTGCCTCGCATACCAGCATTGTAGACATCATGCCCAAAAGCGGTGCCATTATCGGTGGTGAAGATAAAAATGGTGTCCTCGTACACCCCAAGTTCTTTGAGTAAGTCCCGGGTTTTGCCAATGTTGTCATCAATGTTGGTGATCATCCCCAGAAAAGCAGCGGTGCGGGCAGGCTGCCCCTTATACATGTCCATATATTTTTGCGGACAATGCAACGGACCATGAGGTGCATTGGTCGATATGTAAGCGAGGAATGGTTTATTTTGCTGGGCACATTTGGTGATGTATTGGTTGGCCTGATCAAAAAACACATCGGTACAAAATCCTTTGGCAGGAACAATCTTCCCATTGTGAAAATAACCACCATCAAAATAGGCATTATCCCAGACATCGGGCGTTTGCCCCACCCCACCGCCACCGTGGCGGTATACCTCTTCAAATCCACGATCTTCCGGACGGTAAGGAAAATTATCCCCGAGGTGCCACTTCCCAAACATTCCAGTCCGGTATCCTGCATCTTTGAAGAATTGGCCGAGGGTGCCCTCGTCCTCCCTCAGCATCGATCTTCCCATAATCGTATGCCAGGCACCGGTGCGGTTTGTCCAGTGGCCCGACATCAGGGCAGCCCGGGTGGGAGAACAGGTCGGAGCGACATGATAATCTGTCAACCAGACCGATTCGTTGGCCAAACGGTCCAAGTTTGGTGTTTGAATAACCGGGTTCCCAGTGCATCCAAGATCTCCATATCCTTGATCATCAGTGATAACAATAACCACATTAGTCGCTCTTTCCATGAAAGCCTCCCCAGATAGATTCTGGCACCACAATAAAATCAAAAATAAGGCATACAAAAATCTCATTGGTATATTCCATAGAACAGGATTTTACATCTGACCACGCGAAAATCGCTCTTAGGAAAAGGTTAATCAGGCAAGGGCTTGCACTTGCTCCCTTAGGTCACCTTCACTATAATTGTTCTTAAGATGAAATTAGGTTCATTCATTCTAGCCCTTGCGATCATATTGCATTTCGGATGTTCTGATCATGCCCAAGAGCATGGAGCACTGCATATTCACAAGCCTTTGCGTGGCGGAATACTCTACGAACTTGGCAAGCATGGATCCGGACACAACCTTGAGCTTGTAACCAACGAAAATGGACAGCTTGAACTTTTCATTCTGGACGCCCATGCTGAAAATTACCTCCGTATTTCCCAAAAGCAAATCGATCTGCAAATCCTAGAGACCAATGATACGAGCAACATTATTCCTTTGCACGCAATTGCCGACGCTGCCACCGGAGAAACCATAGGCAATACCTCCCTTTTCCGCTCGGACTCATCGTTGGCTGACCTACTTCCCCTAAGAGGTAGTTTGAAGTTACTTACGATAGGCTCGATCAGCTACGAAAATACACCTATTCAGTTTCCAGGAAATCCAATACCATGAGCATTGAAGAAAAACGTGATCAATTGGTAGATGAATTGTTGCCCTTCGAAGATCATCTCGAACGCTTCGCCTACATTATTGACCGGGCAAAGGATGCACCAGGATTGGGTCAGGAATACAAGATCGATACCTTTCTGATAAAGGGTTGCGTTTCCCAACTTTGGATTTTCCCACGGTTTGAGGATGGAAAATGTTTCTTCCAGGCGGATTCAGACGCTTCCATAACAAAGGGAACCGCCACCCTCCTGTGTCAGTTATACAGCGGGGAAAGCCCGCAGGATGTAATTGATCTGGAGCCGGATTTTCTATCCGAGGTGGGGATTACCCAACACCTCTCTCCCAACCGTAGAAATGGACTGACTGGGGTACGGGATAAAATAAAATCCTACGCCCAGCATTGCCTGAATCAAACCACCTGAATCTCAGGGAGTTTTTTTGTTTGCAGCCCAGGGAAAAAGTTCAACAGGGGAGGCATCGAAGTGAACGAATACCCCATTTCCCAGATACTTTAATTTTATCTTGTTGAGAAATTCGAGGGGAAGTAAGGGTTGGGTTTGAGGATTTTTCATTCTCTGCCTCATAGCAGTTAGTTGCGCCATGCCCAAAGTTGCCTGGCCAATACTCCAGATAGCCTGAGCGGATTGGGCATCAGCACACCTCAGGGTAAGGTCGAGATGTGCCCGTCCGCCCATTATTGCAGAGGTACCAGAAACTTCCCTTATCTGATACATCGCATCGCCTAAGCTTATGGCTAATGGACCTAGAGGACCATTGGGCTCGGACAACTTACTTGTTTTTATCTTTTGGAGAGTCCCTTCGTCAAAAGGGATGCTGAAGGAAGCAAATTGTTGATCTTTGCCATTCTCCTCTGAGATTGAGGTATTAAATTGGTTTTCATGGTCAAAAAAGGCAAGTACCTTATCTCGTCTTCCAAAGGCAAAAGTGGATGCCCCCTTTTCCGCTTGAATGCCCAATGTAATCTCCAGTTCTTTGTTCTGAAGTACTTGGTCCAGCATACCCATGGGGATTGCAAACATGGTTGTTTTACCAACCTTTTCAGAATTTTGCATACTGGCATATAGTTCTTTTTTTAAGCGGTTTTTTCTACTCATCTCATCGATTTCTTCCGCAGTTGTACTGCCATCTTTTCGAAAACGCTCGATCATTGATTGATGGTAAAAAGGTCCGGACGCCCACCTATCAAACTTTTCAAAGATTGTGTCAGGAGAGATTTCTCCATTTACCCGGAGGATCATGGTTAGCGGAAAATCCTCGAAGACTTTAAAATTTCCAGAAGTAGAAACGGGCATATTCTGGACGGTTTCCAGAAAATTACCCATCACCAGGGAAACTTCGGTCGCGTCCTTGATCTGCACACCCATTTCATTCTGCAAAGAAATTATGTGGGGATCACCTGTGAAACTGGAATAAGCAAAACCAATAAAGCCGTAAGTGTTTAAAACCTCCAAGAGATATGAACTCTCAAGCACTTTGTTGGGCTTGATTGAGAATATGGCGGCCGCATCATCTGGTTTCCATTGCTTGGCAATTAGTTCATTCGAATAATTCTGAAAAAAACCGAGAATTAAAAAAAATGCACCGGTGAATAATTTTCTCATAGGATGAACTGTAAAGCTTAGCAAAAAGGCAATAAATTCAAGAGTTTAAATTATGCTCTATCCCTTGGTGTCCTTGCGCCATTGCTCGATTATGGCAGACATACGCTCAACCCGCTCAGGCATCGCATCTGCAAGATCATTCAATTCATTAGGATCTTCCAAGATATTATATAAATGATAGTCATCCTTGTCCCACTCGTGAAGTTTACTGTAATGACTCGAAATATCTTTACCACGATAACGTCTGATCAATTTCCACTGTCCTTCGATACACCAAATGTATTGAAGGGTATCATCGGGACTACCCAAGGTCATATTATGAGTGGAGTGATTAACTCCGAAAATGGTGTCCCTTTGCTTGCGTGCGGACTCGTCCAGTAGATCAATGCCGGGTAATCCTTGAGGAACTTTCCCTCCGGCCGCACTGATGATAGTGGGCATAAGATCGACCGCATGAGCAAGATCAGGTGAATCGGCCGGTGCAATTCTTTTGGGCCAGGAAAGAAGGATGGGATTACGGGTGCCTCCCTCATAGGGCGATCCCTTCGTCCGTTGAGCATAGCTGCGAAAAAGTTTCTGGTTTGGATCATCAGCATTGGAACTGGCGGTGGACCAGCCGTTATCACAGGTGAAAACAACCAAGGTATTTTCCTTCAATCCTTGATCATCCAAATAACCGATTAATTCCCCGACGGTATCATCCAACCACTCACACATCGCATAATATTTTGCCTGATCAAGGGGTCTGCCCTCTTTTTGGTACTTCTTTAACAAGCGCTCGGGAGGATTATGAGGAGTATGGGGGAGAAAAGGAGCATACCACAGGAGAAAGGGTTTTTCCTCCCTTTGTGCATGCTCCACAAAATCCGTAATCGGCTTAATCCCATCCCGACCAATCTTTAGTCCCTCATCCCCATGCCGGCCTTTCCGATTGGGGTCTCCGTGAGTCATCCCATGGGTAAACCCACCATCCTTCCATGACCCCTCCCACCATTTGCCCGACTGATGGGCAAGGTAGCCAAGTTTTACCAACTCTTTAATAAAACTTGGTTTTTGATGAAATGCCTGACGGAACGGAATATCCAGTTTAGCACGGTTATTAGTTTTAAAAACATCGTTTCCCGTGATGCCATGTTGATGAGGGAAGAGGCCGGTTGCCATCGATGCGAGAGAAGGTCTGCAGATGGGTGCAGCAACATACCCCCTCTTAAAAGTCAGTCCGTTTTTTGCCAAGGCATCTATGTTTGGAGTACTAACTTCCCTGCTTCCCATAAAACCATAGTCTTTCCATGACTGATCATCGCCCAGAATGAAAACAATATTGGGTCTTTCAGCGTGTATAATTTTAACCATCAGGACAGTCATTAATACTAGGGAAAAAACTTTCATGACATCGATGGATGCAGTTTTATTAGATTTAGCAATGTCTAAATTAGTATTTTGAATCTTTAATAAGGCAGGCTTGCCCATGATCCAAGATTTCATCATCATCATATCTGAATGAATAAATTATTATTTTCTATGATGATCCTTTTGCCTTTCGCTTTGACTGGCAATGATTCAGTTACCAACGCCGATCTCTCCCGAAAGCTTGATCTTATCCTCGGTAAAATTAGTGGATTGGAGAATCGGGTCAGTAGTTTGGAATCAGAAAGCTCGATAGTTAAAAAGGAAGTCAAGCAAGCTGCAGCATCTGCCAAAGAGGCAAAAGCAGCCTCCGCCAATTTGGTCGTCCCTGCGGACGAGAAAAAAAGAACTTCCTTTTTTAAAGATTTGAGAAATAAACTCCAAAGCGAGGAAGACAAAGCATCGGGCCCATGGGCTCAAAAAGAAAGCTGGAATCAAATTCGCAAAAACCTGACGCGTTATCAGGTTCGAGTTGCACTGGGAAATCCACATGAAGTAAAAACATCCCTCG
>JAYODK010000058.1:0-7548 GCA_038106225.1 Opitutales bacterium | reverse complement strand
TGGTGCTCAATCATTGCTCGTCCAAAAGTCCTTGGTTTAAGGAATTTGTTTCCGGTGTGGAACCAGGAATGAATTATATTATGGAGGGAGATCCCGATGCGGATTTATCTGAGGTGGTTCGCCCCCGGTCCACTCCGTTGCTTACTCCCTATCAAACCAGAAGCGGAGAAAAAATGGTCTGGACCACTTTCAGTGCTGATCAAGTGGACCTTGATTGGACCTGCCCGGACTTGCTCTTTGAGTTTCTGGATATCATTCTCTTTTATCTTTCCATGGGTTGCCGGATTTTGCGGCTCGATGCGGTTGCTTTTCTATGGAAAAAGTTGGGCACGAATTGCCTGCATCTTCCTGAGACCCATGAAGTTATCAAATTGATCCGTAATTTTGTGGAGGTGGTTGCACCAGAAACGATTTTGCTTACGGAAACCAATGTGCCTCACGATGAAAATATCTCTTATTTTGGCAAAGGAGATGAAGCCCATGCAGTCTATCAATTCTCATTGCCCCCATTGCTTCTTCATGGCTTGCTGCGTGGAACTTCCAAGCATTTAAGGAACTGGGCTGTTGAATTGGCTCCTCCTCCGAAGGGGTGTCATTTTCTTAATTTTACTGCCAGTCATGACGGAGTGGGAGTCCGTCCATTGGAGGGGATTTTGCCGAGGGATGAAGTACTCTCCCTTGCTCAGGAAATAGAGCAAAAGGGAGGCATGGTATCCATGCGTAGCATGTCTGATGGCTCGGAGTCTCCCTATGAATTGAATGTCACTTACTTCTCCGCACTATCAGATGTAAAACAACCACAACTTGGAGAGGCCCGTTTTATGTGCTCTCAGGCACTTGCCCTTTCACTTCAAGGAATTCCAGCGGTTTATTTTCATTCTCTTTGTGCATCGCCCAATGATCTGGAAGGCTTTAAAGAAACGGGTCGTGCCCGTACCCTGAACCGGAAAAAGTGGAAACTTGCAGATCTCGATGCAATGCTCGGAAAAAAGAATACCACTGGTTCCCGGGTATTCGACTGGTATGTAACAATATTGAGAAAACGGGCATCTGCACCAGCATTTCATCCGGATTCAAATCAGGAAATATTGGATCTTGGAGATTCCATTTTTGGATTGGTTCGTTCGTCCCAGGATGGCAATCAATCCATTGTTTGTTTATATAATTTTCTATCCACTCCAAGTCTGGTCAAACCGATGAATGAAATAAAAAAATGGTTTCCATCCAACAAATCCAGAGATTTGATCTCAGGCGGGGAGATAGACTGGGGCGATAAAGGTTTGGAACTCCGGCCCTATCAGGCCCTCTGGTTATTGTCCCATTGAATTTATTTCTTCTCCAAGATGCTGTCGACCAGGTTGAGTGGTCTCCTGAAGATCCACGCACAATTCACCTAAAAAAAGTACTGAGGATAGTTGACGGTGACTGGGTGGATTTCGGCTTGGTCAATGGGCCGAGGGGAAAAGGAATGGTAGAATGGACAAATTCAGGAGCTGCAAGAATTTCCCTGAAATGGAAAAAATCTCACCCGAGTGATCTTTTGCCAATTTCCATTTTGGTAGGTTTGTCCCGTCCGCAAACCTGCCGTAAAATCATTGAGCAAGCGGCCATGCTTGGCGTGATGGAGCTAATCTTTTTTCCTGCTGATAAGGGGGAAGTCTCTTATGGCCAAAGTTCTTTATGGAAAGATGAGTGGAAAAGATTGCTGATCAAAGGAGCAGAGCAGGCATTTTCATGCCATTTGCCCAACTTTTTAAGAGTTAATTGCCTGGTAGATGCTCTGGATTCATCCCGGTCAGATTCAACAATTCGACTGGCCCTAGATCTTTACGAAGCCACCGAAGCCCTATCAGATGTGAATCTATCGGGGTCACGGAATATAAAACTGGCAATTGGACCTGAGCGCGGTTGGTCCGGTGCCGAGAGGGAGACGCTTCGTATTCAAGGCTTTAAGCTTTGTCATATGGGAGAACGGGTATTGAGGGTGGAAACCGCAATGGTTGCCTCGGTCGGTTTTCTTTCCGCCCGGCATTGGGCAAATCATGTCTAAAGGGATGAGTAGATCCGGTGAACCGGTGATCCTTTTTTTTCCTTCCCCAGTACGCGGAGTTCTTTCCAGTTAGGAAGCTCCATCCTTAAATCACCTGGGGTTTCAAGAATGACCAAGCTTTGTGATAGAGTATATTGATTGGCAAGTAAAAGATCAAAAATTTTGGGGACGAGTTTTTCAATTTCGACATAGGGTGGATCAATAAAAATAATATCGTAGGGTTGTGGCGGTTGATCTTTGGCGAAATCAAGGACATTTCGGTTGACCAATTTGCCTGCTTCTCTATCTAGGTTTGCACTTTTAAGAACCGATACCAGGTTCGCTTCAAGACAATTAAAAACCAGTCGATTCTTTTCCACAAATGTGGCATGTCTTGCACCCCTGCTTATGGATTCCAGACCGTATGCACCGGACCCAGCAAAGAGATCCAGCACGAAGGCATCTTTCACAGACTGGGAAATTGAGGAAAAGAGACGTTCTCGGGTGGTCTCGATAGCTGGGCGAACGCCTGCTTTTTGGGGAACCTTTAATCGAATACCTCTGGCTCTACCTCCACTTATTCGCATGATTTTTTAAATTCAATCCTTTGCACAGGTTCATCCCTTGCATGGTGTTGAGTTGCCAAGCAAGCAGTATTTTTTAGCTTTACTGAAATGAGCAGAATAATCCGGGTATTTATTATGGATTCTCCCTCCCAATTGGGGGAGGAAATTATCCTGCCTGAAAACGAATCCATACATATTTCTCGGGTGCTGCGTATGCAGAAAGGGGATAAGCTTGAAGCATTAGACGGCAGGGGTGGACGTTTTTCCGCTGAGTGCCTGGAAATTAACCGATCAAAAGTTAGGGTTCGTATATTGGGAATTGATCAAATAATGCCGGCATTACCGGAGACTCGCATGGTAATTGCACTAGGTAAGGGAAATAAATGGGAGGAATTAATCCGTCCGTTGACGGAACTGGGAGTTTCCCGGTTAATCCCTCTGATTACCGATAGAACCGAAGGTGTTTTTGAATCAGGAAAACTGGCGGATAAAAAAGAAAGATGGCAAAAGATTGCTCAGGAAGCATGCAAACAATCAGGAAATACCTGGATGCCAAAGTTTGATGACCCGATTCATTTCGAGGATCAACTGACTAAAGTTGAGAAAGAGGAGAATTGCTGGATGGGAAGCTTGCGGACTGATGCAATCAAACTTTCTCCCAGTCCAGCTTGCAGGCAACTTTCAATCTATATCGGTCCCGAAGGAGGGTGGAGCTTGAAAGAGGAGGAAAATGCCAGAAAAAGCGGTTTCGATTTCTTTACTTTGGGGGACCATGTGCTGCGGGTGGATACTGCTGCAGTTTGTGCATTGGCAGTTGCACGAAACTGCATGCTTTGATATAAAAGAAAATTATGCCGGCGGAGTTTACGGGAGAGCAAAAGCTCAGGATTGTTTTGGAATCCATCATTCGTGGAGTTCCCAAAGAGGAACAATGTAAAAAATATGGCATTACCGATGAACAGTTTCAGGCATGGCATGATCATTTGATCAAAAATGGTGGAAAAATCTATGAAATGGGTCCATCCCGTGCTAGCCGTCCCACCCGAACCCGGAAAGTAAAATTTGTACCTTGGTATGTTAAACTACTTTTGATTCTCAGCATCTTTAGCAACCTTGCGGCCGCAATTGTTTGGGGAGTCTGGTATTTATCAGTTAAGCCACATCAGGATTCGCCTATTGCGGGAATGTTGGGATCTTCCACCGATGCTGTTGAAGATCTTAATGCCAGTGAAAAAAATGCTCTTTTGGACACCCCTGCTGATCTGGATGATCTGATCAAACAGGTGGATGATTTTGGGGATAAGACAGGTATGGCAGATGGCAATAAACTTGAGGATCCTGAACTTGCTCAAAACTCCAAACCAAACCTCGAGCAAATGCTTACCCCAGAACTGAAACTTCCTCAACCACCATCGACCCTCTCATTGGAAAACCGGGTGGAATTTCTGGATCAGGCTTATGAGGCCAAGCATGTTGTTTATGTGATGGATGTCGGATCCTATCAATTAAAAGGTCCAGATGCCACGGGTCGTCTGGAAAGTATGAAGTTAGCCGTGCTTGAATCACTGACCAAGCTTTCCGATAATTCCTATTTTAATCTGGTTTTATGCTGGAACCTTCGGGAGGTTCATGCATTGGGAAAAACCATTCTCCGGGCAAATGAGGAAAACAAGCGCTATGCAACCGAATGGATAACTAGCCTTGGGGACACCCCGGACTTGCTGAAAGAAGGAAGGAACCAGTTTTATCCCAAAGAACTTCTCTATGCACAGGTTTTGCCTGGCGTTGTTGGTCCCTGGTATGGTTTGGCCACTGCCGTGAGTTATGATCCAGATGTGGTCTTTTTCTTGGCGGGAAATATGCCTGATTTCTCCCCCGATGAAGTTTCGAGAAATGATTACAATGGATTGGGTATTTCACTCTCTGCAAACTTTTTAAACCGTCCACAAAGTGCTGGTGTTGGGGATGAATTGAGCTCGTTAATCAGAAAAACTGCTGGATTGTGGCTGGTCGCTTTACAGAGCGAAAGAAATTTACCGGATGATCAGGGGGAGATTGAAGAAATTGCACTGAGAAGATTATCACTCGACTCCATGCAGCCTGAATTAATTTCCCGTAAATTTTCCATACCCTGGGAGAAAGCATTTGATAACTTTCTTGCTGGACTGGAACTGGGCATTTCCAAAATTCCCAGAGTTCATGTATTCCAGACTTTGCCAGATTACATTACCTGGCCAACTGCCCTTCAAAAATCAATGGAAGAATTTTGCGAGAGTACCCGGGGCAGCTTTAACCAGTTTCCTTGATCCTTTATCTGCTTGCTATGCTGGCGGGACATTATCGTTTTATTGTTTTTCTTTTTGGACTTTTTTTAGGTTCATTTATTTTTGCCAAGAAGGTAAAGGTAGAGGACTTAATAGATATCCAGGTAATTTGTGATACATCCGAAGTATCCCGAGGTTCTGAGATTTGGATTGGATTAGAGATATCATTGGCTCCTGGTTGGCACATATATTGGAAAAATGCTGGTGAGTCTGGCTATCCTACCTCTGTAAACTGGAAACTTCCTCGAGGTTGGTCGGCTGACCCTCTGCAATTTCCTGTGCCTGATCTCTATGAATATGGTGGGATTAGCGGATATATTTTGGACAAAAACTTCACTCTTCTTGCCCGCTTATCTGCCCCTTCTTTTATGCTCAGGAGTCCAGAGATTGGGGGAGTTTTTGATGCGCTGATCTGCAATGAGTCATCCTGTTTGCCTTACAAATATCCTTTTTTTGTTTCCCTTAATCTTGCGGATAAACAAAAATTGAATGAAGAAAAAATCTCAGTTTTTAATCGGGCGAAGAATCTTCTTCCTGTAAAAATGCCTGAAAATGTTTCGGCCCGTGCATCATTTGGGGAAGGAAATGGCCAATTATTTCTTCAGTCTGAACAGTTTTCCAATCTGTCCTTGGAGGAGGTTTCTTTTTTTCCTGAAACTCCCCATATCTTGGCTGATATAAGCAATCTTAGTACTCGCACCGATAGCAATTCCCTGCAAATTGACTGGCACTTCACAAGAGAATTGAAAGAATTTCCAAGTTCACTGGATGGGCTTATTAATCATCCGGATTTTGGCAGTGCATGGAGAGTGTCTGTACCTCTCACTGTAGATGGCTCAATCCCCCAACAACAAATCTCCACTCTTGAAACAGTTCCATCTCCCAATGATTTTCTGCTACTGAATATACTTCTTGGCATGGTAGTAATCTCAATGGCTGCATGGGCATATGGTCGGTCGTGCCAGCCTGGAGTATTTGTGAGGAGTTGGCAGATCTTTGCTTGTACAAGTCTATTGGCTGGTTTGTGGCTTGTATATCCTTCTAAAAGCAAAGTCATATCCACTCAATCCTTGAACTGGCAATCGTGGTCTCAAAAGTTGGAGGATGAATTATTAGCAGAGGGCAGGGCGGTTTACATCGACTACACTGCAAAGTGGTGTCTTTCCTGCCAGGTAAACAAGCGGGTATATGCGGATATCTCAGTGAGAAATGCTTTGCTGGAAAAAAAGGTATCTTTGCTCAGGGCAGATTGGACCAAGAAAAGTCAGGATATTCTAAAATCTTTGCAATCCCATGGTCGGGAGGGAGTGCCCTTCAATGTTTATTATCCAGCCCAAAAGGGGAAAAATGTGATTCAGCCTATCTATTTCCCTGAAATTCTTTCGGCCGGATCTCTTGCTCAGACAATTAGGGAGGAAGAGTCGAGGTTCGATAACTCTTTTGCTTCAAATAATTTTTTGGCCTTGCTCGGAATTGCCTGGCTGGGTGGATTGATCCTCAATCTTATGCCCTGTGTTTTTCCGGTTATTGGATTGAAAATTTTGGGTTTTGTAAAACAAGCTGGTAGCGACCGTGGGCTGATTTCCCTCCATGGATGGATTTTTACCATTGGGGTAGTTCTTTCCTTTTGGGTACTGGTAGGGCTCCTCTTAGCTCTGCGCGATGGATTGGAGTATGAGCTTGGCTGGGGATTCCAATTGCAGGAACCGGCATTTGTGGGCTTCCTGTCCATTATACTTCTTCTTTTTGGACTTAGTCTAAGTGGGGTATTTGAAATGGGGATGTCAATTTCTGGTGTAGGATCTGGTCTTGCACAAAAATCTGGTCTAGCCGGGTCTTTTTTTTCCGGAGTATTGGCCACAGTGGTGGCAACACCCTGCATGGCTCCTTTTCTGGGAGTGGCAGTGGGTGCTGCCTTGACCATGCCCGCGCTTTCTTCCTTCTCACTATTCACTTGTATTGCTCTTGGACTATCCACCCCCTATTTGCTGCTCTCTTTTTTTCCTGCATGGTTGCAGAAACTACCCAAGCCAGGAGCATGGATGGAGTCCTTCAGGCAACTGATGGCTTTTCCAGTCTATGCAACTGTTGCCTGGCTGATCTGGACTCTTGATGGCTTACTCTAAAAAAAAGGCTTCCGGGAAATTCCGGAAGCCTTCTTAAGGTAAGAAAAAAATAATCTGACCGATTACGGTACTTAAAGGGCAACTTCGCCCTGTTCTCCAGTCCGTATACGAACAGCCTGCTCGACTGGTAAAACAAAGATTTTACCGTCTCCTATCTTCTCGGTCTTGGCGGCTTTAACAATGGTTTCAATCACTTTGTCTGCAATATCATCAGGCACTGCTACTTCAATTACCACCTTTGGTAAAAAATCAATTGTGTACTCGCTACCACGATAGATTTCTGTGTGTCCCTTCTGACGACCGAACCCTTTGGCTTCAATCACAGTCATGCCCTCGATCCCAATTTCGGAAAGAGCATCCTTCACATCTTCGAGTTTGAACGGCTTGATAATGGATTTGATAAGTTTCATATATTTAAAAAGATTTAATTTGGTGGGGTGGACAATAGATTAACTGAGGGAGTAACCATTCTCTCCATGAGCGGCTTGGTCAAGCCCCTTTGT
>JAYODK010000002.1:0-142572 GCA_038106225.1 Opitutales bacterium | reverse complement strand
CATCGGTTACCAATATGGGCCAAATGTTTTCCGGAGCTACATCTTTTAACCAAGCGATTGGGGAATGGAATACATCATCAGTCACGGATATGGGACGAATGTTTTCCGGTGCCAGTTCTTTTAACCAAGCAATTGGTAATTGGGATACTTCTTCGGTTACATATATGAGTTCCATGTTTAGTGGAGCCTCCGCGTTTAATCAACCAATTGGTGATTGGAATACATCCTCCGTAACTGAAATTTTTGGATTGTTTAGAGACGCAACTTCCTTTGATCAACCGATTGGTAATTGGGACATCTCCTCGGTTACCAATATGACCCAAATGTTTGCCGGAGCTACATCCTTTAACCAAGCGATTGGGGATTGGAATACATCATCTGTCAACAAGATGACATCGATGTTTGAGAACGCTACTTCATTTAACCAACCAATTGGAGGTTGGGACACATCTTCAGTTACAAATATGAGTACCATGTTTATTGGAGCCTCCTCTTTCGATCAGGCAATCGCAGATTGGAACACTTCCTTGGTCACTCAAATGAACAAAATGTTCTATGAAGCGTCAGCGTTTAACCAACCAATTGGTAACTGGAATACGTCTTCGGTCACCAACATGGGTCGGATGTTTGAAGGTGCCACATCCTTTAACCAACCAATTGGAGACTGGAATACATCCTCGCTCACTAGCTTAAAATGGATGTTTAGTTTCGCTACTTCCTTCAACCAAGAGATCGGGGGGTGGGATGTATCGATGGTGGATGACTTTAATTCAACCTTTGCGGGGGCCACTGCTTTTAATAATGATTTGAGCGATTGGAATGTATCATCGGCTGAAGTTATGATCGGGATGTTTGATAATGCAAATACCTTGAGTAATCCAAACAAGCGTAGCATCCACGCTTCTTTCTCCAGTAATTCCAACTGGCCCTACGATTGGGCACCCCAAGTTGCGAATTCTTCTCCCATTGACCTCAATTCTACTTCCCAACTCGCCGTCGCCGAGAACCAACCAGTCAGCACCATCGTCGGTGAATTCAACGCCACCGATCAGGAAGGGGACGCGATCACTTTCCACCTTCCTGCTGGGGAAAACAATAATTCCCTGTTCACGATCGATACCAACGGCACCCTTAAAACCGCCACCACTTTTGATTACGAAACCAATGCCTCAAGCTACACCATTACCGTACAGGCAAAGGACGAATACAACGCCTTCGTAGAGGGAAATTTTACGGTTACTCTTTTGCAGGAACCCAAGGAGATATTTACCGTATCCGGCGGACAGTTTAATTCTCCTTATTATCAAATTACTGATTCTGATGGTCAGACTGTAGACTTTAGTAGCTCATTCAAATTAATCTCTGGTAACACCTATGAATTTGTGGCGGATAATGTTTCGGGTAGTCATCCATTCATGATTGGGGAGAGTTATGGGGATACATCATCAAGCCTGGTAAGTGGGGGCCCATTGACTGGCACGGGAGGCAAAATAAAAGTAACCATTCCCGAAGGCCATATGGGCGATCTGTACTACTTTTGTACAAACCATAGTGGGATGGTTCAGCAGTTTACCGTGCAGGGAGATGCCCCGCTTAACAATTCTAACTTTCAAGATGCAATTGCTCTATGGTTCGATGCCGAGGCTAATGCCACAGCAATCTACGGCCATATAAGTGATTGGAACACCTCGGCGGTCACGAACATGGGAAATGCTTTTGAGTTTAAATCTAGCTTTAATGAGGATATCGGAAAATGGGATGTTTCATCCGTTACTTACATGGGTTCAATGTTTAATAAGGCATCATCATTTAACCAGGATATAGGAGACTGGAATGTTTCCAAAGTGACATCGATGTGGCAAATGTTTCAAAATGCCACCTCTTTCAATCAAGATATTGGAGGTTGGGATGTCACATCAAACGAGTGGTTGAGGAGAACATTTAAAAATGCTGTTTCTTTTAATCAAGATCTAAGCGGATGGAATATTTCTACCATCGATTCAGCTTACAGAATGGGCGAAAGTTTTTTCAATCCCGCTTCCTTATCCAATACAAATAAGGGCCTTATTCATGAATCTTTTTCATCCAATCCCAACTGGCCCTATGACTGGCGCCAATATGTGGTAATTAACGACCATAATTTTCAAACTGCAATTAACTTGTGGTTTGAGAATCAGGTAGAAGCAAATGCAACCTACGGGCATATATCCGACTGGAATGTATCGGCGGTTACCAATATGCTCGGTGCTTTTTCAGATCGGGCAAGTTTTAACGAGGATATAAGTAATTGGGATATTTCGCAGGTTGAAATTTTCAACATGTTTACTGGAGCAAGCGGGCTTTCGAATATCAATAAACGAAAAATTCACGCTGCCTTCTCAATGAATGAAAATTGGGGACCGCAGGACTGGCGCCCACACCTTGCCAATTCTGCCCCGATCGATCTGATCAATTTGTCCGATTTATCTGTTCAAGAAAATTCACCGTCCGGAACTTTTGTCGGAGAATTTAATGCCACCGATGGAGAGTATGATGCAATAACCTATCATTTAGTCGATGGGGAAGGAGCAAGCCATAATTCTTTATTTAGCATAACCTCCGGCGGGGGGTTAAAAGTTGCCAGTGCTCTGGATTATGAGGAACTCGGAGTCTTGCTCAATATTCGCGTACAAGCAAAGGATGAGTATAACTCTATTACCGAGGGTAATTTCACAGTGACCCTGCTAGATATTTACGAGGACATGGATGGGGACCAAATTGAAGATCATTTGGATGATGATATCGATGGGGACGGATACACCAATGAGGAAGAAATCGCCTATCCGTCCAACCCCCGGAATGCAAACTCGGTGGCCAATGCCACTCCGGAAAACCTCGATTTTCTCGCACCACTCCATGTCTCTGAAAATAAGAAACCAGGAGTGCCGGTGGGTAAACTGACCAGCACGGGATCAAGTGCACAAACTTTTGAACTAGTCGAGGGAGAGGGCGATGATCATAATAATTTATTTATCCTGCATAGCTCCGGGTTAATCAGTTCTGCAGAGTCCTTTGATTATGAGGGAGAAATTTCCAAATTCCTGATCCGTGCACGGGTGACAAATGAAACCAATGAAACTGCCGAGCAAGTATTCACCATTCATTTACTCGATGATCCATACGAAAATAACCCATATGGGTCAGAGCAGGCAGAGGGAACCGCAAGTGCGGGCGAATCTAACTCCTCAGATTATGACCAGTTTGGAATGATCGACCCCATTGCCGGATGGACGGACTCGGATGATAATACGACCGGTCAGTATGCTGGATTCCTTGGAAGTTCCGATGTGAACATGACCATCGATGATGGCTTGCGGATATACACTGCTTTAACGGTTAAGGAAAATGAACCCGCTGGAACATTGGTCGGAAAATTCCAGGCTTATGACCGCGATGAATGGGCAGTACTTACCTACTCATTGGTGGTGGGAGAGGGGAGTGAGCATAATGGATTATTTGAGCTCGATGCCAACGGTACTCTTCGCTCGAAAACTTTATTTGATTACGAAACCAATGCCAGCGAGTACACCGTACGGATTCGGGCAACCGATGAGCGGAATACTTCCACCGAGGGTGCGTTTATCATTTATCTACTGGATGAGTTTGAGGACCTGGACGGCGATGGAATCGAGGATCATTTAGACGATGATATCGATGGGGATGGATATTCCAATGAGGAAGAAATTGCCCACGGGTCAGATCCGCGCGATCCAAACTCTGTGTCCAACCGGCCACCGCAGGAATTAAATTCCACCCGGAAATTAATGGTTTTTGAAAACCAGCCAGTTGGTACAATTGTGGGGCAATTGATTGCAAATGATCCAGAAGGCCAATTAATCACATATGACTTAGCATACCCACTCGAAGATAATGCAACCAAGCTATTTTATCTCGAAGAAAATGGCACCCTGAGAACGGGCACGGTTTTTGATTTTGAAAAGAACCAAACCATTTATTCAATAACTGTGGAAGCAAGAGATGAAAGAAATACATCCACAACGAGGATATTTAGTGTGGAAATATTAGATCTGGATGATACCAAGCCTGTGCTATCTTTAAATGGAGCTACATTGCAGGTTCATGAAGCTGGATTTGAATTTGATGATTTGGGAGCAAAATGGGTGGATGATGTGGATGGAAATGGAACAATATTTGGAATTGGACAAGTTGATGAATTTGTTCCGGGGGAATATACCCTCACATATGAATTTATTGATTCCAGCGGAAATGTTGCAGAAGTTTTAGAACGCAAAGTTATAGTTGAAGATACAACCCCGCCAGTCATTACCTTGCGCGGACCCGATGTTTTGATGCATCCATACAGAACCCCCTTTGTCGACCCAGGAGCAGTGGCCTATGACCTGGTCGATGGCAATCTAACTGACCGTTTGGAAAGTACAGGCGAGGTGGATCCATACCGGATGGGTGAGTATCTCATTTCCTACTCGATAAGTGATAGCCGCGGAAATGAGGCAAGTAAGGCAATTAGGATAATCAAGATTGATGACTCGAATTTTGATCGAAGGCCACGGGATTTCCGTGCAATGTCCCAGCTTGGTATTCACGAAAATAAACCAGTTGGCACTGAGGTGGGAGAATTGAATGCATCCAATCCGGACGGTGGTGAAATAACCTATGCATTGGTCAGTGGTGAGGGGGACAGTGGCAACCGGTCCTTCCGGATAAGTGAAGATGGGATCATTAAATCCAGGGCAATTTTTGATTATGAAAAAACACCGGAGTATTCGATCCGGGTACGGGCAACCGTATCCACAGGAGAATTTGTCGAAGAGATTTTCCTTATCTCAGTTTGGGACGTGGTGGCACCGATTGTGGAGACTGCAATTCCTGAGGCACGGGATGAGGGAATGGTCTGGGCAGGTGGACAAATTATTGATGCGGAAGGGGCAAGGAATTGGGATACCGGATTATTGGTTAGTTTTAATACTCCATTTGCAGATCCCGGGCAAAAGGGAGTGTTTCGGGTACCCCAGGCAAAAGATGCGACCGAGTTTGGTTTGGAGTTCTTCCCCGGAGAAGACACCAAAACGGTTTATGTGATGGCTTTTGCCGGAAACTCCGAGGGGACGCACTATGGCTTACTGGAAAAATTTGATAATACTGGAATGGATGGTGTTGATAATCGAAACCGGGGGGATATCTGGACGGGTGCAGAAAAGGTGGAAAATGCACCAGGTTGGTGGAATAGCTGGTGGTTCGGATATTATTTTAAGGCAGAGAATGGATGGTGGTATCAATCCGATCTTGGTTGGATATTTCCAACCGGTGGTTTGGAGAATGGTCTTTGGATATGGAAGGAAGGACTGAATTGGGTGTGGACGAAAGAGAATGTCTATCCTTTCCTATACTCGAGTGAGAGTGAATCGTGGTATTATTTCTATGGTGGATTAAATAAGAAGCGTATGCTTTTTGATTATGCAAAGGATGCATGGCGGTATCTCGATGATACAGCGGTGGATGAGAGCAAGGCAGAGGAGCTGGTGAAATGAGATATTTAAATAATTTATTTTTCCCACTCTTATTAAGTTTGTTCTCCGCAGGCTTGCTTATCGCCCAAGATGCGGAGTCGAATCAAGGTGCATTGATTTTGATCAGCACCGAGGGAACAGTCCGGTACTTGGATGAGAAGGAAACCCAGCAGGAAGATATAAAGATTGGAAGTATTATACCTTCCACTTACTTGGTCGAAACCGGAGAGGATGGAAAACTGACCGGGCTTTTGAGTAATGGTACCTTGCTCACTCTTACGGAAAATACCCGCATGAAAGTGGCAACTTTTGAGCAGGAACCATTTAAAGATGATGGTCGGAAGTTGGCGGATTTGCCTGGCGAGCCAAGTCAGTCGAAAGTCGATCTTGAACTGGAGTATGGTTCCCTGGTGGTGAAAACAAAAAAGCTGAGCAAAGGATCAGTCTTTAACATTAATTCGCCACTTGGGGTGGCGGGAATCCGAGGGACCGAGTTTCAAATGGCATCCAATCCAGGCCAAGGGGTGCAGCTGGATGTGACCGAATCGACGGTGGCCTTTACTCCCCCGGGTGGTGGACAGCCTATACCTGTAAGCCAGGGGAGTGGACTGAGTGTTTCACCAAGTGGAGTAGCCACTCCCAGACCAGTCAATCCAGTTGTTGCAAGCAAGATAGAATCGACCAATCAGGCGGCCACTGAGGCTACCCAGGACATTTCCTTGGGAGAAGTGGCAACTGCGGTCGAGCAGATCGCACAGGAGAGCGAAGCAATGACAGAGAGCGACTCCGATGCTGCAACTGAGGCCGATGAGGATACGGAAGCTAAGGAAGGTACCCAGTCGGATGATACCGGAGAGGAAAGCAAATCCAATGAACCGCAAGATAGCGAAAACCAAGTGACAGAGCAGCAGGGAGGTGGTGAACAGAGCAATCAAAAAGCTGAATCCCAGCAATCCAGCGAACCAGTTCCCAGTGAAATAGTACCTAATGAGAGCACAGATGAGCCGGAATCAAGTGAGGCTGGGAATAACCAGGGACAAAAAGGTGAACGTATTGATCAAACTCAGGAAGGTACAAAGCCAGGAGGTGATGCCCCAAAAGAGGCTGCCAAGCCAAGCCAAGTTAAGAAAATAAATACGGAAAACACCAAGGTTGAACAGCCGGATAAATCGATGCTTCTGGAAAACAATCCTAACCTTAAAAACAACCAGAAACTCTCAAGATTTGGTCTGACCAAAGAACAGACGGAGAAGTTTGAACGGCTCTCTCCCAAGGCAAGGGAAGCGATTGTAATGGAGAGTCCGGGGATAGTGCGCCGTTTACTTTCAATGTCTGAATTTGAGGGCGATAAATCCGATATCTTTTTTGGGCATGAACAAGAAACCCGTGAACTATTGCTTACCATGAACGATGATGTGTTGATCCAGTTGCTCGATGCGGCGGTGGATCCGGTGCTGCTAAAAGAATCCCTGCAAAAAATAAACCGTGGGGTGGTGAGACCTGAAAATATGCCAGATCGTGAGCCGGATATGGTTTCCAATGCACGGGCAATTGCCTTGGGAGATAAGCTCAAGGAACAGGGCAATAGTGAATTGATGGAAGAGTTACTGGAGATGTCAGAGGGGGTATTGAATGATCAATGGTTGAGGGTAGGAGAAGTGGCGGAGGTACTGAGCAGGGATTTACAGGTGGAAGATTTTTCCACAATCGATAGCTTTGCTACAGAAGAAGTATTTGGAAATCCCTTCTTTCCAGAAATTGCCAATGTTTATGACCAGTTGGAACTGGATGCATTGGTAAACGGGGCAGATAAGGTTCTGGGGGGTGATAATTTAATTGTTACTGAAAATGCCAGGGCATTTGGCAGTCACTTCAGTCAGGGGGTAAAAGAGGTTGTACTGATCAGTCAGGGAGAGATGAATTTCCTCGGTGATTTTGAATGGAAGTCCACCGAAAAAGAGGGAGCTAAGTTGGTGCTGATGAGCTCAGGAGACTTGAAGATAAAGGAAGGAGTTACTCTGAAATCCGCCACCAGTGACCTGGTGCTGGCAACCCGGGAGAATCTCTTACTTAATAAAGTTGAATTGAATGCTGACAAGGAAGTGACTATCCGGGGAATGCGGGATGTCACTTTGAATGAAGTAGTGATTGGAGCGAGTGAATTGGCCAGGATAAAAGCCCGTCGTGATTTGAATGTGGATGGCCTAGGCTTTAAGCGGGATGTTTCGAGAATAATCATGGAAGCGACCACTATGCGGTTGCGAAATGTTAATTTCCCTGGTGCTTCCCAGGTGAGATTAAATAGTTTGAAGGGACCGGTGGATGGAAAATATCCAAATTTTGGCACATCTATTCCTGCAGCCCAACAAATTGGCAGGGTGAACTTTATTGAAAATGTGCGAACAGGTGGGAATTTGTTACATGACCGGCCAAGCTTTGATCAGCATGGAAAAAATATAAAGATTGGAACGATCGCCCGTCCGTGATCATATTGCTTGCTGAGATGTGGAAGGGTTGGATTAGTCGATTTTTTGCAGGATGGATTTATTTCCTGTTAGGCCAATTAGGAATTGCGGAGGAATTCAGCCAACCGCGTGACTTCTCAGAATTTGAATCAAATCTGGGTGAGCAAAAACTGGTGGAGGTGGTGAGACCATGGGTTGGTCCCACCCCTCAGGAATTAGCCCCCGGTTCTATTCCCTTGGGCTCCCTTAAAAACAAAACTTTTGTTCCGGCAGAAATAATAGAGGATGAGCCAGAACCATTGCTCCCTGTTGAGAAAGTCGAACCAGCCGAAGAAGTGGAGTTGCCAGAAGAGCAAAACTTCCCTTTTGCAGTTAGTGGAGAACCAGTACCTGTCGATAAATCGGCCCCTGGGTGGGTCGGGCCATTGCCCATAGAGTTGGCACCCCAGGCAATTTCTCTGGGCTCTTTGGCCAACCGGAGAATGGTTTCCCGGCCCAAAAAAGCAAAGGATACGAAAGAAGATTCGGGAAGCACAGACCAGGCAGAGCCAATGTCAGGAACACAGGCACCTCTTTCTATGAGTATATTTGCAAGTACACGGGTCTATTACACACAGAATGTTTTACGTCTGGACGGTAAGAAGGATACGGCTGGAGTATGGGAAAATATGACCGGTGCGTCTCTTTCCACCAAGGCCTTTGAGGTCGGACCATACATTACAATGGTACCCAAACTCGACCTGATGATGCAGGTGGCAACCTACGAGGATAAAGATGTGAGGGGTGCAAATATTAAGGAATTACTCGGATATAGATTTGGTCTGGTGAAGGCAGGATTAGGCCTGCAATTGCCCAAGGAAGTTAGCCTCTCCATTGGATATGAATATAACCTGATTAATAGTTTGGACACGGGGGATAAAATGTCTGACGGGTTTACTCCTTCCCTGAGTGTTGGAAAGACCTGGGCATTTGGTGAAACCACTCTGCTGATGCTCGATGGGATGTCCCGGTATTCGATGACAGACCGGGTGTTACCTTATCCAATACCCGGTCAATTTGCAGATGATGGGGATAATTTTCAACTGGGGCTAAGCCTTATGTTAATCAAAGTATTTGGAGAAAATGGGCAGTTTCTGGTTATGCCAAATATCAGCTTTACCCGGTCGGAATATTTGAAAAATGAAAATGATGGCCGGGTGGACTGGTTAACCAGTCTGGGAATAAACGGTAGTTGGCAAGCAACCGAATGGCTGAGTTTGGATCTTGGTTTGACCTGTTCGATTTTGAGGATGAATAAAAAAGGGGAGCTTCTCCAGGGAGATTCCTCAAAGTATGAGGCTTTCGACTTGGGAGGCTCTTTAATGGCATCCCATTCATTCTAAAATAAAAATTCTCAGGAAGGATATTAATTCCAGTCCTTCAATCGGATGAGGAAACCCCATAGAGCATGGTTAAGAGGGATGAGTTTTCTGACTTCTGAATAAGCTTGTAGCCGGGGTTGCCCATTTGGAATGTAAGATCCAGGAATTTGTATGATTGGATGCCTTTGGCAGTTTTAATTTTAGTATCTTGAGTACTAAAATTTCCAAGCTTTCCAGATTTTAGTATTTTTGCATCCAATTCCAGGAATTCATTGTTTGGCAGGATGAATTTTAATTTTGAATCTCGGGCAAGGACAAAGCGGAGAGCGGATTTTTTTTCGAAATCAGAAAGTTTTTTTAGAACCTGCACATGATTATAAGAGGCTAAATCAAATTGTATATTGAGACCATGGACAACAAATGTTGGTAGTCCAAATTTCAGGAATTTAAGTTTTTTGTATTCCTTTTCGATTTTTGAATAAAAAAATTCTAAATATGGTCTGCCAGTTGAAGAATGGTAAAAAGTCTGGGTTACATTTTCGAAATTGGAAAAACTTTCGAAAGATTGAGACCTGCCAATGCTGGAGAAAATGGCTAAGGTAAAAGCTGTTAGAGTGAATATCTTTATCAATGATATAAAAAAATCTTCAACAACAGGAATGAATGAATCTAGAGCAAAAGAATTTATTCTTTCCAGGTTTTATTTTGAGGATTCCAGGTGAGGAGTGTCCCTTCGGTCGATAGGTAATGCCAGGTTCCAGCATAATAGTCATAAAGATACGGAAACAGGGTAGGGCGGGTCCAATACAAGACATTATTTGATGAATCACCACCAATAGTCAAAATCCAGGTGGATTCGGAACTCGTTGAAACCACCCGAATCCATCCAAGAAATTGATGATAGGCGTAAAACTTTGAATCATCATTTTGCCCGTTTGGCCGGAAAAAGTAACCCAGCCAGCCCGAATGATACCATTCCTCTTGCGAAGATACCAACTTGGCGGATGACATAGCACTGGCATTGGTGTCGAGCATTTCCCAGTCGAGTAATTTTTGGGTAAGATATTCCTGATCCCAATTGGGAAAAAATCCTCCAAATGTGGGATCATCTACTGCCGAGGTTGTAAAACTATTTCCAATGACAGATAAGAAACCGGCCTCGGATTGAGGAAGCTGGTTGATTGGGTCAAAGCGGCCACTAAAGAGAGCATCAGGGCTAATCACAGCTTTGTCTCCAGAAAACTCATCGTCACCCATGGTGTAAGATTCCGAGGAAATAACAGATATGAATTCTGCCAGATCTGCAGTTACTTGGTTTTTATCATCTATATCTTCCTCATTTAAGGTGAAAAGATATTCCTCTCCGATTCTTTGCTCAATGATAGCCATCGATTGATTGTAATAATCAAAAGCGGAAATAAAAGATTCCCGGGAATTGATTAGTTGAGAAGAACTTTGCAAGGCCAGGAGTTTTTGGTCTTTGAGCACAGTTTCCATGCTCACTTGATCCATATCATTAAGGGTTTCGGCATCCTTGATATTATGCTTCCAGTTATAGCTGGTTGCGAACTCGACAAATCCATGCAGCCCGTTGGCAATGGCCAGACACATGAGAATGTCTCCTTTATCCACCCTGATTTCATCGACTGAACCAGTGTATGCTTGGTCGATAATAAATTCATCCCCGATATTTGCGGCTATTTTCAGATATTCCATGCATGTCTCTAATTTAAATCTGGAGTCATATCTTAAAAAACTTTCCACATCTTTGATGTCTGCACTTTCATCAATTTCCCCTGATTCATTTTCGAAAGTTTCTATATTTCCATGGAAGTCAGCTAAGGTGAATGCGGAGAAAGCATCATTTACTTCTCCGGACTTTAAAATCAATTGCTTGAAGCTTTCGTCTTCTCCAAGACCAATTAAAATTTCGAACCCGTGAAGAAAATTTTCTTTTGCAGAACTGGCATCTGGGCTGTCTGCCAACCTTTGGCTTAAATTAAGCAATGCCTGCGGAAATTGAGTTTCGTAAATTACATTAATTCCCCTCAATTTTATATCATTGATCGAATTGAGTATGTCTGGGTCACTAAAATCAAGCAGGTTAAGTTCCAGGTTAAGATATTGGATGTTGGAGGATGTTGGAACTTCTGGAATTTCGGCAAGATTGTTTTCAGAAATGTTGAGGGAGAAGAGACTGCCGATTCCAAATATGCTCGGATCGATTTCAGATAGTTGACTCTTTTTGTATACGAGATTTTGTAATGAGAAGGAATTAGCGAGGGACGAAAAATCAGTTACTGAGGATCGTTCTAAATCTAGAAACCACAGATTTTTTAATTTCTCAAGCCCTTCAATAGATGAGGCATTTTGTATTAAAATATAGTAAATCCTACTTAGAAAATAGTCCTCCAAAGTGGCATCACCCGACCAATCTTTTGCTCCCAGATCCCAATCATTTTCATGACCTATCAGATCTATCCTGTTCAAGGCATCCTCGACTCCCGCACGTAAACCCGAATCAGGGAAGTAATTGTTTGCCTCGTAATAATCCATCGCCTCCTGAACGGAAGATCCGTGCACCAAATAAATGGGCAAGATAAGAGAAAAGAAAACAATTCTTCCAAGCTTATTCAACGGGCTACTTCGCATACACCCATTTGATGTCAAAAATCTTATGATCAGCAACCAACAATTTTGATAAACTTCCTAAACTAACATCATTAAAATTTTAAAGAAAATTAGTGGATATAAAGGACATTTGCACTTATAGTGTAAATATGTATAAATGTATTATTCTCCTCGCTGTTCTTTTTTTAATGGGTGGTTGTTTTACCAAAAAGTGGAAGCAAAAATCTGATGTGGTTCACAATTTAATTGAGCGGGAAGGAGAGAGAAATGATGAGAAAAAAGTATAGGTACAAAATGTCTTCATCGTTACCAAGGAAGACGGTACCCATAATTATTTTTGGAATTCTTTACCAGATATTTTGCTCTAATTTACTGGAGGCTAGAAAGTTTGATGGATTGAGGGTACACGGGAATTATCGGGTACTGGAACCCATTGTTTCTGAAATTCCTAGGAATCGGTCAGGAGTGTCGAGAGAAGACATTTTGCAACGGGTCAGGGAGAAATTATTAAGGTCTGGAATTAAACCGGAAAGACCAAGCAAAAGTACTCATTTTCTCGAAGTAGATCTGGTGATTCATTCAAAAGGAACCAATTTCACTATCGAAGTTGCCTTAAAAAAAATGGCTCAGGCATATGGATATGACCCAAGTGAGGTGGGCACAATTATTAAACTACCGCAGGGAAGATATGGCTTGTTTGGAAATGCCGGACGGAACAAATCTTATATCCTGGAGGCGGTGGACGAGGTAATGGACGAATTCCTTGCGGATTACAAAGATTCCAACCTCAAATAAGATGCCAGCGGAATTTGCGTCTAAGATGTGACTCCATCGAGTTTATCCCTGAGTGACTTGCGGATTTTTTCTCCGGCAAAATCAAGCAGGGTAACAATCACTAGTATGCAAAGCAGAACAAGGGAAAATTTATTCCAGCTATCAGCAGATTCCGCATAAAGTTTGAGATGTAAACCGATACCGCCGGCACCGACATATCCAATAATGCTGGCAGATCTGACATTGTATTCCAGCATCCATAAGCAATGACTCCAGATAATTGGCCGGGCGTTTGGCCAGAGGCCATATTGAAAAGCCTGTAATGGTCCTGCACCCAGAGATTTTAAAGCTTTTTGAGAACTAAGATCGGAAGATTCAAAAGTCTCGCTAAAGAACTTGGCAAGATAGCCAACACTGTAAAATGTGAGTGCAATCACTCCAGCGAGGGAATTTGATCCAACAATAACGACGGCAAGCAGGGCCCAAAGTAAACTGGGAATTGTGCGGATCAGGTTTAGGAGCATTCGGGTAGGCCAAAGTAGCCAGATTGGAGCCACATTTCTGGATGCCCCAAGGGATATTATAAAGGAGAGAATGATGGCAAGGAGGGTGGACACGAGAGCAATTTGAATGGTTTCGAGAAGGCCGGAAAGTGTCCGGTCCAAAATAGACCAGTCGGGCGGAAAAAATTGAGCTGCAAATCGGCTAAGGTTTCCAAGGTAATCGAGATCCCGGCCAGATCCTTCAATGGAAGGAAGGGCAATCACAGAAGAGGCAAAAAAGATCAATACGGTGATCCCAAGAAGATCAAAACGGCTATGCCATGGTACATGTTGCATGTTCATGCTTGGGTTGGAGAGATTTTTTCCCAGGTCCACGCCTCCGGGTTATCCGGATTTAAACGAAGAACAAAATCTGCAAATTGGCGGACTTGTTCCTCATCATGCAGCGAACACACCACACTTCCACCAATTTTTCCCTGTGTATCCTTGATTATTTTCAAAGTTTTAATGGCCCAGCTGGAATCGAGGCTTGCCACCGGTTCATCCGCCAGCAGAAGAGTGGGGGAGGACAGGAGTGTGCGGCAGATGGCAAGGCGCTGGCGTTCTCCTCTGGAAAGAGTCGATGCCCATTGGTGTGATTTGTTTTCCAATCCAAACTTTGCCAACCAATTCAGGCATTCCTGCTTCTCATTTCTGGGGAATCCGAGCAAGGTGCGGAGAGAGGAATGGCGACTGAGGCATCCACTCAAGGCATTGGTGAGGGTGCTTGCTCCATTAGACAACTGTAAGTCCTGAAAAATCATCGAGGTTTTATATCCTTTGGACAGCGATGAATGAATATTACCTTCGGATGCAGGAATCTGCTGGTTGAGGGAGCGAAGAAGGGTTGTTTTTCCTACGCCAGAAGGTCCAGTAATGGCAATAAATGAACAAGTTGGAACAGAAAATTCAAGGTTGCGAAACAGCCATCTATCCTCCAGGCAAAATCCCAGATTCTTAATGTTCAGCAAAATCTGGCTCATTAGCTTGGCACAAAATAAAAAAGAGAAATTCTATTGTTTGAGAGAATTTTGGACTTCTATAGCCTCCCGGGTCGGGCGAAGATGCTCGTCTTGATCGACTTCGATAAGCTCCCCATTGAATACCTTGTCCCGCAGGGTTGGATTGTCCTGATTCATCTCAAGGAGGGTTTTTAAGAGAATGGACCGGTCAGTTGGTGATAGGGATGATCGGACACAAATGGTGTGGGACGGAACGGGTCCCTGTTGCTGAATAATTCGTAAGCGGGATTTTTGTTCATCGTTCAAATATTTATTGTCCCCGGTGAATACATAGTCACTGACTGCGGCGGCTTCCACTTCGCCACTAAGGACTTTTTCAACCGCAGAAACATAACCGGTTCCATAGATTGTTTGGGAAAAGAAATCTGTAAGGGAGATGTTTGGTCCAACCAATCCTTTGTTGACTAAATCCCAGACCGGGATCAAGTAGCCAGAGGTACTCGAACGGCTGGCAAATGCAACGGGTTGATTTTTTAGCTCTTCGATTGATTGATAACTTTTATCCTTAAGGGACAGCCAGATGCTTTGGTAACTGGGTAAACCATTTTTCAAATGAATAAGCAGCACGGACGCGGTTTCCTGATCAAGGTTGCGGGCAGCATCAGTAGAGCTGAGATAACCAAGGTCCAATGTTCCGTTGCGGAATGATTCAATTACCACGGAGGAATCAGTAGGTATAAGCACTTCCACTTCCCGATTTAATTTTTGTGATAAATAGTTCTGGAGATCCTCTTTTTCTGCCAGCATTTCCTCGGGGTTTTTATTAGCCTTCAGGGCGATAACCAATTTTTCCTGAGGCTCTGTACATGAGAGCAATGCCAGAGAAAAAAGAACGTGACTAAGAAAGGAAATTGCCCGTGAGATTTTTTGGGGGGGATTCATGAAAAAAGGGAGAGGTCTAATTGAGACTGAGTCTCATTATCATTACCATTTGGGCAAAATAAGTCAACGAGCTTAAGGAGGAGAAAAAGCTCAGGGGATTGTGGACAGAAGCTGGTAAATCTTTTCCAAAGTTTGGGAGGATGGAGAGCCCTGGGAAGCCATCCAATCCAATGCCTGGTGGCGCAGAATATTTCTTTTTTCTGGTTTTTTTGCCAACTCCAGCAAGGTAGATTTTGTTTGCTCAGCCGATGAGGTGGTGAGAATGGCATCGTGAATCAATAGTTCACCACAAGTTTGTTGAAAGTTCTGAAAATTAGGACCCAGAACCAGGGGAATTCCCAGGGCGACCGGTTCAATAGGATTCTGTCCACCACGGTTGGGTGGTAATGTTTTTCCGCCAAAAGCGAGATCTGCACATTGGATAAGGGTGGAAAGTTCACCGGTGGTATCGGCAAGATATACCAGGGTTTCCTGGGGAGCTTGTTTTGAATAAGTACGCAGATGATGATTGACCTTTTTTGCCTGGAGCATGGATGCGATTTTTTTCCTTCTCTCTGCATGCCGGGGAATCAAGAGCAGTCGGGCGTCTATTTGTTCATTTCGTAATTGGAGAATGGTATCAAGCAGAAGTTCTTCTTCTCCGGGCCAAGTGGAGATGCCGGCAATGACCAAGGAATCTTTCTTGAAGCCGAATTGATCTTTTAATTGATTAGCAGAAACAGGATTGACCGCTGAATCCGGTACGGCATCAACCTTGAGGTTACCAACTACTTGCACCTGATCAAAAGGAACACCAATTTCCACCCACCGCGAGGCTTGTCTTTCCGAGGTCGTTAGAATTTCCAACCCTCTTGGTAACAAAAGTTTTCGTGCAATATCTGACTTGGACAGTCTCTGAAATGTGCGGTCTGAAAGGCGGGCATTAATAATGAGTGCAGGAACACCATTAATCCCTGCCTGATGAAAATGTTCAGGCCAAAGTTCACTATCCACTGTAATGATCAGATCCGGTCTTATTCTGGACCATGCCAAGCGGGAAAAATACCACCAGTCCAAGGGAAATGGACCATGGGCAAGCACACTTTGCTGGTATTTTTCCGAAGCCATTATTAAGCCAGTACTGGTGGTTCCAGTCAGAATGATTTCGATATTTTCATCCTCAATTAATTGTTCCAGAATTTTGGATATGGAAGACAACTCACCCACACTTACTGCCTGAATCCATATCCTTTTGCACTGCCTGCTCTTTTTTTTCAGATCAGGAAATAAACCCAGCCGGTAATGAAATTTAAAACCATATCCTCCCCGGCGCATCATTCGGTAAAAAAAATAGGGCGAAGCCAGGAGTGCGACCAAAGGAAATATGAATCGATAGAGAAAAATCACGAGAAATCAGTAATTTGTTTACCGTTGCCAGCAGAGGATGGATAAGAAATTATTCAATGCTCTTTCTCTTATGAACACTTCTGACCGGATCGCGAAACTTTTCTCTGATTGTAAGGCCGAAAAACGGTCAGCATTTGTTGCCTATGTTTGTGCATGTGACCCTGATTTCAACCGCTCCCTGGAGGTGTGCAAAACATTGATTGAACAAGGAGTTGATCTTTTGGAATTAGGAGTTCCATTTTCGGATCCCTTGGCCGATGGACTTACTAATCAACTAGCTGCTCAGCGTGCCCTAGAATCTGGATGTACTCAGGATGATGTCTTTCGATTGGTTTGCGAAATTAGGAAATTCTCAGAAATCCCCATAGTTTTTTACACCTATTACAACCTCATTTTTTCGCAGGGAGTGGAGATATATGTAGAAAAATCAAAAGAGGCTGGAGTTGATGGATTATTGACCCTGGACCTGCCTCCCGAAGAGGCTGATGACCTGGTCGGGGCATGCCGTAATTTCAGCCTGGCAAATATTTTCATCATTGCTCCGACCACACCCGAAGAAAGAATATCAAAAATTGCCAACTCTGCTTCTGGATTTCTCTATTATGTATCCCGCGAGGGTGTGACAGGTGAAAGAGATGATCTGGCCAGTGACTTGGCTGACCGGGTGGCAGTAATCAGGAAAAAAACCAGCCTGCCATTGGTGGTAGGATTTGGTATTTCCTCTACTGAGCAGGTCCGCGAAGTTGCAAAAGTTGCGGATGGAGTGGTAGTGGGCAGTGCTTTGGTAAATTGTATTCCGCAAAATTTGGGTAGTCAGGAAGCTATGCTTGGTGCATTGAGGGAAAAAACCATTGCACTTGTCCGTGGATTACATGCTGCCTAGAGATTTTCCGCAAAGAATTTTGTTCCGTGGCAAATAAGGTCGAGGAACTTTGGCTCTTAGGTGGAGTTACATCATCGGGCAAAACGGAAGTATCTTTAGATTGGGCTGAGAAGAATAATGCCGAGATCCTATCCTGTGACTCGGTTTCTTTTTACCGGGGTTTGGATGTAGGATCTGCCAAACCGGATGAACGGGAAAGAAAAAGAGTGGTGCATCATGGATTAGATCTGGCGGAAGTTCGCCAGGTATATGATGTCAGTCAATTCCATTCCTACGCCAGAAAAGTTGTGGATGATATTTCATCGAGAGGCAAAAAAGTATTAGTGGTTGGAGGAAGTGGTTTTTTTATCCAAGGATTTTTAAGGGCAGTGGTTGATGGTGTTGAGGTGTCGGATGAAGTGCGGATACAGGTGCAGAGTTTGTTTGATGATGGAGGGATTGAGGCGGTGTCTTCAGAACTGAAAAAATCTAATCCCAATGGTCTGGGTGGACTCGATATTAAGAATCCAGTCCGGGTGATGCGTGCCTTGGAAAGATGCATCGAGTCTGGGCGATCACTTTTGGATTTACAAGAGGAATTCAAAAATATGCCCAGACCTTATCCCAATTTTCAAAAGAAAATGATTTGGCTGAACCGGAATGATGACGACTTGATCGAGAGGATAAATCTTAGGACGGTAAAAATGATCGAGGGAGGAATGATTGAAGAGACTGCTGAAGCCATAAAAAATGGTATCGGGAGACATCCCAGTCTTTCGGAATCTGTTGGATATCGTCAAGTGATCGAATATCTCAGTAAGGGGGGAGAAATTAAGGACTTGATTTGCTCCATTTCTCAATCCACGCGCCAACTGGTGGCAAAGCAAAGAAAATGGTTTCGTAAACATTTTCCTGCAGGATCATGCCTGGAAATAAGCAGAAAACAATCCGTTGATATCGGGCATATGAATTGGATGGCGGAAACTTGACCGATCCCGCTAATCGAATTACCTTATTTTTTGTACAAATGAGTAAATGAACCGCCTGCAAAATATTGCCATTGTTTCCAACCGTACCAAATATGGTACAAAAAAGGTTGCCGGGTTGTTGGAACAAATTTGCCTGCAAAACAAGGTTGAGGTGCGTTTGACCGAGGAGTTTCCATGCCCTTATGAATTCCTTAAAGGTATGGATGCTTGTTTTTCCATCGGAGGAGATGGTACCTTGCTGAATTTGCTGGACGAAGCGATTACTCACGAGGTGCCGGTAGCAGGGGTTGGACTGGGCAAACTTGGTTTTTTGGCTACTCTTGCCCCGGATGATTTATCGAGTTCATTACCCCCCTTGCTCAATGGGGAATTTAAAATTCAAAGAAGAAGCCTGATTGGATACCGGGAAAAACATGGAGAGGAAAAATTAGCCCTTAATGATTTAGTGGTTAAGAGTGGAAGCACTGGGCGACTGGGCCGTTTTTCAGTTTTCTGTGGGAGTGAGAGGGTGGCAGATTATGCATCGGATGGGATTGTTTTCTCTACTCCCACAGGATCGACCGCTTATAATTTGGCTTCGGGTGGCCCGATTGCCCACCCTGAAGCTGAGGTTATTTTGATGACGCCGATTTCTGCTCACAGTTTAACCAGCAGACCGTTGGTTTTTCCATCCGGTATAAATTTACGGATAGAATACGAAGAGAATTCTGCTGGTCCTCATGTCTCTGCGGATGGAAGAGAGGCATTTACGAATCAGCCAAACTTTCCGCTTGAAATTTTTGTTTCCCAAAAAACTTTCCCGCTTATGGAAACAATTGGACACTCCCATTTCCGAGTCCTCCGAAATAAACTGAAGTGGGGATAATAAGGTGAGATAATTCGAGAACCATGTTATCTTCCGGCACGAGAATAGGTCCTTACCAGGTAAAAAGCTGGATAAAGGAAGGTTCTTGTGGTCAAAGTTATAAAGGAGAAGGTGGTTCAGGCGAAGAAAAAGGAAAGATAAGATATTTGAAGCTTTTTCATCGTGACCTTTCAGAAAAAGAAGGATTCTCCGATTATTTTGCCCAAGAATGCAGAGCCATTCAGCAACTTGATGGCAGGGGAATTTGGCCAATGATTACCAATGGAACTCTCAAGTGGAAGCATTGGATGGCATATGATTGGTTCGAGGGAAAAGTGGAAAAGGTTCCTGTTACGGATGATACAGAAGAAGAAAGAGAAATTGGGGTAATTACATTGGCTGACTGGATGGAATATTTCCCCGAGGTGATTGGACCAACCGAGTTGGAAGCAATTTTGATTGATCTTCATTGTGGGTTAAATCTGGCCCACAGTTCAGGAGTGATTCATGGTAATATTAAGCCGAGTAATATTTTAATTCATCGTAAAGAAGATGGCACATTCATGGCCTGGATTACGGAATTTGCTTTGGCCAAAATTTCCAGTTTTAAGCCTTTAGGCGAGGATCCAAACGAAAGTACAACCTTTGTGTCTCAAAGTTTGCAATTTCAGGAATCGCTCAAAGAGAGCCAGAAATATAGGCCAGGTGGGGTGGGGCTGGGCGATCTATCTGAAGAAGGGTGGGATTTGTTCGCACTAGGTGGTATTGTCCAATTTGTTCTGGAAAAAACAAAGAGACCTGAGCAAGATTGGCTATTGTGGCAACCGTGGGTCCAAAAAGCCCTTACAGAGACCTTCAAAAGTATACCCCAATCAATGGCTGCACTTCCCGGGGTGAAAGATTTGTCCGAATATGGAATAAAAGATGAAAATTTAAATAAAGAATCAGATTTATCCAATGAGGAAATAAGAAAGAAAAGAGAGATTGAATGGGAAAAAAAGCAAAAGTTTTCTTCCGCAGTTTTCCGTAGAAATATTACCGGATTGATTGGATGCTTGTGTTTGATCATTTTTCTATTCTCCAAAATTTATTTGTTTTTTAATCCTTCCCCATGGGTCGAGTATTCAGTTGATGGTGCTTCGGACAAATATCAGTTAGGATTTGGCATCTTGTCTGGGAAAGCCTGGGGAATATTGCCCGCCTCGTATGATAAAGATGGTGAGGGAGGCCAGGATGTTGCTGGGGAGTGGAGCCGGGAGGACGGTATGTTTCGACTGAATTTTCGAAAATTTAAGCAAGTAAACGAAGAGGATTCCGGTAAAAAACTATGGCAATTTATTGGAAAAGGAGCCACCAGTGATGAAGATTATTTTATTTGGTCAGATTATCTAGTTTACATTGGTAAACAAAAAACTCTCAAATTGATTAAGCGTGTTCAGGGGGATGAAATTTTTGTTCCCGGAAAGCGGAGCAAGGATAATGTGACCAACCTTTTTCCAGAAATGAGAATTCGTAGAAGCGGTGGTTTGATCAAAAAAACAGAACTCCTGTTTAAACAAACTGAGGGGGATGGACCCAGCTGGTCAGTCTTTATTGGAATGGGCTTTCTCTTGGCTAGTTTGCTGTATCATCGAATACTTCTTGGCATTCCCGATAAGGATCTTTCCTTGGGAAAGGGTTGAGTTTCTTGAAACTTTTTTAAAGACTGCACTGCAATGATGCATGTTAGTCAGATGATGCTTTTTACAAGTTCCGTTATTGCTATTGCCTGTTTAACATTTTCCTGCACATCCAAGGATCCGAATGGCAGTTATATCGGTGAGGTGAAGGACTGGGTACATGAAGTCTTTGAGGGAACCCTAGTGGCGGGAGGAAAGGAGTGCAGGGTGGAATTATCCCTGTCTCAGGGGCCTGAAAAAATGAAGGCAGAACTTTTTTTTGCTCATCCGGAAATGAAGTCTGTTGAAAGAACTGGAACCTGGGAAATAGGAGATGGAGAGAGAATTATAAAACTCGATGATAAAAAAGAGCCTTCCGAATTTTATTTGATAAAACGAGGAGTCCGTCATGCCCTGCAATCTAAGGAAGGTTTAAGAAATGATGATGGGTCTCCACTCCTTTTGATCCGAAATGTTGGGAAATCCAGAAAGTCTTCCTACCCAATTGAAATAATTTTTGGTGAAAAAGGGGGAGCTGTAGTAGAGGGTGCAGGAATCTCAGAACCACGCTCTGGTGAGTGGAATCGGGTAGGTAATCGAATAACGGTGACAATTAAGCTGCCCAAGACATCGACAGAGCAGGGTGGGCTGATGCCTGAAGAGAATTATAAATATTTCATGAGCTGGTCATCCAAAAATGACCATACTCTGGTCCTGGAAAAAATGGTAGTAATGAGGCCATTTCTTAGGGAGGATGGATCGAAGAGACAGAGCTGGATGAGTTCATTAATTTTTTCTGATCAACCTCTGCTCGTGGCAAAATAGTCTTTCCTCTTATCATTGCAAAGATTTGACGTTCAAGGAGCTGTCTTCATCATGGAGGGTTTTTTAATATAGTTCCATCGTCTTATGATAACCGCACTCCAGCATTTCATTTCTAAAAAGGGAAAGTTTGTTTTTATACTTCTACTACTACTGGTTATTGTTTCCTTTGTTTTATATCTTTCCCAAGGTTCCTCTGTTTTTGATCTGATGTCAGATGGGGGAAGAGAAAAAAAAGAATTTTACGGATATGATTGGAACGACCCTGATCAAAGGAGGTTTTTAAATATAACTAGTCGTGCAGCTGGTTCTGTTGGGGCATTGATCAGTCCCACCCAGGATGTGGTCAACAAAGCTGATGATTCCTACATTCAGGGACTGCGACAACAAATCCAGGCAGCCTTTCGTGCGAATCCTGAAGAAGTTGATCAGGAGGCAATGCAAAGAATGTTTCAATATATGCAGGCCTGGCCAAATTTTTCCCGGGACTTCAAGATTAGTGAGATCGCAAGATCTGGTGCTTATGATGCAGAATTTTTGGATGAATCCATTAAGGCACGAGTGGCATTAGCTGGACAGGCAGATGCCTGGGGTTTCTTGCCCCAGAATATTAACCACCCTGGCATAAATACTGAATTTATTAATTTTCTTACCAGTTTAGACCCGGTTTTGCAGGCAGAAGAAAACCGCTCCTCGGTCCTCTCTATGATAGGAAGCAGATTTGGCATGACTGGCAGTGAAATCGAGTCTGTCTTGTATTCGTCTTTTCGTGATGCTCAAGTAGATCAAATCTATGCCAACCGTGGTTTTGCCCTTGCGGAGGAGGTTGATGTTCTCAGTCATCAAAACGGATTTGCCTGGGATGGGGAAGCAGCAATAGTCTCTGTCGATGATTTGCCCGATCCAAAGATTTTTTGGGGGGAGATTTCGATAACGGGGACACCCAAAGCAGGCGAACAACTGGTGCTAACTTATTCAAACAAAAAATTAAACCTGGAATTTGGCAATTCTGTGAATGATAAAAATGGGACCGTTACTGGAATTCCACTAGCTGATGATCCCAAACAGATAGCCCAGAATTTGAGCAAGGTTATCAATGCCAATGATATTGGAATCAGGGCAAGCATTATCAAGAATACCAATGTACGTCTGCAATTGATGACTAAGTCGTTTCCCCGGACAGCACCGCAATGTTCTTCTAAATCATCGGTTGTTTCCTTCAAGGATTTACTTAGTCCTAAACTGACCGAATTTCATGAGCAAAATAGTGATCTGGATGCATTTATAGAGCAACCTCGCACATTTGCTACCGCTATGGTTTTTCCAAGCAAAAGATTTTTCAATCAACCTCCTCCCCCAGACGAAGCTAGGCTCCGATCTTACTTTGATAGAAACCGATTGGACTTTCTCAAGGATCCAAAAGTTGAAAAAAATACCGAAGATAACAATTCCGCCCTGCTTGATGTAAATTTCGAGGAAGTTGCCGAGGAGGTAAGAAAAAAAGTAACATCCCAGGATCTCGCAGATGCGAATAATGAGGCAGACCGTCTAGCTAAAAATGCGGCTTTGGAATTTTTGGACCAACTTAACAGTTTTTCCGATCGTATAAAAAGAAATCACCCAGATTTTATATCCTTGAGAAATTCTTCTGAATTTGAGGATTTTCTAAAGCAGAGCGGTGCTGATCAAAGAAAAATATCTTTTTCCTCCAAGGATATGAATGTTCAGACCATGGTTCTTGGATTGGAAAGGAGGTCCAGTGAACAAAGGGCTAATAAGGACCCGCTGCTCGAGGTCGAATCCTTAAATGAAACCAAATTCTTTACCCGGTCCGTGCGTAAATCACGAGATGGTCATGTGGTATTTTTGCTGGATCGTAAAGTAAAGCAACAACCAGCAAAATATAATGATATTGTTTTTTCTGCTCTTTGTCAGGAATACTTGAAAAACATTCGAAACTCTCAGTTCTCCAAGAAGGTTGCAGACATTCAGGAGAAGATAAGTTCAGATCCTCAAGCAAATGATCCTGCACTGCAAAAGTTTAAATTTAGTATAAAAAATGCAGGCAGTGCCCGAGCTTCATTTGATTCGAGACAAAGAACTTTACAGGGAAAAATTAGCAAGCTTGAAACTTCCCGGACTGAAATTGAGAAAAGTGATAAAAAAGCTACTGCCTTGGTCGATAAAAAACTGAGTGAACTGCAAGATCAGGTGGCGAAACTCAGGAAAGAAAGATCTGCGGTTATGGGTGTGCTCGAGGATGCCGAGAATTTAAAAGTTGATCGTACCTGGGTTGAATTGGAAAGAAGTGAAGGACAGGCAATTTTTGGATTTCTCAGCAGCGTATACTCAATCCAAGGCAAGCAGATGGATGCCGAACAAAAAACATCGATGAATACAAACTTGGAGCGATCGAGAGGATTGCTCGCCCGGGACGAAACGATTAGGGAAATATTATCAGTCAATCTAGATGATTAGGAGAAGTCTGTTTCTTTTCTAAGTTTTGTAGATTTCTTCCAACCTAAGAAAAATTCTATGTTTCCATCGGTCCCCTGTGGGCTGGCCTTTGTTTCGATTAGCAGGGATGACCCGGTTAATCCGTCGGTGGCGAAATTTTTAATTTCATCCAGAACTCTTAAATGAATTTTTGGATCTGTTATGATCCCTCTTCCCTGGTCTGCTTCCTCCTTTTTACATTCAAATTGGGGTTTTACCAAGGCAGCTAAATGTCCATCGTCTGCCAGGAATTGCCACGCATTTTGCAGTATTTTTCGAAGCGAAATGAAAGATAAATCCATCACAATTAATGGGTATTCAGGAAAGGGCAGGTCATCTTTAGATAAAGACTTTATGTTCATCTTTTCCAGGTTTGTCACCCTGGGGTCGGTTCTTAATTTATAGTGGAGTTGCCCTCTGCCCACATCCACGCAGGTGGCGGACTTTGCCCCTTTCTGTAACAAACAATCTGTGAAACCACCGGTGGATGCACCAAGATCGAGAAAGTCGATTCCGGCAACCGACCATTTTGATTGCAAAAGAAAATTGTCCATTTTAACCCCGCCTCTTCCAACAAAAGGCATGGGGTTTTCGAGATAAAGTTTAGTATCGATCGGTAGTATTTGGCTGGATTTCTGAATCTTTCCATCTTTCCATCTTACCTGGCCTGCTAAAATGCATGCCTGAGCTTTGGTTCTGCTATCAACTAGATTCAACGACACCATTAATTCATCAGCCCGAACTTTTTTACTCATCCACCAAAGGGTGCGGAAGCCACCGGATCAATCAATTTCAGAATTCAATTTTTATAAGAATAAATCTTTTTTTCGTAAAAAAACTTGACCATGGTGGGTTAAAGTGGCAAAGAATGGTGAAGAGTGGTAAAAAAAGCATGGTCATTGAAGGGTAATGGAAATAAGCACAGCAACATTCTTTGTCGGAGAATTTACCCATGCGTTGGACAACAAGGGCAGGGTTACCATACCTTCAAAATGGAGGATTCCAGGGGGGGAGAATACTTATCTGGCTTTACCCAACCCAGGAGGATACATAACGGTTTATCCGCCCAAAATGGTGGTTCGTCTGGAGCAAAAAGTTGCCGAGGCAAGTTTGAGCGATGTCCGGGCACAGTCACTTTTAATGGAATTATTTTCCAAGGCTCATTCGTTTGGATGCGACAAACAGGGCCGAATCAACCTGAGCGACAGTCTGCTGGATCATGCTGGAATTAAGGGTAAAGCCGTATTGGTTGGAAACTTTGCAGCATTTGCGATTTGGGGAGTCGACCGCTACAAGGCCCGGCCAAAGGAAGATGAGCGAAATATTTTTGATGCGATGAGGGAGTTGGGGTTATGATGCTTGGTTGCAAGTTTTGGGCGACATTTAGGGTGGTCGTCTTAAGAAGGGGATTTGACTCCAGGCAACCCCTCCTTTCTCTCGCTTCATTTTCTGTTAAAGATAACCTCGGGGGGGGTATGGATGTATTGTGGGGCGGTTGAGTTTGTTTGTTCTCCATCTGCTGTGAGGCATATACCTGTCTTGCTTGAGGAATGTATGGCTTGTTTAAAGCCAGAGCAGGGGGGGGCATTTGCAGATTTGACATTTGGAGGCGGTGGGCACAGCCGAGCAATTTTAGAAGCTTCTCCGGGGACCACATTATTGGCTATGGATTGCGATCCAGATGCGAAAGGCAGGTCCAATCTTGTAAATGATGAATTTGGTGACCGTTTTAGTTTTCATGATTCTTCTTTTACATGCTTAGACAAATTTTCAGCTCCTAATGAATTTGACGGAATCTTAATGGATCTTGGAATTTCCTCCTTTCAATTGATGGAACCAGAAAAAGGATTTTCATTTCGTCTGGATGCACCCATTGATATGAGGCTCGATCCGAGGACCGGTCAAAGTGCCGCGGATTTTTTGGAAACTGCTTCTTACGAAAGCATGGTCCGTGCTGTTCGTGAATATGGGGAGGAGAGGCGTTGGAAGCGGGTTGTAGATGCAATTATAAATGCGAGGGGGACCGGAAAACTCTCCAGGACTATGAGTGCGGCAGAGCTTGTCAGTGATGCTGTAGGTGGGAAAACTTTTAGGCAGCGGATACATCCAGCAACCAAAACATTTCAAGGTATACGGATTGCGATAAATGGAGAACTAGAGGCATTGGCAATTGCATTACCAAAGTCTTTCCGGGCATTGAAAACCGGTGGGGTACTGGCAGTGATCTCCTTTCACTCTTTGGAGGATAGGATAGTAAAAAGATTTATGAGGAAAATGGCGGGTCGACCGGAAAGTAAGTTTGATGGAAGACCTCAACAAGAACGCTCTGTCTTTGCCAAATTGAGCGGATCAAAAGCTATTTTTCCTACCAAAGAGGAAGTGCAGGAAAATCCGAGAAGCAGATCTGCACGATTGAGATTTTTAACTAAAATAAAGCAACCAGAACTGTAAGACTGATGAATCGGGTGTGGTGGATGTTTGTAATTCTTACAGTTTCTTTGTTCGGGAGCGGAGCTATCTCCATCGTTTGGCTACGAATGGAGATATCCGCAACCGCTAAAAATTGCGGAAAGCTTGAAGATCAAAGAGAAATGGTTGCCCGAGAATTACAGGAATTAAGAGGGAAGAAATCCAGAATGATGAGACCTTCGATGATTGCTCAGCTTGTGGAGGGTAGGTTGACCGTTCCTTCACCTAAAAGGACTGTGCATGTGACCAGTCGGGAGATGAGCAGCTACAGATATTCTGAGATTGCCCGAAGTGATGATACAGATGGGAGGAAGTATTTAACCCAGCCGTAGGATGAAAAATGTTTTTATTTCATCCTTCCGTTTTTACCTTACTTTCTTTGCTATTCTTCTAACCTTTTGTACGCTTGGAGGTCGCTTGTTGCACCTGCAAGTTTGGCAAGCAGACAAATACAGTGAGTTAGCTGCAAATGCCCGTAAAAATTTCATAAAACAGGATGCGAGGAGGGGTGATATAGTAGACTGTAAGGGTAGTTTACTGGCTACTACCAGATCGGTTGTTGTCTTAGGAGTCGATCCACATGCTTATCTACAAGAGGATGATGAAAAGTTGTATCAATTGGCGGATCTATTGCAATTAGACCACAAATTTATTTTCGATGCGGTACACAATAAATACCATATTTCCTCTAAAAATGATCAGAGCGTTTCCCCAATCAGGTGGGTAAAATTAAAGGAGGGAATTGATGATTCCACATACAAAAAAATCAGGGAATTAAAGATTCCGGGAGTTTACGGAAATTATAAGCATTCACGACTTTACCCAAATAATCAATTGGCTGCTCATGTTCTTGGTTACGTCAACAAGGAGGGTAATCCATGTTTGGGAGTAGAATTGATGGCTGATTACTACCTAAAAGGACAAGATGGATGGAGAGAAAGTGAAAAGGATGGCAGGAGGCGGGAAATGCCTCAGTTCCGATCAGTCGAATTTTTAGCAAAGGATGGTCTAAATGTGGAATTATCAATTGACCGGGTTATTCAAGATACGGTGGAGGATGAAATTTCTGATCTTACTGAAAAGTATAATCCTAATAGTATTTCCATTATTGTTAGTAATCCGATCACAGGTGAAATATTGGCTATGGCTAATGGACCGACTTTTGATCCGAATCTCTATAATGATTATCCTTTGGAAAATCAAAGAAATCGGATTTTAACTGATGTATATGAGCCGGGATCTACCTTTAAAATTATTCCAGTTGGAGGTGCACTTAATGAGGGAATCATTAGTCCGGACAACATGGTGGATTGTGCAGTAGCTACTTATGAAATAGGAAAAAGATCTTTAAGGCTGCCAAAGGATCATCATCCATTGGGTAAAATTTCCTTACATCAGGTGGTACAAAAATCAAGCAATCGTGGTGCTGCACAGGTAGGGTTAAAACTTGGTGCAGATAGACTATATCAATACTCAAGGGCGTTTGGATTCGGTCAGAAGACAAATCTCGGGCTTATTGGAGAAAGATCCGGTACTTTGCATAAGCCAGAAAATTGGGACGGTTTAACCATTACACGATTGCCCATGGGGCATGCAATTTCAGTTACCCCCATGCAGGTACATTGTTCAATGAGTGTAATTGCCAATGCTGGAATAATGATGAAACCAACGCTCATAAGAAGAGTCTATGATCAGGAGGGGAAAACCGTAGTCCCATTTGCCCCCAATCCAGTCAGGCGCGTAATAGATGAGGATGTGGCAACTCAATTGAATTCTATGCTGACGAGTGTAGTTAGTAATGAAGGAACTGCCAGGTCGGCAATGATTTCCGGTTTCCAGGTAGCTGGGAAGACTGGAACAACCCAAAAGATAATTGATGGGAAATACTCCAGTAATCACCATGTAGCATCTTTTTCTGGATATTTCCCATCTGATAATCCAAAGGCAGTAATTACTGTGGTCGTAGATGAACCAAAAATGAAAAAGGGTAGGCTTGGCTATGGCGGGAGTGTTGCTGGACCATCATTTAGAAAAATTGCAAATCGTTTGATTAGTTATTTTGGAATCCAACCAAAACCGAGTGAACTAAGTTATAAAAGTGATCAAAATTTGGAATTACATTAATAATGAAAGCTGACATCAAGGAAGTAAGTTGTGTAGAGCGCGTAAAGTCCAGGGTAACTCCTAGCCGGGAACTAAAGGATGTTCTCGACCGTAAGATTTTTCACGAGGTTGGGAATTTTAACCCGTCAGTAAAAGCTATATGCTCGGATAGTAGGAGAGTTGTGCCAGGAGCTGCTTTTTTTGCTATACCAGGAAGTCGCACCAATGGTGAACTACATCTCAAGGAAGCGTTGGATCGAGGGGCAAAAGTAGTTGTTTCTGAATCATCGAGCATCAGCGTTCCTGCTGGTGTTACCAATATTAAGGTTGATGATGCCAGAAAGGCTTTAGCTAGATTTTCCAAAAAATTTTACGATTCCCCAGATGATGCATTGAGCTTGATCGGAATAACAGGTACGAATGGTAAAACAACCGTGAGTACCTTGACCAGGTACTTATTGGAGCAACCAGGTCGACCAGTCGGACTGATTGGCACAGTACAGTATAATCTGGGAGATCGGGATGTGCCGTCTTTTAAAACAACTCCTGAAGCAACAGATTTATACCCGATGTTAAAAAGTATGTTGGCTGCTGGATGCAGGAGTGCGGTAATGGAAGTTAGTTCCCATGGTATCCATCAGTCACGGGTATGTGGAATGAGGCTGGAAATTGCCACTTTTATGAATTTAACCCGTGATCACTTGGATTATCACGGAAATATGGAAGAGTACTACCGTGAAAAGCGAAAAATCTTCAATGGCTTAAATGGACCATTACCCAAAGTCGCGGTGATCAATGGTGACTGTCCATATGGAAAACGATTGGTTCAGGAATTACCCCCTCAGGTACAAGTGCTGACATTTGGCTTTGATGAAAATAATCATTTCCGTGCGAAGAACCTTTCTTTGGATTCAGAAGGTTCCAAATTTGTTTTGGAAAGTCCGCTTGGCAGAACTGTAGTTTCCAGTCCCTTGATTGGAAGGTATAATGTATCCAATGCACTGGCATCTTTTGCTATCATTCACGCGATGGGGAAAGATGTTTTAAATTCGGTTCAGAAACTGGCAAAATTCCAGGGGGTCAGTGGCCGAATGGAGACTGTTGATAAAGGGCAGCCTTATCGTGTGGTTGTTGATTACGCTCATACTCCAGATGCATTGCGTAATGCTTTGGAAATGCTCCGGGAATGTACCAAAGGAAAAGTACGGGTTGTTTTTGGATGTGGTGGAGATAGAGATAAAGGAAAACGGTTGGAGATGACCCGGGTTGCTTGTGCCGCTGCGGATCAAATATGGGCAACGACTGACAATCCTAGAACGGAGAGCGTGGATTCTATTTTTGGAGATATGAAAAAGGGAGTTTGCAAGGGAGCTGAGGTATTTTTCGTAGAAGATAGGCGCCGTGCCATTGATCTGGCATTAGAAGCAGCAGAGGAACAGGACTGCGTCTTAATTGCAGGAAAAGGGCATGAAACATATCAAGAGGTAAATTACACTGCCATTCCATTTGACGATCGGATTGTCGCTGGAGATTTACTGGACGCAAAACTTTACGGTGGTTAATGGAAAATTTTAATCCAACAGATTTATGCACCTGGACTGGAGGGAACTGGACGAAAATTCCAGAATTCAATCTTGAAGGATTTTGCTTTGATTCAAGAAAAGCTCGTACAAATGAAATATTCGTAGCTTTACGAGCGGAAAGAAATGGTCATGAATTTTTGAGGCAGGCGGTATCGTCCGGTGTTACTGCAGGCCTCGTCGATAATCATATACAGGAGGTTGGTTGTCCGCAACTTGTGGTAAAAGATACCCTAGTTGCATTTCAGCAAATCGCTAAAAATCACCGGGCTAATTTTTTTGGGAATGTGGTCGGAGTGACAGGGAGTTGTGGTAAAACAACGACCAAAGAAATATTGAGAGTGTTATTCCCTGACGCTTTGTGCACTGAGGGAAATTTAAATAACCATATTGGTGTGCCATGCACTTTAAGCAAAATATCACCCACTGCCCATAGCCTGGCAGTGGTTGAGGCAGGAATAAATACAACTGGGGAAATGGACCGATTAACCGAGATGATTAATCCTGATATTGCGGTGATTACCACAGTTGAGAATTCTCATCTTGAGGGACTGGGGACCTTGGAAACAGTGGCCAATGAAAAAATCAAGCTCTGGTTGCAGGCAAAACACGATAGTATAGGTGTCTTTCCAGAAGAATTGCTAAGATTCAACGCCTTTTCGGAAGCAGTTAAAAATAAACCATCTATTATCGTAAGGAAGAAAAAATATTCTGGTGCAGGTTGCCAAGAAAATGAAGCAATTTATGAAATTTCGACTGAAACAACTGAGTGCGGGCATTCACAGAAATTGTTGATCGATCGTTGTGGATGCCCGCCTCTTGTTCTTTCGATCCCTTTATCATCTGCGGGAACCATTCAAAATATGGTGCTTGCTTGTGTAGTTGCCTGGAAACTCGGGGTAACAGATGAAGAAATTTGTGAACGCCTACCCCAATATAGGCCCTCTGGTCTACGAGGTTCATGCCTCGTAGGCCGGGGATCTTCATATATTTTGGATTGTTATAACGCCAATCCCGCATCGATGCTGGACTCTATTCATTTCTTTTATGAAAGATTTGAAAATCAGTCAAAATTACTGGTTTTGGGATGTATGAACGAACTGGGGGAAAAGGCAGATCAATTGCATTATGATACCGGCAAATTGATTCCTGTAAGTTCTGATGACCGGATCATCATTATCGGGGAGAATTCTTTGCAATTTGCCAATGGATTACTCCAAAATGGAGCCTCGGAGGAAAAAATAACAATTTTAAGAGATACTGAAAGTGCAAGATCAATCATTGAAGATTTCAGGGGTGTGGTCTTGCTCAAAGGAAGTAGATCCTATCAGCTAGAAAGTTTAATCCCTTCCTGGGCAGTTCCAGAATTTGAACCTCTAAAGATTGCATGTTAAGCTGGGTACAATTCGGAGAAGACCTTTGGGGACCCCTGAGATTATTTCAATATATTTCAGTTCGTGCACTAGGAGCAGGAATAACCGCACTTATTTTAGGGTTTTGGATTGGTCCCTACTTGATTGCAGTACTGAAAAAGATTGGGGCAAGACAAGCATTCAGAGATAAGAATGAGGTTGGAGAACTTGCTGATTTACATATTGAAAAATCCCACACACCAACCATGGGTGGAATGCTCATATTTATATCCGTTTTTCTAAGCGTAATTTTATGGGCGGAACCAAATGTTTATGTATGTACGGCATTGGTAACCTACGGTTTACTTACTGGAGTCGGATTTGCAGATGATTTTTTAAAAGTTTCCAAAAAGAACAGCAAAGGATTATCCGGAAGATATAAACTACTCGGACAACTTGTAACAACCGGTGTTGCTCTTTTTATATTACTTGGTCCGTTGGCAAACAGTTTGAATGGGGTGGGGCATGAATCTCTTGGAAGCAGCGATAAAATGAGAGAATTTTGGATTCCCTTTATTAGCTATGCAGATACGGCAAGTATTCCCATCCTCTCATTGGGAAGCCTCTCATTGTTGTATCTGGTTACCCTAACTGGAACAAGCAATGCCATTAATTTGACTGATGGTTTGGATGGATTGGCAATAGGTTGTACTGTCACTGTAGCCCTGACTTATGCAATAATGGCATATGCATCAGGAAATTTCCTAATTGCTGAATATTTGAAAATCAGCTGGGTCCCAGGAACAGGTGAATTGGCTATTGTATGCACCGCATTGCTTGGGGGTAGTTTAGCCTTTTTATGGTACAATGCTCATCCTGCAGAAGTTTTTATGGGAGATACTGGTTCGTTGGCAATTGGCGGATTGGTTGGAGTTATTGCATTAATGATCCATCAACCTCTAACCTTGATAATAGTTGGAGGAATTTTTGTGATGGAAGCATCGTCGGTTATTCTGCAGGTAGCTTCATTCAAAATTCGAGGAAAAAGAATTTTTTTAATGTCGCCTATACACCATCATTTTGAATTGAAGGGATGGAAGGAAACTAAGGTAGTTATCAGATTTTGGATTTTATCACTGCTCTTCGCCTTAGTTGGTCTGGCAACCCTCAAACTCCGCTGATTGATGGATAAAAATATATTATCGGATTATCTCATCGGTAAGCAATCTCCTGTTGCGATTTTAGGAAGCGGCATCAGTGGCCGTGCGGCTGAGAAACTCCTGGCATCCCAAGGAATAACAAGTGAATTATTTGATGAAAAAAGCAGGAACTTTGAAAAAAAAGATGCGAATTCATGCTCCTTTGTGGTGCAAAGTCCAGGGTTTAAACCTGATCACCAATGGGTAAGACAGGCAATTGAAGCAGGAAAAACCGTGATTTCAGAAGTTGATCTGGGAATGTATTACTCTGATCATTCGGAGATTATTGCAATTACTGGAACAAATGGAAAAACTTCGCTAACCAGTATACTTGGACATATTGCACGCAAATTGAAAATCCCGTGTATTGAACTTGGAAATATTGGAACCCCCTTATCCGAAGCAGTTCGGAATCGAGAAGTTAGAAAGAAGATTATTTTTCATGAAACTAGTTCATTTCAGGCAGTTTCTTCCCAGAACTTTCTTCCTGATTGTGTATTATGGACAAATTTTGATACCGATCATCTTGATTATCATCATTCTGAAAAAGAATATTTTTTGTCCAAGTTAAAGATTGCAAACAGCTGTAAGAATCCAAGTAAAGTGTTGATTGGTTCATCCGTTAAAGAAGCTGCCCGTAAATATGGAATCCAGCTGAATATCCTGTTTCGAGAGATTGCACCATTATCTCTTGAGGATTGCCCGGTAAAGATAGGTTCCTTTCATCAAAGTTTGCCACAACTTGAAAATCTAGCATTTGCCATAAAGTGGTTTGAGCACAAAGGAATTTCCAAGAGCCAATGCTTTGATGCGTTGCAAGGATACCAACCCCACCCGCATCGTTTGAAAAAAGTCACAACCATAAATGAAATTTCATTTTGGAATGATTCTAAGTCAACTAACCTTGCATCGACCTTGGCAGCCTGCAGATCGTTTCCTGAAAAGGTTATTTGGATAGGAGGAGGTAAAAATAAAGGACAGCAAATAGATAAGTTTTCATCCAGTCTCTATCCATACTTACAATCTGTATTCCTCATCGGCGAAACCTCATTTGAACTATCAAAGTATTTTGGTCAGAAGGGAATAAAATCAGAAATTTGTGAGAACTTAAAAGTTGCCATTTCTGAAGCATTTAAGTGTGCAAAAAAATGCACCAATATTTTATTTAGTCCGGGATTTGCCAGTTTTGACATGTTCGCCAATTACAGTGCACGAGGAAATTCCTTCGAATCTCTCGTTTTCGATTTGAAGAGTGCCCTTCAAGTGACTACGAAATTATCTACAAACCATTTGCAAGCTAGCTAATAAGAAAAAATGAAACTATCAAAAGTATTCGGCATTGTTCTATCACTCCATGTTGGTGTTATCCTTCTCGTAATGTTTCAACCCAGTTGTCAAACAACAAGTGGACCTGCAAAACTTCCTGACAGCGAAGCAGAGACTGAAGCAAATGAAGAATCCTTCAACCAGGCTGTTGAAGAAAGCAAGGAGTCTGTATTAAACCCGGCTACCGATGGGAGTTCGGACGGGTTTGCTCCTCCCCAAAGACCCGCACCTGGTGAAATCATTGTACCTCAGGAATCAAAGGTTGCGCAGGATCCAGTTCCTTCAATAATTGTTCCAACGGAGCAAACACCTGGTGCCATTGATTTGAAACCCGCGGATCTGGCTATCTACAAGGTAGTCAGGGGAGACACACTTTGGGGAATTGCGAGAAAGAATGGTGTATCCTTGGCCAATTTGCTTAAAGCCAATCCAAATATGGATAAAAGTGGTCGTTTGGCAATTGGTCAGGAAATCATGATTCCCAGAGGCAGTGAACCCATTGCCCCAAGTTTTTCTGGCGAGGTGTCAGTCGATCAGCCTGGGCCCTCAGTTCAGGGGAATTCTTATCAAGTTGAAAAGGGTGATACTCTTTCCGGTATTGCCAGAAAGCACAATCTCAGGCTTTCGGAACTCTTGAAGGCCAATGGTATCTCAATGTCCTCAATTATCAGACCCGGGCAAATCTTGACAATTCCCGGTGGAAGTGGCGGTCAATCATCCGTTAACGAGCAATCTGTCGAAGTTGTGCCACAAATTGTTCCTCCTGGAGCAAGTACTCATGTGGTTAAAAAAGGCGAGAACTTATCCCGGATATCCTCGATTTATGGAGTTACGGTTGCTCAAATCATGGAATGGAATGGGTTGTCAAATCCAAGTTTGATCAAGGCAGGACAACCCTTGATCATTTCTCAAGGGATTGGCAATAATGCAGAAAGTACTGTTTCCCCGGCTTTAAATGATGACCCGGAAGTGGTTGCCCCGGATGATAAGGGGACTTTGCAAGATTTTTTCAATGATCCCTCAGCTGAGGATCGTCCAATTATAGACGCTCCATAGGGAGAAATTTCAAGGTGTGGTGAGAAAGGGAGGTTCGATTGGCGGATACAGTTACTTTAAATAGGACAACAAATTGGGTAACTGCCTACATGGTAGTTGCCTCTATTGGATTGACCATGGTTGGTCTGGTTATGCTTTTTAGTGCCGGGGCGGTTCGTGGTGCTCAGGACCTGCTCTTTAAACAGGTCGTATGGGTGCTACTTTCAATCTTGATTGGATGGTATGCTTCGGTGGTAAATCTCGAATGGGTAAGAAAGCACGCGGTGATCATCTTTGCCATTTGTATACTTGGACTTATTCTAACTTTAATTCCTGGGATTGGAATTAAAGTAAATGGGGCTCAGCGATGGATTGGATTGGGCCCTTTGAGAATTCAACCATCTGAATTTGCAAAGATAGGCATAGTATTGATCCTCGCTAAGTACTTTGCAGATCAGCAGCGAGAAATCGGCACTTTTCTAAAGGGGTTTATTTTCCCATCCCTACTGGTTGGAAGCATCTGCGGAATGATTATCCTGCAACCTGACTTTGGCACCTGTTTTTTATGTGGGGCAGTTGGTGCAACCCTCATGTTTCAAGCTGGTGTTGGGCTTAAATGGTTACTGCCAGTTGCAGGACTTGCAGTTACTGCTTTTTCAATATTAGTCTATTTTGATCCAGTCCGGATCAGACGGGTCACTTCTTTTCTTGATGTAGAAGCAAATGCCAATGACAGTGCTTATCAATTATGGCAAGGCATGCTTGCTTTTGGGGTAGGTGGGCTAGAGGGAGTTGGTCTGGGGATGGGTCGTCAGCAAATGTATTTTTTACCGGAAGCTCATACTGACTTTATATTCCCAGTTATTGGTGAAGAACTCGGACTGATTGCAACCTTTAGCATATTGGTGGCATTTCTGGTTATGTTTTTTACCGTTGGAATGAAGTTACGCCAGGTTTCGCGGATGAATGAATATTTGTTGGCTATGGGAGCCCTCCTTTTTGTGGTTCTTCAGGCAATTATTAACATGGGGGTGGTGACGGGTTGTTTGCCGACTAAAGGAATGTCACTTCCCTACATCAGCTACGGAGGATCCAATCTGCTAGTCACCTTTATTTTTGTTGGACTGATCATTAATGTGTTGAGACGAAAGGATAATCCATCGCCCCTGCAGGCAAGAGAGATATGAAAAATATTGTCATTACATGCGGAGGAACCGGAGGTCATCTTACTCCAGGCATCGCACTTGCCCAAAGCTTGGAAGAATTGGGTTGTCCCGCCTGGCTTTTCATTAGCCAAAAGCAAGTAGACTCAAGACTAGCATCAAAATATCCTGAATTAAGTTTCGTATCAATGCCCGGCGCCCCATTGATCAAAACTCCATGGGGTCTGTTGAAATTTTTCAAGGGACTGTTTTTTTCTTTTTTTCGAGCCAGAGCTTTTTTCCGTAAGGTCGATGCAGATGCATTGGTTGGATTTGGAGGGTTTTCGACCCTTGGTCCTGCATTGGCAGCACGAACTTGTGGAATTCCCTTTCATTTGCACGAGGCAAATCGTGTAATCGGAAAAGCAGTTCGGTTTTTGGCAAAAGGTGCAAGCAGAGTTTATCTGCCAATGGGGGTGACCTTACCGGGCTTCTCCGCTGAAAAGATATCTCATATTGGATACCCTTTGAGGTCTGACTTTAGGCGTATTCCTATGGAAAGGGCACGAAAATGCTTGGGGATTTCAATGACCGAAAAACTACTCTTGGTTCTGGGGGGAAGCCAGGGAGCAGTATCACTCAATAAGTGGGTAAAGAATAATCTTACCCAATTAGCGGAGGATGGAATTTCTGTTTATTGTCTAACTGGATTAAAGGATCAAAATGCAGGGACGGTTCAGTTGGAAGGTATCGGAGGTGAAACCGTTACCAGTCGTTTTGTTTCCTTTACTGACCAAATGCACATTTTGATGTCGGCTGCGAATTTGGTGATCTCGCGTGCGGGTGCTGGTTCAATTGCAGAGATCATAAGATGTAGAGTTCCCTCCATTCTTATCCCTTACCCCTACGCCGCAGATCTTCATCAGCATGCCAATGCTAAGTATCTGGAAGCCAAAGGAGGTAGTGTGGTGTGTGTTGAAGAATTGATTAATGAGAAACTACTTTTTGAAGTTCGTGAGGTCATGTTTAATGAGGAATTTAGAGCAATCTTGAGAAGAAATCTTTTCGCACTGGATCACGAAGATGTTTCCCCCGTGCTGGCCAGGGACATATTAAAATGTCTTCGATTGAGCCGAACCAGTAAAGATCCAGCTGAGTTAATGGAGGTTCGATTGTGAGGCGGCCTAAAAAAGTTTTGTTACTCGGTGCCGGTGGCATGGGTATGGCTCCACTTGCCCTTTATCTAAGAGGTGCAGGGGTCCGTGTTGAAGCTTATGATGATCATTTTACCGAGCCTCTCCGTTCCCACTTGATTGATCATGGGATAAAAGTTTTGGAAGAACTAAGCCCAATCAAAAAACCAGATTGTATAGTTCATTCTGCTGCTATTAATCAAGAAGATCCCAGGCTTTGCAAATTTCAGAATTTGGAAATTCCTTTTTACAGGCGCGGTGATTTTTTAGCCAAGTTGTTTGCCAGGCATAAATTAATCGCTGTGGTAGGCAGCCATGGCAAAACCAGTGTCTCTGGAAGGTTGGCCTGGCTACTTAATCAATCTGGTTTTGAAGCATCTCATCTGGTAGGTGCACAGTTCAAAAACTTTGCCCTTCCTTCGGGGTTTTATTCGAAGTCAAGGTGGGTAGTCTTAGAGGTGGATGAAAGCGACGGTTCCATTGATGCCTTTTCTCCATGGATTACGGTTTGCTTAAATTGTGACTGGGACCATGTCGACCAATACGAAGATCAGTCTTCATTTGCCCAAACACTTGGGGATTTATTTTTGCGTACCAAGAGTTCCATTATCCATAGTCAATCAAAACCACTGATTAAAATAATTGGAGAGTTAAAAAATAAACCTTCCTATTCCTTTGAATGCACCAAAGATCCTGCGGGATTTTTAGAATCAAATGACCGGGCAGTTTTGTTAACCGGGAAAGTGCTTGGGCTAGATTTGTCTAAGATTAACCTTGAGGATTTCCCGGGAATGGAAAGGAGGCAAAGTATCCTCTATCATTGCTCAAACCGTACCATCCTGGAGGACTATGCACATCATCCAACCGAGATAGCAAGTTTGCTAAAAATGAGAAGGCGTTTGTTTCCCGACCATGCAATGAGAGTAGTTTTTCAGCCTCACCGATATTCGCGGACTAAGGCACTTGCAGGCTCATTCGCCGATGAACTTGCCATTGCTGATGAACTTCATCTGCTTCCCACATACGGTGCATTCGAAAAGTTTGATCAATCCGGTGCAGTTGAATCATTGACTGGATATTTACCCCCGCGTCTTCGTGAAACTGTTAATATATTCAAGAATTTTTACGAACTTAGGAATGTTCTACACCCCAAGCCAGAAGATTCATCGGACCAGATAATTTTTCTTGGTGCGGGAGATTTGACCAAATGGGCACATGCCTTTTCAGCTTGGGAACATTCGGGTGGTTTAAAAAAGGATGCATTTGGATTATTTCTCAAGGACCGTATTTCCACTGAGTCAAAATTGATCCAGAATATGCCCCTTGGTTCCATGACCACCATGGGGGTTGGAGGAGGAGCCCAGTGGTATGCTGAGCCGGCAAATATTGAGGATTTATCCACATTTGTGGAAGCCTGTGATTTTTTTGATTTACAGAGGGCAATGATTGGTCGTGGGTCCAACCTAATCGTACCAGACCAAGGTTTTGGAGGTCTGGTGATCCGATTAAAGGGAAACTTTTGGCGCACAATCGATCTGAGGGCAGATGACACATTAATTGTCGGGGCCGGAGCAAAGCTTAAGGAGATTTGTAAATTTGCCTGCAAGCAAAATCTTACTGGATTTGAATTCTTAGAGGGGATTCCAGGAACACTTGGTGGTGCCCTGAGGATGAATGCCGGAGCAATGGGCTGGGAAATATTCGATTTGGTCGAATGGGTGAAGTTTTTAATGCCAAACGGAGAAATAAAACAGTTTGATGGGAATGAATTGGAAGTCGGATACCGCTATTGTCGCGAGGCTTATGATGGGATTGCCCTGAGGGCCAAATTGAGAGCTGAGGGCAAGGCTCAACATCTACAGATTCGTAAGATCATTGATAAGATGTCTCGCAAAAGGCTAAAAAGTCAGCCCAGACAGGCAAGTTCGGGATGCGTTTTTAGAAATCCAGAATCTTATCCTGCAGGCTGGTTAATTGAACAAGCTGGATTGAAAGGAGAAAAGGTGGGTGGTGCCTCAGTTTCTGAGATTCATGGAAATTTTATTGTTAATAATGGAGAGGCAACGACAGAACAAGTGGTAGAACTCATTAAAAGAGTGAAAGAAAGGGTTAAAGAGACGCACGGAGTCATTTTAGAACCGGAGGTCAATTTGCTTGGTAAATCTTGGAAACAATACCTCTCTTAAAATTTTGATCCTATGAATAGATATCCCCAAATAGTAATCCTTGCCGGAGGAGTAGGTCCAGAAAGAGAAGTATCCCTATTATCTGGACGGGCATTATGCGACTCTCTGTCCAAAAAATATGACACCCGTTTAATAGATTTAAAAGTTCGTAATCTTCCGCAAAGCATAAGCCCGGAAAGGGATGTGATCTTTCCAGTTATTCATGGAGAGTTTGGGGAAGATGGTGAACTTCAGAAACTTCTCGATCTGGCAGGTTTTGAATACAGCGGGAGTGGATATGAGTCGAGTTCTCTTTGCATGAATAAATCAAAAGCAAAAAAAAGAGTTTCCGGGGAAGGGGTTAGGGTGCCTAAGGGGCTAGAGTTTAAGGATCCGGGGACACTGGATACGGCTGAAATAGTTTCTGTTCTTGGCAATGATTTAATTCTTAAACCGATTGATCAAGGCAGCAGTGTATCTCTATTTTTAATATCGGGCGAAGATGAATTAAGCCAAACCCTGGCTGATTTAAAACAGGGGAATTGGTTGCTGGAGGAAAGAATATTTGGTCGCGAAGTGACGATTGGAGTACTGGATGAAACAACCATGGGGATTGTTGAAGTTATTCCCGTAGGCGGAGTGTATGATTATGAAAGGAAGTATACTCCTGGTTCCACTGAATATCGATTTCCAGCCGTTATTGACTTGGAAATAGAGGCAGAAATCAAAGAGTTCGCACTTAAAGCATACTGCAGTTGTAATTGCAGGGATTTTGCCAGAGTAGATTTTATGGTTTGTGAGGATGGGAATGCACATTTCTTGGAGATCAATACTTTGCCAGGACTGACCACCACCAGCTTACTTCCGAAAAGTGCCAGTTCCTCAGGTTATAATTTTGACCAACTGACTGGTAAACTAGTTAGCCCTGCCATCAGCAGGTTTCTGGCTATCTCTAATGGTGAAACCCCGCATGCAGCTTGATATTATGAGCAAAAGAAAAAAGAACGAACTTTCAATGCCTGTAAATTGGCGAAGTCTTAAGCCCTCTTATTCACGAAAATCAAGTTCAAGAATTGCTGCCCGTAAGCAACTTATAGTTGGGGTTCGTGTGATTCTGATAATTTGCTTCTTATCTCTAGGCGGATTTTTTCTGATTAACTACTTCGCTGAAAATAATCCTCATGTGATCGGACAAAAAGATTTTACCGGACCAGCCCTGCCAATTGAGCATGTGGTATTCCGTTCCGATGGTGCATTAAATCAAAAATGGTTTCTTAACTGGATGGGTCCCTTGCGGGGGCTTTCACTTACTGAAGTAAATCTTACAAAACTCCATCGCAATCTTGTGGAGGAAGATCAGATCATTTCTGCACATGTAAGAAGAATCTTTCCATCGACTTTGCAAATCTCAATTAAGGAAAGAGAGCCGCTTTTAGTTCTTAGGCTTAGGGATGATGAAACAAAGTTTCGTGACTGGTTGGTATCTTCAGATGGATCATTATATCAGGGTCATGGATACTCGGCTTCTTCTTTGAGGTTATTGCCATCCCTTCAGGTGCCTCCTGAATCGATCGTAAAAAATGCCAATAATAGAGGTTACAAAAAACTAAAGGAGATACCAGTTGTTGCACCGCTTTTAGAATTAGCCAGATCAGAATATCCGGAAATTTTCAGGGATTGGAAAATAGTTTCATACAATCGTCCAAACGACAAAGATCCTGGTGCCAGCATTACAATCAAATCAAAACGGGTCGGAAGTATTCGTTTTAATCCTCTGGATTTTGCCCCTCAACTCAGAAGATTAAGATACATGCTGGATGAACCAAAGTTTTCACAAGCCCCATTTATTCAATCAATCGATTTATCACATGGCAGATCAGTTTTCGCAAAAATTTAAAATTCAAAACAGCTAGAAACAAATGAGCAAAATTATTGGTGCGGTGGAAATTGGAACTTCTTTTGCGAAGGCTTTAATAGGGGAAGTGTCTGAGGATAAGAGCTTAAATATAGTAGGAAAATCTGTTCGTAGAAATGAGGGCATGCGCAAAGGTGAAATTGTTGATTTTCGAAAAGTAGCCTCAAGCGTACATGCTGCCATTGAAGATGCGGAAAAAATGTCTGGTACTACGGTTGATTCTATTTATCTGGCACAAACAGGATCCCATTTGCGGGGAACCTGCCTTAGGGGAAGTGCCAATGTGGCATCTCCCGATGGTCGAGTTGCTTTGGCAGATTTACAACGAGCCGCAGAAGAAGCAAAAAGAAAACAACCGGCATCTGGCAGATCCTATGTCCATCATGTGCGTATGCCGATCAGATTGGATGGGAGAGCAGTTGAGGACCCTGTTGGTATGGTCGGGCACAAAGTCGAACTTGCATACTGGTCAATCGAGGGAGATGAATCTGCCATCCGCATGAATCTCGATCTTGCTTACCAATATGGTTTGGAGGTAGATGATCTGATCCTGTCTTCGATTGCTTCGGCAACTTTGGTCGCAGGTCCAGATATGCGCAGAGCAGGTGTTTTAGTGGTCGATATTGGTGCAGGAGTTACTGATATTGCTTTATATATAGGCGGTAATATTGCATACACCGGGGTGATTCCCGTGGGGGGTGATCATCTAACTGGTGACCTTGCAATGGGCTTGCGTGTATTGGAACCATATGCCGAAGAGCTAAAATTGGAGTATGGAAAAGCTCAGGCTGAGCCGACTGATTCTGACCAGGATCTATGGATAATTGGAAACAAAACGATTGGAGATCGTACGATTCCAAGGAAAGCAATTGCAGATATTATCCACGTTAGAATTGTGGAGTTATTTGAAATTATTTACAAGGAACTGGGAGGTCTTCTTGATCCTAACGAGTTGGGAGCTGGAGTTTTGTTAACCGGTGGAAGTTCCCGTTTGCCCGGCATTGAACAGTTGGCGTCAAAGGTGTTGGGACTACCAGTAACCAAGGCCAATTTCCCCACTGGATTGGGCCATGAACTTGCCCAAGCAGAAAATTCCACAGTGCTGGGTCTGCTTCATTATGGTCTGGAGGATCATAATCTGCCAGGTGAACAAAAAAACAGCGAAAATACCGGATTATTTAAGAAAATTGGAGGTTTTTTAGGGATCTGAAACTCATAAATAAAAAATTTCTTTGCTGACAAAAAATACCCCAGAATTGCTATGAACCAAGATACATTATTTGATGAACCTAATTACCTAAACACGGGCGAAAATTTTTATGGTATTAGAGCGAAAGTAATTGGGATAGGTGGGGCTGGAATATCTCTGGTTGATGGTCTCAGGTTCGATAATTTTGACTCAGTAGATAATTTGGTGGTCGATGTTGATATGAAAGCAATTGGTGAATCTCTTGCTTCTCAAAAACTTTCTTTCACTAAAAGACACACCCGGGGAATGGGCACAGGTGGAGATATTGCACTTGGTAAAAGATTAGCGGAGGAAGAAAAAGATAAAATCCGTAAACAATTGGAAGGTGTAGACTTGGTTTTCTTGCTAGCTGGGCTTGGTGGCGGGGTTGGTGGGGGAGCTGCTCCGGTAATTGCACGTCTTGCTAGAGAGCATGGGGCTTTGGTGTTCGCTTTTACTCCTTTGCCCTTTAGTTGGGAAAAATCCCGGCATGCTCAGGCCGAAGAATGTCTGACCGAATTAAGAAAACATGCCAATGCAGTAATCCCATTGCCCAATGATTCTTTACTGCAGATGGGTGGGCAAGATGCGACTGCACTAGAGTGTTTTGCAGAAGCTGGTAGGAATGTAAGTAGGGGAATCAGTGCAATTTGTAATTTAATTTTTAAGCGTGGTATGATTGATGTGGACTACTCTCACTTGAAAAAAGTTTTTTCTGGTAGAGGGGGCCGTACCCTGTTCGGATACGGTAAAGGCAACGGAAAGGATGCCCTCAGAGAATCGGTCAGGGATTTGATGATCTGTCCAATGCTGCACATGCCCGATGTTTCCAAAGCAGCGGATGTACTCTTGATTTTTATTCAAGGGGGAACTTCTATGAGCATGGCTGGTTTACAGTCTATTTCCAAAGAGATCAGAGATTCTTTTAAGGCTGGAGAAAATGTTGTTTTTGGTGCTCATGTTGATGAAAATCTTGGAGAAGAAGTAAAAATTACTGTGCTGGGTGCAACTGCCCTTGATCAGGTTTCTCCCAATGCGGATGTGGCGCCTTCTTCCCAAGAACTTATGGAGTTAGCTCCAGTAGTTAATCGGTCGCACCGTTCCAAATTAGACGATCAAAAAATTGCTAATAAGGGAGTTGTTCATAATGATCGTAAAGTTTTGAAGCGCAAAAAAGCTATCAACCTGGACCAGAACACCTTTTCATTCATGGAAGAACAAAATCAAAGGGGTATATTTGATGATCTTCCAAATAAAAATATTTACGAAGGCGAAGATTTAGATGTACCTGCCTATCTAAGAAGAGGGGTAAAAATATCCATCTAGCCAGTTTACTTATTAATCCACCGATTATTTTATGTTATTTTGATTGTTTGACCTGTTCGGTAAAATATCTTTGAACATCAATAATGAAGTTCTGCCTTATTGTATGTTTGATTTTCTCTTTCGGAGTAAATTGCGTCTTCGGTAAAATTTCCCATCTTATGGTCACCTCAATCGGTGATGGTGTTGTCCAGGTTGGCAAAAACTCTTCTGCTGGTTCTATCGCGACCGCTAAGTTTCTTCCCAAATCAGTAAAATTATCTGTCCGACCGAAAAGCGGAATTGAGACACTTGCCTCAGGTTATCAATTTCGTTTTGGTGCATCGACCACATTCATATGTGAAAATGAATCGATCGAAATCTTTTCCGGTTCTCTCTTTATTCGTTCCCGCAATTTCAATAGCTTTCTAAAGATTATTGGTCCCGAAACTTCAGTTCAAATTTCTGGTGCTGGTACATGCTTGCTCGATGTCGAGCCCAATGGAGGATTTAAAATTGTCGGATTGCTTGGGAAAATGCGCATTTCCAATCCTACTGAAAGTTCGATTTCGTTGCATCCGGGCGAACTGACTTTTACTGATTTGAAAAACAGCTCTTTTAGCGAAAAAATTATAGTAGATCTCGTAAACTTATTGGACACATCCTTTTTAATCTCTGGTTTTCTCAATAGCTCAAGTTTTGAAAAATCTCTTAAAAGTATTGCTGAGTCACAAAAAGTTTTGATTGGGAAATCTTACCAAGCAAAAGTTGGCAATGCCGCAGATAACAATAAATTTGAAATTGTAAAAACCGTCACATCAGAGAACGAAGCTCCGGCTGAGACGGATATGTTAGCTTCTGAACTTATAAAGAATTACCAGCCATCAAGTGATTCGCCTCTGCAGGAGTTACTAGGGCGGTCTCCCTTACGATCGGTTACTCAAGTGGGTACAAATATGAATATGGCAACAAATATTCCAGATGAGGTTAAAGATAAACCAGGTCGCCCTTTTCCAAGTCGCGTTCTCAGAGGAGAATAAATCCTTAAATAAATTCGAACTATGATTACTCCAAGCCTCATACCTGTGATAGCATCCTCTGGTGATAGTGGATATCTCTATGGACTGTTCTTCCTAATCGTTTCCTTAATTATAGGTGCTGCGACGAGACACTTTCTTCAACGCATACCTCTACCATTTACTGTATTGCTTCTGCTCATCGGATTGGCCATGGGGGGATTGAATAGGGCTTATGGGCCTCATGGGGGGCATTCACATGAAAGTGGACATACTGCGGAACATGCCTCAGGTCTATGGGCAAAGTTTGTTGATACTTTAAGTGGAGCTATTTCGTGGGGTGGGAACTTGGATGGACATCTCATTCTCTATGTCTTTCTGCCCATTCTTATTTTTGAGGCTGGTTTCGCTTTGGATGTACACACCTTTAAGAAATCATTCCTCAATGCATTTTACCTGGCTGGTCCAGGTATTGTTACTGCAACCGTGATGACAGGTCTAGCCTTTATGGGCTTGGTTCTTGCCTTCGGTGGGTCTGGCGGGGTTCTCGAAGACTGGAATGTGGATTCCGGTGCATTTATTGTGCTTGCCTCTATGTTATTCGGTGCGGTGGTCAGTGCGACAGATCCAGTCGCGGTTGTTGCACTGCTTAAAGAATTGGGAGCCAGCAAAAAACTTGGCACATTGATTGAAGGAGAGTCATTGTTAAATGATGGTACTGCGATCGTTGCATTTGTTTTGTTGATCGGAGTGGTTACAGGGGCTGAACAATTTCTGGGAACTGGAAGTTTTATCGGTAGTGCCGCAGTTGGTTTTGGTAAAATCGGAGCTGCGGGAGGTTTGGTTGGTGTGCTTATCGGACTAATTGGCATACTTTGGGTGAAAAAAGTTTTCAATGATCCACTCATCGAGATAACTGTTGTTTTAGTAACTGCTTATGCGGTTTTCTTTGTTTGCGAGCATTTTTTCCATGTCTCTGGGGTGCTTGGCTTGGTCGCTTTGGGTATTTTGATGGCAGGTGTGGGAAGGACTCGTATAAGCCCGGAGGTCGAACACTTCATGCACGAATTTTGGGAATTTACTGCATTTGCCGCCAATGTGATTATCTTTATTGTGGTTGGGGTGGTGATTGCCCAGAAAGCTCATCCCACCGGGATGGATTTTCTCATTCTATTCTTAGTTTACATTGCGATTCATTTGGTCAGAGCACTCAACATGGGAATGTTTTATCCGCTCATGAAGAAAGCCGGGTATGGATTGCCAGGTAAAGATGCTGTGGTTGTTTGGTGGGGGGCATTGCGAGGAGCGATTGGACTGGCATTAGCTCTGGTTGTTTACACAGAAAACTTAAGATATGAGTTTGAGGTATCCGATGGTGGAAGTGGTTACTCAGCTAAAACAACTTCGGTATTTGTTGTTGGCGCAGATGAAGCAAATTCATACTCCCAGCCCAGCCCAAATCTTAACCTCTATGGAATGGCTGCAAATACCTTTGCTCAGGCAAATATATCAAATGGCAGAATTGTAGGTATTTCGCAGTCCGCCCTGACTGCCCAAGAAACATTAGGGGACAAAAACTCTGGAGATGCGGCGAGAATTAGGGAAGAATTGGCCAGTGGGGCAAAGAAGGTACTGATCTTGGGCGAAGGGAGCGGCGCATTCGCAAAAGCTTCCTTAGTTGGTATTTCCGCACGGGTTAGAGACCAGTTTCTTTTCTTGATTTCAGGGATTGTGTTACTGACCCTTTTAGTCAACGCGACAACCATAAAAACCTTAGTTAATAAATTGGGTCTAACCGAGTTGCCAGCCGTTAAAAAGCTAATGTTTTCCAATGCTACTGGTAATATTTCCAATGTATGTGAGCAGGAAATGGACTTGCTGAAGGACGATCGTTTTTTAAGCGGTGCAAATTGGGGATTGGTTAGAAATTATCTACCAGAACCAATCACTTATCCACTCACTGCCAGCGAGCTCGATTCCATGGATACTCTGGCTGAGGCCAGAAGAAGATTGCTCGAAAAAGAGAGAAGCAGTTATTGGGGACAATTCCGTTCGGGATTGTTGTCCGCCAGGGCGGTTGCACAACTAGACAACAACCTAAGTGAGTTCCTCGATTTTCAGGGAAAAGTTTCCATGACCGAAAGGACTTATTTGGATGACATTTGTACAGTCAGCAAATTGAGTGAAGCCTTGAAGGATTTACCTTTTCTCAAAAGATATTTCTCCGACAAGATTACCATCGGGTATGACGCTTCAAAGGCCTTTGTCATTGCTCAGCAAGCCATGGCAAAAATGGTCGATTCTTTGGTTCGCGAATTGGATGATAGTGGAGACTTAGAAAAGCAGCAAAAAACCGCCCGTTTATTAAAAGACGAAATTCGCCAGAATCGACTTCGGGGACTTCAGTATATCCGTAATATGCATGAAGATTATCCCGAAGTCACAGTTGGCATTGAGACTAAGGATGCCATAAGATCGGTACTTAATTACGAACGTGCTTCGATCAAGAAAATGCGTTCCGAAGGTATGCTTGAGGCTGATGAAGCAACCAGAATGATTACCGCCGTGGAGGAACGGATGAAAGATGTCATGGAAAGTCCTCTGGAACTAAGGCTTCCTGAACCCGAAGAGGTGCTCAGGGAAGTTACCTGGCTCAAGGGAATGAGTGATGATGTAATCAGCAAAATTCTAAACGCATCAGAATCTCGGGTATTTAATTCTGGAGATACTCTTATGAAGCAGGGAGATTCTGGGGATGGTCTTATTGTTATTACTCGTGGAAGTGTAAAAGTCTCAATCGGGGATGTGGTTGTCGATATTATGGGCAGGGGTGCGGTAATTGGAGAAATGGCTGTTCTTGCAGGTGTTCCAAGAACTGCCACGGTTATTGCAGATTCCACGGTAAATGCACTTTGGTTAACAACCGATTCTATGCAATCAATCATGGGTGAATCTCCCGAGCTTTCCGGAAGTCTTTGGAAAACAGCAGCTATGCGCTTTGCGGAAAATCTTCTCGGTGCGAAAGAACCTTACAATGGATGGAGTCAAATCCAGTTACGCAGATGGTTGAATGATGGAGAAGTAATGGCACCTGCAGATGGAGAATCAACCAATCTCTACGGGAAAGTTGCGATTTTGGTATCCGGCCAAGCAATAGCACCTGGTTCTGCAGATCCGATCGTGGCACCAGCTAGCCTAGATTTAGCAGAGGCAAGTTTTAATGGTAGTGCCAAGGTATTTGTGCGTAACGCCTGATTTTGCACAATTCCTAAAATGGCGGAGAGGGCGGGATTCGAACCCGCGGTACCTTGCGGTACACAGCATTTCCAATGCTGCACAATCGGCCACTCTGTCACCTCTCCAATCTGCCGAAAATAGACAGTTTTGTATGTACCAGTATTTGCCCTCCGTCAATGTTCAAAAGATCATTGGGTGACTAAATTGACTTGCTGGATATACAATGTGTAAAGATTGGTTTTCTGGTTTGCTTGTTTAAATAATTTATCTAGAAAAGAGGCAATGGTTACAAACGAAGTCGGTTACAACAGCAAGGTTGAGGGAGAGGTTATCGTAACTCGTGCAGATGCCGTTGTTAATTGGATTAGGAAACATTCTGTTTGGCCTATGCCCATGGGATTGGCGTGCTGTGCTATCGAATTAATGGCTTCTGCTGCCTCAAGATATGATATTTCTCGTTTTGGTATGGAGGTCATGAGATTTTCTCCAAGGCAATCTGACTGTATGATTGTTGCCGGAACTGTAACCTACAAAATGGCCGAGGTAGTTCGCCGTATCTATGATCAGATGGGTGATCCTAAGTGGGTTGTTGCCATGGGTGCGTGTGCATCCACTGGGGGAATGTACCGCTCCTATGCGGTTATGCAGGGAGTTGATAATGTCGTGCCTGTTGATGTCTATGTAAGTGGATGTCCACCGCGTCCTGAAGCACTGCTGGATGCAATGATGAAATTACAGGACAAAATCGGGAGGGAGCCAGCAATTAAAAACCTGTCTAAAAATCCCGAATCTTCCTTAGTCTCCTGATTTCATGATCGACGAAGATTTCGTCAAATCTGTCCTGTCTGGACGTGATTTTTTATCGTTAATTCATCAGAATGACTGCCTTACCTTAAATTGTGAACCTGAGTCTATTGGTGATTTTTGTATTTTCCTGAGAGATGAGCAAACCTTCGATCTCTTAGTTGATCTCACTGCGATTGATCATGGGACCGATGCGGATATTCGTTTTTCCGTGGTGGTACATTTATATTCATTGATCCACAAGTCCTATTTGCGGATTCATATTAACTGTGCTGATAATGAGTCCCCTGTGGCACCTTCATTAAGTTCAGTTTTTCCGGCTGCTAACTGGCACGAGAGAGAGGTCTTCGATATGTTTGGTATCCAGTTCACTGACCATCCGAATATGAAGAGGATTTTGATGTGGGATGATTATCCCTATTTTCCATTGCGCAAGGAATTTCCCCTGGCTGGTATTGATGTTCCCTTGCCTGCGGCAGATGTTTCCGAAGTCACCGGAGCTAAAGTTGAACCTGCACCCATGATGGGGGGGCCTTTTGTTTCTTCTGTTACTGGAAGAATGAGCGAGGCTGAGCCAAGAGCTAAGGATGAGAGTTGGACTGAAGACATCGAAAAACCATTGTGAGCACAACGATTAAAGAAGTACAAATTGGAGATGTCGGTGCACAGGCGGCCACTCACATGGATGGCGAAAGAATGGCATTAAATGTTGGGCCCTCGCATCCCACTACCCATGGTGTCCTTCGATTGATGATGGAATTGGATGGCGATTTAATTACCCGGTGCGAACCAGTGGTTGGATACTTGCATCGTGGAGATGAGAAGATTGCCGAGAATATGACTTATAATCAGTTTGTTCCTTACACGGACAGGCTCGACTATCTGGCACCACTCGCCAATAATGTGGCTTATGCGATAACCGTTGAGAGGCTGGCTGGGGTTGAATTACCTGAGCGGTGTGAAGCAATCCGGGTTTTGATCTGTGAAATGGCCCGTATCTCAAGCCATTTATTAGGTATGGGAGTTTTCGGCATGGATGCTGGAGCCTGGACCCCATTTATGTATACTTTTACCGAAAGAGAAAAGCTTTACACCCTGTTTGAGGAACTTACTGGTGCTCGATTTACGACAAGTTTTACCCGTATTGGTGGAGTTGCCCGTGATATCCCGGACGGTTGGTTACCAAAGGTGGAAAAATTTGTAGATGAACTCCCCAAGGCAGTAGATGAAGTTGAGAAACTGCTTACCAGAAACCGGATTTTTTTGGACAGGACAGAGGATATTGGAACCATTTCGAAAGAAGATGCAATTGCCTATGGTATTACCGGTCCAAACCTGCGTGCCAGCGGAGTCGATTTAGATTTGCGCAAAGATAAACCATACAGTGGTTATGAAAAGTATGATTTTGATGTTCCGATTGGTACCAAGGGAGACTGTTATGATCGATACTTGGTTAGAATTGAGGAAGTCAGGCAGAGCATTCTTATCATTAAGCAGGTAATTGCCTCGATGCCAGGTGGTTTATGGTATGCGGAAGATGCCCGCAAGATTTTTGCCCCACCTAAGGATAAGATCATGAGTAGTATGGAAGAACTGATTCAAAACTTCATGATTGTTACTGAAGGCCCACAGGTCCCACCCGGAGAGGTTTATTTTGAAGCTGAAAATCCCAAGGGTGCCCTTGGCTTTTACTTGGTTTCAAAGGGGGGTGGAGTTCCTTACCGTCTAAAAATTAGAGCTCCCAGCTTTTGTAATCTTTCCATTCTGGAAAAACTGGTACCCGGGCACATGCTTAGTGATATCACCGTAATCCTTGGCAGTCTGGACTTTGTGATGGGAGAGTGCGACCGTTAATATGGAAAACACGCTCAATTTATCTGAAGAGACTTTGTCTAAAATAGATGAGGTTGTTCCAAAGTATCCGGAAAAGCGGAGTGCTTCACTTATGGTTATACATTTGGTACAAGACGAGCTGGGTGCAGTTGATGATACCGCCTGCGAATGGATTGCCCAGCGGCTTGAATTGCAACCAATCAATATCAAAGAACTCATCACCTTTTATCCCATGCTCCGTGAAAAACCCTGGGGAAGAAAGCATGTCCGGGTATGCCGAACTCTCCCTTGTGCTTTACGTGGTTCCTATGCCACCTGCAAAATTTTTGAGAAGAAGCTAGGAGTTAAGGAAGGACATGTTCGGGAAGATGGGGAATATTCATTGGAATTTATGGAATGTTTAGCAGATTGTGGTCAGGGACCGGTTGTTATCGTAGATGAAAAAACTTACGAAAATATTGAGGGCGAACGGGCAGAAAATTTTGCACAGCTTCTCACCGATGGAAAGTTGGAACAATCTGATGAATTCAAGAGTTACGAGGATTCTCTTAACCAGGGATCTCCAAATACCTAGATTTTTTTATCATGAGCGTACAAATTCCTAAAGAAAGAAGGATTATTTTAAAACATGCTGATGATCCCAATTATTCAAACCGTATAGATTGCTATATCCGTGAGGGTGGATACGAAAACCTAAAGAAAGCATTTGGGATGAAACCCGAAGAGGTAGCCGAAGAGGTCCTTAAATCTGGTGTCAGGGGCAGGGGTGGAGCGGGTTTTCCTGCTGGAATGAAATGGAAATTTCTCGATCGAAAATCCGGCAAACCAATCTACCTGATTTGCAATGCAGATGAGTCAGAACCGGGGACCTTTAAAGACCGGCAAATCATGTACAAGGACCCGCATCAATTAATTGAAGGTATGATGATTGCAGCCTATGCAATTGGAGCAAAGCAGGCATTTATTTACATAAGGGCGGAATTCCACGAAGGTGCACACATTCTGAACCGGGCAATTGCAGAGGCCAAAGAAAAGGGGTTTTGTGGAAACCAGATTCTGGGAGAGGAATTTTCTTGTGATTTGGTTGTTCATCGCGGTGCTGGTGCATACATTTGTGGTGAGGAGACTGGTTTGATTGAATCTTTGGAGGGCAAGAGACCTAATCCACGAATTAAGCCTCCCTATTTTCCTGCCGTTCTCGGGCTCTATCAATGCCCAACTATTGTCAATAATGTCGAAACCCTCTGTAATGTGAGACACATTATTGAAATGGGAGGGGAGGAATTTTCCAAAATTGGAAAACCTAACAATACAGGAACGCGTATATGGTGTGTTTCTGGGCAAGTGATGAAGCCTGGTTATTATGAGTTTGAATGTGGTGCCCTGACTTTGGGACAGATGATTTTTGATGTTTGTGGAGGATTACGCCCGGGAAGGTCCCTCAAGGCGATTATCCCGGGAGGTTCCTCCGCCAAGGTTTTAAAAGCTGGCGAGAGATTCAAAGGGACTCTAAAAGATGGCACCTCATTTGACTGGGGGTTGGAAGATATTCCTCTGGATTTTGATGGTCCAATGGCAGCTGGAAGTATGTCCGGTTCGGGCGGAATTATTGTGATGGATGATACGGTTGATATCGTTGAAGCTATGGCTAATATAAATGCCTTTTATGCTCATGAATCCTGTGGACAGTGTACCCCTTGCCGAGAAGGTTCATTATGGATGCGTAAAATTACCCAGCGTATGTGCTCTGGAGGGGCCCGGGAAGAAGATGCAGATTTGCTTCTATCTGTGGCAAAGCAAATTGAAGGTCGTACAATCTGTGCATTTGGTGAAGCCGCTGCGTGGCCTACCCAGAGTTTTGTTACGAAGTTCAAGGATGATTTCATTAAAAAGGCTTCTGAAAATGCTGTTCAGAAAGACTCCAGTTCACTCCAACTTATCTGATTAAAATCTATGATTTCTCCAACCAGTAAAGAGATGGTAACCATTAATCTTAATGGTGTGGAGGTTGAGGTCCCAAATGGTATAAATGCGGTGGAAGCAGCAGCACTTTATGGACACGAGGTTCCTCACTATTGTTATCACCCAAAATTAAGCGTGGCTGGTAACTGTAGGATGTGTCTGGTTGAGATGGGCACCCCGATGAGGGATCGTGCAACCGGAGAAGTTGTTTTGTCTGAAGATGGTACTCCTAAGATTGCTTGGGTGCCCAAGCCGGTTATTGGATGTGCAACCAATGTTTCTGGAGGTATGCATCTGCGTACAGAATCCGATCTGGTAAATGAATGCAGGGAAGGAATCATGGAATTTCTTTTGGTCAATCATCCATTGGATTGTCCAATTTGTGATCAGGCAGGAGAATGTCGATTACAGGAATTTGCTACCGACTATGGGCGTGGGTACAGTCGATATGTTGAGAGAAAAAATGTTAAGCCCAAACGAACCAGGCTCGGACCAAGAGTTACTTTGGATGATGAAAGATGTATTCTTTGCTCCCGTTGTATCCGGTTTTCCCAGGAAGTTGTTAAGGATGATGTTCTTGGATTTGTTGATCGTGGAAGTTTTTCGACCCTGACCTGTTTCCCGGGTAAGGAGTTATCCAATAACTATTCTCTTAACACGGTAGACATTTGTCCGGTTGGAGCCCTTACAAGCACAGATTTTAGGTTTAAGATGCGTGTCTGGTTTCTCAAGGAGACAAAGAGTATATGTACGGAAAGCAGTGCTGGGTGTAATACCACAGTTTCAAGCAGGGAGGGAACAATCCAAAGGATTACTCCGCGCCGTAATGATTTAGTCAATGATACTTGGATGACTGATAGTGGAAGGGAATTGTACAAGTCCGTCAGATCTGGTAGTAGGATTTTACGCCCCTCATACAACTCCAATGATATACCTTTGCAGGATGCGATAGCATCAGCAGTTACTTATCTGAAAGGAAAGAAAGTGGGAGTGGTTGCCAGTTGCCACTCTACTGTTGAAGAGCAAATTTTAACCAAGCGTTTAATCGGACTTTTAAATGCTGATACCTTTTTACGCGGACATTTCGGAGATGATGATGGAATTTTACTATCAGCCGATCGTACGGCGAATTTACGTGGTGCCTTGGTCACTGGATTGGTGGATCACTATCCTGAAGATAATTTGTCCGAGATTAATAACGCCATCGAAAATGGCGAAGTTGAGACCTTACTGATTATTGATGAGGATTTGTTATCTTCTGGAGTAAGTGAAGAAAATTTGAAAAAAGTATCGATTGTCTATCTCGGCACACATGGGAACGCCACATCCAACCTGTCTGAGGTGGTTTTGCCTGGTCTCTCCGTCTTCGAGAAAAGCGGCTCTTTTATCAACCGTTCATTTATCGCTCAGGCTTTTGAAATGTCAATTCCTGGGCCGGCAGGTCTCAAAAGCCAGGTAGATGTGCTTTCTGAGATTGTTTCCCTCCTCTCTAATGAAGAGGAAAAGGAAACAACTTTAGATGCGATTTGGGATCGGTTTAACGATGGTTCTTCCACCGTTCTTTCCTCTATAAAATTTTCTGATCTCGCAAAAGCTCCTATTCAATTAAATGGCTCCGAGTGGTCACATTTGAATTTTGCGGAAAAACCTGCTCTCAATTACCAACCAATTGGTAATGAAAACTCATGATTGACTGGTTGCCACAAAATATTTGGTTTTCGGTTGGATTGAAAGTCTTCTTTGCCATGATGATGGTTGGTGCAGTCATGACGATGGCAGGATACTCGGTACTTGCTGAAAGAAAGGTAAGTGCATGGATGCAGGGCAGGGTGGGTCCGAACCGCACGGTTTTGCCCTTTGTTGAACATATCCCGATTATTGGTCCCTTTCTGAAAAACCTGGGAATTTTTCAGCCACTTGCTGATGGGTTAAAATTTTTATTCAAAGAAGAAATAGTACCGGGGCATGTTAACAAGTTCTACTACTACTTGGCACCCCTGGTTGCCTTGGTTCCCGCACTCACTACTATGACTGTTTTGCCCTTTGGTCAATTGTACTGGCCAGATGGTAGCATAACAACCCTCGCACTTGCCGATCTTGAAGTAGGTATACTTTTTGTCTTTGCTGTTTCTTCCCTGGGGGTTTACGGCATTGCACTGGCTGGATGGTCATCCAATAACAAGTATTCATTTCTTGGCGGGATACGATCATCTGCTCAGATGATATCTTACGAGCTATCGATGGGACTTTCTTTGCTACCTGTTTTTCTCTGGGTTTCTGCTCCTGGAACTGAGGTATCGGGTCTTAGTATTTCCGGTATCGCAAACTCACAAGAGGGAGCTGCCTGGTTATTCATTGTTCAACCGGTTTCCGCATTGGTTTTTTTGATTGCTCTGTTTGCTGAAACAAATCGTCTACCCTTTGATATGCCAGAGTCCGAGACTGATTTGGTTGGTGGATTTCATACCGAGTATGGGAGCTTTAAATTTGGTATCTTTTTTGTTGCTGAGTATGCTCACATAGTAATTGGTTCTGCAATTTTCACTCTTCTTTTCCTTGGTGGTTGGCATTTTCTTCCTTTTATAAACGATCCATGGCCTTCTAATTGGATCGGTTCCTTACTTGGTGTTGGATGGTTTCTAGCTAAAACAATCTTTTTAATTTTCTTCTTCATTTGGATACGTTGGACATTGCCCCGCTTCCGCTACGATCAAGTTATGCATCTGGGCTGGACAAAATTGCTGCCCCTAGCATTGGCAAATCTGATCGTATATATTTTGGTCGTCACTCTAATCGATCAAAGTGCTCCTTCACCCCTTTGATCTGTCATGGCTAAAACTATTGTACTTGAGCGAAAACCTTTATCTCTCTCCGAGAGAACTTATTTACCTCAGATTGTTACTGGTTTGAAGACCACCTTCAGCAATATGTTTAAGTCCAAGGTTACTTTGCAGTATCCGGAAGAAAAACCATTAATTCCTGATAATTACCGGGGGGTTCCCACCCTGGTTAAAGATCCAAATGGGAGGGAGAAATGTGTATCTTGTCAACTTTGTGAATTCGTTTGTCCGCCCAAAGCAATTCGAATCACTCCAGGAAGTGTCCCAGAAGATCAAGAGGATCGTCACCATGTGGAAAAGGCACCTCAGGAATTCGAAATCAATATGTTGCGTTGTATTTATTGCGGTTATTGTCAGGAAGTTTGTCCGGAAGAGGCAATTTTTCTTCAGGATGAATATTCATCATCTGGGTACAGTCGGGAAGAGATGATCAACAATAAGCAAAAACTCTATGAACTGGGGGGAACATTACCTGATCACCATTATAAATGGGACAAGAAAAAAGAGGCGGAACTGGAAGGTAATGCACACTAGTTTTATCAGATCATACCTACTTAAATGAATGCCGTAGACTTACTGTTTTGGATCTTTTCCGCCCTGTCCGTAGGTGGTGGACTGTGTATGGTTTTTTCCAGACATCCTGTTTCTGCAGCCATGTTTATGATTGTGTCTTTGGTCGGGGTTGCCGCTCTTTTTGTTTTGCTGGAAGCTTTCTTCTTGGCTGTTTTACAGGTTCTCGTCTATGCGGGAGCGGTCATGGTATTATTCCTGTTTATTATTATGTTGCTGGATGTTGGACCAGATGCTGCCAGGCAAAAGATTTCAAACTGGAAATTCGGACTGTTTGGTCTTTTGACATCAGTTATATTGGTTGTAGTTCTGATCATGCTTGGTTCGTCGGTTGATTCCTTTATTTTTGAGGGGTCCGCTTGGCCTTTTCTTGGTGAAGGTTCTTTATCTGCAACTGAATCTCTGCCTTTTTCCACTAATGTTTCTTCATTTGGATACGGGTTGATGACTAAATACATGCTGCCTGTACAAATTTCAGGTTTTATGCTTCTTGCTGCTATGATTGGGGTGATCATCCTGAGTAAAAAGTCAGAACAAAGCGAGGATGTCTAAAGGAAATCCTTTATTTTGAAATGGTAACAGTTACACCACAGCATTTTTTAATCCTCGCCTTTCTTTTGGTTGGCATTGGATTTCTAGGCTTATTAATTCGCCGAAATGTTCTGTTGATGTTGATGTCACTTGAATTAATGCTCAATGGAATCAATGTTGCATTGCTCACATTTTCCAGAGTGGGAAATAATTTAGATGGTGGGATTTTCGTTTTTTTTATCATGACAGTAGCTGCCGCTGAAGTTGCTGTTGGTCTGGCTTTGCTGGTTGCTCTATACAAAAAAAGGAAAAGTGTTTTATCCGATGATATGAGCCTTTTGAAAAATTAATTTCGAATGATTAATTATGCCTTAAGTATGCTTTTTTTACCTTTGCTTTCCGCAATGGTTACTTTGTTTTTCCTTCGCAAGAACGGGAATCTTGCTTCCTTACTTTCTGTTTTTACCGCCGGTGGAATACTTGTCTTGGCCTTGCTTGTAATATTTGGAAACGAGGAAGATGTCCTTGCTTGGGATACATCGTGGTTTTCGATGGCAGGGTGGGAGTTGCGTTTTGGTTTTTTGATAGATGCTCCAGCTCGATTGCTCCTCTTCGTGGTAGCCTTTGTTGGGTTTTTAATCCATGTGTTCAGCTTGGGATATATGGAGAATGATCCCGCCCGTCCTCGCTATTTTGGAGGTCTTTCTCTTTTCATGTTTTCAATGCTGGGGATCACTCTGGCCGATAATCTCATTATGCTGTTTGTTTTTTGGGAATTGGTCGGGTTTAGCTCTTACTTATTAATTGCCCATTATTTCTGTACTGAAGAAGCTTCGATGGCTTCCCGTAAGGCGTTTATTGTTAATAGGGTGGGTGACTTTGGATTTCTCATTGGAATTATTTTAACTTACTGGACATATGGTACGGTAAATCTTAGTGAACTTGCTGACTTGGCAGATTTTTCACCATCTCTCGCAACCACTACTCTTTGTCTTGCACTTGCTTGTGGTTTTATTGGTAAGTCGGCTCAGTTCCCATTGCACGTCTGGTTGCCTGATGCAATGGCTGGTCCTACACCGGTTTCTGCTCTTATTCATGCCGCAACCATGGTGGCTGCTGGAGTTTATTTACTTTTGAGAATTGATTTTCTTTTCACTGACCAGGCATTGGTCTTAATTGCTTTTGTTGGAGCGGGCATGGGATTGTACGCCGGGTTTTGTGCACTTGTTCAAAAAGATATTAAAAAGGTTCTAGCTTATTCTACCCTTTCTCAACTTGGTTATATGGCAGCTGCTTTTGGTATTGGTGCACCTGGGCTGGCATTATTTCATTTAACCACCCATGCCTTTTTTAAAGCCTTAATGTTTTTAGGATCTGGTTCGGTAATTCATGCATGTCATCATGAACAGAATATTTTTAATTATGGGGGATTAAGAAAGAGGATGCCAATAACTGCGATTACATTCCTGATTGGAGTTCTCGCTATATCTGGGGTGAACTTTTTGTCTGGTTATTTTAGTAAGGACGCTATTCTTCTATGGTCATATAATTTTAATATGCCTGTTTTTGTAATTCTTTATGCAGGGGCAATACTTACCTCAGTGTACATGTTTAGGCTTTATTTCATTACTTTTGAAGGCCAGCCCAGATCTCATAACTCCAGTGATGCGAAAGAAAACTCTATTCTCATGACTGGTCCACTCATGGTGCTTGCAATTTTATCTATTTTGGGCGGATATTTTTCTCTGTATCCTGAGAGGCTTAGTTCATACCTTAGCCCTGACCTTTCTGTTTTTTCTGAGTTACCAAACCATATGTGGATGGTTGTATTGGGTACATCTGCGTGGATAATCGGTCTTTTATTTGCATGGTCCTTTTTTGGTAAAGTCGAGGATGAAACGGATCCATTGGCCAAACGATACCCAGCGTTTTTTGAGCTTTGTCAAAGTAAGTTGTTTTTTGATGAAATATACCGGTTTTATGTGGACAAAATACAGGACCCCATTGCTAGGTTCTTTGAAGTATTGGAGCTGCTGCTTATTTCTGGTCTTATGGTCCGGGGATCTGCCGGATTGGCTGCATTATTTTCGATGCTGGCTAAAGTTTGTTATGTTGGGAAAATCCATTCCTACTCCTTGTGGTTTATCTTAGGAACCCTTGGCTTTCTCATCTATTCTCTCGGGCTTTTTGAGTAATTACCAAGCTATGAATCCTGAACATATTTTATTGCTTGGTTCGATTCTGGTTCCTGCCCTTGGCTCTCTTTTGTTTTTTTGCGGTTTTCCCAGGGATGAAAATGGGCTCAAGAAACTTAGTTATCTTATATTTGGATTTCCATGCTTTGCTGCTCTGGTTCTGTTTTTGAAGTTTGATACAGCAAATGGATATAACTTTGAATTTCTGTATGACCGTATGGGTTTACAGGAACTCGGCATCACTTTTCATCTTGGGCTAAATGGTGTCTCCAGCCCGCTTTTTGTCATGGCTGGCATAGTCGGACTGGGAGCTGGATTGTCGGCGATTCACTCTGGTGCTGAGCGTTTGCATCTTTACCTGGCCTTATTGTCCCTGATGCTCTCTGGTCTAATGGGCTTATTTGCCAGTGTTGATCTTTTCTTTTATTATTTATTTCATGAATTTGCCCTGATTCCTACCTTTATAATGATTGGCTTATGGGGCGGAAGAGATCGTCGGAGTATTGCCCTGGAAATAACCATTTATCTTACCCTTGGAGCTTTAATTTCCCTTGGTGGATTAGTGGCACTTAATGTTCTGGTTGATTCCCCAAAATTTGATTTCCCTCATCTTTCTGCTGCTCTGTCAGAATCTCTTCTGCTTGATTCCACGGCCTCTAAAATTTTTGCACTTTTGCTTTTTGGATTTGGTATTTTGGTAGCTTTATTTCCTTTTCACACTTGGGCAGCACGTGGTTATGACTCTGCCCCCACTTCAGTATCTATGCTCCATGCTGGAGTGCTGAAGAAATTTGGTCTTTACGGCTTAATACAAATTGCCGTTCCTTTGCTTCCCCATGCGGCTGAAAGTTGGAGTCAATGGATTATGTGGTTGGCCCTCGGAAACATTGTGCTTGTTGGATTGGTGACTGTTGCTCAGACAAGCTTCAAATCAATGATCTCTTACGGTTCAGTCATGCACATGGGGTATTGTTTTTTGGGCATCGGTGCGTGCAGTGCTCTGGGTGCAGGCTCCGCGGTAATGCTAATGTGTGCCCACGGTTTGTCGGTTGCATTGATGTTTTTGTTGGCCAATTTCGTTTACAAAAGAACCAACACCTCTGAAATGAGTGAGATGGGGGGATTAGGTGTAAAAACACCTCTGCTGGCCTGTTTTTGTATTGCTGCCACATTGGCTACAATCGGTCTGCCTGGATTTGGGAATTTTTGGGGAGAATTTGGAATTTTTCTATCACTGGGGGAGTCTGGCAATCATCTTCCCATTCTTATTATCGCCGCATTAGGAATTATTTTATCCGCAGTTTTTGGTTTACGGGCGATCGCTCGGATTTTCTTTGGTAACGAATCTCCCGAGCTTGCTGAATATTCCCAGAAATTCCCCGTCAAAGACCTCTCCAAAATAGAAATCCTTCCTGCAACATTGATTTTATTCCCCTTGTTGTTCATCGGTTTGTGGCCACTTTCAATCTCGCGGCATATTGATCACGAGATAAGTAATCGGTATTCTAATATTTATAACGAAAGCACCTCGGGTAAACCATCGTGTTGTCCTGAGGATGAAGATTCATCAAGCCTGGTTCCACCTCCAGTTGAATAATTGAAATGCAGACATATTTAAACTTCGCCAATGATAACCTCTGGTCAGAGATTTGGCCCGAGTTGTGCCTCTGTTTAGGTGCCTTGGTTGTGCTGGGATTAGATCTGTTTTCTAATTCTAAAAAGTCGAAAATTAGGTCGGGAAACTTTGCTATTCTTTTTCAATTCCTGCTTCTTGCTATCCATTTACTCGATTATCTTCTTCTTAGGCACACCTTTGACCGGGAAAGTTTTTCTGGAATGCTCAAGCATGGAATCCATCAGGATATTATGCGTAGTTTCTTTCTGTTGTCATCGCTCATGGTCTCCATACTTGGACAATACTATATAAAAAGTCGAAAGTTGCGGATTGGAGAGTTTCATCATCTTAGCATGATTGCAACCGCTGGCTTGATGGTTCTATGTCAAGCTCAGCACTTTATTGTTCTTTTCGTTGCTCTGGAAACGGTCGCTTTAAGCTTTTATCCATTAGTTGCCTTTCAGCGAGAATCTTCAAAAAGTTTAGAAGCTGGTTTAAAATATCTTATTTTTGGTGCACTTAGTTCTGCACTTTTTTTATTAGGAATTGTTTTGCTTTATGGAGTTGGGGTTAACCCGGTTGCATGGGGAGCAATATTGCCAAGTTCAGGTTTGTCTGACTCTTTTTCTTTTGCGGGTCTCTATGATTTAATCGCAGCTAATCCTGATCATTTACTACTACGAGCAGGAGTGGTCCTAATTATTTCAGGGATTGCATTCAAGATTGGTGCAGCTCCTTTTCAAATATGGGTGCCTGATGTTTATCATGGTGCACCCATGCCAGTAACTGCTTTTTTGGCAGTTTCGTCGAAAGCCGCAGGTTTTTTTGTTCTGATAAGCCTAGTGAATGGCCCGTTTTCAGGTATGTCTGATTTCCTGCTTCCCCTGCTTGGCTTTGTTGCCACATTTACCATCTTTTTTGGTAACCTTGCGGCATGTTCGCAAAGAAATCTCAAACGTATGCTGGGGTTATCGGGAGTTGCCCATGCTGGTTACCTTATGGTTGCGGTTATGGCGTCGATGATTCTTCCAGGTAGTAGTGACCGAGCTGTCTGGATTTTATTTTTCTATCTCTACACCTATCTTTTCGCATCTTTTGCCGTTTTTGGGATTATGGGCATAGCAAAAGTAAAAGATGATGCAGAGCATGAATTTGGAGATTACGAAGATCTTGCCAGAAAAAAACCATGGGCAGGACTGACTTTGGTTGTCGGCATAGGATCCTTGGCAGGAATTCCACCCCTTGCTGGATTTATCGGAAAATTGCTTTTATTTAGCGTAGCATTTGAAACAAAATTATATTTTTCCCTTGTTGCAATGGTAATTGGAGTGGTGATTTCTATTTACTATTATTTTGGCTGGATCCGGGCAATTTGCTTCCATCCACGCCCACCCTTTGATGATGATGAACCAAGGCATGATCCCTGGTTTGAAATGGAAAATCATGGTTTGCTAAAGACCGCGATGTTATGCTTGGTCTTTGCATCCATTGTATTGGGTATTTGGCAAGGTCCTTTGGGAGATGCTTTTTAGCATTTTCTTCTTTATGTTAACTCATTAAGGTCACATTTTTGCATCACATGCCCGGGTGGCGGAATTGGTAGACGCGCTAGATTTAGGATCTAGTGTCGAAAGGCGTGGGGGTTCGAGTCCCCCCCCGGGCACTTTTATATTCACTTAATGTTATGAGTAAAAAGCTTTTATGTCTCTTACCGTCCTATAATAGGTGTTAAATCTTTTCTTGCTATGAATGAAAGCTTTGCCATTGTTAATAAGATGAAAAACACTTGTCTTTCATTTATTAAGCAGGGTTGGTTTGGCTTGCCGCTTTTTTTCTTGGGATTAGTTACGCTTGCATTTAGCCAGCTTGAAGAAACTGGCAAGGTTAAGGACTTGAGTGCCGATCAGATTGCAGCTTCCTTATCATCGAGTATTTCTCAGGCAGAAAAGATGGTCGAATCCTTAGAAAATCAAGTTCAAGCCCAATTTGAAAATGAATATTCGAAAATAGAAAATAGATTTTCTTCTCAATCATCCAATCTTTCTAATCCGGACGAATTTGCTTCCAAATTAAATAATTTTCAGTCTCGTTTTCTTGATCGGGGAAAATCATTGAAGTCATCGATTGATCAAACCAACACTAGGCTGTTGGACTCCAAAGAAATCTTCAATGATTTGTCCAATAATTTTGCCGGAAGAATGGAGGAAACTAGACCGGCTTTGCTCGCCCTGAATGAAAATATTTCGGGCACTTTGGTTGAGCTTGAAGCGCTGTCCACCATGGCAAGTGGTTTATCCAAGGATTTCGCCTTCGAATCTGCTTCGTTGAATAAAATGCTTGATGCTGAAATTTCTAATCCCACCGCTCTTGCCCCTCCCCAAGATACACGACCCACTCCAACCACCAGTTTAGGTCGTAAAATTTCTTCCGTGATCAGAGCGAATGAAGCTCTTCCACTCAGGCAATCATCTCTTTCAACCAATAAACCTAATCTTCCAAAGTCGGCTAATTTTGCTCAATTGTCTGCCTCTAAAGATGGAGAGGATGGAGATGTTATTGCCCAACTCAGAAAGGAATTAAATGATTCTAAGAATTTTCAGACTGAACTCTCAGCAGATTCAGCAGAGCTCAAGTCTGACTTGCGTAAAGCTTACCGAGAAATCGTTTCCTTGCAGACTAACCTTAAGGAGTCTCAGCTCATAATTGATGAATTGGAAAATTCAAAAAGAAGCCTTTTCAAAACTACAGATGGAGGACCGGCTACATCTGAAACTGTCAGCAAGGAAATAAATCGTCTGGAAAGGCAACTTGAACAGGCCAGAGAAGATCTTAGACAATCCAGGCAAAGCCTCCTGCTTGAGCAACAAAGATCAAACGCCATGATTACTTCTATCACCACCGAGTTAGACAGGACTCGGAGGGAATTGGATCAGGCGAGGCAACTTGCTCACAGCAATGGTGCTAGCTATGAAAGAATTGCCTTTCTTGAGCGTGAGTTGGCAGGTGCACAGAGTGCTCTGCAACGGTTTCAATCTGAGCCAGTCAAGCCTGGTTCTGACGAATTTGTTGATCTGCAGGAAGAATTGAGGAAATCCCTGGCTGAAATTGCCCGGATGCAAATCGAGTTGAGTGAAAAAGATCAGCTACAAGAAGAGCTACTTACCCTAAAAACCTCCATGGAACAGATGGCTGAATTACCCTCTAGGTCTGCTAGTCCAGCCTACGTTAACAAACTCCTTGTTGAATTAAATGCAGCTAACTCTGAACTAGAAAAAATTAGGAATGGTAATTTGCAGCAAAGAGCAGATATTTCCGCTGATGTAGTTGCATTAGAGGATGAATTGCAAACGACGAAAACCGAACTCGAACAAATCAGGAACGAATTTGCAAGTACCCGCGAGGATATTGCTAAAAGAGAATTTGAATTTGCCACCACCATTAAAAGATTAGAGGAGGAAGCTCAAAGAGCGGAATCCATTTTACAACAAGCAGCAGAGGGAAAAATGCCGGTTGTTCCCTTTGTCAGTGAGATGGAAGAAGACCTTGCTGCCTCTGAATCCAGAATACGTTTGCTTTCTGATCAATTTGCTAGCGAACAAAAGCAAGCCACGGAAGTAATTGATCAACTCAATGAAGAACTTGAGCTTGCACAAGCCCGACACAAAAAGTCCCTCGATCAACTTGCTAGGCGAGAGCTTGAACTTACCGACAAAGGACAGGAAGTTGAAGCACTCATCCAAGAGAAAAAAGATCTAGAAGAGGAATTACAGGTGGTAAAGGTTATTGCTGGTCAACTCCAAGACTTAAATCAGGTACTTGAAGATACCAAGGAATCCCACTTTATGCAGTCGAAGTCGAGCGACCAAGTACTGGATTCTCTGAAGCAGGAATTAAACAGAGCGAAAATTGAATTGGTAGTTGCCCTGGAAGAAAAAGAAAAGTTACAGGACGATTTTTCCTCGCGTATCAAAAACTTGGAATTGCAACTAGAGGATGCTCGAAATGAAATGCTTGAGGAACAGGATATTTTTAATGAAACCACCAATGAATCCAAAATTTTGGTTTCCCAGTTAAAAACCGAACTTGATGAGGCTCGCAAGGAAATCGCCTCAATGAAATCAGTTGGAATAACCGATTCAGTTGAAACTCGTCAAGCAGTCTCCCAACTTCAAGAAGCCTTGGGCACAATCAAAATTTTGCAGGAAAGCTTACAAGAGGCTGAAGCCTCAAACCTAGAAGTTGATAATTTGCGATCAGAACTTGCAGATGTTATGTCTGGGCAATTAGAAAAGTTCAAAGTTGTCGAAGATGAAAAGGCAGATCTAAACGGTAAGATAGCTAACTTGGAGGCAGAAATTGCTATCCTTAGAAAGCAAAATGCTGGATCTGAGGTAGCTGAGCTAAAATCAAATGCTGAGCTGCAGTCCAAGCTCAATTCATCCAATAAAGAAAACGAAAGGTTGCGTAAGTTGTTATCTCAATCAGAAGAGATCGGGGTAAGTTCTTTAGTTTTTATGGAAGATGAACTTGCTAATCTCAAAAATGAGAACGATGAATTAAAGACCGCCTTACAAGGTAATATCGCCTCTGAACAGGAGAAGCTCGGTGAATTAGAAAATGAATTGGCATTGGCCAAAGAGGAATTGAATTTGCTAAAGGAAAAAAATACAGCGGATGACGATTTGCTGACGGTAAGTAATGAGAACAGAAAACTGCAAAAAAAGTTGGAGCTTTTACAGTCGCAACTAGCGAAAAAAGATGAAGCCCGTTCATCCGATTCCTTCGTAGATGAACCTTCAATGATTGAAAAAGCCATGGATCTAGAAATGAAACTGGAGATGGCACTGGCAAAGATCGAACAAATGGAAGTAAAGAATGATCCTGCTAATTCCGCTGATGTTGATTCTTTGGAACAAGATCTTGCTCTAGCTAACGATACCATTGACCAATTGAATGCCCAGATAGAAAATATGATTTCCAAACAGGCAGAATCTGAGCTTGAACTTGCTATGCTGGAAAATGCTTCTATCCCTCAGGAAGATGGAGAACTTTCAAATGATGAAAAGACTTTTCTCATGAATGAGATAAATGCTTTGAGGGAAGAACTTCAAGCAGCTAAAGAAGAATCTTCTCAGACGCCCAATAGATCATCTGATATGATTGAGTTGCAAGAGGAATTGAGACAGGCAGTTGCGGATAGTTTCGAACTGCAATTACAATTGGAGCAAACACAAAAGCGGATGCGAAAGATGGAAGAGGTATCTGCACTTGATCCTAATATGGAAACATTAGAAGCTATAACAGCACAGGCAGAAGAAGCTCAGGCTAAAGCTCAAGCTAGAATCGAAGAACTTACCAATGCTCTTAGGAATTCTGAGCTTTTAAGGTCAGAAACCGAAGACTTGGTTTCCGCACTCGAGAAAAAAGCAACCGAAGGCAATGATATTTCAAATGATCCGAGATTTATAGAACTGCAGCAAGAAATGTTAGCTTTGCAAAATGATTTAATCAGTATTCAGCAAATGACTGATCCCAGAGTTAAGGAATTGGAAGAGAAACTCCAAGATAGCAAAAACCAAGGCTCCCGAATTAAGGATGAATTACAAGGAGTAATGAACGAGTTTTCGAATCTAAAAAGTAGCCTAGTGACTTTGGAAGAAGAGAATAAAAGATTACGGGATGTTTCGCTGGTTACCGCCCGTAATCAGGCGAATGTTGCAGGAGAAGAAATGCAAAGAAAAATTAACAATTTAAATCGTGAAAATGCCAACCTAACCAATCAAATACAGGAAAAAGATACCCGTATCAAGGGGCTAAGGGATGAACTGCTTATGGCTTCATCCAATACTCCAGATGCTGTGACAAGAAATCAAGTATTACAGTTACAAATGCAGTTACAGGTTGCAGAAGATGCAAGCAATCAAGCCAAGCTTGAGACTCAAAGAGTACAGGAAGAGCTAGTCTTCGCCAACAAAAGTATGGAAGCTTTACAATCGAGAATTCGTGAATTTGAGAACAGTACTCAGACTAATCAAAATATGATTGATCCTTTACAACTCAGAGAATTGGAAGACCTAAAATCACAGAACAATCTTCTCAAAGATCAAATAGCTCAATTAAGCTCCGTTCCGGCTAGCGATGATTTACAAAATAGAATTAAGGATTTGAACCAAAGAAATCTCGCTTTGACCGTAGAGTTAGACCAAGAACGGATCATCATAGACGATCTAAAGAATGAACTAACTGATGCCCGGTCAATAAAGCAGGAAATCGTTGAAAAGGGAAAAGCATCTAAGTTAAAGGCGGATCTTCTTAACGAGGAGCTTTCCGATGCAAAAATTCGTATTCAATCGTTGGAGAAAGCACTAATTGCAGCTAGGGAAGCAATAAGAGTGTTGCAAGGTGGAGGTGCCAATTCTTCGATGGTGCAAGTTTCCAATCCAAGTAATTTCAGCAACAATTCTCGAAACCGTACTAGTTACACGGAACCTTCTAATAATTTTTCGAACTCCAGTAGACGACAATCATTGCCAGAATATAATTCGGTCAGACCCCGGACTGTCTTACCAAGTAATTACAATTCTTACTCAACTAATGTTCAAAATGAACTGATTGGTGGTGCAAACCTTCAAATAGAAGCTCGTGTGCAATTTCTTGATAATAAAGTGCGACCTGCTGGTTTTACAGAATTTTTTCTGGTGGATAGGGATCTGGCTTCCATTCTTTCGGAAGAGGGAATTAATCCACCATCTAATCAAGGTATTCAAACTCATTCCGAATATTGGGCGAGATCCGTCCAGCGAGGATATCAATTTCCTGGGGTTGCTGCTCAAATTCGAAATGCACTTGCCCGATCGAGTTTAAGAAGGATAAAGACCAATTCATTAGGTGTGGGAAATGTTGATGATCTGCGCGATGGCGAGTATTATATTATTGGTGCATCCACTCTTGGACAGGTCGGCGTAGTTTGGTCTAAACCAATCAACTTGAGCAATGGGGATAACATCATCAGCTTGGATTTAAATGATGCTTCTTGGGCTCAGTAAGATCTATTAGTCATTTTTAGCTTATTTATAGTATAGTTCTTTTACTTTGATTAAGAATTAAATTAATCAAGGTTTGTCATTCTTAGTACAATCGCAAAGATTGTAATAGATGAATATTCCGAGGCAAATTCCAGCCATGACATTGAAGGATGTGGTACTTTTCCCAAATGCGATCATGCCATTACGTATTTTTGAGAAAAGATATCGTTTGATGCTTTCTGAGGTTTTAAAATCTGATCGTATGTTCGCTGTTGTTGCTCAGAGAGATAAGGTCGGCACTGATGAACAAATTGATGAACCACAATTTGAGGTAGCTACCGCAGGATTGATCCGGGTTTCAAAAACAAACACCGATGGTACATCTTTGGTTATGTTAGAAGGTATTTCCAGGGTGCGCATTGAATCGATTGCAAACGAGACTCCTTACAGGGTTTTAAATATTCAACCCTTTGATACTATTGTGGATAATGAAAAACCAGTGCCAAGAAATGATATTTTAGAAGCTATGCGTCAAAACCATATGTTAGGAGGAGAGGTAACCAAAGAAATCTTAGATTATGTCAGCAGAGTAAAAGACGATTCTGCATTTGTAGATTTGGTTGCATATGCCCTATGCCACCGAACAATACGGAAACAAGCCATGCTGGAAATTCAGAGACTTCATAAAAGAGCAGAAATGTTGCTCAACGATATTCTTAGTATCAATATGCAGTTATCAATCCAGGGAAGTTTTCCGGAAAGTGATTTGGGTAAAAATATAGAAAGAAATTAAAAATATTTTATCAATGACAAAGGAATTTTCAGAAAAAGAAAAAAGCCAAAGGATTAATCATTTTAGAAGGGTAATTAGATGGAGATCTAGGTTTGGCTGGATTTTTTCTATTGTAGGGCTGGTATTATTTTTTATCGGATTAAAAAACCAGCATAATTTAATGGTTTTGATAAATGGGCTGTTATTTATGGGATACGGTATTTTTATGGTTTGGCAGTCCAAAAAAGCCTTAGCCAAATTTAACGCAAATAAATAGCTAATCCACCCACTCTTGGGGATGCAGTTTTGAAGGATCAGGATTTTTAGTCTCGCTAAAATATACCGCCATTCGGATGTATGGTAACCTCCACGAGGGTGTATCAGAGTTTCTTTTTCTTATTTCTTCAAATAGGGATTCAGGTGATCTGCCTTGCAACTCATATAGTTCCTTGATTCCTATGTCGATAAAGTCCCGAGCAACCCGGACATCCATTCTAGGAATGTGCATAATAGGTGAAGCCATTGCTTCCCTGTCTATTTTTTTCTTTTTATTGTTCTCATGAGGATTTTTTCCTAACAGAGAATCGAGGGGTATTATATCTTCTAGGGCCATGTACTAGGGTATGAATGATTTACCAATCAAGCTTTTGGCAATTCAAATCGGAAAAAATTAGATTTCTAGATTAAATTGACTGCCGCAAAAGGTTAGTTCTTTATGCAAATTATTGTCTGCGGGCGTAGTATATCGGTAGTACGTGAGCTTCCCAAGCTTGAAGGGCGGGTTCGATTCCCGCCGCCCGCACCAATTACAAAGATTTTCGGTGGTGGCGAAACCCAGAATCGAACTGGGGACACAAGGATTTTCAGTCCTCTGCTCTACCGACTGAGCTATTTCGCCGTGCCACCAAATGGAACTTTATGATAAAATTAGAAAGCCTGGTCAATTATGAAACCGTCTTTGCTTAAACATTCTCCTTTGTATTGGAGTAATTGATCAAGTGGCTCTCTAAAGGTACCAATTGCCGAAATTCTAAATCCATGTTGGCATAGCCGTAAAAAAGTAATGCCACCACTTTTTCTTGAACTGGATTTTTTATGCCGATGACCGAATGAAATTCAGGATGGTTCCAAACTGGTGCAGTGCTCCATTTGGCTGCTATGCCAGATGATTCAAAAAGAAGAAGCAAATTTTGAACGATACAACATGTGGTGGCAAAGTTCTCCTCGATCACCTCAGGGTTTTTCTGAATTAGGATTGATTCAGTATCACTAAAACAAGTAATCACAAGCAATCCTTTTGCTTTCCGCCATTGCTGTTCTTTTCTAGAGGCTTTTTCCAAGAGAGTTGGATTACTGCCACTTCCCCTAATGATTTCACCAAATAACTTAGCTAGATGGCAAATCCTGCTGTCGTCTAAAAGGTAGAACCTGGCCGGCTCAGTTCGATGATGATTGGGAGCATGCCTAGCCTGGTCAATGAGTCCGACAATCTTTTCGGAATTTACAGGGGAATGAAATTTATATGGTTTCCGGGTTCTTCTTTTTTTAATCAATTCCGCTAACCATTGTTTATCCATCTATTGATTAATTTTGTAAATATCTTATCAGTAAATTTTTATACTTTTTCGAAAATTACACTTACATTAGCACCACCAAATCCACTGCTGTTACTCATAATTCTGGATGCTTGAAAATGCTCAGTACATGTAATAAGATTTAGGTGTCCCAACTTGGGGTCGGGTTCAGTAACATTGGCAGAACCTGGAAGAAAAGCATCCTTTAGGGCCAAGCAACAAAAGGCAGCCTCCATGATGCTAGATAGCGAAAGACCGTGGCCTGTGAGTGCTTTGGTGCTGGAAATTTTTATATTTTGTGGTTCTGGAAAAACAGTTTTCAATGCTTCCAACTCCGATGCATCTCCGATTGGAGTGGAAGGTGCATGTGCATTTAAATAATCAATGTCTGTGGCCACTAAACCAGCATCTCTAAGGGCGTTTTTCATCGCATCTCTTAGGCCTCTTCCTTCAGGATGGGAAATTGCAACATTATGACCGTCGGATGCTTGGCCCCAACCTGTAAACTTGGCGTAAGGCGTTACTCCTCTTCGCTCTGCCTCTTCCTTACTTTCAAGGATAAGGCTGACGGATCCACCAGTTCCGACAAATCCGTTTCTTTTAATATCAAAAGGTCTAGATGCAATGTTTGGGTTGCCCTCCAGAGATAATGCCCTCATTCCGCAGAAGGGCACAATACTTTCGAAATTGCAATCTTCAGCACCTACTACAAGCATTCTTTTTTGTCTGCCGAGACGAATCTCATCGAGGGCAGTACCCAATGCATGTCCAGAGGATGCACAGGCAGAAACCATTCCAACAGATGAGCCCCGAATACCTAATGCAGCAACAAGATTAAAGGTTAGGGTGCCAGCAATCGAAGAAACAATCCCAAGAGGATTACAAGCCATTATGCCCTTATTATCCATTTTGGTTAAGTGTTGATGAACAAATCTCATGGACCCACCCGATGCAGTGAAAAGACCTGTATTTGAATTTTGGAGATCGTCTTTTTCTAATCTTGCATCGTCGATTGCCTGCTTGAGAGAACACCATGCATACAGAACATGAGGAGAAAAACTTCTGAGGATACTTCTTGGTATTTTGTAATCTTCGGGGTATTTCCAATCTTCAAAGTCTGGAGACTCCAAATCAAAGTTTTTGATTGTTCCTGCAACTTTTACAGGAGATGCAGGTGTATCAAGCATGGCAGGGTTCTCGATGCCATGTTCGAGATTTAATAGGCTTTTGGTAACTTCGGCACGATTGTTTCCAATGCTCGTTACAAAGCCCACTCCGGTAACCCAAATTTCAGACATGCTTACTTATCTTTTCGATGTGAAAAAAATATTTACTAGTGGTGGAGCCGATCGGGATCGAACCGACGACCTCCACAATGCCATTGTGGCGCTCTTCCAACTGAGCTACGGCCCCCAAAAATAGTCCTTAGAATATAAAATTTAAATCGGACAAGATCAATCTGTTTGTGCAGAACAAATTATGCAGATGGTGGCTTCATCGGTGGTCTTGTTATCTTGAGCCCTCCAGTTTTCTTTTTACCAGACTTCAAGGATAAGGTTGGCTTTCCTGGCTTTCCTCCTGCTCCTGGCTTTGGCTTAAGAGATAAGGATGGCTTTGCAGGACCGCCGGATGGTTTAGGCGGAGAAGGAGGAGCATCTGGTGAAGGAACTGGAGATGGAGGTTCAGGAGGAAGATCCAAAGAAGGTGCAGGTGGCGGTGCAATTGGGGCAGGTTCGTCAGCAATATCTTCACCCATGGATGGCGGTGCAATAGGAGGAAGATCAGGAGAAGGTTCCTCAGGGGCAGTATCTTCCTGCACAGGTGGGGTTGCGATTGGCTCAGGAGCAGAAGGCAAAGGAGGAAGATCCAAAGAAGGAGCAGGTGGCGGTGCAATAGGAGCAGGTTCGTCAGCAATATCTTCACCCATGGATGGCGGTGCAATAGGAGGGAGATCAGGAGAGGGTTCCTCAGGAGCACTATCTTCCAGCACTGGTGGAGTTGCGATTGGCTCAGGAGCAGAAGGCAAAGGAGGAAGATCCAAGGAAGGAGCGGGTGGCGGTGCAATAGGAGAAGGTTCGTCAGCAATATCTTCACCCATGGATGGCGGTGCAATGGGTGGAAGATCAGAAGAAGGTTCCTCAGGGGCACTATCTTCCTGCACAGGTGGAGTTGCGATTGGCTCAGGAGCAGAAGGCAAAGGAGGAAGATCCAAAGAAGGAGCAGGCTCGTCGGCACTGTCCTCATCTATCGAAGGGGGAGTGATAGGGGGGAGTTCCGGTATGGAATCTTCTTTTGCAGGTTCTTTCTCAGCAGGAGATGGGGGTATTATGGGTTCTGGAACAGAGGGAGCAGGGTCCAAGGTTGGTTCAGGGGTAGCGATAGCTGCATCTATTTCCTTTGTTTGGTTATCTGCAACAGAATCTTGGGAAGATTTCTCAGTAGTAGTTGCAATTGTAGAACCAGCAGAAAACTTGGCATCATATCCACCATTGGCAACTTTCCTGACTTGAACAACGCTGGCTCCGGTTTCACGAGCAATCGCAGCTTTGTTGGGGTTGGGTTGTGCGAGCTTTGACTTTATGTCTTCGAATAAGTCGCGTGACATGCTGATGGTGACACGCCTGCCAGATGGTGAGGAGGAGCTAATTCTCTCCTTAAGTTTGGGATTCGCAAATTGAGTAAGTCCGCGGATTAAGTCATTTATTGACTTATATTCAGTACCGATCTCATCATTTACTTTCTCGTGTAGCTTGGAAAGATATGCCGCTGATCTGATCTTGGATTCACGCTTGGCAACCTCTGCTTTGGCTCGCTCTTGAATTTCTCGGAGAATTTCTTCAGGATCTTTATTGAAATCTACATCGAAGGTAAGCTTTGTCATAATCGTATAAAATATGGGGTTAAATTGATCAAAATTAGGGTGGCATCATATGGCAAGAAAAATTCCCTTCGAGTAATTGCTAGTTTGAGCAAATGAGCTTATTCAGGGAAACGGTTTTTTCATAGAGTGCCTTTCCAATAATTACTCCTTCAAGATTTTCATACTTCTGTGATAATGCCCGTAGTTCCGATACATCCTCTTCGGAAGAAACTCCTCCTGATGCGATAATTTTACATCGGGGAGCAGCTTCTGCCATATTCTTCTGGGCAAGAAGATTTGGTCCCTTCATTGCACCATCTGTTGCCACATCTGTATGAATTATCCAGCGGGCACCCATTGATTGGACTTCCTTTGCAAAATCTACTGCTGAGGTCTGGCTGATTTCAACCCATCCTTTTGTGGCGACAAGACCATCTCTCGAGTCGATCCCGATAACAATATGTTCAGCCCCAAACTTTTTTACTAATTCTCCAACCCACCTAGGATTTTCACATGCAGATGTACCGACAATAACGCGTTCAAGACCAAGGTCTAATGCATTGGAAATAGCGGAATTGTTTCTCATTCCTCCACCCAACTGAACTTTCATTCCGCCCAAATCGATAATAGATTTTACAGTATGTAAATTTGCAGAACCTCCAGAAAATGCACCATCCAGATCAACTAAATGCAGATGGGTAGCACCCTGTTTTAACCAATCCCTGGCTGGTTCAATTGGGTCATTGAAATAGATAGTCTCTCGATCGGACTTCCCCTGAAAAAGCCGGACACAGCGACCACCCTTAAGATCAATAGCTGGATATATAGTCATACTATCTTTCAAATAAATAGCCTGAGTTTAAGGGCGAGTAAGAAATTACTAATATGTTCAAGAGGGTTGCAATTTTGACTATGTCCAGATTGATTATCTGGGATGAAAAAATCTTCCAGTTCCACTTCATCTCATTTGAAGACCCCAGTTTTCTTAAGTGATCTTTTGGCTGCCCGTTCACCTTCAGGTTATGAGAGCGAAGCCCGCGATGTTATAAAAAAATATGTCGAAAAAAACGCGGATGACTTTCAAACTGACGCTCTGGGTAGTTGCCATGCAAGTTTACAAGGGAGTGGTGGCCCAACTTTGATGCTGGCCGGACATCTTGATGAATTGGGATTAATAATTAAGCATGTAAATAGTAAGGGCTATTTGTACTTCGACGCAATTGGTGGTCATGACCGCTCCATGATTTCCGGCCGAAGAGTAGATATTCTTACCAGAAATGGAGTTATTCGAGGAGTTACCGGAAAACGTGCCATACACTTGATGACTCCTGAAGATCGAAAAAGAGTACCCGAATTACACCAGATGTGGATTGATATAGGGGCTAAGTCTAAAGAAGAAGCCCTTGAGAGAGTGACGATTGGTGATGCAGCCGTTTATGATCATGGGCTTGAAAGTTTACACGGTTCTTTGGTGGTATCACGGGCTTTCGACGACAAAAGCGGTGCATATGCGGTCAATGAGGCATTGCTTCGATTGAAAAAGGGAAAAAAGCCAAATGCCAAAGTTGTAGCAGTCTCTACTTCTCAAGAAGAAATTGGAACCCGAGGGGCTATCCCCTCTGCTCACCTAGTTAATCCAGATGTAGCTTTAGTGGTTGATGTTTCCCATGCCACCGATCACCCGGATGCGGACCACAGGAAATATGGTTCTTTCGAGCTTGGCGGCGGACCAATCCTTACCCGGGGACCCAATATTCATCCAGCTGTGTTTGAGCGTCTCCTCAAATGTGCCCAGAAGAATAAAATACAAGTTCAGATAGAAGCGGATCCCCGACCAACCGGTACTGATGCACGGGCAATACAAGTTTCGCGTGATGGAGTGCCAACTGGTCTAGTTGGTATTCCATTGCGCTACATGCATACTCCAAGTGAGGTGATTGATTTAAATGATCTTGAGTCAGTGGTTAAGTTATTGGTTGCTTTCGCCCGTTCGCTTCGCAAGGGCGAAAGTTTTCATTAGGAAATTCGTTTGGTTTACTTGCTCTTGATGCATTAAAATGTTTACCCAAGCATGGGCTCGTTGCCGGTCCAATTTGAAGGCTAACTTAATTGCCGGAGTTTGCATATGGATAACTGGAGCTGTCATTTGTTTTTCGTATTATAAAATAGGCTACTTCACTGATTGGCTCGATCATTTAGGGCGACTCAAGAAAGAACATGGTTTCTTGTATTCTGCTCTTGCAACTTCTTTTTTTGGTGGAGTAATTCCATTTGCCTGTCTCCTTCTCCAAAGGAATATACCTGAGGGAAAAAAAGTATCGTGGCTTATTTTTTTTATTTTTTTTTGGGCAATTAAGGGGATTGAAGTGGATGCATTTTATCGACTCCAAGTTTTCATCTTTGGTGAGTCCAAAAGTATTGGTGTTATCTTTTACAAAGTATTGAATGATCTCTTTGTATACTGTGTATTTTGGTCGGCACCTGTCACCGCCATCTTTTATGGCTGGAAACAGGCGGATTTTGCATGGTCGGATGTCCAAGAAATCCGCAATCCTCGCAAGTTGGTATCCGAGTCGATCTTTTTGCTGATATCTACCTGGATTATTTGGATTCCTGCATTAGCAGTCGTTTATGCCATGCCCTCAAACCTGCAGATTCCATGTTTTAATCTGAACCTGTGCTTTTTTGTACTCGTTATAAGTTACTTGAATTCCAAACAAGAGATGGCGGGATAGACGGGACTCGAACCCGCGACCTCCGGCGTGACAGGCCGGCGCTCTAACCAACTGAGCTACTACCCCAACTAATTAAAGGAAAGTATCAATACGAAATAAGCCATCCAAGTCAAGGAACAAGGACTTTTTAAAATCTATCTTTCGATCTTAAAAGTCATTAATCTTGGAGAAATCAATTATGTCGATAAGTTAACAGAAAATGAATAAGCTAAAGGTTAAAAAACTGGAACTTGGACCTATTTCTACAAATGCATTTCTTCTTTGGGAAGAAAACGGAAATGAAGCTGTCCTGATTGATGCTCCTCCAGTTTGTAAATCTGCGATAGATTCTTTTCTAAAAGAAAACAATCTAATCCTTAAGCAAGTTTGGTTGACTCATGGTCACTGGGACCACATTGCCGGAGTGCACGAAATAATTGATACTCAAACTAATATAATGGGTCACCGCTCAGATCAATTAATGTTTGAAAATCCTCAGCTAATGGCGAGCTTTTCACTGCCAGAGATTTCTCTCGTCCCTGTTAAAATAAGACAATGGGTTGAGGATGGCGACAAACTTGACCTGTGGGGTAGGGAAGTAACGGTTCTTCATTGTCCTGGGCATTGCCCAGGTAATGTTGCCTTTTATGTAGCATGTGAAAGTGTTTGTTTCGTGGGGGATGTGATATTTTCAGGAAGTGTTGGGAGAACCGATCTTCCCGGTGGTGATTTCGAAGCACTTGAGAAATCAATAAAAAAGAAAATTTATTCCCTCCCTGATGAAACAGAATTGGCCGTCGGCCATGGTCCAAATACAACAGTTGGCCGGGAAAAAATGAGTAATCCGTTCGTACAGGGATAATTTCAAGGGAATTTATTAAATTCTTAGATCAACGTCTTATAAAAAGAGATACAGAAGACAAACCGGATGATTCATATTATTGATGATTCAGATAGCTTGGTAAATTTATCAAACCAGAAAAATCTCATTACTGATGTGCGGAAGATTTTTTCCAAAGATGGGCACTTGGAAAAAGCATTAGGTTTTGAATTTCGCCCAGAACAGGCCCAAATGGCAGAGGCCTACATTAAAAGTCTGACGGCTGGAAAACATTTGGTTTTTGAAGCTGGAACCGGAGTTGGCAAAAGTCTGGCTTATTTGATTCCTTCCATTCTCTACTCCCATTCGACCAAAAGAAAATGTTTGGTGGCAACCAATACGATCAATTTACAAGAACAGTTACTTGATAAAGATGTCCCAGCTGTAAGGGACTTGTTTCTTAGGTCTGAAGGCCTAGAGTTTATGGCTAATTTTAGATGTGCATTGTTGGTCGGTCGGGCAAATTATTTGTGCCAGAATCGTCTAAATAAAGCATTGATGGGTCAGGTGGATTTGTTTGAGGTCAATCAGCGAAACGAGTTGCAGAGAATTGCGGATTGGAATGCAACTTTTCCGGAAGAGGGAATCCGTCAAGAAATGTCTCCCAGTCCAAATCCCATGGTGTGGGATTTAGTCAATGCTGACTCCTCTGTTTGTTCATCTAAGCGTTGCAGTCCAGAGAATTGCTCTTATCGAAAAGCAAGAAGTTTGGTCGATGATGCTGACTTGGTCATAATCAATCACAGTCTGTTATTCTCCCTTATCGGTGCTGGAGTAGGTCCCAGTGATGATGGGTCCGGAATTTTATTTTCAGATGATTTTTTAGTTTTTGACGAGGCTCATGAAATTACAGAGGTGGCAAGTGATCATTTGGGTATTTCGGTAAGTTCATGGTCGCTGGAAACTTTACTTCGGCAACTATACAACCCTAAAAAACAAAAAGGATTGTTATCTAAAATTGCCAGAGCTTCTGATTTAACTGTTCTTGAAAAGGCAACTCTGGCAGTGCAAGATTTTTTTCAGTATCTTCATTTGGAAATACTTGGTGAAAAAGAGCGAATCAGGTTGCAGAATGGGGGATTATTACCGATGGAGATTTTTCCTCCCTTAAGCAGATTACTTAGAATTGTAGTCGAGCTTGCAGAGTTAGTTAAGGATGAAAACCTAAGACTCGAATTGCGCGATCAGGCTAAAAGAATACAGGCCTATTTGAATGATCTATCCGACATATCCGAATTAAAAGACAAGAATTCTGTTTATTGGATAGAGAGAGGTGGAAGAACCAATCAAATTATTTATCTTAGAAGTGCACCTTTGGAGATTGCAACTGTCTTGCGGGAAGAACTGTTTTCCAAGGAGTCTTCGGTACTGATGACTAGTGCCACGATAAGCAGAAAAGGAAGTGCTCAGTTTTTCAAAAACCAAGTTGGAGCAGAAAATGCGGATGAATATATTTTGGCATCTCCGTTTGATTATGAGAGCCAAATGAATATTCGAATATGTAGCGATTGCCCCGAGCCTCAAACTTTTGATCGTGGACCTTATTTAGATTACCTAACCAAGGCGATTGAGGGTGTAGCCAGATCAATTGAAGGAGGAACTCTTGTACTATTTACCAATTATGCGGATCTGCGTCACTGCTATAATTTCTTGAGACCTGCTTGGCAAAGACTACAAAGGTCTATCTATGCCCAAGGAGATAAGTATTCACGCTCGGAATTACGCAAAAGAGTAATTGAAGAGGGGGATGTCTTGCTCTTGGGAGCTGAAAGTTTTTGGAAGGGATTCGATGCCAAAGGATCATGTATTTCCCAGGTGGTCATAACCCGCTTACCTTTTGAAAACCCAAGCCATCCACTTCTTGAAGCCAAAACGGAGGTATTACAGGCTGAAAAACGAAGTGCATTTCAAGAAATTACCCTGCCTTCTGCGGTGATACGTTTTCGCCAGGGTGTAGGAAGACTAATCCGTTCCAGTACGGATGTTGGAGAATTAGTAATATTGGATTCTCGGATTCTAAATAAAAAATACGGAAAAGAATTTATGTCTGAACTACCATCGAGAAATCATGAACCAACTTGCTTGCTTGACCTAATAGGATGCTAAGGTTTGTTTGGTTGATTAATAACATACCATCCTATAAACCTAGTGCTTTGATTAATGAAAGTTTCCGCACATGGACATTCCGATGTTGGATTTCTTCGTGAAACCAATGAAGACTCTTTTCTAGTAAATGGGCAAAAGGGGATTTTTGCGGTTGCAGATGGGGTAGGTGGTTTACCCTACGGTTCATTGGCAAGTCTGTTGGCCGTTCAAAATTTTGATGCACTTATTCCTTCCACTCAAGCTTGCAACCATCAGGAAGAATTCGACAAGGTGGTTCATGTAATTCATGAAAATATTTTAAAATGCGGGACCATTGTTGGTGGACAAAATGGTATAGGTACCACTTTTTCAGGTGTCAGGTTATTAGAAGATAAAATTTTATATGGTCATGTAGGAGATTCCTACATCATGTTGTATGATTTTGAGAACAATGTTCTCAAACAAATTTCTAAAGTCCACACTCTAGCAGCTGAATTAATTGCTAAACATGGAGCAGATGCCGCTAAAGAGATGCCAGATCATTATAATCACACCCTTACCCGATGCCTTGGACAGGATATTGATTTTAGTGTTGATGTTGGAGAATTTACTGTCAGTTCAGGAGATAAAATCATCTTATCTTCAGATGGGTTAACTAATATGGTTACTTTTGAAGAAATTTCTTCATTATGTGCAAGTATGGATGCTAAGACATTGGTTCATGAATTAATCGACCAAGCCAATCAAAATGGTGGAATAGACAACACCACTGTTGTTTGTTTGCAGGTAGAATAAATCCTATTTGGATGTGGAAGAAAAACTACTTTTACTGGGTGCTAAAGTAAGCAAATCCCCACACAATCTTTTTTTTCGTTACTCTTATGCACAAGCCTTGTTGGAGGCTGATATGTGCAAACAAGCGATTGAGGAATTAAAAATCTGCACGGTCAAAAAACCGGAATGGATGATGGCTTTTCTTCTATTGGCTCAGGCACAATTAAGTTCTGGGCAAAAAGAAGATGCCAGAAGCTCTTTATTGACCACTATGGAACTAGCCAAGGAACAGGGGCATGAGGATCCGTTTAATGAAGCATCTTCTCTTTTAGGGTCAATTCAGGAAACCTAGTCTTCTTTGGTGATTTAGAAAGTCCTAAGTTTGCCCTTTAAGTGAGTATTCTTGCTAATCTATCACTCGTAAGTAGTGCTACTCTTTTATCAAGAGTGCTTGGTCTCTTGCGGGATATTTTATTTTTTGCTGTTTTCGCAACTTCAATCTACGGAGAAGCATTTTTACTGGCTTTTACTATACCAAATCTTTTCAGAAGGATGCTTGGCGAAGGAACATTAAGTTCTGCTTTTATCCCGGTATTTTCAGGATTAATCAGCAAAAGTGAACAGAAGAGTGCCTGGTCGTTGCTTAATCAAACACTCACTCGTCTGTTAACCTATCTGGGAATACTTACAATGGTGGTCTGTTTTTTATCCTGGGCAATTTTTGAATTTGAATTTTTTACAAAAACTAAGTGGTTAGTTGCATCACTGCTCAATTGTACCACATTTTCATATGCATTACTGATTTGTGGGGCATCTTTATTGATTGCATCCCTAAATGTAAGGGGAAAATTTATTGAAGGTGCATCCTCTCCAATAATTTTAAATAGTGTTCTAATCATTTTTCTGATCTCAGGAATACTTTTCCAAATATCTAATCTCTTTCATTTTGCATTTTTACTTGGAATAGGAGTTCTCTTAGCTGGAATTTCTCAATTCTTGCTTCCATGGTTATCCCTCAAAAAGAATACGGACTGGAAATGGCAAATTGATTTTAATAAAAGTGAAGCCTTGCTGGAAGTTAACGCTCTTTTTTGGGTCGGTGCTTTTGGGGCAGCTGTTGCCCAGATTAATATCCTGATTTCAAGGTTCTTAGCCTACTCATTGGAAGATCCTGGCGGAGTCTCATTGCTTTATATTTCAGCCCGGTTAATTGAATTGCCGCTGGGCATTTTTGCTATTGCTCTATCGACTGTTCTATTTCCAGAACTGGCAAAATCATCTAACTTGGGGGAAAATTCAGAATATCAAAAATCTTTCTTTTTCGGACTTCGTTTAATTTGTGCACTTACTATACCTGCCACAATCGGTTTATATTTTCTGCCTGACTTAATCATCGGGGTTCTTTTCCAGTGGAATAATTTTGGTTCCTCCGAAGTTAGCCAGGCTGCAGAAGTTTTAAAAATTGCAGCATGGACAATTCCAGCTTACGCCATTTCCACTTTTTTAGTTAAAGCCTTGCATTCAAAAAAGAGAATGAAAGCACCCTTCCACGCTGCACTTGTCAGTTTGTTTGTTAATACTATTTTAAGCATTTTATTGATGAGTGATTTGGGTGTGATTGGATTATCCATTGCAAATTTAGTGGCAGCCTATGCCCAGTGTGTTTTCTTGGCATCAAAGTGTGAGTTTAGCTTTAATGCAGTTTTCGATTCAAAAAGGATTGATCTACCGAGAATATTTATTTCCGTATTATCCTTGGTTTGCGTTTTAATTTCTGGTCGGATGATCCTTGATGGAGGTTCAGATAAACTGGAAATGGTTTTACAACTTGCTTGTTTACTTATCCTGGGAATTCTAAGTTATATGAGTACTTTATTTGTGTTGAAGTTTGAATGGTTTAAAAAATAAGAATCTTTCTCATGATTGGTTTATGGTATCCCCTGAAAATTTTATCCCTGATTTGAAGATGCAAAAAAAACAATTTGGTTTTTCATTGCTCGAGCTCTTGGTCGTTATTTCCATAATTGGAATATTGGCTGGCTTGATATTTACCGGTGCAAGTTATCTCTTCAGGGATAACGCGAACAAGCAAGCTTCCCTAGAGATTGAGGTTCTAAAAATGGCTTTGGAAGAGTTTCGTCAAGAGTTCGGCAGCTACCCGGTTACCCCTACCTCAACTTGGAATGAAAAAGAAGGTTCTAAAATATTAACTCATGCACTTTTGGGAACTCACCAGTATGAGGAGAGTACAGAAAGTTGGGAATGGTTAGACCCTGATCAGTTTAGTGAATCGTTGATTTCTTCAGACGATTTGAACATCAAAGAATTTGAGAGTGGGGAAGATGCTGGCGACAAATTCAATTGGAAAAAAATCGAACATTTTCTAATAGACCCGTGGGGAGAACCGTACATTTATCAATTTGAGCGTGCCGATGAACATAGCGGTTATTTACTATACTCAAAAGGGGCGGACATGAAGTCTCAGCCATTTGATTCTCCTTTGACCAGTGAACCCGATAAAAGGGCTGAAGATTTGGATAACATTCCAGCAAATGAACCAGGTAAATGGTAACCTATGAAAAATAATAAAATTTCTTTATCTAAGGGCTTTTCATTAATTGAGCTATTAGTTGTAATCACAATTATCGGCATTTTGATGGGCGTAGTTATTCCCGGTGCAATAAGCATATTTGGCACATCAGAGAAAACTGAAATGAAAACGATACTGAGAGCTTGGATCACTCAATTAAATCAGTACAAATCCCATTATGGTTACTTTCCACCATTTCTTTTTCAGGAAGAAGAAGGTACGCCAATCTACTTAAATCAATCTGATAACGCCAATAGTTTTATCTACTCTTTAAAAGGAAAAAAGAAATCCCAACAGGGCGGATGGGAAAGTGCTACTGATGAGGAGCTGGTCAAACAAAACAAACAAGGTATTGAATTTCATCCATTCGGAGAAGATGAATTTGTAATAGCAGAAAATGATGAAATTCAACTTAAAGGTCTTTCAGGACTTGCCATCCTTGTCGATCATGACGGTGATGGTGCAATTGATCTGGATGACAGTCTTTTAGATGAAATGTTTTCTACTTTCAGTAAGGATTTTGATTCGACCCAAATAGATTTAGCCTCACAAAGAAGAGACCAGATGAAGACAGTATACCAAGGAGTAGCAATCTTGTTATTGTATGATGAAGATTCAGAATTGAGTAATATATATTCCTGGAATATCGAAAAATATTTGGAAACAGATTAAGATTACCGCCACCTTAAAGGGGTTGAATAAAAAACACATAAAAAAAGGATTTTCCTTACTGGAATTATTAGTGGTAATGGCCGTTATGGCCATCATGATTGGCTTGGTTGGATTTTCATTTGTTGGAACAGGTGGAGGGCAAATAGGGCAGGGCCAAAGATTACTATTATCTCTTTTACAACAGGTAAAAACTTCAGCTATCGCTTCTGGTAGAGAAGCCCGATTAATCGTAAATAGTGATATTTCAGATGAAGATAAATATCTTCGTTACATGGAGGTTGTTCTTCAAGGTGAAGATGGGAACGATGAAGATGATCTTCAAAATGATGATGGTTCAGAATCTTGGGAGGTACAAGGAAACGGTATCTATTTGCCCGATAAAATTTGGTTTGTTTCGGAGGAACTGAAAACGGAAGGATGGCCTTCAGATGGATTTTCTAAGTGGAGTAATTCAGTTGATGAATCTTCTTTCACGCTATCCTATCCTGCCCAAGGTATCCGACAATCCGAGGGGCAGGATTTGACTGAGTTTAAGTACATCTCCTGTAATTCAGCTGGATTGTTCCAATCGAGCAGTAACTTACAACTAGTCATATCAAGCGGTAACCTGCGCCAGACAGATGGCAAGTTAATGCCTTTTTTTCCGAATCCAAAAATTTTGTCCGGTATATTAATCCAACCTTTCGGCGGGATGTTTTCACTAGGTTCAGACGATTTTCTTCATGAGAATTAATAATTGTTACTCTGCAAAAGCGAAAGGCTTTACCTTAATCGAAGTAATTATATCTCTGGCCATTTTTGGGTTACTTATTGGGGGAATTCTTGGAGTTCTACCTTGGGGTGTTGAAAAATCTGACAGTGTAAGAGATAGAAATACTGCTCAATCCTTGGTTGATGGTGTGCAGATCGAATTAGAAAGATTAGGTTTTTCTTTGGTGGAATGGGGGACCCAAAGATTAGAAGGTTTATATAGGACTTCGGGAGAACCGGAGGACATAGTAAATAGTGAGATAAAGAAGTTAATTTTGGTTGCTTCTAAAAATGGTCAAAGAATTTCGCTTGAGAGAGTTATCCAAGTTCCTCAAACGAGAGTAAACGGAAAATTAGTAAGTGGTGTTGAAGAAGATGATATTGAAGATGTTTCAGATGCCATAACTTCCGGAGGGTCAATTGACTTTGATGTAGTTGAAAAGGAGGGTAGTCCTATCTCTCTCGCTGGATTTATCTCACCCAGTGCGAAACCGGCTCAAATTGCCAAGGCTAGTAATCGATGGATTGATGAAGAAGATAGGTATTTTGCTATTATTTGCACTCAATACCCAAAGGAACCTGATGGAAAAAATGTCTCTTCTCGGCATTTTCACCATCCTAGTAATGGGTATCTAGCATTGAACATTGAAGTACAATGGCCTTATAAAGTTCCAGGGAACCAAGAAGGTAGTATTAGAATAGTAGATGGGAAATATCGTTCTACATTTTCATTCCCGCTCGCTATTGCTAGGTGAAGAAAGATGTAACTGAAAAAATTTATTGTTGGGTTTTAGCGACTCGACCAAAGACCCTTGTCGCTTCGGTTATTCCAGTTTGTATTTCTGGATCTTTCTTTTTTGGAAAAAATAACCAAATGTCCTGGTTTATTTTATGTGGTTGCTTGCTGTTTTCTATATTAGTTCAGATTGGATGTAATTTTGCCAACGATTATTATGATTACTTTCGCGGATCAGATAAAAATAGAACTTTAGCTCCGCAAAGATTGTTAGTCGTTGGGAAAATTTTACCCAACTCCATGAGGTTCTCATTTTGTGCTGTCTTGAACATTGCCTTAATTATCGGAATTATCACTTGGTATTTATCCGACGCTTCCTTTTGGTTCTTATTATTTGGATTATCATCAATCTTTTTTGCAATAATTTATACCGGAGGACCTTTCCCGCTTGCTTATAATGGTCTTGGTGATTTGTTCGTGATTCTCTATTTCGGCTTTGGAGCGACCGAAGGAACAAATTATTTGCTCAGTTGTGCAACCGGCACAGATTTCACCTCGATTTGGTCTATCTCTTTGGGAACCGGATTAATAATAAATAATTTGTTAGTCGTGAATAACTACAGGGATTTTGATACAGACAAATCAATCAATAAGAGGACATCTCTAGTTAAGTTCGGTAAAAAATTTGGAATTTTGCTTTTTATTACTGGTTTTGCATATCCAGCAATTGTTTTACCTATAGTGTTTAATTTATCATACCTGAATTTGATAATCCTAATTCCATCATTACTTTCTTTATTTTACCTCATTAAAGGTAAGCATAAATCTGATTTTGATTTTTGTTTAATCATGTCAAGTATTTCCATAATCCTCTTTGCAACAGTAAATTGTATAGATTACATAAGTTGAAAATTTGGAAATCCCCAAAAGTCTTCTTGGAAAAAAAGGGTTAATGCAATAGCAATAAGCGATGTATCTACCAAAAATATCTGATTTTCCTGACTTTTCATTAGAACGCCTTCTGTCTACCTGTTTTGGAGATTCCTTTCGCGATTGTCGTTTTTGTATTCTCGTGGATTTTAATAATCCACTAATAATTAAGGACTTGGAGTTTTTAAGCATGCCAGGATTTAGCGTTCAGAAGGCTGCGGTTACTCACTTTTACAGCAAATTACACCCGAATAATGGCGAAGATTCAATTATTAACAGAGACTGTGATTTGTTTGCATTCAAATCGACCGGAGGCAGCAACCTTGATCCCGAGGATTATGTTGTTTCTATAAATGGCACTAAGCTTAGTTTAACCAAGGATATATGCCCGAATTATGATATTATATTAGCCATAACTGATTTCTCCCTAACTGCACCTCTTACTTCTTTAGCAAAAATATATGGATTTCGAGGAGCAACTTTACACGGCGTAAATGATATTATTCTTAATTCAGGGCTAAGTGTTGATTATAACTCGGTCAGTGATCAGGCAGAGTGTTTTCGATCTATCTTAAGCGGAGCTGACTCATTTAAATTAAATCTTACTTGCCTGGGAAAATCTTACGAATTGATTATTGAATGTAACCAGCAGGAAGCACAAAAGAGTCATGGTCTCTGTCCTGCTGGTTTGCCTGATGTGGCTAATTTGCCAGCAGGCGAAGTATATTTTGTTCCCCACTCGGCTGAGGGAGAGTTCCCTTTTAGGTTTGACGATGGTACTTTGGCCTTAATGCACGTTGAGAGTGGGAGTATATCCAGTTGTACGCTTCTTCGCGGAGATCAATCATTGGTTGACGCAAAGGAACAGTTACTTAGAGAAGACCCAGCTACAGGTATTATCGGCGAATTAGGTTTTGGTACTCAACTCCTTCCTTTTTCTGGTAAAGATATACAGGATGAAAAAATTCTTGGAACCTGCCATGTTGCTACTGGTAGAAGTGATCATTTAGGAGGGCATTTAACCCCTGATTTATTTAAGAAGAAAAAAAATGCATCCCATGATGATATTTTATTTGCTCCTCACAAAACCCCAGAAATTGTTATTTCTAATGTGTTTATGAGCAAAAATCATCATGATTACTTGGTGATTGAGGATTACTATCCAAGTGATTACATTTTAGCAAATTTGGCAGATTTCTACCCCACTGATTTAATTTCTGCCTCAAAAAAATCTCTCTCAAAAGTATAGGAAATCTCATATTTCCTATCTGCATTTGTTTTGCATTTTTAGGGCTTTTGCCCGATATTTTAACTAACGATAAATCAGCTTTGTGTTAGTCAAAAAAATGTGCCTTTTCCCGGGATTTTCTATCTCGTTGATTTTTATTAAGGTGCTGGTTGTTTTAGCCAGTGGCTTATACAGTGCACCCAATTATTTAAGTGCTGATGAAACTTACAAGAAACATTCTTTTTTATGGGATGAAGAAAACGATTCCTTTTCGCAAGGTGGAGAATTCTTTCCAACTTTAGTTTTGCTTGAAGGTAAAACATATCTCTTTTCAAATGAATCGATCTCTGGTCCCAGACTTTTAATCGGTGATATTAATGGTTCCATCTACCAGAGGGATGGTGAAATTTACAACAATGGAGTGCTGGGAACTTCCCAGTACTGCTTCTTTAAACCCAATAAAAATACCCCTAGGCAACTATTCTATTATCCTGAGGGAAACCCAGATAAAAATGGATCCATTTTCATAGAGCCATATTTGAAAACCAGTCTGTTATTTCCGCAGGTACTAAATGTTCCAAGCTCCTCATTTACGGTAAGCGGAGGGCAATCGGATAGCCCATATTTTCAATTTAAAGATGGTAACAATCAACCTGTTGATTTTTCTTCCCTACAATTGTCGCCTGGGCATGTTTATGAGTTTATTGCGGAGTCCATTTCAACGAATCATTCTTTCATGATTGGAGAAACTTATGGGGATATTAGCTCATCAATGGTGGAAGGAGGGGCACTTACAACAGATGGTCAAAAGATCACCCTAACTATTCCTTACGGATATGACGGCGATCTCTTTTATTTTTGCACCAATCATTCATCTATGGTCGAGCAGTTTTTAATAAGTGAAAATTTAGAAGGAAGCTCCTTTGGGTATTCTTTGTTTATCGATGGTAATGGAAGTGTTTTAGCTGGTAGTCCAGGTTACAATGGGATGGAAGGATTAGTCAGCCTGATTAAACAAAACAGTGAGGACTTTTCGCTTTCTCACTATTCGTCTTTGCCATCTTCTTTTGGTGATGTTCGTGCCCAACTTGGTACTAGTTTATCTAGTTACAATGACTGGCTTTTCGTTGGTGCAACCGACTATGATTCATTCCGAGGTTCAGTCTCTATTCATAAATTTAATGAATTTGGCGAACTTGCTATCACCCCATTCCAAACTATTTTGCAGAGCAACCAATCACCTGGTTTTCTGTATGGATGGGATATAGTTTCAACTGCATCTAAGTTTGCGGTTAGTGCGTTGAATATTGGTAGTGCGGATGGAGGTAAGGTTCAATTATTTGAATATGCTGATGACTCATTTGAACTAATGAGAGAGTTTTCTGAACCCTCCGATGATCTGGGGAACTTATTTGGATACGACATGTTCATGAACAATGAATATTTAATAATTGGTTCCCCTGAAGGAGGTATAAACAAAGGTGGAACAGCCCATATCTTTCAGGTTACTGATATCAATACTGATTCTATTAACTTGATTCCAAGTGAAGTTTTTGAGGGCGACAGATTTGGTCATTCAGTCGCTGTTATGGATAATTATTTCATCGTTGGTGCACCTTTTGATGATACTTATGCAACCGATGGAGGTGCAGTTTATATTTTCGAAAAAAACCAATCTGAAATACTTCACATAGAAACAATTTATGGGGATAGTTTTTCTGAGGGTTATCATTTTGGTACTCAATTATTTGTGGATAAAAAACATTTGTTTGTTCTATCTTCCAGCACTGGACTTCCTCCAGTTTGCTCAGTCTATTCTATTTTCAAAGACAATGATACAAATAGCACCGTCGTCTCTCTAGTCAGTCAAATTTCCCTTGATAGTGTCGTGCACGACGAGTCTCTAGATCCTTTTTCCCAGTCTCTGGTAGTTTCAGATGGGATGGTACTGATTGGATTCCCTCAGGCTAAAACCCCAAGTGGTTCAAAAACAGGTGTTGTTCAAGGCTTTTATAATTCCATATGGAAACTGCTTAGTCCAGTAACAGTACCTCCCATATTTTTAGATGATAATGCTACCCTCCTTACAGGTCTGGAAGACTCTGTACCGGTTGCTTACCTATTTGATGCAATTCATCCCACAAATCAGCCAATTACTTGGGAAATCAACTCCTCAAATTCAGAGGTATTGGATTTTGATCTGAATTCCACAACAGGTAGATTCCAATTTGTACATCCTCAAGATTTTAATGGGACTAGTTCATTTACCTTGAAAATAACTGCTGATGATCATGAGATTTTTCATTCATTTGATGTATTAATTGAGGGAGTCAATGATCCACCCTTTTTTGCTGAAGATAACTACACAAGCTTGATTGGAACCCAAGGTCAGAACTTTTATTACCAAATTCAAGTAAGTGACATAGATAGTCCAACAATTGCTATATCTGCTGATAGTCTTCCTCAAGGTTTGTACATTGATGAAAATGACTCTTCAATAAGGGGTGTCCCCGAATCAGATGGAAATTCAACTGTTTCGATTTTGGCTAGTGATTTTGAAAAAAATAGCACTCTGATCCTTAATATTATAATTTATCCAGCCAATAATAACCCAGTGGCAAGCTTTAACAATCAACCTGGAATTACAGAGATAGACCTTACATTAAGCGAAGACTTTTCCAGAGAGTCCTGGCAATCTGCAATTCAATCTTTCCAGATCTTAGATTCTGATGCAGAGCAATCTATTTATATGTCAATTGTGGAACATCCAAATAATGGAGTTTTACGAATTAGTGAAATCTTTGAAGAGCCTAATGATATAAACTATTACCCATTTTTAAACTTTTTCGGTCAGGATACCTTTAAAGTAAAATTTTTTGATAATCATATTTCATCAAATCTTGAAATTACAGTAGAATTCAACCTTGTTATAGAACCGGTTAACGACTTGCCAACGGTTGAATCCTTCCAGACTTCATTTAATTTAAATCTGAACGAGCTTTTTTTGTATGACTTCATCGTTTCTGACTCTGAAAATGATGAAGTTTTCATTACATTTGATTCACTACCTAGTTGGATAACTTTTGACGGTCTTCGTACAATTTCAGGAGTTCCGCAAAAGTCAGATTACCAAGTTCTTAACGAATTCGATTTATTTGTAAATTTTACAGATTCGAACGGTGGTAAACTGACTAAGGTTTCCCATATTACATTAATCCCCGATATTTCCCCTCCGGCGATAGATTCCATTTCTCCTATTTCAATTTCATTACAGGAAGATGAGACATTTGAGGGAAACCTTTCATGTATATTTGAGGGTGACCCTTCTACTTTGCTATGGTCTTTGTTTGATTTTGCAGATTTTGGGACCGTTGATATCCAAGCTAGCGGTAAAAGTGTTACTTTCCAGTATGTCCCAGATTCCAACTTCAGCGGTACTGACGGATTTTCTTTAAAAGTTGAGGATTTGAGTAATAGCGACCTTTACGATCTTATTGATATTAATGTCGTAATAAATCCTGTTGAAGATCCACCAATTTTTGAGAATCAATTTTATAGTGGAATAATTCTTGGTGAACCATGGCAGTTCACAGTTACTGGTTATGATGCTGATCCTGAAGATTTCTTGACTTTGGTTCGTCGTTTTCCCGCTGAGGTCCCGGATTGGTGGATAAGTGTGAGCAAAACATCTGATCGTTCCTGGGTGCTTTCAGGCACCCCAAATTCTTCAAATGATGTTCATCTGAACTTATCTCTTAGCGATGGGACTTTTGAGATCGAAAAAAATCTTACACTTAGTGTGATTGATGATCCAGGCGCTATAAATATCGTCCATTCCCTTACCAATCTTAACATTGAAATAAACGAAGACGAAAGTTGGTATATTGAAGATGGTATTTCCGTGAATAATGGAGAATCTTTAGGCACTCATTGGTCTTTTATTACTCCAGCAAACAATGGCACTTTCACTTTTCAGCAAACTACATATGGCGAATTGAATGATATTAAATATCAGCCTAATCCAAATTTTTTTGGGGATGATAAGGTAGTACTTCAAGCAAGCAACGGTTACACCAGCGATACTTTAGAACTAAATTTTACGATTAATAGTATTCAGGATAGACCTATTTTTAACAACTTTCCTTCTTCAACTGTGAGTGATCCAAATGAAAACTACACCATTGAGTTTAGTATTATTGATGGGGATGGGGTCGATTCCTTAGTTTATGAATTTACAGAATTACCAGAATGGTTGGAGATAACCAATGAAGATGATCTGGGAATCCAGAAATTTTTAACTTTGGAAGGCAGTCCTGATACAGATCAAATTGGTCTGCATTCAGTTAGGATTTTGGCGAGTGGACTTGATGATAATCTATCTTCTGAGCAAAACTTTTCCATCTTAGTTTCATACGGAAATAAACCCCCGGTTCCCAATTCTAACTCGTTGAGTTTTGAAATAGAAGAGGATACATCCTACTTATACAATCAAGTACTTCTTGCCGATGATAATGAGACTCCAAGTAATCAACTGGTTTGGATGATTTTGGAACAACCGGAAAACGGTAGAGCTTATGTTGATTCTGATGGGAGCAACCTCCGTTTTGTGCCGGAAAATAATTCCTCACTTTCAGAAAACTTTGTTATCGGGGTAAGAGACAATGGGTATGGAAATTTTGTGCCTCGAACCAGTGAGATTTCGGTTACAGTTAACATTTCTGAAGTCGATGATCCTCTTATATTTATTTCTGAACCAACCTCGGATGTTGAAGATAAATATGAATGGAATGATGAGAGCTCTTACATCTATGATGTTCATGCCTATGATTCAGATTGGCCTTGGCAGGGTTATGCAAATGTTAAATTAAAAACACCTTTGCCTTCATGGGCTAAATGGGAAATTCTGGGTGAAGGCAAAGCAAGGCTTTCCGGGAATCCTGACTATGATGATGTTGGATTATATCATTTCAAAATTGAGGCTTCTGGACCATTGGAAACTGTGGTGCAAGATTTTCAACTTAGAATAAGGGTAGATGACTACCCACCCATTTTTTACACGGATAGCATTTCGACTCCCCTGAAAAGTTTATCTGTTACAATTTTAGAAGATATGCATCAAGGTGAAGTAGATGATTTGTTGGAAGGTCTTAAAGTTAGTAACAAAGATTTTAACGAATCAACTGATTCAATGATGGATTGGCTGATTGATGAACAGCCTACGAGTGGTGCACAAATTTCTGATTTTAATTACACTCGAGGCAACGAACTGGCCGAGGTCGTTACATTCAAATATATTCCAGTTACTCATTTTTCCGGGATCGATTATTTTACTTTAAAAGTTACTGAAGGTGATCGATATTCTCTTCTTCCGGTAGAGGTTATTATTAAACCAGTACCAGATCCCCCTTTCTTTGACTCAAGTACAGTCGATCAATTTACAATTCTTAACGGAACTAATTTCGAGTTTGAATTCAAAGCCTACGATCCGGATCGGCAAAAGCTGAAATTCCACTTAAAAAATCTTACTAGTTATCCATCTTGGTTAAGCAAAAAATCTGAGTATTCAAGTAACGAATTTTCAACAGTTGTAGTTGGGGGAACTGTTCCGCACAATGGAGATGTATTTACCTATAATTTGCTCGTGTCTGACCCGACAGGCAGATGGTCTGCAAAGGTGATTACTTTGCAAAAATAAGAAAATTTCACCTCTGCTTCTCTAAGGAAAAACTCTCTTTCTTAAGTTTAGAATGATCTACAAATTGTGAAAGCTTCTTAACCATGCTTTCGAAATCAAGTCCGTATTTTTGCCTAATCTGATCTACCCCTGATCCATGTTCAATAAATTGATCTGGCCAGCCAAAACGCATGACTCTTGGCGGATCGGTTAATTCGTTGATTTCTTCTAGAATCGCGGAACCAAAACCACCGCTTAGTACATTATCTTCAATGGTGATAATAAGATTGTGCGAATCACAATGTTTTTTGAGTAAACTTTTATCCAATGGTTTGGCAAATCTTGCATTAACGACAGAGCATGAGATTCCATATTCAAGCTCAAAATACTTAGCCAGTTTTAAGGCTACTTGAACGAAGTTTCCTAATGCCCAAAATGTCCATTCCTTACCATTTCTCAGGCACTCTGACTTCCCAATCTCAATTAATTCGGGCTTGGATAATTCAGCACCAATCCCATTTCCTCTAGGGTAACGAATAAAACATGGACTATCAGTTTTCAAAGCAGTGAATAACATGGATTGTAATTCGTTCTCATCTTTAGGTTGCATGACGATTGCATTTGGAAGGCATCGCAAAAATGAAACATCAAATAAACCATGATGAGTTGGTCCATCGTTGGGAGATAATCCTGCCCGGTCTAAGCAAAAAGTGATCGGGAGATTTTGCAAACAAACATCATGAATGATTTGGTCGTATGCACGCTGTACAAAAGTTGAATAAATAGCACAGACTGGGCGAATCCCTTGAGTTGCCATTCCAGCAGCAAGTAAGACTGCGTGTTCTTCTGCAATCCCTACATCATAAAAACGGTCGGGTAAATTATCTTTGAAAAAATCTAATCCGGTCCCGCTCGGCATTGCAGCCGTTATTGCCACCACATCTTTGTTGGCCAGGGCAATCTCGGTAAGAGATTGACCAAATACATCTTGATATTTGGCAGCCTTTTTTGGGGAAACCTCAACTGAGTTACCAGTATCTGGATCATAAGGGCCTGACCCATGCCACTTTTCAGGCTCTTTGATTGCCGCGGTAAAACCTTTACCTTTCTGGGTTAACAAATGAAGAATGATCGGTTCATCAGATTCCTTAGCAAATTCAAAAAATCGAACCATAGAGGAAATGTCATGCCCGTCAATAGGGCCGAGATAACGGAATCCCAATTTCTCGAAAATGCTTGATGGAGCAATTAATTCTTTGGTGTCTCTTTTAGCTTTAGAGATTAATTTTATAACAGAGGAACCTCCAGGCACTTGGTTTAAAAACCTTTCGGCATCTCTGTGGAATTTTGAATAAATTGGATTGGTTATCAACTCGTTGAAATATTTGGACAAAGCTCCGACATTTTTAGCAATGGACCATTCATTGTCATTTAAGACGAGTATGAATCTTTTGGTAGTACTAGCTATGTTGTTAAGAGCCTCGAGAGTTATTCCGCATGTAAAAGCTGCATCCCCTGCTATGGCAACCACATGTTTGTCCTGATTGAGAATATCTCGAGCAACGCATATTCCGAGAGCTGCTGATAAAGCGGTGCCAGCATGACCTGCTCCAAAAGAATCGTGAATGCTTTCTTCGCGGGAAAGAAATCCACTGTATCCATTTTCCTGCCTTATGTTATCAAAGAGGTGGTTATTCCGTCCGGTCAACAGCTTGTGGACATATCCTTGATGAGAAACATCCCAAACGAAGCTATCATCTGGAGAATTGAAGCTAAGATGTAACGCGATAGTTAGCTCGACTACTCCTAAGTTCGGACCAACATGACCTCCATTTTTAGATGTTACCTCAATTATTTTTGACCTTATTTCAGAACACAGAGCGGTGATTTCATCTTGGCTGAGTTTCAACAAGTCTTTGGGCGAGTTGATTTTTTCTAGGATCATTTCGTACGCTCCTCCTTCAAGTTACTTGCTTGTTCAATGAGAAGTTCGGCTTTGTTGAGCTTACTTCGGCATTCAGAAATGAGCTCAAGTCCTTCTTGATAATAACCAACCAAAGATTCTAGGTTGATCTTTTCACTTTCCATAGCGTCGATAATTGACTCTAACTTTTTTAGATTCTGCTCGAAGGTTGAATGTGTATCTTCAGTGGACATGAGATAGGTAATAAGAGAGTATTTACATAGTGAAAATTCTTATTGGTAGCAAACTAAGAAGCAAAATTCTGAAGTATCGACTAATTTCATGATATAGTTATTTTGTGGCATTATGAATCTAGTCATTTGTATTGCTGTACTTATAGTCCTTCAAGGAATAGTAGAATTTTGGTTACTTTCCCTGAATGAAAGGAAAATGCTTCTTGGTATGACATCTCAACCAGCAGGAATTGCAGATTTTTTTTCTAAAGATAATTGGAGAGAATGCTCTGTTTACAACATTGCAAAAACGAAATTTTCCAAAATTACTGGCTTTATCAGTTCTGTTCTCTCTCTTTTGACACTTTTGCTTTTTATGCCTTGGTTTATGTCAAATTACTCAATGAGCAAAGATATTGGTATTTGGGAGATTTCAGTTAAGGTCTCTGTCTTTTTGATTGTTTTACAAATGCCATCCTTAATTTCGGATTGGTATTATCAGTTTAAATTGGAAGACAGATTCGGTTTTAATAAGCAAAGCCTTTCACTTTGGATATCTGATAAATTCAAAGAATATACGATATCTTTCATCTTAATTTCTTTGATGTTGGCATTAATAATTTTTCTTTTTCGTTGTTTGTTTGAACTTTCTCCCGACTTCTGGTGGGTATGGACAGGTTTTGCAATTTTTGTTGCCCAACTAATATTAATGGTGGTTTGGCCTGCTTTAATTTTGCCCCTTTTTAATACCCTCACCCCACTGGATGATGAAAGGCTTAAGGAAAGGATAGAAAAATTAGCCGAAAGAACGGGTTTCCGGGCAAAGAAAATTGAAGTTATGGATGGAAGTAAACGATCGGGCCATTCAAATGCATTTTTTACTGGTTTTGGAAAGTTCAGGAGGATAATTTTGTTCGATACATTGCTTCATCAAATGAATGAAGAGGAGATAGAAGCGGTGGTAGCTCACGAGATTGGCCATTATCGAATGGGTCATATTCCAAAGCGTCTTTTCCTATCTTTGATAACTGGTTTTCTCTTACTTTTGCTTATTCATCTAGCCATTAAAAATGATTGGCTTCTTAATCAGTTTAATCTTTCTCTGTCGATGAGTGGTGCAATAGCTCCAGTTTTACTTACCGTATTTTTGTTTGGCAGTATTTTTACTTATTGGCTGAAGCCAATGATGAATACCCTATCAAGAAAGCATGAGTATGAAGCTGATAATTTTGCATCTCTAGTTATTGAAGAACCAATGTCACTTCGAACAGCACTTAAAAAATTGTGTGTTGAAAACCTGAGTTATCCTTTACCTCACAAGCTTTTGTCTTGGTTTCATCACTCACATCCAAGCATCCCTGAGCGGGACTTCAAGCTTGTGAAGTCTGTTTCTTAGAGAAGTTTTTAAGAAACTGTCGGTGGATCATCAGGGCAGTGGTTGTACCAAAAAGATTCATGGCGAGGTCCCCCATCGATGGGAATCTCTGTGGTATAAAAGCTTGTGCTAATTCATTTAAAGTCGCGTACAAGAGGGAAATTAAAACTGCTGCGTAGAGACTTATTTTAACTGAATTTTTTTTTCTCATAAAAAACCAGCACCAAAACCAGGCACACAGGAAAAAAAGCGGAAAGTGACTAAGGTCTTGTAGCCAGTATGGATAATCAAAAATCTCTTCTGATAAACGAAGCAACAAGTCGCTGGTTGAGAAGTCTTGAATCGAATCAGGTTTGGGGATTCCCGTTAAAATCTGAAGGAATAATGTGTAAATCAGTGGAATGATTATCCATATCCTAGACTGATTAGGAGCAATAATCCAAAAAGGGATTGATTTAATTGGTGAAAGTACCATGAAAAGCTTAATTTATGATTTAGAAAATTAAAATCATCAGGAGAATTTAGAATGCCAATATACGAATTTTACTCACCAGATACCCACAAAATCTATACTTTCTACTCACGTTCTCTTCAAGAAAGTTCCATGATTCCACTGTGTCCGAATGGAAAGAATTTTAAAATGGAAAAATTATTTTCTGGATTTTCAGTAACTGGATTAGCCGATAAAAGAGAAAGCAATGAACCCTCATTTGAGGAGAAAAATGCGGATGACCCCTTTGCAAATATGAGTGAAAAACAAGCTTCCCATGTTATGAAAGAAATGGAGAAAAATTTTGGAGGTATTGATGATGAAAATCCGGACCCCAGGCAAATGGGTAAAATGATGCGTAAAATGTGTGAGATAACAGGAGAAAAAATGGATGGAGTAATGGAGGAGGTTGTAAGAAAGCTTGAAGAGGGGGCATGTCCAGAAGAATTAGAGGAAAAAATAGGAGAGCAGATGGATGATGTAGGAAACGAGCATACCGATGAAGATGGGAATGAAAATTCCAGTAAAAAAATCATTTCGAAAAGTTCACCTATTCAAAGAGACCCCGTACTTTATGAAATGCAAGATTACTTGCCGAAATCATAACTGAATGAAACTTAGAAAAATTTTACCTCTTTCTTTCCTTTTAGCACTCTATGGGTGCGAAAGTGATCAATCGGATAAATTTAATGACTGGAATGGAACAGAAGAAGATTTCTCAAATACGTTTCAATTTTCTCAACCAGTATCTAAAAGTGATGAGATGCTCTTGATTGATAAACAAACAAGGCTTCCTTTCAGTGGGAAAATTAAGAGAATTCAAATTGAGCAAACTACTGAACAGTTTTATGAGGATGGGCTTTTAAACGGAAAAAGTATTAAAAAATCTGAAAGTGGTGCCACCGTGGAAGCAAATTATTTGGATGGTCGACTTCATGGAAAATTGATGATTCTTGATTCAGATGGCCAGGTAAGATCAATGATGAAGTACGAAGATGGGAAATTGGTTGTTCCAAAATAGATTTAATTATTAGCTTCTTTTCTTGGGTCTAAAGGCAGAAAAAAGAAGAATGAGGTTCCTTTACCTTCCTTTGAATCAAAATCGATCAATCCTTTATGGTTTTCTACAAAAAGTTTGCAGTTGTACAACCCGAAACCTGAGCCTGCATCACTGGTTTTAGTTGTAAAAAATGGTTCAAAGATTTTGTCTTGAATTTCTTTTGGTATTCCCGTCCCATTGTCAGAAATAATGATCTCTGCACCGTCTTTGGGTGCAGGGGTGGAAATTCCTCTGGAATTAGTGGTTAATTTGTCACCTTTTGATATTTTTTTTAATTTGATCGAGATTTTTCCTTTTTTACCAATCACATCCCTTGCATTTATGATGAGGTTTAATATGACTTGTCGGAAACCAGTTTCTTCGATGTAGGCTAAAAGAGATTCTTTGCCAAAACTTGTTGAGACTTTAGCGCTTCTGGGGATTAAAATGCCAACTAAATCCATTTGATCCCCGAGTAATAACCTTAGATCATGCAAGGTACGGTTTGCTGGTTTTTCCCTATGTAAGTCGATGATTCTGCGCACAAGTTTTTGAGCCTGAAGAGCACTTTTTTTAATTTGGCTCATCCCGTTGGCCATCGGGTCATCTTTTTTCATCATCGAGCAATACAGTTCGCTTATTGAAAAAATCCCGGCCATCAAATTACTGAAGTCGTGGACTAAGCCATTAGTCAATGTGGCTAAGCCTTCTCTCCAAACTGAATTGGATAGCCTGTGTTCTGCTATAGCTTGTCTTGTAATATCGATGAAAACTCCATCAAACCCGAGAATTTTATTATTTTTTGTAATTATGGGTGTACGAATATCTAAAAGATAAACAATTTTATCGGATGGCAGTATTCTGATTCGATAAGTTACACTAAAGGTGGAACGGATATTTTCGTTTGCTTTAAGCTCATTTTGAAAATGTGGGCGGTCTTGTTCGACAATTTTATCTAGAAATAAACCTCCATTCCGATACATTTCTTTATACTCTGTAGGAAAAAAGTTTTGGATGCCTTTAGACAAATAGCTAAATGTCATATCTGGTCTTTGCGTAAAAAAGATACCTGGGAAATTACTTACATAGTCTGATAACCGGCTTTCTGCTTTTTGCAGTCGGATAAGGGTATTTGCAAAAGCCCTGGGGTCCTTCATTAGATCCCCAAGAAATGCTTTTTTCAAGGATTCGTGAGGAGCCAGGGCGGGAGAAATTGATAAAACGCCCAACTTCTTATCATAAATGGAATAAACAATGTAGACTCCAATTGACGATTGGCTTTCCTCGGAAGAAAGAGGAACGAATTTTTGAAAAGGACTTAGAAAGGAATCCTTTTTAAGGGCTGTACTCCAGCATTTATCAAGTTGGCAAACTAAGTCTAGGAAGTTTTTGCCTATAATTGAATCCGTGGTGAGACCAATCCAAGCAGCAAAGGACTCGCAAGATTGAATAATCTTTCCCTTATTGTTTATGCCAACTTGGCAGTTTTCAAAGTTTGGTACTTTCAACTCTCTATTTGATTTGATTAATCTGTCTCATGCGTTGCAATGTTATGAAAAGTAAATTTTGATACTAAATTTAGCCAGAATAAGTTCTAGCTAATTCTGTTGTTGATTGGCACGACTTTTGCATTGCATTCGGTAATGACCGCTATTTTAGACAATCTTTATAGCCAAGAAAATTATTTAATTTCTAAGAAACTTCTTGATGCCACTCATTTGAGACATGAAGCACTTGCAAACAACCTTGCTAATGTTGAGACCCCAGGTTTCAAGAGAAGGGACTTACCAAAGTCATTTTCAGTTGAGCTCAGACGGGCAGCAGACCGTAAAGATTTTGGGAAAATTAAGTCAATGTATCCAAGAAGCAAGGTGGATTTTGATGCTAAACCCGTACGTATGGATGGAAATACAGTCCAATTAGAAAATGAATTACTTGAGATGAACCGAAATGCCCTTAATTACGAATATCTCTCTGGAGCTGTGAGTGGTTCTATTAAGGAGTTAAATTTGGCAATCAAAGGAAGGGTGTAATATATGACGCTTAATTTAATTCCTGGAGTAGAGGCAACTGGTAGTGCCCTAAACGCTGAGAAAATCAGACTTGAAATCATTGCCCAAAATATTGCTAACGCAAACACTACTCAAGACTCAGATGGGAATGTCTACAAAAGAAAAGAGGTAGCCTTTGAGGAATACATAAAATCTCCTGACAGGCGTGTTGCAGGATTTGTGGACGAAAATTTATATCATGGTGTCAAGGTAACTGATGTTTACGACGATCAAACACCAGGTCACATGATCTTTAATCCTGCACACCCGCATGCAAATGATGACGGCATGGTGGAGATGCCTAATGTGGATGTTTCCAGGGAAATGATCGATTTAATAAGTGCCTCACGTGCCTATGAGGCTAATCTTACTGTCGTTAAAACCTCCCGTAGGATGGCTCAACAAGCCCTCTCTATAGGCAAATAAGAGAAAGTTTATAAGTGGACGCGATATCATCACTACCCAGACTCAACGAATTACTTAATCAAAATAATAACCTTCAATCTGCCAATCTTTCAAAAGGTTTCGGCGGTGAAGGTGCCTCGAATTCGGTTGTGCGACCTCCTAGTGTCCCCAATGTTTCAGGAATACAAGCAAAAGGAATTCAACCAATCGATGGTACTGCATTTACCAATCGTGTGACCGCTCCAGGGTTCGCTGAAATGTTTCAAAAGTTTGTCAGAGGTGTCGATCAAAAGAAAAAGGTATCGGCCCGAGAAACCCAAGATTTAATTCTTGGTCGTTCTGACAATATTCATGAGGCAGTGGTTAAGTCAGAAGAAGCTAAAGTTGCCTTCAATCTTATGATCGAGGTTAGAAATAAACTGGTAGACTCCTACAAAGAACTCATGCGCATGCAAGTGTAGACCCTTTAAATATTCATGAAAGACAGATTAAATCGTATAAACGAAATTTGGGCTACATTAACTTTGCCACAAAAGCTTTCCTTTGTGGGTGCATTTGTGGGGGTGCTTGTTTTGAGCCTTGCCATTCTTTTTTTATCAGGTGGAAGTAAGCAACTCCGACCATTGGTGAGTGGAGCTGATGCTGCTGATCTGGGCGAAGTAACCGAAGTTTTAAAATCCAACAAGATTGAATTTGAGTACGGACCATCTGGAGATTCGATCCTTGTTCCAGCGGATAAATTAGCAGCTGCCCGTATGGAACTAGCCATGAAGGGTTTGCCTAAAAGTGGGGATGTTGGTTACGAGATTTTTGATCAAGGTAATTTTGGCATAAGTGATTTCGTGCAACGAACTAACTACACACGTGCTATTCAGGGCGAACTGGCTCGTACAATATCGATGATGGACGCGATTCGTTCAGCCAAAGTATTTGTGGTGAAACCAGAAAACAATTTGTTACTTAGTGAAGACCCTAATGATCGTCCAAGTGCTTCTGTCTATGTCGATACTGGAGGGAATACCCTCGATAAAGGAAATGTAAACGCAATTCAATTTTTGGTTTCCAGAGCAGTCAAAGGAATTAATAAGTCCAATGTGGCGGTTTTGGACAATCAAGGTAACTTACTTTCTGATGAAGGGGGTGAATCTGGAGCAGCAGGAGTTGCTGGTCAAATGATGAAAGCCTATCAGGCCCAAGAAAGAAGATTGGAGCAGAAAATCGAAACAATGTTGGCTCGTATTGTTGGTCAAAATAATGTTGTGGCCAGAGTATCTGTAAATTTAAACACCAAGTCCTCCACTTTACTGGACGAGCACTTTGATCCGGAGGGGCAGGTTCCCAGGATTCAAACCACAGATAAAGACAAAGCCACCACTGTGGAATCACAGCCTCAAAATAAGGGGACTGGAGTTGGAGCAAATACACCTAATGTCAGCCAGGATGCGGCAGAAGAAGAACCCATTATGTCTCGCAGTGACGAGGCCCGAGAATCCAAAACTACGAACTTTGAAATCAGTAGAACCTTGCGTGAAGAAGTTCAAGAACCAGGGACAATTGTCGGAAGAAGTGCTGCAGTGCTTATTGCGAAGGGTGAAAGCCCGAGAACATCACAAGAAATTGAAGGTATTCATCAAGCAGTTGTTAATGCAATTGGCGTTCGTTTTGATCAGGTTGATCTTGCTACGCATGTGACAGTTCACGAGGTTGATTTTCTACCTGCCACTATAGGTCCTGCGGGCGAAACTTTGAATCAATTCCAGCAAGTCCTAGATAACTATGGACCTCATTTGAAGAATCTACTGGGAGTTGTTATCGCAATTGCTATTTTCATGGTCTTTTTGAGAATGCTTAAAAAATTTAAACCAAACGAAGCAGAGGTTGAAATTTTAAATGAGGATGACCAAAGACTTTTATCTGGGACAAAAAGTTTAGGGAGCGGATTAACTCCTGAACTTCTTAATGATTTGATTCAGGAAAAGCCTGACAATGTTGGTACTGCATTAAAGAGGTATCTGGAAACTGGTACTACCAGATAAAAAAGCACCCAAGCTTAAAATGGACGAGGTCGAAGAAGAAGAAAGTGTTAGTGATCGTTACGCCCGTTTGTCGCGACACGAAAAGCTTGCCTTACTTATGATTGCATTGGGGCCAGATGCCTCATCTACTTTGCTAAAAAGATTCGACCAAAAAGATGCAGACAGTATTTGCAAAAAAATTGCTGATATGCCTTTGGTTAATCAAGAACTTAAAGATTGTGTGCTAGATGAATTTTCGGAAATCATAGAGTCCAGTGTAAATTCTAATTTGGGTGGTTTGTCTTTTGCCCGCAAAGCACTTGAGCTTGCTCATGGAGATTTTAAGGCAAATAACATTTTGAACCGTATTTCTCCTGTCCGAGATACCCTCGAATTTATGGAGGACATTAAAGAAATGGACTCTGGCCAAATTTATAATGTCATGAGGTTTGAGCAACCCCAGACCATTGCGTTTATTCTTTCCAATTTGGAGGCAGATAAAGGTTCAGAGGTGTTGCTAATGATGCCTCCCAATGTTCAGGAACAAGTAATCGAACGTATTGGAGCAATGGAAACAACACCTCTTGCCCAGGTAGAACTTGTCGCCAATACTCTAGGTGCGAGAATTGGTCAGAAAGGACAATCCCCGAGAGTGGTGTCGGGTGGGGTCAAAGTAGCTGCTGACCTGCTGAATTGGTTCGATAAGGAACAAAGCAAGGAACTTCTTAAAAGCATCGAGAAACGGAATCCAAAACTTGGAGGTTCTATCAGGCAAAGAATGTTCCGCTTTGAAGACATTGTGCGCTTAAGCCCAGGAGATATTTCCAAGATTACAAAGGAAGTCGATCAGGATGACCTAGTAATTTCCATGAAAAATGCATCAGTTGAGCTTAAAAAAGCTATCTATGCGACGATGTCTAAAAGAGCAGTTGAAGCCCTCGAAGAGCAATTAGGGTTCCTCGGACCTAAACGTCTGTCTGAAATTGAAGCTGCCCAAGATCGCGTTATTCAAATTGTGCGTGAACTTGAAGAAGATGAAGAAATCATTCTTGATACAGGAGGCAGCGACGTTGTCGTTCAATAAGAAAATTTCTTTTTGCGAGCCTCCAGTCAGGTTTAGTGTAAAGTCCATCGCTCTTCCCCCTGTAGATTCTGCTAAAATTGAAGAGTTAACTAAGTCATCGACCGAAGAAGCTAAAAAGAAGACTGAAGAATTTTATCTGAATGAAATCGGCAAGTTGCACAAGGATTACGGATCCAACCAAACTACTTTACTAAATCAAATTAACGAAAAAGTTGATCAAACTCTAGAGCAACTAAATATTAATTTACCTTGCTTGGTCATGGAGATTGTCGAAAAAATCTTGCCTAGTATCGAAATAAAGGAAAGTGATGTTGAACAAATCGTCCGGTCATTAATTAATGAATTTTCAGATAAGGAGGAACATTTAGAAGTCTACCTTTCTCCCAATGATTTAAAACTTTTAAAGGCTTTTAATAAAAAGGTTGATCCAATTAATGAACAACCAGACTCCGGCCAACAAGAAGATGGTTTTGCAGGGGCAATTGCAGGAATATTTGATAACTTAGATGGGGACGACGCTATCTTGCCTGATCTGCCAAAAGTGAAATTTTTTGAAGATACATCTCTTTCCTCTGGTGATTGTCAAGTAAAGAGCCGTTTTGGTCTTCTCGATGGTAGGATTGCGACTAAGATGAGAAAGATAAGGGAAGAAATTTCCGGTCATGGTTAATTCTTTAGCTGATCGTTTTTCTCTTCTTGGGAATGGGGTACGTAATGTTCGTACATTTGACAAAGTAGGTATAGTCCGTCGTGTTATTGGTTTGGTTATTGAGTCCGAGGGACCCGAAACATCTATTGGGCAGGTTTGTACAATTCGTTCAGATCGTGCGGGTGAGGAAATTGAAGCACAAGTAATCGGGTTCAGGGAAAATGTGGTGTTGTTAATGGCTCTCAGTAGCATTCACCTGATTCACCCCGGATGTAAGGTAATTTCTCGTAAAAATTCCAACGATGTTCCTTATGGGTCTTTATTACTGGGTCGTGTGATTGATGGTATGGGAAATCCTATAGATGGAAAAGGCCCACTCAATGCCCCTTGTCGGAATGGCTTTTTCGCTGACCCACCCAATCCTCTTTCTCGTACTCTTATAAAAGATACCTTTGCAACTGGTATCAAAGCGATCGATGCTTTTGTTCCTATGGGTACAGGCCAGCGAATGGGAATATTTGCTGGAAGTGGTGTTGGAAAATCGATTTTGCTTGGAATGATTGCCCGGGGAGCTGACTCAGATGTTAATGTTATCTCCCTGGTTGGAGAACGCGGTAGAGAGTTACGAGAATTTATTGAAAGCGATCTTGGTGAAGAGGGAATGAAAAAATCCGTTGTTGTTGTTTCTACTTCGGACCAACCTGCGCCGATGAGAATTCGTGCATCAATTTTGGCTACTGCAATTGCTGAAGGATTCCGAAATGAAGATAAGAAGGTTTTGCTATTAATGGATTCCTTAACGCGTTTCGCGATGGCCCAGCGTGAAATAGGTCTCGCATCTGGTGAGCCACCTGCTTCAAGAGGCTATGTGCCATCGGTTTTCTCGCTTTTACCCAAGTTATTGGAGAGGACAGGGACTAGTGAGTTAGGTGCAATTACCGCAATTTACACCGTACTTGTGGAGGGGGATGATATGAATGAACCAGTTGCGGATGCAGTTCGTGGTTTTCTCGATGGTCATATCGTACTTTCACGGAAATTAGCCAATGCAAATCATTTTCCAGCTATTGATGTTTTGAGTAGTGTAAGCAGACTAGACAGGTCAATTTGTTCGGATGAAGAGATGAGTCTGATTTCTGAAGCCCGTGATCTGCTTGCTACATATAGTCAAAATGAGGATATGATCAATGTCGGAGCTTATGTTAAAAACAGTAGCCCAAAAATTGATCGTGCAATTGATAAGTTTGCAGGTATTCAAAAATTCCTGCTTCAAAAATTCGATATTTTATCTTCTCGAGATCAAGCATTCACTGAGCTCGGGGATGTTCTAAAATGAAAGCGTTTCAATTCAAATTGGGTGCACTTTTAAGACTCAAAGAAACCAAAAAGGACCAAGCCCTTTCAAACCTTGCTAAAGCTATTCAAAAAGTCGCTCTCACAGAGCAGAAGTTAGAGAGAAGCCAGGGTAGGTTTGACAAGATAATCGATCTTATCAAGAAGCACCAAGAAATGCATTTCGATGTGGTGCAAATGAAAATCCTCCATGACAGTCTTCAGGTCGAGAAAGAAAATTTAGAAAAGATACAATTACAACTTAATCATTGTAGGGATATAGAAAATTCTCGGCGTAAAATTTTTCTGGATAAAGATTCTCAATACAAGGCATTGCTTCGCTTAAAAGAAAAGCAACAGGAACAACACTTTTTGAGCGAAAGTAATAAGGAGCAAAAAGAGCTAGAGGATATCATAGCGGCCAGATTCCTTTTTCATTCCAATCCTGCAAAATTTTAAACCATGAAATTATCATCTTCCCTGATCGTACTTCTTGCAGTGCTTATGTCCGTTACAAGTGCCGGACTTATGCTTTTTTTAAATTTTGACGAACTCTTCAAGCCTGTTCCAGTGGTTAGGGCAGAATTTACCAGTATTGAATTTGATGCCGATGATACGAGTTACTCTCCAGCAGAGACCCACTCGATGAATCAACTTTCGAAAGAACTTTCCCTTTTAAAAGAAAAGTTGTTGGAAACGGAAAAAGATCTGGACGCTCGTGAATCTGCTCTCGCCATGGATCTCGAGCAACTAGAGCGCCAGAAGAGAGAACTTAACAGAATCCAGGACGATCTTTCTCAAAAATTGGCAGAATTCGAGGCAAGAAAAGGAAAGGATTTGAGTGAAGAGAAATTGAAAGAATACAAAGATACTGCCAAAAGATGGGTCGAAATGGGACCGGAAGTAGCAAGTGTTGAAATTCAAAATTGGAGGCAGAAAAGAAGGTTCGAAGAAGCACTAAGTATTTTTGAACTTTTAAAAGCTGAGGATAAGGCTCCTATTATATCCTTTATGCTAAATAGCGATGAGGACGATCTCATCGAACTTGCAGATGCTCTAGCTATGCGAGACCGGGGTTTGCTCCCAAGTCTTAGTGTGGATTAAATTGGTGACTGATTTGACGGTAAACAGCAGCCTAGCCAACAAGGGCAGGCAAAGTCACAAGTCAATTGGTGCAAATGGTACATTTTGGTTGCCACCTGAAATGCAGTCTTCGAATTTTGAAGCTAACCTTAAGCGATTTACACCAATTTCACCGAAGGTAGTTCATCAGAATCTTAATTCCCACGAGAATCATTCCCTCAAATTTGAAGCTGCGAAAGAATCTTTCTCCAAGGAATCATTTAGATCAAATTTAGATAATTCTGGAAACGGTCCTATATTTAAAAATTTCTCTAAAGGCACCATAGGAAAAGCTCAAAATGCAGGAATTTCTTCGAATCATTTCAATTCTGTAAAAGCTCAGACTTCGTCATTAAAAGAACTAAATTCAATTCCGTCTCCATTAAATTCAAATGCAGTTTCCAATGTAAATTTTGCGAACAGTACCATCCCTAGTTCAAACCTATCCTTAATGCCCACTTTGAAGGTAACAGGTAATGCTCTGCATATTCTTTACGGTGCTGTAATTAAGAAAGATGGCATAAAAGATGCTTTTGCTTTTACTGACAAGCACTCCAATGAAACCTACCGTCAACAAGAAGCTCTTTTCCCTCATGCATCTTTCTCAGAGGACGAGGCTTTTGAATTTCTTCAGTGTTGTGTTTCAGGAAGTTTATCTTTTGGCGGAAGTCATAACGGCGTTGTCCGGTTTGCGTTCTCTATGGAAGACGGAAGCTCTGTCTCTGTTAGACTCGAAAAAAAAGGTCAAGACTTTCAGGTTTGTTTTATTTCAGAAAGCTCCAAGACCCTTAATCATCTTTCCCAAAAGTTTACTTCCCTTAACCACGAATGGTCCCAATTTGATGCTCCATCTGTTACTACAATGTTCTTCAGTTCATACAAAGAGATGGACAAGGCTCTATTAAAACAAAACTAAATCCTTCATGATAAACTCCATATCAAACTTGCCATCGTCTAGTCCTGCTTCGACTTTGAATAAAGGTGCTATTAGCTCAAACAGTCATCTTCAGATGGAGGATTTTCTTCAGTTGCTCACAAGTCAAATAACAAACCAAGATCCTTTAGATCCGATGAAAGATACGGAATTTATTTCGCAGATGGCAAACATTGCATCACTTGAACAGATGGAGCAGTTTTCTAAAGGTTTTTCTAAGTTTGCTGATTCTCAGAGTGGTTTGCTAGCCCAGTCTTACCTCGGTAACAAAGTTGAAATTGATTCTGAGGGTGAAGTCGTTTCCGGGGTGGTTGAAGCAGTTGATAAAAATGAGGATGGTACTTCTAGTGTTGTGATAGACGGTAAATCCTTTGATTCGTCCTTAATTAAACGGGTAGAACTAATCTCTGAATAGAGGCTCATTCATGATTAGTTCATTGCAAAACGGCATATCGGCCCTCAAGACTGTCACTGAGGGTCTTCAAGTCATAAGTAATAATATAGCCAATGTAAATTCATTGGGCTACAAATCTGCCCGGGCTAATTACACAGATACTTTTTATTTGCACAAGAACGACCCTAGCTTTGCTGTAGCTGGTCAAACCAATAACACCACCCAAGATTATGGGGGCGGGGTAAAAGTTGGTGCTCTTTCCTCCAACTTCAACCAAGGAGTTATTGAAAACACTGGTCTTGACCTTGATCTTGCTATTGAAGGCGAGGCACTTCCCAACGGAGGCGGTTTCTTCGAACTGCTCGATCCAGTATCTGGTGACCGTTTTTATTCCAGAGTTGGTGCTTTTGAGTCTTCATCCGAGGGACAAATTGTGACTAGGGACGAATTTCGTTATCAACTGCTTGATATCGAGGGAAACCCAGTTGCGATAGGACTCGAAGAGGGTGAGGATCTTCTCGCAAGGAGAATTGATGAAAGTGGAAAGTTGAGTCTTATCGTTTCTGCGAATGGACAAGACACTATCCGATCTGTCGGACAACTTAAGTTGGCAAATTTTAACTCCCCCCAATACTTAAGGCGTGTTGGAAACGGATATTTCTCAAACGGAAATGGTGCCGAAAACTTTGCTGATATCCATGAAAATCCCACTCCTGCAACTGGTTCTAATGGTAAAATTAAACAATTTGCATTGGAATTATCAAATGTTGATCTGACTAACGAGTTTGCTATGATGATAACCCACCAAAGATCCTTCCAGGCAGGTTCAAAAATTGTTACCACATCGGATGCAATCCTTAATGAAGCTGTCAATTTAAAGCGTTAATCTAATATTATAATATCCAATGTGTGCCGACCAAATAGATGAAATAACACCCGATAAGGGCGGAGGAAAATCAGGAAACAGTAACCTAGTTCCAGCACTAATAGCTATTATACTGGCTCCTTTGTTAACGGTGGTAGCAATGTCTTTTGTTATCAGTATGAACAAACCGGAATCTCCTGTTAGCAATCAGATTACTGAGGGCGGACAACCTTTGAATATGGAACCTTCAGGAGAGGAAAAGTTTTACGAAATTAAACAACTCATTACCAACCTTGGTGGACCTATCAAATCGAGATATATTAATGTCGAATTGCGTTTAGAGGGACTGGCTGGCGATTTTGAGAAGGTTTTGGAAATGAATGAGCATCGTATTCGAGATAAAGCCTTATCCATTATGGGCGGATACACCTACGAAGATGCCCAGTTAGATGGCTTCCAAGAAAGAGTAAGGATTGATCTGAAAAAAGCATTTTCATTAGTTTTAAGAAAATATCGCGATGGAGAGAGTGATTTGATCCGGCAAATTTACTTCACCCAATTTGTGGTTCAATAATTTAAAATGGCCGATCAAGAAAATTTCGAGGATGAAAGTTTTGACCTTGATGAATTAGAGGCCACATCCAACGAAGGTAATTTTGTTTTTCTCCATGATGGAGAAAAAATAATGGATACATCAAAGCTGAGTATCAAAAAGTATGATTTCACAAATCCTATTGTTTTATCAGATGCAGATATTTCTTTGCTGAAGACCAAATCAGAACAATTTGTCTATTATTTATCTGGACATCTTTCGATGTTTCTCAGAACTGAATTTAACTTAGAACTCGAAGATTTAAACGCTTCTTTGTACAGTTCTTTTGTTTCTTCAATCAACTCTCCATCTTGCGTAACTCTATACAAAATGCAGGAATTAAATGGGGTAGGGTTGCTCGATGTAAATTCCCATTTGTCGGCTACTGTAGTTGATCGAATTTTAGGAGGGCGTGGCTCTACTAATCCTGAGGAACGTGGACTCACTGATATAGAAAAAGCATTAGTAGAAGACTTTAATCTGATCATTTTGGAAGAGTGGTGTAAACAGTGGCATTCAATCAAAAGCTTGAATCCTGTCATTATCGGAACTGAAACGACGGGTAAATTCCTTCAAACATCACCGCCTGATGCAATGATGTTGGTTTTAAGTATGGAGGCTTCCTTTGGCGATGTTTCTGGTCCATTGAGAATTGCCGTGCCATACTACACTATGGAACCGGTTCTTACTTCACTGCTTGCTCAGTCTAGTAAACCACCCACTAAACCAACTAAATCTCTTTCCCCTAAATGGCATGAAATTTATGATCAGATTCCAGTTAAGGTTTCGGTTGAGTGGGACGCTTTTACCTTAACTGTTCGGGATCTCCTCAACTTGGAAGTAAATGATATTATCGAAATGAATCCAGATTTAATTTCCAAGTCAAAAGTCAGAATTGAAAACAGAACATGCTTTCTTGGTGAAATTGGTTTGGAGGGTGAACAAGTTGCCTTTCAAGTAAATGAATGTACTTCCGCCGGTTTAAATTTAATCTCTCAATCTCATGGATAGTAATAAGATGGACATAGTAATGGATGTAAAAGTCCAAGTAACCGTTCAGTTGGGTACTGCTCAACTTCCGATGAAGGAAATAGTCGAATTAAGTCCTGGTTCTCAAATACAACTGAAGCAAAATGCAAAGGACCCTGTCAGTCTCCTCGTGAATGGCAAACTTATTGCCTTAGGGGAAGTAGTCGTAATTGATGATCGGTTTGGACTTAAGATCACAGAAATCGTTGATAGTATTAGCTAGCTTTCTAACTCTTTGTATTTAGACTGTTTATTGTGCTAAACTTTTAGGCATTCAGTCCTAACAATGGAACATATCGAAGAATTTAGTAAAATTTTTCGGGTGGTTGGTTTTCTTGGTGTTCTAGCTGCAATTGCCTTTTTTTTCAACCGATTCATTACCAGTCGAAAGACATCTTTGGCATCCATAAAAAAAAATGGAATTTCAATTTCTGAGACTAAATCACTTGGCAACAAACAGTTTTTAGCCGTTGCTGAATACGAAGGGGAAAGATTCCTTTTAGGGATCAGCCCCAATCAAATCCAGTTCTTATCAAAGTTAAATTTATCATCCAACCAAAGAAAAGATTCAAATGAGTGTTAATTTTTCTTTCACAGATCAGTTCCGAGTGTTGAGGTATTTGAGAATTGGTTGGATAAATTTATTTATACTTTTTTTGTGTATCCTAAATCCTGTTGAGGCTCAATCAACATCACCAGGTCTGCGTATCGATGTGAGTGGGGCAAATGAGGAGGGTGACCTTGGACTCGCTATTCAGTTAGTGATCGCTATGACCATCCTGACTTTAGGACCATCAGTGATCATGATGATGACAAGTTTTACTCGTATAATCATCGTTCTGGGATTCGTCCGAAATGCAATTGGTGTAAATGCCGCTCCTTCGAGTCAAATAATCATTGGTCTAGGGTTATTTCTAACCTTTTTCATTATGGGTCCAATTTGGAATAAAATTTATGATGATGCGGTTACTCCTTACATGGATAAATCGATGAAATCCGCGGAAGCATTGGAAGTAGCAACTACCTACATGAAAGATTTTATGATGAACCAAACACGCCAAGAGGATGTTCAGTTCTTTCTCGAAATCTCGAGGCAAGGTGCGATGACGCGCAATCAATTACCTTTAAGTATTGTCGTTCCTTCCTTCATCTTGAGTGAACTTAGGACTGCATTTCAGATGGGATTCTTAATATTTATACCTTTTATCGTGGTAGATTTCATCGTTGCATCAACTCTGATGTCAATGGGTATGATGATGATGCCCCCAGTTGTGATTTCCATGCCGTTTAAATTATTATTATTTGTGCTGGTTGATGGTTGGTACTTAATTGTTCAGTCTCTGGTGGAAAGCTTCAATATTTAGAAAGGAGTTAGTTATGACAATGGAGTTGGCTGTCGATTTGATGAGGAATCTTCTTCAGACTGGATTGGTTCTTGCAGTTCCAATTCTAGGTACTGCAACGATAGTGGGTCTCCTAGTCAGTTTTATTCAGTCGATTACCAGTCTTCAGGAACAGACCCTTACATTCGTGCCCAAATTGATCTGTGTCTCTCTAGCAATCGTCTTTGCATCCAATTTCATTTTAAAAACACTGACAGATTTCTGCATTTCAATGTTTAATCTAATTCCTACCATGGCTCAGTGACAATTGAAGCAGAGCAAATAGTAGTTTGGGTCCTCGTTTTACTTCGAACAGGTGCTTTTTTTCTAGGTATTCCTTTGTTTGCTGGAAGACTTATTCCTGTAAGGATTAGAATGGGGTTTGGGCTTATTATGTCTCTTCTGATTAGTCCATTTGCAGAGGCAGATTTAACTATTTCTAGTCATTTTGTTGGTGCGATACTTCTCTCTATGAACGAGATCTGTATTGGTTTACTTTTAGCCATGATGGTGAGGATGGTTTTCTTTGCCGTGGAATTAGCAGGCTACTTGATTTCTTACGAAATTGGTCTTATGGCCAGTAATAGCATTAATCCTCTTTTAGGATCGACCGATGCTACATTAAGCAGCTTATTTTATTATTTCAGTCTCGTGATTTTTTTTGTGGCCGGGATTCATTTGGATGTGATCAAGGCATTTACATACAGTTTTGATATTTTGCCAATTGGATCCTTTTTTCTACAAGCTAATCCTATGCCCGAGTATGTTTCGGAAGTTTCCAATGTTTTTGTATTAGGAATTCTGATGGCAGCACCGTTTATAGCTTTAAACTTTATTGTTAATATTTCTTTTGCGGTGCTTGGAAAAGCGGTACCCAAAATGAATGTTTTTATTACTAGCTTTGCTGTGCGCATTATTGCTGGGCTTGTTCTACTTGTTTCTTCGATATTGTTATTTTCTTCGTATGTTTTTGATCACAGCAAGAGATCGGTCGAAGTTATGATCGATATTTTACAATCAGGATAGTGAGGGTCTACTCATGGCAGATGTTGATAAAAGTTCAAAAACTGAACCTCCTACCGAAAAAAAATTAAGCGAGGCAAGGTCTAGGGGCCAATTTGCAAAGGCACCCGAAATTTCTATGACAGCAACACTTCTTGCGGGATTGCTGGTTTTGTTTTTTTGGGCACCTAGCAAAGCTTCCGATATGATGTTATTTACTCAGTCTATTTTTGAGAATTTACACAGTATAGAAGCAACACAAGAAGGCATTGCTGTTGCATTAACGGATTCTTACTTAGCTTTATCTTTAGTTGTTTTGCCGATGCTTGCGGGGTGTTTTTTTGCCGCTTTAATTGCCGAAGGAGTCCAGACAGGTTTTAGTTTTACCCCCAAGGCACTTGAGCCATCATTTAAAAAGATGAATCCAATTAATGGGGTAAAAAGGATTTGGGGCTTAAAGGCTTTAAAAACTTTTGCGGTAGATTTTCTAAAGTTTTCCGCAATCGGAGTTATGGTTTGGCTAACCATTAAAATCTTTTTGAGTGATCCGATTTTCTATGCACCTATTCCGATCCAGCACATTCCAGGGTTCATTTATGATCTTTTGATCGTAATGTTTGCTCTGCTTCTACTAATGCTTCTGATCATATCTATAATTAATTACATTATTAAGAAAAGAGAGCATAACGAAGAGATGAAAATGACCAAGCAAGAGGTTAAGGAGGAGCGAAAAAGCAAGGAGGTTTCGGACGAAGTAAAATCAGCTCAAAGAAAGAAAGCAATGGAGATGGCAATGGGGCAAAACCTGCAAAATGTGTCCACCGCAGATGTTGTGGTCACTAATCCTACTCACTATGCCGTTGCTTTAAAATATGAAAAAGGCACGGATAATGCTCCAGTGGTTGTTGCCAAAGGTCATGACATGCTAGCAAGAAAAATAAAATCCATAGCCAAGGAATATGATGTTCCTATGGTAGAGGATAAACCAGTCGCTCAAATGCTGTTTGCATTAGGAGTGGTTGGAGAGCCTATTCCCGTGCAGTTATATCAGATTATTGCGAAAATTTTAGCAGATGTTTACGCCAAGCATTCGTATTATTTCCATAGATTAAAAGCGAGAAGATTACTTGCGAAAGGAAAGAACTCTTTAGTTATTGCCTAATGGATTTGATGCTCAAACTTTCACCATTTTTTTCCAGATTCAAGGGGAATTCGGATTTAGGTTTCATTTTTGGTCTTTTTGCTGCTGTTTTTTTATTGGTTATCCCCATTCACAAAGATTTACTAAGTATACTCTTAGTTTTTAGTATAGCAGTATCATTACTTATTTTGTTGACTGTCGTATATGTAAAAGAGCCTCCTGAGTTTTCTGTTTTTCCAACTATTTTGCTCGCGGTTACCTTATATCGATTGGGTCTCAATGTGGCATCCACCCGATTAATTCTTCTTGATGGCGATGCGGGTTCTGTGATTCAATCTTTCGGCACTTTTGTGGTTGGCGGAAATTATGTCGTGGGTGCAGTTATCTTTTTTATTCTGGTAATTATAAACTTTGTTGTAATTACCAAAGGTGCAGGTCGGATTGCTGAGGTTACTGCTAGGTTTACACTTGATGCTATGCCAGGTAAGCAAATGTCCATTGATGCCGAAATGAATGCCGGGATCATCACAGAGGCACAGGCACTTGAAAAGAGAGCTAAAATCCAGAAGGATGCTGATTTTTACGGAGCCATGGATGGAGCTAGTAAATTCGTTCGTGGAGACGCAATTGCAGGAATTTTTATTACCGTGGTAAATGTTATCGGTGGAATTCTAATTGGTTTTTTTCAACGGGATATGACTATCACTGATGCATTACAATCATACACAGTATTGTCTATTGGAGATGGTTTGGTATCTCAGATTCCTGCTATTATTGTTTCTATTGCCGCAGGTATTTTAGTCACCCGTTCATCCGACGAGGCAAATCTTGGTGAGTTTGTTGGCAGACAATTAACTATTTACCCAAGAGCCATTGCCATATCCGGTTTCCTGTTGCTAATGTTTTCGATTTTTCTGTCGGAAACTTTTTGGCCTTTTTTCCTGCTCTCAGTAGGATGCTTCTGCTTAGCATTTTATCTGTCTCGGCGCAGCAGTCATAGCTTTGGGATGGAAGAAATATCGACCAATAACGAATCAGCTATTGGATTGCCTAATTCATCACCCCCAAATAATTCAGAAGGTTTAAAAGATTCCGCAACGCCTGAAATATCCACTCATTCTTCCGCGATGGAGAAGGCTATTGAACAGGAAGTTTTTGGTCTTGAAATGGGTTACGGTCTACTTGTTTTAGCCGATAAAGCAAAGGGTGGGGATCTACTCGACAGGATAACTGGTGCTCGAACGAATTTTGCCAAGGAAATGGGCATGCTTTTGCCTACTATTGGGGTCAGGGATAACATCGAGCTAGAGCCAAACGAATATCGATTTCTTCTCAGGGGTAAAGAAATTGCCAGATCCTCTATCATGCCTGACAGATTTCTTGCCATGAACATGGGTGCTGGCAATGACGATAAAATAGATGGAATTTCGACTATTGAACCAGTTTTTGGAATCAAAGCCCAATGGGTTACTGAGAAAGAGAAGAGAAAAGCAGAGGTGGAGGGTTTTACTGTTGTTGATCCATCCTCAGTTTTAGTTACCCATTTATCTGACACTCTCAAAAAATCTTCGTACTTGATACTAGAGCGTGAAGGTACCCAGAAACTGCTTGATCTGATCAAAGATAACAATCCTACCTTGGTAAGTGAATTACTACCCGATTTGGTTAGTGTTGGGATTATCCAAAGAACACTGCAGAATCTACTTCGTGAAAAAATATCCATTAAAAACCTCACTTTAATTTTGGAAACTATAGCTGATATGGCAGCAGTTACTAAAAACCCTGACGATTTATCTGAGCAGGCAAGGAAACGTCTAGGGACTTATTTTGTAAAAGACTACGAAGCAGAACCTAATAAGCTTATTTCCCTTACATTAGATCCTAAGCTGGAGCAAATCCTCGCTCAGAGAGTCAAGAAAAGTCAATTCGATATTGGTCTAGCAATGGACCCAGAATTAACTCAAGGTTTAATCGAGGAGATCGTTCCAAAAATTGACGAAATGAGTGAGCAAGGATTGACTCCTTGTTTGGTTACAACATCTGATCTTAGGCTTGCACTTCGCCGGTTTCTTGAACCGAGTTATCCACAACTTTCCATTCTGGCATTTCAGGAAATACCATCTGAAACCATGGTTGAGCCTTTTGCAGCAATTTCTCTTTCTCAGCAATCAATTCCTGAGGATCTAGTTAACCCATTAATCAATGAAAGTAAAATTTCAATGAGGGAACCAGAATTAGTTTCGTGATATGATAGCAGAAGAAAATAAAACGATGCCGGCAGAAAATTCAAAACGCTATCGTTTGATTGTTCGTTCCGCGGAGGAGGCTGTACGAATGATTCGGGAAAAGTTGGGAGATCATGCCAAAGTTGTCTCTGTTAGGCAAATTGGGGGTGAGGGATTGAAGCGGTTTATTTCTTCTCCCAAACTTGAGGTGATTGCTGAGGTTTCAAATCATCAAATCCCTGAACAGTTAAGTTCCAGCAGTGATTCACCAAAAGAGGAACTTTCCGCTAACAAAATAGAAAAACAAAATAGTACTCCCAATCAGGAAGACAGCAGAGATTCAAACAGTATTGATAAAGTTTCTTTACTTGAAAGTTCTCAAGGCGAGTCAAGCGAAGGAGAGAATGCATTATCTGTGTTAGCTAAGGCAGGTTTTGATGCACAACTTCTTTCAGAAATGAAAAACTGGTCTGATTTAGTAGACCTTCAAGATCTTTCTCTTGCCGACACCTTAAGAAAAGTAACTTTGAGCCTTACTGACCGTTTTCGGGCAATCCCTGCCAAACCGGTTGGTCATAAAGTTGCTTTGCTCGGATCTCCCGGTTCTGGGAAAACTACTATGCTTTGTAAGCTTTTGGCTCATGAAGTTTTCATTAAGAAAAAATTACCCATGGTTCTCAAGCTTGAGAATGGTGTGCCCAATCCAGATGACTCTTTAAGGATTTTTTGCGAAGTAATTGGTGTTACTCTCTACAGAGATCCGACTAAAGTGCCGCCTGCTACAATGGAATCTCCCCTGTTTGTTGATATTCCAGGCATTTCATTAAATGATATTGGCGAGTGGACATCGGTTAATGCAGCACTCAATGAAATTGGCGTCGGAACTCGATTATTGGTTATAAATGGTGCATATGAGGCAAAAGTCTTAATGAAGTGTATTCGAATCGGCTCTAACCTAGCATCTACCCATCTTGCAATTTCTCATTTTGATGAGTTGTCAAACGCATCTAAACTCTGGCCTATTATTTTAGATTCTGGGTTATCTCCATACTGCATCTCAACCGGTCAAAATATTACCGGAGATTTCTCCTCCAATGTGCTCAACCAGATGATTTCCAAATCATTTCCTGAAAACCTTTACTCCCAAACCTTTTCATCCTACCCAGCTAAATCATGAACGACGATGCTAGATTTTTCTTTTTTCTTAGTGGTTTCTTTGGATTTGTTTTCTTCTATGCTATATCTCTTTTTCTTAATAAAGATCTCGTGATTAGTCTAATTTATGGGACTAGTGGATCTTTAGTTTTCTCTTTTTTTGGCCGAATCCTACTCGCCTCTATGCTCAAAAAATCCAGGCTTGGGGTGGAAGCTTCAAAAGAGCAGGTAAACTTTGGAAACCAAGATGAAACTCCAGCCAATCCTTTGCCTGATAAGAATGCTGGTACCATTGAAAGCTCGATGGAAGCTAATATGGAAGCTGCTTCTACTAGTGCGGATCATTTTAAGAAGATTGCTAAATAAATTATGCAAGCATCCACAAGAGCAGCCATGCAAGAAGCAAATTACTCCCAAAGGTTTGCAAATGCTTCGGAAAACTACCAGCAGACGATGTCTGATGAGAAATCCCGGAATAAGCTAATTGAAGACTATCTGCCTTTGGTCAAATCTATCGTCAGTAGACTGCGCTATCATTTTCCTGAAACTTATGAAACAGAGGATATGTATAGTGTGGGAGTTCGTTCACTCATACTTGCTGTTAATCGTTTTGATCCATCCAAAGGTAAGGCTTTTGGGAATTATGCAGCATTAAGAATAAAGGGTGGGTTGCTGGATGAGCTAAGGAAGATTGACCATCTGCCAAGGGCTAATCGAGCTAAAGCAAAATCCCTTCAGGCAACGATTCTGGAGATGGAGATATTACTGAAAAGACCGCCAACACCTGCAGAGATATGCAAGGAACTTGGGCTTAGTTTTAAAGAGTACAATAAATTACTGGAGCAGACCCAACCAGTAATTTTTATACCTTTAGACTCGAGCTCATCTAGCGATAATATGGATGGGGATAATTCATCTCTTGCTGAGACTATGCACGACCCAACCGAGCTTAATGCATTTGATCATTTAGAGAATAGGGAGAGGGTGGAATTGTTACGCTGCCTTATAAAAGAGTTGCCAACACAGAGCCAAAAAATTCTCATGCTATATTACATTGAGGAATTGAGGTTGTCTGAGATTGCTGAAGTCTTTAGTTTGTCGGAAGGTAGAATTAGCCAAATCATTTCTCATTCCATTATTTCTCTGCGTGCCAAATTTCAAACATCTGAATCTATCTGACTTAAAATGCTCTTAACTGTAGGTATTATAATTGTTTTTGTTTCCTGCATTGGCGGATTTGCTGTGGCAGGAGGTAACCCTGTTTCTCTTATTCACGCCGGTGAAATTATGATTATTTGTGGCATAGGACTGGGGATCTTAGTCGTCTCAAGTCCGAAAAGTGTCCTCGTAAGTCTAAAGACCGACATTTTAAAAGCCTTTAAAGGTGGAATAAGTGACCAAGGTAAATTCATTGATCTTTTGGTTTTGTTGTACGAGTTATTTATGCTTGGTAGAAGAAAAGGAACTCCTGCCCTTGATGAACATGTCAGTGATCCTACCAACAGTTCAATCTTTACCAAATATCCTTCCTTTTTGAACGATAAAGGCTTAGTTGAGTTTCTTTGTAATTCTCTGCGTCCTATTGTTGATGGGCGCTGTAAACCTGGAGAAATAGGTGGGATTTTAAAATCGGAATTGAGTAGTCGCGAATCTGAAGCAAGCCGTTCAGTAAAAGCAATTGAGATGATATCCGATGCATTACCCGGGGTTGGCATCGTTGCTGCGGTTCTTGGAATCATCAACACCATGTCCAACCTCGAGGATCCTGAGTCTGTCGGATACAAAGTTGCTGCGGCACTAAGTGGTACATTCCTTGGTATTTTCTTGGCTTATGGTGTAGGAGTGCCACTCGGTCGGTTGGTCTCTCTCAATCAAGGTCAAGAAATGTTGTATTACCGAATAGTTGAAAGATCGGTGTCAGGCTTTGCTACTGGATTATCTCCTATTATGGCAGTTGAGATAGGACGCAGATCATTAGATAAGCAAATTCAACCAACTGCAGACGAGCTTGAAGAAAAATGTAAAGACGCTGCCAAAGGTGGCTGATTCCATCTACTAACATTCTATTTTATGTTCACATTAGCCAGCCAAAGGCCCCGGAAATACACTTTTGGACATGGTGGTGCATGGAAGGTTGCTTATGCTGATTTCGTAACTGGAATGATGTCACTATTTTTGGTTTTATGGATATTGTCTCAGGATGAAGAAGTGATCATCGCAACTACCAGATTTTTTCGTGATCCATACAAGGCTGGGGTTCCTAAATCAACTCCAGTTGAGCAAAAGGATGCCAGACCGGGAAGTATGGTTGATCAAATAGTCGGCAGGTCGGACACAACCATGAGAAACACAGATGATACCACATCCATTGATATAGATGTTTTGCATCGGATTGCACAAGATTGGTATCAAAGACTCAAATTACATGAAATTGATGATTCGACTATTCAGTTGGAGGTAACTTCAGACGGATTAAAAGTTACGCTTTATCATGGGGATGATAAACCTATATTTGAGCCTACATCATCTAAACTTTCTAAGCATGGTACAAAAGTTATGCAAAGAATGTCATGGTTACTTTCTCAGCATGTTTTAGCATATCGGATAGATTCACACTCCATGAACTTAGCTGATAAAGTCAAGAATCATGAGCTTGCGGAGTGGGAATTATCACTTTACCAGGCGGTGGAAGTTAATAAAGCTTTAGGATATTATTCAGCCAATGAGTTAGATGGAAAACTTGAAAGATTGACTGGTCATGGAGCCACGAAGCCCAACAGAGTACGTTTCCCAAATCGGCCCGACAAAAATCGCCGGGTGGAAATAAGTTTGGCCTTAGATGTTAGTAAAGAAGACCTTGCGAGATACCGTTAGTAATAAGGTATGATATATGCTGTAAGTTGATCATGGAAAGTTATCTCAAAGGCAGAGGTTTTAAAGACCCAGTTTCGGGTGATGCTTCATCATTTCGTGGTTTGCTTGACCCCGATATCAATAACTCCCAGAATGCAGATGTTAAAGATTCTACATCTGACATCACTTCTGAATCCACAATCATTTACGATGAGAAGGATTGTCCTAAGGTAGAGGTTGTCTCCGAAAATGGGCAACCCAAGTCTATAATTGTTCATTTACCGGATAACAGACTCTTAGAAATTGAGTGTCATTACTGATCTCATCTCAGGACAGTTTATTTTTATTCTCTATTTCCTTTAGGGGATCATTTTCTTTTAGATTGAGTGGCATAGAAATTGCTTAACTCAATCCGTGAATTTATCTTTATACGAAAATGCATCTGCTCTTCGTGGCCTCGAGCAGTATCAAAATATTATCGCCAATAACATAGCTGCTAGTCATGTTGCTGGTTTTAAGAAGGCTACCGTTTCTTTTGAAGCAATAGAAGGAGGGGAAATCCCTCGATCAACGCATGACAGACTGAGGAATGTTATGCCTGGTTCATTTCCATTATTGAAAAATCAATCCGATCATCATGAAGGTGCACTCAGGGAAACAAATAACCCCCTAGATCTAGCCCTCAGAGGCGATGGTTTTTTTGCTCTAAATAACGCCAGAGGCGAATCAGTTTTCACTCGCAATGGTCAATTTTACATTAATTCTGAAGGAATACTTGTTAATAGTATGGGCCATCAGTTTTCTGATATGGGAGGAAATCCTATAGAAACCCTACCTGGTTTAGGAGATGTTTCTGTTGATAAAGAAGGTCAAGTATTTCAAGGCACCGATTTGATCGGTGAAATTGGCGTTTTCACCTTTGACGATCCTCTGACACAACTCCAAAGAATAGGAGGAGGGTTCATTCCTAAAGACGATACAGTTATTCCCCAAGAAGCTGAGGCTGGTTCGTTTACTATTTTGCAAGGTTTTCTTGAAGACAGCAATGTTTCACCCATCGAAGAGATGATTGGCTTGATAGAGGTTTCAAGAGCTCATGAAGCTAATCAAAAAATGATTCAAACCTTTGATGAAAATGTCGGTAAGGCAATAGGAACTCTAGGACAAACTACTTAATATTATGAACTTATCACTATACTCTGGAGCCACGGGCATGCAAGCCCAGCAACTTAACCTGAATGTCATATCAAATAACATAGCGAATGTTAACACAACTGGCTACAAAAAGAATAAAATCGAGTTTCAAGATTTACTCTATCAAAACCCCCGCCAGTCTGGTGGTCAGACAGGTGCGGGAAATGTAATTCCTACGGGTGTTGAGATGGGTAATGGTACAAAAGTTGTCTCCACTGCAAAAATCTTCACTCAAGGCCAACTCACCCAAACGAGTGAGAAACTTGATGTTGCTATCGACGGAGTAGGATTTTTTGAAGTTGAAAGACCAGATGGAACACTTGCTTACACTAGAGACGGTGCTTTTAAAGTGGGTCCAGAGGGGCAGTTAACCACTTCGGACGGTTTAACCTTGGCTGGTTTTCCAGCAATTGATGCGAATGTCACCAATGTATTTATATCTCCTAATGGCGAGGTTAGTGCTGAAACGCCCGATGAGACCCAAAACCTTGGTCAATTGCAGCTTTCGAGGTTTGCTAATCCCTCAGGGTTGAAGTCGATTGGTGGTAACTTATACATTCAAACTGAAGCAAGTGGTCAAGCCCAACCCGGACAACCAGGGCAGGATGGTTTTGGTGTGCTTCAACAAGGTTACTTGGAGATGTCCAATGTAAATGTTGTGGAGGAAATGGTGAACATGATAATTGCTCAAAGGGCTTATGAGGTTAATTCCAAGTCTATCCAAACCTCGGATGATATGCTTTCTCGTGTGAACCAACTTAAGAGGTAATTGATGCTTCGGTTAAGTGCATTTTTCATTTTCTTTGTAGGCCATCTTTGTTTTGGCGGGGTAGAGCGGTTTATAAAGCCTTCTACCATAAAGCAGGCTGAGAAAAAGGTGTCTGCTTATCTTGCAAATGTTGCGAACGAATATCATGCAAATGAACTTAAACAGTTAGATGTACCATGCCTATTAAATGCGGAAATGCTCGAAGACAAGTTAGGTGAGTTGCTAGAACACCGCTATCAAGTGGATGGTGAGGTTTCGGTTTCACTGACCCGTGATTGGGCTTCAATAGAAGTTGGACAAAACTTTATCATTAAGCTTAACAGTTGTTCACCAGATGAGCTTTCATCTAATGCTTACATCCGTTTTTCTCTTTGGGAAAAAGGAGCCAAACTAGGAGATTTTTCGATTCCAATCAAAGTGGCTCATTTAAAGGAGGTCTATTTTACCAAAAAATCTCTTTTATCAGGCATGCGTTTGCACGAAGATTTATTCAATAAATGCAAAGTTGATGTGCTTAAACAGCATATCAATACAGTCCAATCAAATGCAAATCTCGCAAGTTTTGAATCCTCTACTTCGTTGCGTGCAAATTCTCCTTTGAAGTGGAGTAACTTGTCAAAAGTAACCTTGATCAATAAAGGAAAAGTAATTGATGTTTTTGCATCTGGAAATGGAATTTTTGTGACGATGAAAGGATTGGCGCTGGAGGATGGGGTTGAGGGATCTTTTGTGAAGGTGAGGAACCTCTCCTCGGACAAGGAATTTTTAGCCAAGGTTCTCAACGAAAATAGCGTAAAGGTACATTTGTGAAATTAATGAAAATCCTTTTTTATTTTTCCTTTTCTTTGATTTCTGTATCGGTGGGGTGGTCTACTTCTCTTTGGTTAAAGGGTGGTGAGCAAAAAGGTCTTTACTGGGGAAAAAGAGCCCATGCAGTTGGGGACTTAATTACCATTGATGTTGCTGAGAGTTCTTCGTTGGCTGCTTCACAAAACTCTGTAAGGAACCGTCAATTAGAAGTGGAAAATGCAGTGACTCAGTTTCTCTATGCAAATAGCGGTTTTGGGAAACACAAAGGAGGTTTGCCTGGTACCCAGATTGAGACGCAGAGTAGCAATCAAGGTGGTGGCTCAATTGCGAATACACAGGATCTTAAAGGTAGAGTGAGTGTAGTTGTAATTGATGTTCTACCCAACGGCGTACTGGTTCTTGAAGGTGCTCGTATGGTCACATTCTCGGGTGAAAGTTACTACGCCGTACTAAAAGGTATGGTTCGTCAGGAAGATATAGGTTTTGGGTTCAAAGATGGTTTGCGGTATCGCAACATTGTTTCATCTCAGTACATCGCCGATGCGCAGGTTGAGTTTATTTCCAAGGGTAGTCTTAATGATGCACAAAAAGAATCTTGGTACCAAAAACTCTCCTCCATGCTGAACCCATTTTAATTCCCATGTCTGGTAAAAAATATCTCTTTTTGATCATTTTTCTCATGCCTGCTTTATTGTTTGGAGCGAGAATTAAGGACTTAACCGAAATCAGGGGTTTTCGAAGTAATCAACTCTTTGGTTATGGTATAGTAACCGGGCTTAATGGGCAGGGAGATTCCCGTATTGAGTACACTGAGTTGGGAATTTTAAATGCCCTTGAAACCCTTGGTATTCGTGCAGACAAAGCAGATAAATCAAGAAATATTGCTGCGGTTATGATTACTGCCGAAATTGGTCCATTCGGTAAGGAAGGGACCAAAATCGATGTTACTGTATCATCGATTGGAAACGCAGATTCATTACAGGGAGGGATTTTATTGCAGACCCCTCTTAAAGGTGCTGACGGTCAAGTTTATGCAGTTGCCCAAGGTTCTGTTTCCATCGGTGGTTTAACTGCGGGTAATGGTGGTGGAAATGTTCAGGTAAATCATCCTACAGTTGGAATGGTTTCGAATGGTGCCCTTATTGAACGAGAAATTCTCACTGATGCATTGAATAACGATTCCATAGACTTACTTCTGCGTTCGCCTGACAATCTGACTGCAGTAAAAATGGCAGATGCCATAAATGAGTTTTACCCCGGTTCTTCTTTGGCTAAAGATGGTGGCGTGGTTAATGTTCGAATCCCCGCCGATTTTATTGGACAGTCGACCAATTTTATTGCTGCAGTTGGTGAAATTCAAGTAAAGCCTGATGTGCCTGCCAAAATTATAATTAATGAACGGACTGGCACCATAGTCGCCACTCAGAATGTCAGGATATCACCTGTTGCAGTGAGCAGCAGCAATGTTACTATTTTCCTAAATCCAACCACCGGCGTGAGCCAGCCATTACCTTTCTCTCGTGGAGCCACTGCTCTTATAGAGGGAGAGAATGCTGAGTTAATAGAGGAGGTTGGACGGTTCGAATCATTGGATGAATTAGATCCAGCGGGGAGTACGACTGTTAATGAACTTGCAACTGCTTTAAACAAACTTGGGCTTACCACAAGAGAAATGACATCAATTTTTCAGTCGATTAAGAATGCAGGTGCCCTTCAGGCAGAATTGATCATTAATTAAGTTCCCTATGAAAACTTCCGGAATTAGTCAGCAGTATGTGCCTCTTGATTCAAATTCTCTTAAGGAATTTGTAGGATCCAAGAATGCTTCTCAAACTGACAAAAATGCCTTTGTCAGCCAGCAGTTTGAATCTCTTCTGGTTAAGCAATTTTTAAACGAGGCCCTGCAGCCGATGTTCAAAGGTGTATTTAATGAGGACAGTGAAGGACATCGTTTTTACAGGCATTTTCTTACTGATTCTCTTTCTGACAATATTGTTAAAGGCGGAGGCTTTGGGATATCTTCTATTCTTCAGCAACAATTAAGCAATGCTGGTTCATCCTCAAAAGTGCTTAAAAGCAATAAGGTAGATTAATTATGGTAAATTTAACTGAGCCAATCTCCGCAGTAAATAACTGGGAACAATTACTCGACTTATTGCGTGATGAGCTACAGGAGTATGGAGGATTGATAGGACTTCTTAATGCTCAGCAACAAACAATTCTGACACGCAAGCCAGACAGTCTTCTGGAAATTAATCAATCTGTTCAGGCACAAATGGAAGCGAGTCAAATTTTGCAAAAAAGAAGACAGGGTTATGTCTCTCACTTAGCAGAGAGGTTTGGGAAACCTTCACAAGCTACTTTAACCGAATTAATTCCCTGTTTGCCAGATGTTACCCAGCCTATGTTTCAGAGTATTATTGAAGAAATTAATCAGCTTATTTCCAAGGTTCGGACCAAGGTATCTCAAAACCAAAGGCTGCTTAATAGATTGCTCGAAGTAACTGACCACCTGCTTTCCTCGACTAGTCCATCTACCCAAGTAAAAACCTACAACAAGTCAGGGAAATTGGGCAATTTACCTTCTTCTTCGAAATTGATGGGGCGTGCTTAAATTTTTTAAAACATGCTGGGTGAAATAATAAAAAGTTCTGAGGCTCTTCGCTATCACGCGAAGTCAGCTGAGATAACTGGTCAGAATTTAGCCCATGTAGATGATGAGCATTATGCACGGCAAAAAGTTCTAGCTCGTGAAGGCTTAATGTATAAATCCAACAGTGGATTAAGTACGAATCCAATTGAGGCAGGTGGACTTGACCATGCCCGGAATAATTTGTTGGACAAGAGAGTATTTTCTGAATTCGGAGAAACGGCAAATTTAAAGGCTCAGCAGGAAATGTTAACTTTACTGCAAGCCGCATTGGGCGAGAGTATTGTTAGGCAAAATGTAGATGGTTCCTTAGACTTAGAAAACGATAGTAATTTAGCAGAAGGTGGTCTAGCCCGTGCGATTGATGACTTTTTTAATTCGCTTGAAGAACTATCTGCATCTCCAGATGAAGCTAGTTCGAAGCAGGAAGTATTTCAAAAACTACAAACTTTGACCAAGCGGTTTAACGATGCGGGAGAAGCTTTGCAAAATATCGAATCTGATCTGACTGATTCAATCGACAACGCTGTCAACGAAGTAAATACATTGCTCAACAAAATTTATGAAGTGAATTTACAAATCAAAAGATTCGAACTTCTGGGGCAAGGCAAGGCAGTCACCTATCGAGATAATCGCCAAAAATTACTGGAAGACTTATCCAAATTAATTAATTTTTCTGTGTCACCTGAAAAGGTAAATGATAAGGACACTGGTTTTTGGAATCTTAACACAACTGGGAGCAATGGTGTATCTATTGAACTTGTAAATTCAAGCGGTCCCCCCTCTGGAATTACCAGGAATTTCGGAAAGTCCTTCTCTTTAAATAATGATTCCGGAGCCGAATCAGTTGTGCAAGCGAAGATTTCCAAAGATGGCACACTTGGACAGGTGGAAGTATTGGATGGTGGTTCTCAGTTTGATGATACAGAAGGTCCTATTCTTCTATCTTTTACCCCACCAATTATTGATGAGGAACTAGTGGATGGAATTACTCCTAGATCTTACGAAAAAGGAGAAGTTTTCAGTGCGGGCGGGAAAATTTATCAAGTTCTGCAAGATTCAATCTCGGGTTCTAGTATTACGAGTGATTCTTTTCTGGAATTATCGACCTTGCCAGAAGATGGGAAGCCGTTTCCAGAAACCTTGCGCCGTTATTCTGATCTTGAGACATTCAAGCAGGGCGAAGTGGTATATTACGAGGGAAAGGTTTATCAGGTAACTGAAGATTTCGGACCCTCATCTAACTTATCCTTGGATGCAGAGATCGGGAAGAATCAGGTTACCTCAATTGATTACAATGTTGATTCTATTGTCAGGATAAATAATTCATTGTATCAAATAGATAATCAACTACTGGCCGGGAGTTTAGTGCCTGATAATTTACCAACTGTGGAAGGCGAAAGTCTTAACGGATTTACTTTAATTGGGGCATCGACAGAAGGAGATGACTCTGAAGAAATTCAACTTCGGGACGCTTTGCTTACAAATCGAAAAATTTTTAAAGGAGAAGTTCTCGAGTATAAAAATCATTTTTTTCAAGTATTAAAAAATGCGGAAACTGGTACCGAGTTAGCCGGTTTAATTCAGGATGATTTTCAAGTGGGTCAAGATATTGATGGATTTCTAATCTCCCTAGGACTTGAAGATCAGTTGCCTCAAAAAATCGATGATTTATCCTATGTTCCACAAGTTACCAATAACGCTGGTCAACCCGATCGATGGTTTTTGACCAAAAGTTACGCAGAGGGAGATGTAGTCAAATTTGAGAACGCTCCTGGCTCCTTCATTTATTTGAGAGCAATGGAAAATTTGTCCAGGGAGACGGAGATACCAGAAGTGGCTACAACATTACAGTTTATTGAATCTTCTAATCCCGAAACTGGAACCCAACTTGGATCATTTGAAGTTATTGATAATCCGAACAATGAATACATCTACTCCAATAATTCTTTTTATTTAAATGATTCAGGAACGGGTTCTTCTATCCCAATAGGTATAGTTCATTCAAAGGCACATTCCATTGACGATTTTAAGAAGGATATCGACACATCGGGTATGCAAAACCCGGTCGTTCGATTCAAACAGAATGAGATATATTATTACAATAACGGTACTAACGATGCTGGGGGGAACTCCTTCAAACATTTTATTGTAACCCAACCTGTCGATGTATCTGATATGTCCACTTTTGATCCTAGTGATGAAAGTTGGAATAATTACTTCAAGGAGTTTACTCCCCAACTTATGCAAGATGATCCTAGTGTTATCATCCGTAAGTCCTATCCAACGGGTTTAAATATTAATAGTGATCAACTGGTTGAATTGAACATTGGATTAGCCGAGGCTGTTGTTAAAAAAGGTGAAATTGTTGGCTTTAATATTTTGAATGAAGGATCCAATCTTCCCCAGACAGATTCCATTTTCGTTGGAGATAAAAAGATAGAATTAGATTCTGGTAAAATTAAAGGTTATCAAGAATCTAGAACCAATCATTTTGAGAGTTTCCGTTCAGAATTAAACGATTTGGTTTCTTCATTTGTTGAAGGAATAAATGAAATTTACAATCCAGACGACGAACCTGGTTCTTACATTTTTGGTTTCGATGCAATCTTGACTCGTCCTATATCTGGCAGAAACTTACTAATGGAGGAAGAGTATGGGCTCTTCGGTAGAGAAGGGGACTCTCTAATTACCCTTTACCGAGATGAGGTCGATATGACCCTTCCGTCTGCTCAGAGTGATCAATTTTCGATTATTAATACTACTCCGATTTTCCCCGAAGATTTTGCCGGTCAAACCACTTTTTATCGAGGTGGTGAGGATGCTGAAAACTTTTTCAGAGGAGATGACTCAGGGGATAATTTTGCTTTTTATGGTTCTGCACGAAGAATGCAGAATGTCACTATGGAGGCAGATGAAACCTTCCCTGGGAGTGATTTTATAACTGGTACAGAAGATGACGGCAGATCATTGATGATTGGTTACGAAACTATTCCTTTCAGGTTGGAAGGTCTGGAAGAAGGTTCTAAGCTTCCAATAATAGGCGATAATTTTTCCTTTTCCGCATTACCCGCAAACCCGTGGAATCTTGCATCTAGTGTTCGTATTGATCATCGCTTAAAGGTAGAAAACCTGATGACAGGAGATAGATTCACCCAAGGTTCAAATGAGATTGCCCAATCACTTGTGGAATTTGGTGATGGTAAGTTTATCGAGAAGGTCGCATTATTAAACTCGGGCATGGGGAGTAAATTAGCGGATCTTAGCGATAACCTTGATCATCAGGAGTCTATTGAATCTCTTTTACTTGAGCAAAGAGGTGCGGTGAGTTCGGTTAACATTGATGAAGAGGTCGCTAACCTCATGCGTTTCCAAAGATCTTTCCAAGCCTCTTCACGGGTCCTAAGTACTCTGGATAATATGCTTGAAATTGTTGTGATGGGACTAATTCGATAATCGGTTTTAAAATGAGGGTGCCCAATTTAAATGTTTCTCAATCTATCATGCAGCAATTGCGTGAGTTGGATGCTCAGAGGCTTAAACTCAATGATCAAATTTCAACAGGTCAAAAAATTACCAGGCCTCAAGATGATGGATTGACTATGGGCAGAGTCATTCAACTTGACTCCCAAAAGGGTAAATTAGCTCAGTATCAAAGGAACGCTTCTTATGCATCAGAGTATTTGAATGCTGGTCACATGAACCTTGATAAGTTGCGAGAGATCAATCAAAGGGCTCAGGAAATTGCTCGACTAGCGGGTTCTAATTTAAATGGTCCAGGTGTAAGTGCATATGCGTTAGAAATTGATCAACTGCTTGAAGAGGCACTAAACCGTATAAATGCCAGGCATCGGGGGAGAGCTCTCTTTGGCGGACATGAACTCAAGCCTGAATTTTCCATGTCTGATATCGTTTCAGAGGATATGCAAAGTAAGTTTCTCGACTTAGATGCCAATTCAGTTGGAATAGAAAAGGTTGGAGGAACTAGATATCTAAAACAAGGCGATCAATTGTTTCTTGGGGTTAATGGCAGAGAGTATGTTGTCGAAGCCAAGGCAATTGATGTTATTGAATACGACAACTCCCAAAGCTTCCTGCGAGGCGACATCGTAAAAGTTACCAACCAAAAAGATGATTCGATTCTATTAGATCCTGCACTTGTTCCTGAGACTGATGCAGAAGAAGACCCAACTACTTTGTTTGATACTGTAATTGAGCACCTGGAACGTAGGGACTGGAGCAAAAATCCAGTTGGAATGCTCGAGGATGGAGCGACCAATGTTTATCTATTAGATTCTTACCAGATTGAGTCTCTCGCAGTTAGTCTTGGCAAACAGCCTAATTTGGATCTCCTCCCTTCAATGGGTGGCTATTTTGCGGTTTCTGAGCAAGCAGATGGCTCGGTTTATTTGGAACCTGTGAGCAACGAAATCAATTCTTGGAGTCCCAATCAAAACTACGAGTCTGGAGACTATGTAAGCTGGGGAAAAGAAGTTTACCGAGCAATTAATCCTATTGCGGTTGGAACTGACTTTAACGAAAATCTTTGGGAAACTGTGCCTGCTGATTCCGTTTCTCAATTATTTTCTCTGACCGAATCAGCGGTAACTGAATATTGGGAAGCCCTTGAAAATATTCCTGCAAATTTCGATTCTCCCTCTGAACTAAATTTCTCTTGGCGAAAAGTTGACATTAACGATCGTGTATCAAATTTATCGACTGACAAGGCCATTGGTTTGATCCGTGATTTAGTTAATTCTGATACATTTTTTCTTGATGATTCTGAGGTTTTTGAAACTGAGGACTATTTTGCATTTACTAGATCATCGAGCAATCCTGATGAATATTTTAATCCTGATTTAGAAGTTTCGGCTAAGATAAATTCTAGTGGTCAGCTTGTTGTGAGTGGAACTGTTGGTTCAAGTTTCCATGCTCATGCAAGCTATATTTCAAATTACGATTCCCAAAATTATTATCCCAATCAATTGGACAACATTGTTCGCAGTAAAGCATCTTCAATGTTTCCGAACCTTTCTTACGATGAACTAGATCAGAATGCAAAAGATGCAGTTTGGGAAGCGGTTAAATCTTCCAAGATATCTTGGGATTTGTCGATAAGTGAGTCTAGTGGTGCTTCGGGAACTCAGTTAATTTCAGAATTACCTAAATCCTGGGTGCGTCTACAAGCTTACCAAATTGGCGATGTGGTTGAATATAATGGTAAACTGTGGGAATCTAAAGGATCAGAAAATTTTAATCATTTTCCTACTCAGGAAGGTTCTGAATATTGGGAAGAGATAGGAAGCGGTTATGAAAACAGTAGGGAAGATTGGAATATAGAAAGTGTAGGAAAGGAAGTTCGCTATTTCTTCACTTCACCGGATGGTCGTCTTTTTGATGATCGTTCCAATGCCGAAACTCATACTTATGATTTACTTATTGGTTCTGACCGTAGTTATGCATCTGTTAACGATATTTGGAGCGATATTGACAAACTGGTCCGTGAAGTTGCTTATCCAGTCTCTCAATTTAATGCGAATGGTTCAGAGTCAGATGCAGAGATTTACTTTGATTCAACTAGTCAAACATACCGTTTAGGTGTACTAAATCCCGAAGACTCTGCAGTGCAGGGAAGTTATATTTTAGGTTCAGTTAAGACTGACACAGATTTAACCGTTGAACGGGGAGATGTCGTTCAGTATCGGGGCACTTATTTTCTTACTCTGCATACTAATCTTTCCGAGGAAGATAGCGAGAATTTGGAGGAAACCCTCGAACAACTTAATGCAATTGCTGGTTCATTATCCAGTAATGTGGCAGTGGGTGAGAAAATTCATGATCAATCTTCTGACAGAATTTACATGTTTCTGGGTGACCAATTACCCATTAATGGGAAAGAGGAAATTTTTACTGAAGGTGTGGAGCAGCCTTTAAGAAAGGGAAGTTATATCTATAATAGGTCAACTGAAACTTTCTATGTTGCTTCCGATGATATCTCAAATGCAAACGAGATTGATCTAGAAGACCCGGATTCTCTTCTTGTTCCAGTTAATCCATCGATCTACAATCAAGGTAGTGAATGGAATTCTTCCCAAAAATATTTTAAAGGACAAATTGTACTTCACAAAGGAACCTACTATGAGTGTCAGACAAATGGGGTATTAGATCCAGAAGGTAATATTGTTGGGTTTGATAACCGTGATGATGATCAAATTCCAGTTGGTCCCGACTATTACAGTCCAATCGTTTCACCGAGCGACGAATTCTTTTTAGATGTCAGTGATGCTAAAACACAAGATTTCATGGATCTTCTTAAAGCAAGAGGAGAAAAAATTTCAAACAATGTTTGGCTTCCTGTTACTAACTCTCTTCAGCATGTACTTTCCTTCAAAACAGAGAGTCTGGACGACCCGAATGTTCGTATTCAATCGGCTGGAAAAAGTGGAATTGATGCCCAGATAGGTGTATTGACTGATATAAACGGGCAAGTTACCGGTTTGAGAGTAGATAACCCTGGCAGATATTTCTTCCCGAATGCTTCAAATAATGGGTTTGACTATACTATACCTGAGGAATTTCAGGAAGCAGAAGTTTATCTCCCGAACGGTGATTCCCTAAAAGCAAATATTATTTGGGGGCAAAATCCAAATGATCCGGGACCTTTCGTAATCAAAGGTTTTGAGCTATTAAATTCTGGCAAGGTAGATCGGTCAATGGGAGCATCGATCGGAGACTCCTTTTCTTTTGCCACTGGAAAAAAGACTTTTTTGGATCACAGGGATGCTCAAGGCAAATTAATTGGAGTTACTTATACTGGATCTGATCAGAACTCAGAATTTTTTATTGGGAAAGACAGCAAAGTAAGTTCTTATTTAAGTGCTGAAAATGGTGGAACTGCTGAATTAGCAGATTCAATTTTATCCTTAATTGATTTAAGGGATGGTCTTTCCGAGGAAAACCTCTCTGAGATGTCACAAGTTGTTCAGGCTACTGAAGCAAAACTTATTCAACAAGAGGATTCAGTTGTAGACAAATTAGGCGAAATTTCCGCAGTTATGGCACGCATGGAAACCGTAAAGGCACATGATGAACAATATCATCTAGAGCTAGACAGGAGATTGGCTCAAGAATTGGACATAGATATGTCTGATGCAATCATGAGACTAACTAGGGCATCCACTGCTTATCAGGCTGCTATGCAAGTGGGTGCTCAGTTACTTAATACATCGTTGCTTAACTACCTCTAAACTGTTTTAATACTCCTAATGAAGCTTAATATTGGAGAGGAGCTGAAAGGCCAAGATGCCTCAACTCTTCAAAACACATATGACCTTTCCTTACCCCAAGGATTGTTTGGTTTCTCTGAAATCAGAACAATGGAGCTTTTTTTTGATAAGGAAGAACTTCCTTTTATGTGGCTTCGGGAAAAAGATGAGAATGGTTTGGCTTTCATCGTAATTGAACCTGGTGGAATAATTCCCAGTTATGACTTAGAGATATCGGATGCTGATGTAGAAATCCTTGGGATTACAAATTCTGAAGATACTATGATTTTGAATATTGTCACTTTGCCCTCTGAAGAATCTTCCAAAATTTCTCTTAATTTGGTTGGTCCAGTAATAGTAAATCGTAACACCCTTGTTGCAAAACAGTGCATAATAAATAATCACGAAAAATATTCTGCAAGATATCTATTGGACTTATCAGAAGCAGGGAATTGATTGGCTGAATTGAGGGTTAAATGTTAATACTTTCAAGAAAAATTGATCAGGGCATCCGGATTGGTGATGAAATAGAGATATCTATCACTAAAATTGAGGGAGATTCTGTAAAAATTGGGATTTCGGCACCTCGTTCTATTTCTATTCTCCGTAGGGAGATCCTTGAAGAAATGCAGTCTTCCAACCAAGCTGCTGCGGTTGGATCGGTTCCTCAACTTGGATCATTGAAAAGTACTTTTGCGGCTGGTTCAGCACTCAAGTTGATACAGCAAATGCGTGCTAAAAAAGCACTCCAAAAGGAAAGTGAAAAGTCCTCTGAGGCTTCCAGTTCCTGACTTCTAGAAATATCAGCTTAATTCTCCCGAATGATTACATTCAAACCTTTCTGTGCAATTCGTCCGCATCCTGAGTATGCTAAGTCAGTTGCTTCCAGACCCTATGATGTTCTTGATTCTAAAGAAGCAAAGGAAGAAGCTAAAGGGAATCCTCATTCTTTTCTACGCGTAATTAAACCAGAAATCGATTTACCCGATTCCGTAAATATTTATTCGGAAGAAGTTTATCTTTCCGGAAAGGAAACATTTTCGAAAATGATAGAGGATGGAGTGTTTCTTTCTGATGTCTCTCCATGTTTTTATGTATACCGATTAACCATGGATGGCCGATCGCAAACTGGACTTGTCGGTTGCTGTCAGTTTGAGGAGTATTATGCAGGCCGGATAAAAAAACATGAGTTGACTCGTACCGCCAAGGAAAACGACAGGGTTAAGCATGTCGAAACCTTGGAAGCTAATGCAGAACCAGTTTTCTTTTCCTATCGAGGCAAAAGAGATATTGATCTGATTGTAGATGAAATTACCCAACTGGATGCAGAATACGATTTTGTCGCTGATGATGGAATAAGGCATGAACTATGGATTTGTGAGGATCCAAATACTGTTGAGCAAATTTCAGTTTGTTTCCGGACATTGGATGCATTGTATGTGGCGGATGGTCATCACCGAACAGCAGCAGCAGCCAGGGTAGGGCAAAAGTATAAAGAAAATAATCCGTCCCACTCTGGAAATGAGGAATATAACTTTTTTATGGCTGTATTATTTCCTGATGATCAGCTAAAGATTTTTGATTATAATCGAGTTGTCAGAGATTTAAATGGTTACTCTGAGGAGGACTTTTTGGATAAATTATCTAAGGAATTTCTTTTGGTAAAAGATGATTTCTCTAACATCAAACCTTCTAAAATCCGAGAGTTTGCAATGTATCTTCCTGGGCAATGGTATCGACTTACTCCTATTGATATTTGTGAATCAGATGATCCAGTCGAGGACTTAGATGTGACCATTCTGTCCAATTTAATCCTGCAACCATTGCTCGAGATAGGAGATTTGAGAAAAAGTGAGAGAATTGATTTCGTTGGTGGAATTCGTGGGCTACAAGAACTTGCCAGAAGGGTAGATTCAGGAGAAATGGCCGTCGCATTTGCTCTCTATCCAGTAAGTATGGACCAGTTACTTGGTATTGCAGATGCTGGTGAAATAATGCCTCCTAAGACCACTTGGTTTGAGCCGAAATTAAGAAGTGGACTCTTTGTCCATTCGCTAAAGGGATAGTCAGGTCCCTCTTCCCAGCAATAGTTGGGTCGCTGTAGGCTTGTTACCCTCGGGGGAATACCTAATATTACCTCAATATGAAATTATGGGTATTAAGTGCTTCCACAGGAGGTGGGCACGACATGCGAGCATTTGCACTTAAGGACTGGTGGCATCATCAAGGAGGTGAGTGTGAGGTCTTCCACCCTCTCGAAAACTCTTTTTGGGGTTACAGGTTAGGTTGCGAAATATATAATGTTATTCAAAGAAAATTACCAATATTGCATTATGCATATTTTAATTTTTTGGAGTATGCATCCATCCATAGAAAGCCTTCCTTCATTATTGGAGCAAAAAAATTCATTCGAAAATATGAAACTTTTTCTCCTGATCTAGTTGTTTCAACTCATGCACATTTAAATCATGGTTTTTTTGATCTTACTAGATTGCCTAACTTGAAATTCTCTCGATTCGTCGTGTATTGTGGAGAATTAGCGGATGGGAAAGGCTTTTCAAGGCATTGGATCAATCCGAATAATGATCTTTTTGCTAGTCCATTTCAGGAGGGTACTTTGGCTGCCCGAAGTAGAGGAATGCCTGCAGAAAAAACTCTTATTGCGGGACCACTTCTGCGTAAAAGCTTTTATGGGAATAATCAAAAATTTGATAGATTAAAAGTATTCAAGGATTTTGGACTAGATCCAGACATTCCTATTTTTCTTTTGGGAACTGGAGCAAATGGTGTAAATCATCATATTCCAGTTATTGAAGCCATCTGTAACGCCAACATAAATTGTCAAATTTTGGCACTTTGCGGGCGAAATCAACAAACCTTCTGTGAAATTAACAAATTTTCTTCTCACCATCGGATGGTGGTTTTACCATTCAATTCTTTGGATGCAAAAACTATGGTTGAACTACTTAAAATTTCCACTTGGATGTTATCCAGACCGGGTGCTGGACTAACAACTGAGGCAATCGTTACTGGTTGCCCAGTTATTTTTGATTTATCCGGAGGAACCATGCCTCAAGAAACTAACAACCTGAATTTTTGGAAAATGCGGGCTGGCACGGTGGTTACATCCTCATCTCCTTCGCAACTTTTAGAAATTATTAAAACTAAGACTAAAATACCAAGATTGCATATTCCAATAGGACAGTCCCCGAAAATATTTTTAGAAGCCTTGTCAGGATTGGTGCCGTAAATAAATTATGATTGAAGAGTCTAGACTGCCAATCTTGGCCGCTGCCCGATCTATCCATGCGAGTGCCAGCATGCTTTTTCCCAAAAAAGATGTTCAGTCTTTTTTGGTCCCACAACTCTTATCAAAAAACAGAATCTCGATTGGCGGGACCTTGATTTTCAGTGATCATCAATTTTCCAATATTGTACAAAAGGGTTTTGGCATCCCTAAAATAAAGAATGTAATGATCTCTCCGCTTAGATCATTTTTAAGTATTTTTATTCTTTGGAAGTTTGGAAAATTCTATAAATCAGAAAAAAAAACCTCTCAGGGATTTGCATATCTTTTCGGTTCACTGGAGGCAATTTGTACATACTTGAATAATCATTCAAAAATTGGCAAAATTTTTGATTCTGAAAAGAACTGCAGGCTTTTGGTTAATATTGCCGGTGCTAAATCGAACTTTCTAATTAGTTATGAATCAAAGAATGGGTGGTCAGTAAACTTTATCGAAGAGAAGATTTCTGCCACTGCCTCTTTAACCTTTAAGAATCATGAAACCGCTCGGGAAGCATCCCTTGGATCACTTGACCCGTGGCTTGCTTTGGCCACTGGCGATATTCTTCTCGCAGGAAGAATTCCAATGCTTGATAAATTTGGCTATATTTCAAGGATGGTCCGAAATGAAATACCATATCCAAAATGATAAATAGAACAAAGTCAGATCTTCTTTTTAAGAGGGCTAATCAGGTGATTCCCTCTGGAATTTATGGGCATGTTGCACCAGGGGCAGGATTACCAAAATATTTTCCTAATTATTGTTTTTCTGGCAGTGGGTGTCGTTTTATGGATGTAGATGGGAACGAATGGTTAGATTTTATGTGCGGTTTTGGTGCTGTGCTACATGGTTATTGCCATCCATTCATTGAGAACTCAGTTAAATTGCAGCACCAACATGGTTCAGTGTTCAATCAACCGAGTATGTTAATGGTTGAGCTAGCAGAGAGACTGGTTGATCAAATTGACTTTGCCGATTGGGCGGTTTTCGCCAAAAATGGTTCTGACTTAACTACCTGGGCGATTCGGGTGGCTAGAGAAAAAACTGGAAGGGAATATGTAATCAGGGCAAAGGGTGCATATCATGGTGTTGATGCCTGGTGCGATCCTGGACTAGGCGGACGAATTCCCTCTGACAGGTCTCACATATTAGAGTTCGAGTGGAATGATTTTGATCAAGTCGAATCCTTATTTAAGGAATTTAATAACCAAATCGCAGCTGTCATTCTAACTCCATATCATCACCCATCTTTTGCTCCATCAATTCTTCCACTTGATCAATTTTGGCGAAATGTGGAGGATTTATGCAAAACAAATGAAACACTTCTGGTTCTAGATGATGTGCGCTGTGGATGGAGATTACATGATTGTGGCTCTCACAAATATTTTGGTTTTACCCCAGATTTAGCTGTTTATTCAAAAGCTTTGGGAAACGGTTATGCGATTTCAGCATGTGTTGGATCAAATCAATACCGCAACAGTGCTGCTGAGGTCTTTCTAACTGGCAGTTGCTGGAATGATGCCTATGCAATGGCAGCAGCTCTCGCCTCGATAAAGCTATCAATTAAGGAGAAAACTGCTCAATCTGTTCTTAAAAAAGGGAAGCAATTTTGTGAACATATTGAGTCTATCGCGAATAAATTTGGAATTCCCTTAAAGATGACAGGGGTACCTTCCATGCCCTATCCTTGGATTGAAGGAGACGATAATCTTTATCAAATTCAGTCCCTTTGCAAAATTGCTACTACTTATGGTTTGTATTTTCATCCACATCACAACTGGTTTATCAGTGATGCAATGACAGATGAGGATCTTGAACAGGCAGTAAAACTGACCCATAAGGCTTTTGAGCAATATGCGATAGAATTTGGTTCTAATGAATGATAGTTTTTTATAATTAGAATGTCTTTAGTATATTTATAAATCGCGTTGTCTTTCTTTTTGTTTTCAAGCATTATTGGGGGAATTTAAGACGCTATCATGCTTGATGATTCATCTATATTAGTAACTGGAGGAACTGGCTCTTTTGGGAAAGATTTCGTTCGTAATGTTTTACGGATTTCCCAACCCCGCCGAATAATTATTTATTCCCGGGATGAATGGAAACAGTCTGAAATGCAAGGAGATCCTGATTTCAGACATCATTCTGTCCGATTTTTTCTGGGAGATGTAAGAGATAAAGATCGGCTTTCTCTGGCCATGCGCGATGTCGATTATGTGATTCATGCAGCTGCCCTTAAGCAAGTACCAGCTGCAGAATATAATCCACATGAATTCATAAAGACCAATGTTAATGGTGCCACAAATATTGTGGAAGCTGCAATTAAGGCAAAGGTTAAAAGGGTGGTAGCATTGAGTACTGACAAAGCAGTCAATCCGGTCAATCTTTATGGTGCCACTAAATTATGCTCGGACAAAGTTTTTATAGCTGCAAACAGTTATGCTGGTGTCGGGGGGACTACCTTTTCTGTGGTTCGCTATGGGAATGTCATTGGAAGCAGAGGAAGTGTAATCCCGCTTTTTGAAAAACAAAGAGAAAATGGTAAAATAACCATTACCAATCCCGATATGACTAGGTTTCTTATTACTTTGGAGCAAGGGGTAGAATTTGTGCTGAAAAGTCTAAAATCAATGGTGGGAGGAGAATTATTTGTTCCCAAAATTCCTGCCTGCACGGTTGATAATCTGGCTGAAGTTTTGGCACCAAATTGTGAGAGAGAAATAATTGGATTACGGCCTGGAGAAAAAATGCACGAAATATTGATTCCATCCGATGAGGCCCACAATGTTCTTGAATTTGAAAACTATTATGTGATCCAGCCAGTGCAAGCATTTTGGGGAAATAAGATAGGTATACTAGGAGGTTCCACTTGTTCACCTGATTTTCATTACGCCAGTAATCATAATTGCTCAACCCTTGGATTGAAGGACCTTTCCAGCTTGCTTGCTGATTATCTGCCCCAATAAGTCCTGTTTTCCTTTGGATATATTTCCCCGAGTCACTGATCTTAGCAAACCGCCTTTAATTGTGGCGGAAATGTCTGGAAATCACGGGGGTGATCTGGAAAAAGCGCTTCAACTGGTTAAAGCAGCAAAAGATGCCGGTGCAGATGCAATTAAGCTACAAACCTACCGGCCGGATACAATTACCGTCGATGGAAAAGATGATAGATTTCTTTTAAAATCTGGACTGTGGAAGGGAAGATATCTGCATGATCTCTATAATGATGCAATGACCCCATGGGAATGGCATCCTCTTATTGCCAAGGAGGCATCTATTTTGGGAATTATTTGTTTTAGCTCTCCTTTTGACGAAACTGCGGTAGATTTTTTAGAGACTTCAATAAATCCTCCAATCTACAAGATCGCATCGTTTGAAATGAACCACTTTCCTTTGCTAAAAAAAATTGGAGAAACTGGTAAGCCCGTTTTGGCAAGTGTGGGAGTATCAAGCAAAGATGAAATAGCTCATGCAGTTGATATCCTCAGAGCTTCTGGATGTCCGGGAGTTGTGCTATTGCATTGCGTAAGTGAATATCCTGCTAGCCCAACAGATTTTTGTTTGCTCAATATGCCCAAACTTAAGAGTGAACATGGAGTTGAATTCGGATTGTCCGATCATTCTATGGGACATATAGTTGCAGTTGCTGCTACTTCACTTGGAGCAAGGGTAATAGAAAAACACATTTGTTTAGACAGGGAGAAGAATTCCATTGATGGTGGTTTTTCTATGTTACCTGATGAATTTGCACAGATGGTCGATGCAGTTCGTACAATCCATCAAGCAATTTCAGGTGATCAATTGCCGCAATCCTCACAAATTTTTAAAAGATCTATTTTAGTTTCTGCTCCCATTCTCAAAGGAGATAGGTTATCTGACAAAAATTTGCGAATTGCTAGACCTGGAGATGGGATGTGTCCAAGCCGATGGTTAGAGGTTTTGAATTGTTTTGCTGTAAAGGATCTTCCGGTTGGGCATCCTCTTTGTGAAAAAGATTTTAAAAAAGAATAATTTTTCTTATTTCCTGCAAAAGGTGGCAATTTTGCAAATTTTTCCTGACCGTGCTAAATTTAGTTGTGGTTCAGCTAGGTACAGAAGCTAGGGATATTGATTTACCAGACTTTACTGGTACACCAGAAGAGCGTTTGCGGGCAGCGTGCATTTGGGTTTCAGAAAACTCTCCTGGACGAAGACTTACCCTGGAAGAGATTGGCTCTATTATGGGGGTTACTAGAGAAAGAGTCAGGCAAATAGAGGCTTTAGCTTTACGAAAACTTAGGCATCCTTCAAGGATTCGTTTTCTTCAGGGTTGTTAGAATTTTCTTTGGCTGAAGGCAAAGATGAGAAATCAATCTATCAGCATTTCTTTGGCTGATTTACCCTGAGGAATCATAGGTAAAACATGCTCAGTGTAAGGAACAATAACTTCCAATAAATAGGGTTCATCAGCTTCAAGCATCTCTTTCATTGCTTGCCTTAATTCTTCTCTTTTGTAGACCCTCCTTGCTTTTACCCCAAAACCTTCACACATTTTTATGTAATCGGGATAGATAGCATCCAAGTTATCCGGTCCACCTATATTTTCTGGATCGCACAAGATGGTATGACCACGAACGGATTCATAAAAACGATCTTCCCACTGAACAACCATTCCCAAGTGTTGATTGTTTAATAACAAACACTTCGCATTGATTTTCTCAATTTTTGCCGTGGCTAACTCCTGAACATTCATGAGAAATGAGCCGTCGCCATCGATATCAATAACTTCCTTATCAGGACGGGCGACTTTCGCACCGATCGCAGCAGGATACCCGAAACCCATGGTTCCTAAACCAAGGGAAGAAATGTAAGTACGGGGTTCCTTGAACCTGTAATACTGAGCCGCCCACATTTGATGCTGGCCAACACCAGTGGTTATGATCGCTTCACCTTTGGACTCCTGATAAAGCACATCAACTGCTTCCTGAGATGTAATATGTTCCCCCTTGTCATATTTGAAGGGATATTGCTTCTTCCAGCCAGTTATCGTGTCCATCCAAACAGAAAGGTCAGGCTTTTCAAAACCGTTCTTTATGATTAATTCTGAAAGTCTCTGCAAAGCGTATTTGATGTCTGACTTAATGGGGAAATGGGCATGAACATTTTTACTATGTTCAGATTTATCAACATCGAAATGAATTACATAAGCATCGGGAGCATATTTACTAACCAGACCAGTTATTCGATCGTCAAATCGGGCACCCGCACAAATAAGCAAATCGCTCTCACAAACGGCCCAGTTGCCAGCAACTGTTCCATGCATTCCGTACCAGTAAAGGGATTGCTCATGATCAGGATCAAAGGCACCAACGCCCATGAGAGTGTGGGCAACTGGCAAACCTGAAAGCTCTGCAAATTTTCTAAGATCTTGATGCGCTTCTGCTGAAATTATTCCACCGCCCGTGTAAAGTACTGGCTTTTTAGCTTTGGAAATTAAATCAAGTACTTCCGCTAATTCCTCATCGGTTGCTTTTGGGCAGTCGAGTTTGTAACCCTCAAGTTCCTCAACTTCATTGGGGAAGAAGGGTTCAAAAACTTTCTGTTGAACATCCTTGGGAATATCAATTACTACGGGTCCAGGTCTTCCACTAGTGGCAAGATAAAATGCTTCTTTGACAATTCTTGGAAGATCCTCAGCCGTAAGCACCAAGTAGCTGTGCTTTACTATGGGCAGGGTCATTCCAAAAAAATCAGTTTCCTGAAAAGCAGCTTTACCGATAAATTGCTGGTATACTTGTCCGGTTATCGCAACCAATGGAATGCTGTCCATAAATGCATCCGCAATACAGGTAACTAAGTTTGTCGCACCAGGCCCGGAAGTGGCCATGCAAACACCTGCTTTACCGGTAGCCCGTGCATACCCATGAGCCATAAAGCCACCACCTTGTTCCTGTCTCGGTAAGATTGTACGGATTTTGTCGGAACGGGTTAAGGACTGGTGAAGTTCCATTGAGGCTCCACCGGGGTAGGCAAAGACAACATCAACACCTTCACGCTCAAGTGCAGATACGAGAACATCAGCTCCCTTCATAGCTGGACCAAGTTCACCGGATTGAAGTGGCTTATTAGATTGTACGGTTTCAATGCTCATGGATAGAAAGTGTGAGTTATTAACATGCCGAAAAAGCAGTTTTTTTACAAGGGGAAAGGCAAACTCATATAAATGATCACCAGAATGAGTGTTAGATTAATTCTTTTAAATCAGCTACACTCAACGAAATATTGGCAACTTCCGATTCATCAAATACGGATTTGAGCAATTTTTGTTTTACTTTTTGCAGATGAAGAACTTTTTCTTCGACAGTACCAGTGGTAATTAATTTAAAAACAGTCACTTTTTTATCTTGTCCGATCCGGTGAGCCCGGTCGCTAGCTTGAGCCTCGGCAGCGGGGTTCCACCAGGGGTCAAAATGAACAACCACATCTGCTCCAGTAAGGTTTAGTCCGGTGCCACCTGCTTTGAGGGAAATCAGGAAAACAGGGATTGATTCATCTTGCTGAAATCGATCAACCTGAGCCATACGGTCGGTAGATGAGCCATCAAGATAGCAAAAGGGCAGGGAGGTGCTTTCCAGTTCTGCCCGCAGTAGCTTTAGCATCTGTACAAACTGGGAAAAAACGAGCATGCGGTGTCCGCCTTCCAGGCAATTATAAAGAAGTTCACGGAATGCATTTAGTTTACAGGAACGGAAATTTTCCTGTTCTGGATCGATCAGTCGTGGGTCACAGCATACCTGGCGCAAACGGAGTAGTTGGGTCAGGGTCTTCATCCGCATGGCCCCCTCACTTGCTCCGGAATTTGCCAATGTGTCGAGTTCTTGTTCCGCCAATTTCCGGACTTCTTCGTAGCACTCCTTCTGGTCCTCGGTAAGATTGAGATAGAGTACCTGTTCGATCTTGTCGGGCAGTTCCGGAGCGACTTCTTTTTTGGATCTTCTCAGGAGATAGGGGGCTGCTTGTTTGAGGATGCGCTGTTCGTGCCAGATCCGTTCATCTCCACGGCTGCCATCTGGTAGTTTGGGATGAGCTCCGGGTAAGAGGAATTCCAGCAGGGAAAGGAGGTCAGATACACTGTTCTCGATGGGAGTGCCCGTCAGCAGCATTCTTCCCTCAGAGGAGAGGGATGAGGTGGACCTGGCATTCTGGGTGC
>JAYODK010000057.1:0-7664 GCA_038106225.1 Opitutales bacterium | reverse complement strand
ACTCTCCTTTGTCTGCATTTACCTGACCAGACAATATTCGAAGCAAGGTACTCTTCCCTTCCCCGTTCCTTCCGAGCAGGCAGATCCTCTCTTTCTTATCGATGGTTATCCCCGTATCATCCAAGAGCATGGGCCCACCATAGGAGACGGACAAATTTCGATAGGTTAATAAAGCCATATAAGAATTCGCCTAAGATGATTGCTCAGTTTTTACTGAGATATCTTTGAATCTCAATCAAGGGTCGGGTATTCAAAACGTTCTCCTTGGTCAACCACCCCTTGCGTGCCGCACGTACCCCAGCCAATTGATAATCAAAATGATGAAGGGCATGAGCATCTGGATTAATACAGCACATCAATCCTCTTTCAGCTGCCCGACGCCAGTGCCTCCAATCCATATCCAGGCGCATGGGATTGGCATTGAGCTCAAGAATGGTTTCGTTAGCCAGCGCGGCATCGATGATTTTCTGGATCTTCATCTTGCTTGCCTCTCTTCGCAGAAGCAGACGTCCACTTAGGTGGCCGATCATGGTGACCGCAGGATGCTCAATCGCACGAATCAACCGTTCGGTCATGGTATCTTCATCTTGGTTTAATCCATTGTGCGCCGAGGCAACCACATAATCGAGTTGTTCGAGAATCTCATCCTCAAAGTCCAGTCGTCCGCCAGATAAAATATCCACCTCCGAACCGGAAAATAAATGCACCCGAAATTTGCCACTTTCATTGAGTTCTTTGATCGCTGCAATCTGCTTAAGCAATCGTTCTTCATCCAATCCATTTGCCTGAAAGCTGGCCTTGGAATGATCGGCAATGCCGAGATACTCCCATCCCCGTTGATCTGACTCCTCCGCAATTTCCTCGAGCGTATTCCGTCCATCTGACGCAGTGGTGTGATTATGAAAACACCCCTTTAAATCCTCGTATTGCAAAAGCTCTGGGAGCTCATTCTTTTCCGCCGCTTCCACTTCCCCCATCCCCTCGCGCAAAGCTGGAGGAACAAAAGCGAGCCCCAGTGCACTGAAAACATCCTTCTCGGATTCCGCCTGAATGGTCCCGATCTTACGGGAAGCATCCTTTTCCTCTTCCGGACGCAGTCCCCACTCGCTCAAACTTAATCCCATCGAAAGGGCTTTTTGACGCATCCTTACATTGTGATCCTTCGAACCGGTAAAATGATGAAGGGCAAAATAAAACTGCTCGGCCGGCACCACCCGTAAATCCGCCTGCATCCCACCCTCTAATCGGATGCTTGATTTGGTATCTCCATGTGCGGTCACTTCGGCAATGCCATCCATTGAGGTAAACCAATCCATAATCAGAGCAGGATTGGAGGATGCCACAATAAAGTCCAGATCCCCTACTGTTTCCATACCACGGCGGAAACTTCCTGCCGCTTCTGCCCTTTCAACTTCAGGCAAAGCCCGAAGTCCCGGCAGAACTTGATCCACCACTCTTCTCGCATCCCACCACAGATGCCGGGCAGCATAAGCCTCCCGGTTTTTGATTCCCGAAAGGATCTTTTCCTGGGTTTTCTCTCCAAACCCTTTTAGTTGGGCAACTTTTCCATCCTGGCAGACTTTGGTTAAGGATTCGATCGAATCCACGCCGAGCTGCTCATGGAGAGCCTTGATTTTTTTTCCTCCCAATCCGGGAACCTCCAAGAGATCCATCAACCCAGATGGAACCGACGCTACCAGCTTATCATAAAACTCAAGCTTACCAGTAGTGTGTAAAGTTTCGATCTTTTCGGTCAGGGCTTTCCCTATTCCGGGAATATCTCCGAGTCGCCCCTCGGCAATCACCTCACCCAAGTCATCCTCCATGGTTTGTAAAGTACGGGCACCGGCAAAGTAAGCCCTAATTTTAAAGGGGTTTTCGCCCTTAATTTCCATCATCGTCCCGATCCGCTCGAGCAAATCAATTATATCTTTCTTATCCATTAGGAAAGTTTACAAACTATGAAAGAACCACTGAATTGGGAAAAGAAGCAAAATGCATTCGCTTTATGGTCGAATGCCTGATGAACAGCCAATCGGTTTCCCAAAAGATTGGCGTGCCCGTAATCTTCAAAAATCATGATTCCACCGGCAACCAGTAGGTCATCAAAAATTTCATTTATGATAAATTCTGTACCTCGGTATGAATCGCAATCTGCGAATACCAAGCAAAGCTTTTTACAATTTGATTGAGAAAATGTTTTGGTAAAATCTCCTCTAACAAGTTCAACATTATCGAAATTTATAAATTTTTGTGAAATCTCCTCAAAATCGACTTCGTGGGTGTTACTCCAAAATCGGTCTACACCAATAGATTCAACGGGGAAATTTTCAAACGCATCAAACATAAAAAGTTTTTTATCGCTCTTTATTTTCTCCAAATAACTGGCAGTTAAAAACCCACTCTGCCCCTTGAATGACCCAAATTCAGCCAGATCCCCCTCCAAAGATCTCGAATTAATATAGTTTATACACTGAGCAAGGTCCATAAAGTCCCGCATCCCGGTTTTTGGCTCAAATTTCTCGCAGGACATATCATGCAAGTCAAAGCATGATGTTTTTTGGATATGCAAAGGTGAAATAAAATCAGCAGAATTTTCATACATTTTTCCTATCTTAGCATTTTCGAGTTTAGGGATGACCGAGTACTCGAATGGAATATTATGGGTTTCTTTTGATGTAATTAATTCAACAGCAATTTGATGAATTTTAATCGAGGTTTTCTCAGCGATACCTACAACACCAAGAAATTCATGAGATATGATATTACTTTTTAATTTTGCTACCGAAGAGAATCTTTTTACCAAATAATCGTCGGGCAATTGTTTTTCAATTTCTTGTGCACATTGCTGGTCATTACCAACCAACCAAACCACATGGGATTTTTCTTTTTGTGATGTGGAAATAATTCTCTTAACCAAAAAAACTACCGCTTCTTCTTCGTTTCGAGGATCCATCCAACGGTAATCAATGGACTGATGTTCGCAAGATTCTTGAGGTTTTGACCAATCAATCATTCTGCGTCCAATCCCACGCATAATTTTTTGTATATTTTTTTTCATGGTGAATCTTTCTTTTTCCAATTCTCTTGTAACTATTCGATTTGATCGTTCTTATCCATTTACCCCCATTAAAGCGGAACTTTTAGTGACATCGAAACAAAAGTGTTTCTCTCAGATGATCCGTTCAGGATTTATCCGCCTTTATGCAAAAATATTTTAGAGAAGCCGATTTACCCTTTGCTATAACTACCCAAGCAAACTATCACCTAGCTCCTATGAAAAATTCTATTGGAGTTTATCTATTCTCACACTTTATCACCTCTTTTTGCTGGGCGGCCATCGAACTTCCTAATGTGATTGGCAGTAATATGGTCCTTCAACGCGATCTGCCTGTTCCGATCTGGGGATGGGGAGATCCTGGAGAAAAAGTCGTCGTAAATTTTGCCGGGCAGAACAAAAAGACCACCGCCGATGAAAACGGCGAGTGGATGGTGAAACTCAACAAACTTAGCGCTTCCTTAACCCCCTCCACCCTATTGATCAAAGGAACCAATGAAATAAAACTGGATAATATTCTAGTTGGCGAGGTTTGGATCTGCTCCGGACAGTCAAATATGGAATGGGCGGTAAACCAATCACTTAACGCCCAGGAGGAAATTGCCGCTGCAAACCATCCAAACATCCGCCTATTCAATGTGCCCGGTCATACCCTGCATCCGACTCCCCAACGAAAAGGCCAAGGTCAATGGGAAGTATGCACTCCCCAATCGATTCCCGGTTTTAGTGCGGTGGGATACGCCTTCGGCCGAAGAATCCAGCAGTCGATCAATGTTCCGATTGGACTGATTGGATCGAACTGGGGAGGAACCCGCATTGAACCATGGACAACCGAGCAAGGATTTCGATCTGTTCCACAACTGATACAGCAAGCAAATCAATCCAGAGACTACACCGAAGAAACTGAAGTAAAAGCATCCATGCCTTCTGTGATTTACAACTCCATGGTTCACCCTCTTACTCCCTTTGCGATGAGAGGGGCCATTTGGTATCAGGGTGAATCCAATGGCAATGAGGGAGAAAGCTATTATCAAAAAAAACATGCCCTGGTGAATGGCTGGCGAGAGGCCTTTCAAAACCCAAACCTTGCCTTTTACTGGACTCAATTATGCAGCTGGGATCATGGCGGCATTCATAAATATGTTCGAAAAGGAGAAGTGGACAAGCATGCATGGGCCAAAGACTGGGGGCCTCTCCGGGAAGCTCAGTTCAAAGCACTGGACATTCCCAATAGCGGAATGGCAGTGATCATCGACTTAGCAGACGCCCATAATCCTAGCGATATTCATCCTCGTAATAAACAGGATGTGGGATGGAGGCTTGCCCAGTGGACTCTTCATCAGACTTATGGGAAAAAAGAACTCATTCCATCTGGCCCGCTCTTGGCAAAACAGGAAATCGAAAAAGATAAAATCCGGCTATCCTTCAACTACACCGGTCGCGGATTAATGGTTGGCGAGAAAAAGGGAACTGAGCCGACCAAGCCTTTGCCGGATGGGAAGCTTGCTGAGTTTGAAATCGCCGGTGCGGACAAACAATGGTTCCCCGCTGATGCTTTAATTGATGGAAAACAAGTTGTGGTATCATCGCCTCAGGTAGAAAATCCGGTTGCGGTTCGATATGCCTATTACATCTGTCCAATTCAGGCCAACCTCTACAACCAGGAAGGACTACCTGCCTCCCCTTTCCGCACAGACAACTGGTAAACTTATCGGTCTTACAGGAGAGAAAACTCTCCAACAAAAACGGTTACCGCTTCAGGATTAACAACAGTGGTGTCAGGAAATCATTCCTTCGCTTCTACCCATCCATATCCCTGAATCAGGGCAAGCAGGGATGCGAAAAGAAATAAGGCAATAAACTGGTGAACCAGGGGAAGAAAGACTGGGTAATCGCTAATGTAAAGGAGGGTACCAACACCTAAAGCAAATTGCAGAGCAACAAAAAAGGCGGTGCGTTTAGTCCATTTCGAAAGCCAGGCATTGAGATATCCAGACTTAAGCGTATACCAGCAGAAGTATAATACACCAATTGCCAGGCATGTTCCCATCCAGCGGTGGATGAACTGAACAGAAAATTTATCGGATACAAAATTCGACCAAAAAGGAGATGCTGAAAAGAGTGCCTCCGGCATCAACTCCCCACCCATCAACGGATAGGTATTAAACCCATATCCTGCCTTCATGCCTGAAGTGAATGCACCATAAACAATTTGCAGACAAAGAACGGAAACCAAAACAATCGCCCACTTTCTAAAACTGTTGCCCGACAAGGATAATTTACCTGAAGGTTTTTGCATCAAACCGAGCGAAGTCCACCACGCCAGTCCGAAGATCGCAAAGGCGAGGCTCAAGTGCGCTGCCAAGCGAAAATGGCTTACCTCAGGATCTTTGACCAAGCCACTTTTTACCATGTACCAACCCATCAACCCCTGTGCGCAGACCAAAAAAACGAGCAATGCTCCCTTCTTTTTCAAGGAACCGGACAGCTTCCCCCTCAGCAGAAACCACAAGTATGGAACTAAGCAAAGAAGGCCTACGATCCGACCTAGTATCCGGTGTAAATACTCCCAGAAAAAGATATATTTGAATTCGTCCAATGACATCCCCTTGTTGACCAGCTTGTACTGAGGAGATTGTCGGTACTGAGAAAATTCATCGACCCATGCCTGCTCGCCAATGGGAGGAAGGATTCCTGAAACCGGACGCCAATCCACCATCGATAAACCAGAACCTGTCAGCCGGGTAATACCACCAACCAGCAAAATCACCATGACGCTGAGGCAAACAGCCCGGAGCCACCAAATTTGAGTGGCATTTTGGGAGAGATTATTTTCAGGATTATCCATGATTGGTTCGTTTAAATTAGAGAATTTATCCTAGCAGCTAAAGAGATACCCGCAAAACTAATGCTTACCTTTTAAGAAATCTGGGGGTGGAGGAATTCCCATTTGCTTTGCCAAATTTTTTATACCTGCAAATCTATCTGCTCTTTGTTTTATGCTCATTCTATCCAATATCAGCAAAAGATACGGGCCCAAAATACTCTTCAAAGAGATTTCCTTGCGGGTCGCCCGGGGAGAGCGCATGGGCCTGGTCGGGGCCAATGGAACCGGCAAGACCACTCTATTTTCCATCCTCCTCGGCAAAAACCAGGAAGATGAGGGACTGATCGAATGGGAAAGAAATATCCGTATAGGCTACCTCCCACAGGAGAGTGCCCCCGCCGGAGATGAAACCGTCCTCGAACTGGCCACTGCGATTTCCGAGGATCTTGAAAAGGTTATTCAAACACTTCGAACCTTTACTGATGATTCACCGGAAAGAGCTCATGCGCTTGAACGCTTCACTGAATTGGATGGCTATAACCTGGAAGCAAGGGCAAAGAAAATTCTTGTCGGATTGGCCTTCCAGCAAAGTGATTTTGATAAACCGGCCAAAACCCTGAGTGGTGGCTGGATTATGCGGGCTCATCTTGCCCGCTTATTGGTGATGGACCCAGATCTCCTGATGCTCGATGAGCCCACCAATCATTTGGACCTGGAAACTTTAGGCTGGTTCCAGTCTCAGTTACAAAAATTTTCGGGCTCATTGATCACCATCTCCCACGACCGTGAATTCCTCAACGGTGTATGCACTGGCATTCTTGAGATCTCCAACCAAAAGATTCACCGCTACCAAGGGAACTTTGATCACTACCTTACTCAAAAGGAGGAAAGACTGGCTCAGCATCAAGCCGCCTACCAAAATCAACAACGGGAAATTGCTCATCATGAGGATTTCATCCGGCGCTTTCGTGCCAAAGCTTCCAAGGCATCCCAGGCACAGGCACGGATCAAGCTACTGGAGAAAATGGAACGGATCGATCCACCCGAGCAAGCTGATGCAACCATTGCTTTTGCTTTTCCCCAGCCACCAAGGAGTGGGCAAAGAGTGGTTACCTTATCAGGCGTCCGTCAGGCATACGGGAATCATTTGGTCTACAATGATTTGAATCTGGAAATTGAAAAGCTGGAGAGAATCTCCCTCGTTGGACCGAATGGTGCAGGTAAATCAACCCTGCTCAAAATTCTGGCCGACCTCGTTCCACTCGAAGCGGGTGAACGGGAGCTTGGACATAATGTATCCGTTGGATATTTTTCCCAGCAAAGAGTGGAGACCCTGAATCTGGATCGGACGGTACTGGATGAATCTCTTCAACTAAGCACAGGTGTATCCGAACAGGAGGCACGCAATCTACTCGGTGCTTTTCTCTTTCGGGGAGACGATGTTTTCAAACCGGTCAAAGTTCTCAGCGGAGGAGAAAAAAGCAGGCTTGCCCTGGTAAAACTCTTGCTAGCCCCTCCCAACCTCCTGCTCCTGGATGAGCCTACCACTCATCTGGACATGGCCAGTATCGATGCCTTGGTTTATGCCCTGGAAGGCTTTCAGGGCACCTTGGTATTTGTGAGCCACGATCTTCATTTCATCCGCAAATTAGGAAAGCGGACCATCCGTATCGAAGCAGGCAGAATCACCAACTATCCAGGAGACTATGACTATTATCTTTGGAAGTCCGGTTCATCCAATGCCCAGTCCGGACTGGTCGAAGGCTTGCGGGATGCCCG
>JAYODK010000056.1:0-7666 GCA_038106225.1 Opitutales bacterium | reverse complement strand
GTTACGACCATGAATGCAAATTGAAGTAGTAAAAGAGCCTTGCTCATGCATTCGACAAGTAGTAATCAGCTTTGCTTCGCAAACAAAATCTACTAGTAAACAACATTTTTTAAAAGAGATAACCGTTTTCCTTATTCATGCCAGAATACTCGATACTAATTTATCTGCTTCCAATTATTGCCGCCTTGATTGGTTGGGCAACCAACTACCTGGCCATCAAAATGTTGTTTCATCCCCACGAACCGAAAAAGATTATGGGATTTACCTTTCATGGAGTTTTTCCAAAAAGACAGTCTCAAATCGCAGAAAAATTGGGAGAATTGGTAGCCAATGAATTATTCTCTATGAAAGATGTGGCTAGGCAGATTGAAGACCTTTCCACCCAACCCGAAGCATTGGAAGAGGTAGGAAAAAGAATCGAAAAAACGATCCGCGGAAAATTGATTGGTGCCTTTCCCATGCTTTCCATGTTTCTAAGTGATGAAATGATTGAAAAGGTAACCAACTTATTCAAAGGTGAGCTTGAAGATTTTCTTAGAGTTTCGGCTCAAGGACTGGCTTCTAAGATGGAGGAGTCTGTTGATATCCAAGCCTTAGTCAGGCAAAAAGTACAGGCATTTTCTTCAAATAAAATTGAGGAATTACTGCTCGGTTTCATGGAGCAAGAATTTCGGTTCATCGAAAAAATTGGTGCAGTTCTTGGTTTCTTCATTGGATGTATACAATTATTCCTCGTTACCGGATTTTAATCTTAAAGCACCCAATGAATTGATTCTGTTGATTTCTCTTTACGAATGATCGAAGAGAAATGAATATCCTTATTCGTATTTGTTCATGAATAACTTTCGTATTGTCCTTTCCCAATTTTGGGAAAATGCCTATCAATTTTGGACAACCCCATCTGCCCGAATCCAGGCAGTTGTAATTCTTCTTTCGATTTTTCTTGCTTGGATATTTAACAAGCGGGCGAAACCAAAAATCCTAAAATTCACCCTCGACCCAACCCTAGCGGCATGGATTCAACAAACCATAACCATCCTGTCGCAACTACTTCTTCCGCTTTCGCTGCTTCTGTTTTCGTTGCTTAGCCGTGGGCTTTTAGAGCGTTTTGAACTTGCCTCAATTGATTTACTAAACCCATTTATCAATGCAACTTCTGCATGGCTAATTTATCGTCTTGTTGCGGGACTAACTCATAACAGATTCTGGCTAAGATGGGCAGCGGTTCTGGCTTTTGGTATGGCTGCCCTCCAAAGCTTTGGACTACTCGAACCAACCTTTGATTTTCTTGAATCTGCATCTTTTGCGGTAGGAAAAAGCACATTATCTGTACTCGATCTGCTCAATGGTATTTTTATCTTACTCTTTCTGCTCTGGATAAGTTCGCTCTTAGGAAGTGCCGGTGAGGCTAGAATCCGGCAACTTCCAAACCTTCCTCCCTCGCTGCAAGTACTCTTAGCTAAAGTTGTTCGAGTTTTATTAATTTTCCTCAGTTTTCTTATCGCAATGTCAACTATTGGTTTGGATTTATCATCCTTTGCATTACTCGGTGGTGCTATCGGTGTTGGTATTGGATTCGGTTTGCAAAAAGTCGTGTCTAACCTGGTAAGCGGTTTGATCCTTCTCCTTGATCGTTCAATCAAACCTGGGGATGTGATTGAAATCGATAACACCTATGGGTGGATTAATTCGCTACGTGCTCGCTATGCTTCGATAATTACACGCGATGGAAAAGAACACCTCATACCTAACGAGGACTTAATTACAAACCGTGTTATTAATTGGTCATTCAGTGACAAAAACATTCGTGTTCGTGTACCAGTTGGTATCTCTTATGACTCGGACCCGCGATTGGCTATGGAACTTTGTGTAGATGCTGCTCGAGCTTCAGGAAGGGTACTAAACCAACCCGAACCTCGTTGTTTACTCTTAGGATTTGGAGATAACTCTGTGGATCTGGAATTGCGGTTCTGGATTAATGATCCATCCAATGGGGTTGGCAATGCTAGAAGTGAAGTTCTACTCAACATATGGGATAGGTTTAAAAAAGAAGGTATTTCTATTCCCTACCCTCAGCGGGATCTTCATCTTCGCTCCTTGCCAGATGGATTTCCTCTGCAAGAAATCAAGCTATAACTATCGCATAATCCAATGATAACCGGCACATTCTCTTATGCCTTAGAAGCTTGCCAATTATGTTATTTGGCTGTTTATTACTCGCTTTTGTCATGACACTATTCAGCTCAGAATCTTTACCTTTTATTCATGCTCTTGCTATGGCACCTGCTGGTGACCCATCAGCACCAGGCGGTGGACTCATGGGATTTTTACCCATGATCTTAATCTTTGTCGCTTTTTGGTTTCTTCTGATTGCACCACAACGAAAGAAACAAAAGGAGCATGACAAAATGATTAAAGCACTTGAGAAAGGTGCCAATGTGAAAACTGTTGGTGGAATCTTTGGCACCGTCACTGGTGTAAAAGATGATCGTTTCGTTGTTAGGATTGCGGAAAATATTAAGGTGGAAGTTTCTAAAGATGCGATTTCCGCCAAGATCGATTAACTTTATTACATATTTGCGGAACCTGAATCCTCGAAACCGCTTAAACTAAACTTTCTAAATGGACCGCTCTAATTTTTGGAAGATTATATTAACCGCACTAATTACGGCGATTTGTGTAACCCTCATCCTCCCTTTCGAAGACAGAGAATTAGGAGATTATGCTCTGTCTCAGGTTACTTCAGATGCAAATGCATCCAATCATGCTGGTCACGAAAGTTTTTCGGAAGTTATTGATAACCTCCGAATTCAACTTCCTGAGGACCAACCGATTGATTATTCTGCACTTCGGGATTACGGTAAGCGTAATCGCTTAGACTATGCTGCGTTTTTTGTTCCTCCCAGCGGCATCTTGGGTACCGTAGGTTCCCGCCTAGTTCCCTTTCTTGTCAAACCTGGAGTTCGGGCGTCACACATAAAAGACAGAGATAAAAGAAACGATCTCGTACTCAGAACCTTGCTCAAAAAATCCCAAGCTGCAATTAAGCGAGGATTGGATCTGCGTGGTGGGATTGCTTTCACCATGGAAGCCACCGATTTAAATATTTCTGCTGACCTTGACCAAGCTTCAGGTGCCTCGCCCATGGATAAAGTTGTCGAGATTATGAGCGAGCGGCTCAACGCTTTTGGCGTGGCGGAGACTGTTGTTCGAAAAAAAGGTGATAGAGCAATTGAAGTTCAAATTCCAGACCTTACTACCAAGCAAGATCCTGGCATCATTGATGAATTACAGAAGCCGGCGAGATTAGAATTTCGTATTGTTAACAGCAACAGTGAAGCACCAGTACCTGTTCAAGAGGGCGAAGAGTGGACGGATGATGAGGGCATTCCCTATATTGCCCTCCTCCGCAGCGACGCACAGCCTAACGAACGCCCAATCTGGGTTCGCAGATTATGGTCCGCTGACGGTGAAATTATTTCTGAAGCGTACCCCAGACAGGATCAAATGGGAGGATGGGAAGTTGGCCTAGATTTTACTCCAGAAGGAGGGCAAGCCTTTGCTGAATTGACAGGCAGAATTGCTGAAATGAGCGATTTAACTACCGGTATGCCTGGTCGATTAGCCATAGTACTTGATGGACAGCTCGAGAGTGCTCCGACTGTCAAAGAACGAATTGGAGGGGGTAGTGCTGTGATTACTGGCAATTTTAGTTTTAGGGAGGCCAAGATGCTTTCTGACATTCTCAATAATCCGCTCAAAGTTTCTCTTTCTATTGGCGAGCAATATGAAGTTTCCCCCACCCTAGCGGCAGGTGCATTATCCAGCAGTTTGAATGCTTGCTTACTCGGCACTGTCCTTGTGGTGGCATTTATGATCGTTTGGTACAAAGCAGGAGGATTTGTTGCAGTTCTTTCAGTTAGCCTAAATGTTCTTCTCGTCGTGGCGATTCTCGCGGGTATTTTTCAGGCCACCTTTACCCTGCCAGGAATGGCTGCACTTGTTCTAACTATAGGTATGGCTGTAGATGCTAACATTTTAATTTTTGAAAGAATCAGAGAAGAACTAAAGGCAGGTAAAAGTTCAGAAAATGCATTGGAGGGTGGATATGCAAAAGCGTTCTCAACAATCATTGATGCCAACCTTACCACTCTTATCACTGCAAGTATTTTGATTTGGTTAGGAACAGGTCCAGTAAAAGGCTTTGGTATTACCCTGGCCATAGGTATAACTACCTCCGTATTCTGTGCCCTTTTTATAAGCCGTCTTTTCCTGACCGTTTTGCTCAAATCCGGACTTAAGAACTTAATCAGTTTTCACAGCATCCAAAAATCAGACCCTAAAAACAACATCGATTTTCATCGCTATCGTAAAATTGCCTTTCTTGCATCCTGGATCATTGTGGGAATCGGAATCTTTTCCACTTATTCAAAGAAAGATACCATCCTTGGGATTGATTTTCGTGGAGGTGAAGAATTGGTCGCTGGATTTTCCAAAACGATCGATGCGGGAGATCTTGAACAGTCCTTCAAAAGTAATCCCGCACTGGGCGAAGTTCAGCATTTATACCGGTCTGAAATTGGTTCTGGCGAAGCATCCAGTCGCCTAGTGCTTCAAACGGAAGAAGGGAAATCCCGCGAAGCTCTTTCACTTTTACAAACAAACTATCCCGATGCCAAATTAGTTGAGGAAGGTCTCAGCAACATCGGTGGGTCAGTGAGTGAGCAAATTAAGAGTGATGCTATTCTTTCTGTATCTGTTGCTCTACTGGGCATCCTGCTCTATGTAGCACTCCGTTTTGAAATGGGCTATGCCATTGGAGCTGTTGTAGCTACTATTCATGATATCTTGATGACCGTTGGAGTCTTTGTTTTAATCGGTCATCTTTCGGAAGGTGTTATCTGCTCTGGCCAATTTACTGCCCCTATGTTGGCGTCCATATTGATGATAGTTGGATATTCGATCAACGATACCATTGTGGTTTTTGATCGGATCAGGGAGGAACTGGAACTCAATCCGGTGACCAATCTACGTAAAATTGTAATTATTGCGATTAACCGGGTATTATCCCGATCCATTCTCACAAGTTTCACCACTCTCCTTGCAGCGGTATCCCTCTGGGTCTTTGGTGCTGGCATTATTAATGATTTTGCCTTCGTTTTCGTGATTGGTATTCTAACCGGCACCTTCTCCTCCATCTTTATCGCCAGTCCTGTTTTTTATTTTTGGCACAAAGGGGACCGTAAACATGTGGAAGAGGGGGAACTCTTGCCCAAATACGACTGGCAAACCTCAAAGTAAGATTGCCTCCTTATACTTTTATTTCTCAACAGCTCGGTATTGAAACAATGGATCGAGCAGCAAGCGGATAAACAATCCGTTAAATATCTCCAAGAAAAAACTGGGGTTTCGTATTTTTTAGCAAAATTGCTTGTTCAAAGAGGACTATCAGATCCCCTTTTGGCAGAAAAGTTTTTACGACCCAAGTTACAGCATTTGGACGACCCCTTCTCCATTCAAAATATGGATAAGGCGATCAACAGGATTATTGATGCAAGAGATAAGAAACAAAAAGTTCTATTAGTTGGAGATTATGATGTTGATGGAATCACTTCTACTGTGATGACTCAGCAGGCATTGGAATCGGTAGATGTTGCTGTCGAAACAATCATTCCCAAAAGGCTTAGTGAGGGCTATGGTTTAACCAAAGAAGTTATTGAGAGAGGATTAGCAAAAGAATCTTTCCAGTTAGTCATCGCCTTGGATTGCGGAACCAATTCGATAAGAGAAGCTGAATATCTTTGCTCTTTAGGGATAGATCTAATTGTGGTGGATCACCATCAAATAAAATCAATCAATCAACCACAGGCAATTCTGGTAAATCCACATTTGCACGAAGATGGTGGCGAGCCATGGAGAAATCTCTGCACGGCTGGTTTGTGCTTCAAATTGATTCACGCACTTTACAAAAATATTCGTGAATCTAGGATACCAGGATCAGAAAAATTAACCCCTAGAGACTTTCTTCCGCTTTGTGCAATTGGCACATTGGCTGACCTCGTGCCCTTGCAAGGAGAAAGCCGAATACTTTCAAGGTTTGGAATTAAACGTTTATTTCGGGATGCATCCCCCGGATTAATTGCACTTCTCCAAGAATGCGAAATTTATGGTGCACACGAGCCAGAAACAGAGGACATTACATACAAGCTAGCCCCGCGAATCAATGCATGCGGACGTCTTAATGAACCTGAGACAGCAGTCTCACTTTTGCATGAGAAAGACCCCAACAATTGCCGCAAATTTGCAGAAAAATTAACTCTCTTAAACGAGAAAAGAAAAGGAATAGAAGCCCAGCTGACCGCAGATGCACTTTTGCAGGCTGAAGAGAACTATAAAAACAAAAGTGCTGTAGTCGTTACAGGAGATGGTGAGGCATGGCATCCAGGTGTTGTTGGGATTGTCGCAGGAAAACTAGCAAATTCCTTAAATAAACCCTGCCTAGTTTTGGCACGATCATCGGAAGGTGAGTATTGTGGCTCAGGCAGGGGGGTGTCTGGCATTAACTTAGTCGAGATTCTCTCCAAGTGCCAAGACAAGCTTACGCATTGGGGCGGTCACCCAGTTGCAGTTGGGCTTGGTTTAAGAAAAGAAAAATTAAGTGCTTTTATTGATCAATTCTTAGATTCGGTTGAAAAACAATCTAAACAAGGAGAGCAGGTCATTCCCTTGCATGTGGATGCATTTATGAAAAAGGAACAACTGCAACTCAAACTGGTTGATGAAATCAATGAGCTTGGACCGTTTGGGCAGAGTAACCCAGAACCCATTTTAGGAGTCAAAGAAGTTATCTTCGATTCACTTCCTAGAACAATTAGCAATGGTGAACATTTTCAATTCTCCCTTCATAATGGGGTTGGATATGTACGCGGGATTGCCTGGAGGATGGGTGATAATGTTCCCCCAGTTGACCAAAAACTCGATTTAGTTTTTAAAATCAGGAAGAATCATTGGAACGGTCAAAGCACACTTCAGCTTGTCCTAGAGGACTGGAAACTTAGCGAAGACAGTTAGGATCTAGATTTTAAATCTTTCTAGGTATTGATCTTCTCTTCTAAGTAAGCGAAAGCTTCACCTTCTGTCATTCTTTCCTGTTTAGTTGAATCCCGGTCACGCAGGGTTATTGTACCATCACCCTCCAAAGTTTCAAAATCTACAGTTAGTGCGAAAGGAACACCGGCCTCGTCTGCACGACGATAACGTCTACCAATTGCACCAGATTGATCATAAGTGACATTCCACTTACATTGCAAACGACGATAAAATTCCTGTGCTTTCTCAACCAGTTCGGGCTTGTTCTTTACCAAGGGGAATACGGACGCCTTGATTGGAGCAACCCGAGGATGAAATTTCATTACTGTTCTTTTCTCCCCATCCACCTCGTCGATTTGATAGGCCGCGCATAGCACAGCTAAAAAGGTTCGGTCCACTCCAAGACTGGGTTCGATAACATGGGGCAGATACCTCGCCTTGGTGCTTTCATCAAAATATTCAAGGCTTTTGCCTGAATGTACCTGATGTTGTGAAAGGTCAAAATTTCCCCGAGCAGCAATCCCTTCGAGCTCATGTTCACCAAAAGGAAATTTGAAGGTAATATCCGTACAAGCCT
>JAYODK010000055.1:0-8037 GCA_038106225.1 Opitutales bacterium | reverse complement strand
CTTCCCAACCAACTGCTTCAACCAGCACATCTGTAATGAAATCGACAACCAACCGAATCCAAGAACAAAATATTGAAGCAGAGAAATCGGGGTCACCGAAACCAACGATGACGGCAACCACCAGCCAAACATCACTTTCACTTGAGGAAACGGCTCAAAAACTGGGAGTGGAACCTGAATTTCTTGCTGAAAAAGGAATCAATGCAATCCTAAGAATGATCGCCAGAAATGGAGGGAAATTAAGTTTTCCTTTAGAGGTCGATCAAGTAGATTAACTTCTATTACATCCTTTCATAAAAAGCCCCACAGATTGTGGGGCTTTTTTATTTTAATAATGGATCGAAAAATCAGAAAAGTGAGCCTCTCCTGTTCGTTCGTCCATACTTTTCTCATGCCAATATTCCTTCATCTCCATATTGACTGTTTCGACCATCCTGTGAACCACATCTTTTTCTCCCTCGACCACCAATTCAACTGAACCGTCATGCAAATTCTTCACATATCCAGTACAGGTAAAAGGTTTTGCGATTTCTGAAACCTGCCAACGAAATCCAACTCCTTGCACACGTCCTGAGTAATTGACTGTTATTCTAATAAGCATCTGGAAAAACTAACCGTTAAAATGTTTTCAAAAATCCATTTGACCAAGCTTCATATTATCGTGACATTATTAGAATCTTGCACACCCGCAAATCAAACTGATGAGCCAATACGATTTCGACAGCAATCAAGAAGGTGACTGGGAAGAACCCGAAAGCACTGCTTGGAATGAAGCGGACTGGCAATCCTATGTTCGCAATTCTGACCGGGAAATCTCTAGGTTCATAACAGCTTATAATAAATGCAGAAATGATGCCGACAGGCTTGAAGGGATATCCAAGATTATGGGATGGGTAAGGGAAGACTGGTCGTGCATTGATGACCTAGAATTAGATGAGGATCAAATCAAAGAAATTCGACCGGTTCCCATGGATGAAATCGATAAACTGGAACCTTACACGGTTCATAAACATCCAGTCTTTGTTTCAACAACTGCCCTCTTTTCCTATCTCCGTTCATCTTGGGAGCATATGATGATGCATAACCGGGAGCAACCACCTCCAAATCTCTCATGGAGTTATTGTGCCAGTCTCTCCGACTCGGAAAGAAATTGTGTCCTTGCTGCTACCTCATTAGACCTTGGAGACTACCTCCTTGGTTTATGTCATCTCAAAAGGGCACATGCTGCTCTTAATGAATCGATGCGCTTAAATCGTCTATTTTCTCATCATAGTAAAAAAATCTTTCAGGAATATTTAGAAGAGACAGACATGCGGATGCACGATTTGAGGGAAATATGCCTACGAGTGATGAATGACTGTCGTCGCTAAAGCAAAATTTTCAATCTTTACTGCATGGAGAGATTTGTAATTTCACTCTGTTGTGAATTTCCCAAGCCTAATTCTTTACTGAAGGTGAAAAGTTTACAATCCTCAGTGCTTTTATCCATCAATCCCACCTGCCTTCTCAACTTACGAATTATTTCCATAGCGTGGTAATCTAAAAACACTGGATTTTTACTCATTAAAATTAAAGGTAGATTCCGATTAAACTCAGAGTTAAAATCTGCTCCACCCGCAATTTGAATATCTGACAAATCAATAATTGAGAAGAGTTGCTTTTCCCATAGCTCAGGAATAGCTAAAATTTCTGTTGCGGTTGCGGGTGCCAAAGTGGAATCCTTTCGGAATCTTTCTGTGTTACTTGACCCGTTTATAGACACACTGGAGATAGCTCCATTAATTCCCAGATAAGGATCGTCTTTTGCTGTGGCTACATTTACCCAGTAGGTATCATTCAAAAAGAGACACGCAGGCAGCAGGCTTTTTCTTCCCAGATTGCGACGGATCTCTGAATTTTGAGGATGTTTGATCAATAACTCTGCCCGATAAGCCATCGAGGGTGGCATTGGGCTATCATGAAACCAATCCGGATGAAAGTATTCTTGAGATTGGGAGGTTAAAATTTGATAACCTGGCAATTCTGTATCGAGTCTTTTTCTAGTTATATTGTCCAAAAAATAAGTAACCAAAGATATTTCTTGTTTTTCAAAACCGCGAATTTCCAAAAATCTTATCAATATTTTCAATAAATCAGTACGGGTGGTCAATCCCGGTGCCAGAGTGCTATCAAAATTGATTGCTATTCTGGGAAAATTAACCGGGCTAATGTAAATATTATGCTCATTTTCCAACCGGACAATCATTTGAAAAAGTCTGGCATATGGAAGTTTTTCCTCATTATAATTAATTTCAGACTGATACACCCTGCTTAACTCACAACCGCCAATATTCTCAGGATTCAGCCGATTTTCGCCAATTTCAGACCACATATTTGTAGCCATTGAATGTATTAATATCAAGACCATGGCTTGACGTTTCCATTTCCTGTGAAAAAAACAAATCATGTCTAAATATCGATTATGGTTATCTATGCTGATGATTGGGTCAATCTTCCTCGGTATTTTTGGTTGTTCTTCAAGTGAAGATAATTTAGCAGAAGTCGACAAAACACCACCGTCATCTTCACCTACTCTACCCGAGATTGATCTAAGTCAGGTTTTAGAATATAGAATCGAGGGTAGAACGGATGATGCGATTGCCTTGCTTCGGTCCTTAAACGAAAAACATCCCGCATCAGTTGAAATTTTAACCCAACTCGCCCGCTCCTTAATTGATGTAAAACAATTTTCTCTGGCTGCTTTCAGATTTGAACAAGCTCTATCACTTAAACCTGACAAACGGTTAGCCAAGGAAGCTGCCGAGGCCCATTTTAATGCCCGGGATTTTGATTCTTCTATTGACCGATACCGTCAGTATTTATCTACCAGTCCACAAGACCCAAGCAGCCAGCTCCGATTTGCCCGGATGTTGGCTGATCAAGGCAGAACCACAGAATCACTCAATTCCTTTTCTAAAGCCAGCAATGAAGCAACGGCTGATGACTGCCTGCTAATGGGTAATTTATTTTTTCAAAAAAATCTTTTTTCACAAGCTAAACACTGGTATGGCGAGTCATCCCGGCGGTCCACTGAATCCACCACCGCTCCTCTGCTTGGTTTATTAAAAGTTGCTCATGAGGAAAAGAATGAAGAAGGAGCTGAATCAATTATTTTAGCACTAGAAAAATCAGATCCTGGAATCATAGAAACTTCTTCACTCGCTGAATATGCTGCCAATCTTTTGAGGCGGCGAAGACTTGCTGATTTTATAGCTAGAGGAATGGATGCCCGCGGAAAATCAGCTTCAGAGCTTGCTTCCGGGTTACTGGCTGGCAGTTCCGACAACTTCGGTCAGTCCAACCCCATATCCGGTCTCTCTAAACTTCCTCCTCCAATTGAAGAATTGACTATTGTTCCTCCTCAATCAGACCAATCGGACAAGAGAGAAAATTCGTCTATGGATGAAAAATTTGTTCCTGAATCTGTAGCGGCTTCATCTAGAATGAGTCTAGCAGATGCTTTTGCTGCCCCTATTGGAGAAATACAAAATGTGACCGGTGTTTCTGATTCTCCGATTGATCTTGGTAAACAAGCCTACCTTGAGGGGAGTTATACCAGTGCCCTGCTGCATGCACGCGACGCACTCAAGAAAAACTCCAAAGATGCCCATGCATGGAGGCTATGTTCACAGGCTCATTTCCAACTGGGTGAGACCGGTGAAGCTGAAATGACCATCCTGGAAGCAATTCGCCACCAACCCTTTGATCTGGACATGAGAATGGACTATCTGCGAATTGCTCGCGAGACTCTTCCAAGTAAGCGATATTTGCAGGAACTTGAAAAAGTGCGTGATCTTTTCCCGGACTCCACTGAAATTTTATGGGAACTCGCACGACGCTATCATATTGTTGAAAATATGCCAGTGACTGCGGCGGTTCTCTACCGGAAAATTATACAAATTGCACCGGTTAACAGTGCAATTTCAAGACAAGCTGAAATGGAGCTTATAAAATTAAGGGATTAATTTAAATTTCATTTCAATGATTCAAAATTCTGCTCCCTTTAATACCTGATGCCTAGGCTCGCTGATGGCTTTGTTAATGAACTGAAAGGACGGATCGATCTTTACGATGTTGTCAGTCCTTATGTTCAGTTAAAAAAGAGTGGTGCCAGTTGGGTTGGTCTTAGTCCTTTTGCTCAAGAAAAGACTCCTTCGTTCTATGTTCATCCTGACAAAGGTTTTTTTAAATGCTTTAGTTCGGGTGAAGGGGGAGATGCGATTTCTTTCATTCAAAAAATTGAAAACCTAGAATTTCCGGAGGCATTGGAATTTCTAGCCCAGCGGTTTAGTGTTCCGCTTCGCTATGCAGAAAACCCCGGTCATTCAAATCAACCAACGGTTTCTCGATCTTTAAAATCTGAGCTTTATGAATTGCACACCATCGCCTCAGAGTGGTTTCACCAACGCTTACTTGACGATAATGAGGAAGCAAATAGTGCACGGCATTATTGGTTGGAGGAAAGAAAGTTTAGCCTAGAAACTGCAAAGGCGTTTGGAATTGGATATGCACCAGTAAACCGCTTTGCGTTGGGCAAGTTTTTATCTTCCAAAAAATTTTCCGAAACGGTACTTAAAAAATCGGGTCTATTTTGGGATGGAAAAACAAATGAAATTGGTCCTTCTGCTTTTACTGGCCGTTTGATTATACCCATTTGTGACAAGCTCGGACGTATCTGTGCATTTACTGCCCGAAAGCTAGCCCAGACTCCAGAATGGGGAGAAAGAAAATCTCCGAAATATGTAAATTCCCCAGAGACCCCGATTTTCGAAAAGGGCAATCTTCTCTTCAATCTTCATCTTGCGAACAAAGAAATTTCCGAGGAAACTGAGTTTTTGTTGGTTGAAGGTCAACTGGATGCCATTCGATGCTGGGAAATGGGCTTTCGAACCGTGGTTGCTCCCCAGGGTACGGCATTTAAAGATAGTCAGGCTCTTCTGTTGTTCCGTTCAAGACCCCAAGGAGTGGTTTGCTTACTGGACGGGGATAGTGCCGGTCAGAAAGCTGCCCTTTCTTATGTTTCTATTTTCTTAAAAACTGGTTTGGACGCACGTTTTGCAGAACTTCCTAAAGGTACTGATCCCGATCAAATTCTGATCACTGAAGGAAAAGAAACCATGGAGCAAATTATCGCAAGTGCCTACCCAATGATCGAGTATGTTGTTCGTCAGAAAGCGCCCAACCTAGTTAACGCATCTCCTAAGCAGAAGGAGTCTGTTTGCCAATGGATGTTTTCTTCAATGATGGAGATTGAGTCACGGATAGCTCTTGAAGGCTATCTCGAACAACTGGCCCGACTGCTCAACATTCCTATGGATGCATTAAAAAGCGACTTTACTAGGCATCGGAAAAACCGTACCCCTGCTTACAGAAAAGCACTTTCTGAAATAGAAATTCCCTCAAATGAGCCTGATCGTTTGACAATTGTTGAAGAAGACTTATTGTATGTCCTTTTGCATGACGACCGTCTCGCTAGTCCTCTTGCCAACACGCTTGACATTTCGTGGGTTGACCCGCACCCAGTTTCCGGACGTATTCTCGCTAAAATTCTCTCCGAGACCATTGCTGAAAATGGTACTCTATCCCGTTCTCAAATTGAAGATTTGTTGGAGGATGATCAGGAGCGTGATGTGTACCATAACTTACTATTTCAAGAAATCACCGAAGATGAACCGGGCTTGCTCCTGCGTCTTGCCCATCAGTGCGTCACTGTACTTTTCATGCGCCACCTTAAAAAACAGGAAGAAGCTATCTTTGATCAATTAAAAGAAGCTGAGAATGAACCTGAAAAACTTAATGAACTCAGCAAAAAGCTACGATCCATCCGCCAACAAAGAACACTACCACCAAGTTTAGAAATTTAGTAATAGTAAGAAACAGAACTTATAATGCCTACTCCCAAAACTGCCAAGAAATCACCTGCTAAAGCAAAGCCCAAAACTCCAAGTAAGAGTAAACCAGCGGTTAAACCAAAGCCCAAAGCAAAAAAGGCCTCAGTTGCAAAAGAACTGGTCAATAAAACAACTAAAGTATCAGCCAGGAAAGCTTCCACCAAAAAAGTATCGGTTAAACCAGCTTCCCCTAAATCTGTTGCCAAAAAAGTAACTGCTGAAAAAGCACCTCCAAAAAAGAAAACCGTGGCGAAAGTCTCGGCAAAACAAACTTCGAACGCGCGTACGAAAGCTGCATCTAAAGTTAAAAAGCCTACCAAGAGTGCCGCTGAAACTTCACCAAAGAAAGTTTCAACTAGTTCAGCCAAAATTTCACAAAAGCTGCCAGCGAAAACAACAGCTAAAGAAGCAGCCAAGGCGGTTAAAAAATCGGTGGAACCTCATGCCCTTAAAAACGAAATTACTGACAAGGTCCGAAAGCTTATTAATTTATCCCGTGAGCAAGGCTTTCTGACTTTTAAGGATATTGATAAATCCTTGCCTGAGATTGCCACAGACCCTGAGGAACTTCAGAATGTTATTTCCATCTTCAATAATTTGGAGATCAAGCTTCTGGACTCTGCTGAGGTTGAAAAGTTCAAGAAAAATATAGAAGAAAAAGAAGACGAAACTGCCCGATCGAATCAGAGTGATATGCTTGACGATCCTGTCAGGATGTATCTCAAACAAATGGGACAGGTTCCCTTGTTGTCGAGGGAAGAAGAAGTCGAAATTTCCAAGCGTATTGAAGTTGCTGAGATTGCCGCACTCAAACGAATATATGCGGTATCTTTAACTGCAGCCTTTCACTTAGACATTTGTCAGAAATTAATTGACCGGGAGGAAAGATTTGACCGGGTTGTACTCGATAAAAAGATAGACAGCAGGGAAGGTTACTTCAAGGTTCTCGCCAAGCAAGTTGAGGCACTAAGTGATCTTAACAAAAAGTTGGAGAATGCATGGCATGGTTTCATAAGCGGACCCAATGCTACCCAGAAAAAGAGGGCACTTGGTAGATTCAAAAAGTATGAGACTGAGCTTGAACCGATCTTTAAGAAATGCTGCTTAAAATTAAAAGTTTTTGAGGATTATCTGCAGGATATTAACCCAGAACTCAAAGCGATTACCCGAAATGTGCATAACTTGGAACTCGGAAAAAAAGATCCAGTAAAGTTAAAGCGCAAGGGTATTAAGATGGACAGAATCAAAAAGGAATTGACCGATGCTCGGGCGAAATTTCACATGGAACCCGCCGAACTTATTCAATTGGTTAAAGATATCCGGCACTCCATGAGAGAGGCACATAAAGCAAAGACTGAAATGGTGGAAGCCAATCTCAGACTTGTGATCTCGATTGCCAAAAAATATACGAACCGTGGATTGTCTTTCCTTGATTTGATTCAGGAAGGTAATATGGGTCTTATGAAAGCTGTGGAAAAATTTGAGTACCGCCGTGGTTACAAATTTTCCACTTATGCCACCTGGTGGATACGCCAAGCAATTACCCGCTCCATTGCCGACCAGGCCAGGACTATTCGTATTCCTGTTCACATGATTGAAACACTAAATAAAGTGATGCAGGTGCAAAAACAGTTGCTTCAGGAACTCGGTCATGAACCAACTCCTGAGGAAGTAGCCAATGAAATGGGCTTAGCCTTAGACAAAGTTCAGGGGATTATGAAAATGGCCCAGCAACCTATTTCTTTGCAAAGCCCAGTGGGCGATGGAGATGATACTAGCTTTGGAGATTTTATCGAGGATAAGGGGGCTGAAAATCCTTACGACATGACTGCTTATTCCCTGCTTAGGGAAAAAATTATTGATGTGCTAGACTCTCTAACTGAGCGTGAGCGTAATGTTCTTTCACTTCGTTTCGGACTAAAAGATGGATATAGCCGTACCCTTGAAGAGGTGGGCCGTCAGTTCAAAGTAACCCGCGAACGGATTAGACAGATCGAGGCAAAAGCATTGCGCAAAATGAGACACCCCACCCGCATTAGACAACTCCACGGGTTTTTCGAAGCCGATCAAAGCTCAGTCAATAAACCAAAACCGGAAGCTCTTCGTC